>CAWDEB010000011.1:0-160519 GCA_963801155.1 uncultured Actinomycetes bacterium
CAGTGCGTTGCCGGGAGTCGGCTCACGAAAGCGGATTGCTGCATGGGGCTCTTCATGGAAGATAATATGCCAATTCGACAAGCGGAAGCCCCGGGCCTGCAGGAACCCGCGAAGAAGGCGCTCGCCACCCTGGACCGCGAATGGGACGGCCTGATCGCGCACCGGGACTATCCCCTGGTGTCGCTGGACAATAACGCCGCGGAGCGGATGATCCGCGGGCCGGTCGTGACCAGGAAAAACGCCCGCGGCTCCCATAACGGGGACACCGCCCGGAACGCCGCCGTCACCGCCACCGCCACCGCCCAGATGGCCGGCCTCAACGTCCTGACCTGGCTGACTGCCTACCTCGACGAATGGGGCCGCAACGGCGGCAGGCCGCTCACCGGGCCAGTCCTGGAACGGTTCCTGCCCTGGAACGCCAGCCCCGAAGACCTCCGCATCTGGGCACAGCCACCCCCGCCGGATTAAACCCCGCGCAAATAACGCCGCCACCGGCATGGCCACCGAGAACCGCCACGCCGACCATCGGCATGCCTTCTCACAGGACTTCCGAATACTTACGTATCAGGTGCCGCATCGTAGTGTGCAACGGTACTGGCGTGGTAATTGAGACGCTTAGCGCTCAAAAGAAACCCTGATCGCGAGGTCGGTGCCGTTGACACCTCCCCCAAGCTTGGCTGAGTCATTGGAAGCAGTTTAACAGTGAGATGCGATAGGAGAGGGGTGCTGATCGATCGGCCCACTTTATGCACGGCCTGTGACGGCTGTTACGGATGCGGCGCATCAGATGGTCAGGTGGGTCCGAGACAGCATGAGATCAGCACGTTCCCTTAGCGCGGTAAACTTGATATTCTCAGCATTATCGGTAGTATTGGCGCAGGAAACCTGTCAGGCAGATTTCGGCTGGATCCCGCCGAAATTGTAGCGTGACGCGTTTCCGCTCGCTTCGCCGCCCGGCCAGCCACGGCGGGCGGGGGTGACAGTCGGCGGGAGGCGAGGGGAGGACTGCCATATGGCTGTCTTGACGCTTACCATCGAGCCGGATGAGCTGCGGGGCCTAGGTGCCCTCGTCGAGCTGGGCAGAACCGCGGATGTCGGCCACCCCCGCGCCGCGGCGGGCGCCATCACCGACGCGGATATCGTTGGCCAGGCGAGGGCGCTGATGCGCACCGCGCTAGCGGACAAGCTCGCCGCGGCCGACCTGTCCTGGGCGCCGTCCGCGGACGCGGTCAAGGAGCACGCCGCCGAGACCGTGGAGCCGGCCGGCAGGCTGCACAAGCTCGCGGACAACGAGACGGTGCGGAAAGACGCCACGTACGTCCTGGTCGTGGCCGGGCTAGTCGCGCTCGTCGGGGGCTACGCCGGGCCATGGAAGTGGACCGGTTTTGAGGCAAACGGCCAAGTGTGGGACTGGCTCGACCTGCTGCTGCTACCGGTCGTCCTGGGCACTATCCCGTTGTGGATTCAGGACCGGGAATACATCGGCACGGGCTGGCGAATCGTCTACGTCGCATTCATCGTGGCCTTCACCGGATTCGTGATCGCCGGCTACCTGGTCCCGATCAGCTGGACCGGCTTCAGCGACCAGAAGCTGTGGAACTGGATCGACTTGCTCGTGCTGCCGGCGGCGCTGGCCATTACGGCGGCGCTGACCGGCAGGGGCATCCGGTACCAGGGCCGCTTGCTGCGCCCGTACGAGAGGGGAATGGTCATCGCCCTGGCGGCCGGGTGGATCGTTACCGTGATCGGCGGTTACGCCCTGCGGTGGGCGTGGACCGGCTATTCCGGGAACACCCTGTGGGATTGGCTTCAGATGCTGCTCGTGCCGCTGGTGTTCCCGACGATCCTGCTCCCGTTCCTGCTCAAATGGGTCTCGGGCAATGCGGCCGAGCGGGCCGCCATGGCCCACGAAGCGCCGGTGGTCCCGTCGGCCGCGGTGACGGGCGGGGCAACGTCGTAAGGAACCAATGCGGGCCGCCGCACAGGCGGGATATGACCTTGACCGTTATTAACTAACACCTGAAAGCGATGGCGTTGGGTGCTAGACGCCGCCTCCCATTCGGAGGCGATTCCAGTGTCAATACACGCATCCTCCCTGCCGACTCGGTGCGCAGAATGATCAGTTTGGCTGGAGCGAAAGCACCCTCACAGAACATCCGGTTCTGAATCGATGGCCGCTTCCGCGGGGAATCGTTGAGCTACGTTTGCCGCATGGCGGCGATCGGTATCTGCGACAGGCTGAGGGCCTGGTCTGAGTTCTACCCTGATAGATCGGCACCGGCTGAGCGGAATGCCGTTGCCCGCGCTGTGGAGGACGAGTGGCTTGGCGGATTCGCAGGGCTGGACGCGCTTGAGCGCGGCCAGGTTGTCAGGCTGATCAGCTGGAAGTTCCAGTCGATGGCCCACCGGAGCCGCGTGCAGGAGCCTGGCGAACTTGTGCGGTTGAGCCTGCGAGAGGTTGACCGGGCACTCTGGGTGGCCGCAGATGATCCAGGCATTCCAGACAGCGAAGCCTGGTCGTTGGACGGCCTTACTCAAGCATGTCGTTCGGACGCCGTGGCGCTGCCACCGGTCTAAGCAGCACGTTCGTCACCCCGGCACGGGACATCGCAGCTCCGGGCCGGCTTGCGGCGGAGTTACGTGCTTTCCGCTGCTACGGAGCGGTGCCCGGTCTTGGAGGCTTTCTGAATGGAGGCTTGCGGCGCGACTGGTCGATGATGTTGAACTCACGGTGAAGGTGGTGGCGGAGCAGCCATAGGAGACGTTCGCCGTCGTAGAGTTCGACGCCGAGGCGTTCGGCTTCCTGGCGGGCGGCCGAAGTGAAGCCCGAGGTGGTGACGATGATCCCTTTGGTGAATTCACGCTGGGAGATGGAGCCGATGATCTCCCTGACGGCGGCGATGTCGACCTTGTTATGCGGGGCGTACCGCTTGGCCTGGATGGCGACGCGGCCGCCGACGAAGGGTGTCTTGTTCACCGCGACCAAGTCGATGCCGCCGTCGGCCCGTGACCGGGTGCGGCGGACCTCGTCGAACTCGGGGATCTCCTGGCAGAGCTTGACGAGAAGCTGCTCGAACTCGTACCCGTCGAGGTCCAGGAGGTTCTGCACGCTGTCGAGGCCAGCGGCTGCGTCGAGTTCCTCGGCGTAGTGGAGGTCGTCCCAGGGGTACTCGATGATGGGCTGGACCGGCTGGTACTTCTCCGGGGTCTTGGAGATCTTGGCGTGCAGGTACGCCAGGCAGTCCATCGGGTCGACGCGGGCCAGGTCCAGCCGCTCGAACTCAGCACGCGGGACCTGCACGCTGACCAGGCACCAGTGCGCATCCTGGCCTGTTGCGGTGTCGGTGGTGTCGACATAGCCGTTGCAGGCGGCTTCGCCGACGAGGCCTTCCCGATCCGCGGCGAAGACGCACCAGAGGGTTCGCAGTGCCATCTGGGCGACGACCTGCTGGTAGAGCTTGTTCCGGGCCGCCGCGGTGAGTTTCTTGTACTTGAGTTCCTTCTTCGTGATCAGGTACTCCGCCGATTCGAGCTCGGGGATCGCCGACATCAGCGGCAAGTCGATGTCGATCCTCAGCTCGCGGTCAGATGGCAGGTAGGCGATTTTCACGCCGGTCGGGAATTCGCTGGGGTACCGCTGCACGGCCAGCACCCCGCTGAAATAGTCGGCCACCGCCTTGCGCTTGCCTTCGGCGAAGTCGCGGGCCTGCTGCGGGGGCTTGAACTCGGCGGTCAGCAAGGGCTCCTTGAAACGCTCCCACGGCAGGTACGGGTCCTCGTCCAGGGTGCCCGTCAGGAGTGTCCGGAGCTCGGTCAGGTTGGCTTGCAGTGTGCGGGTCACCGCCTCGGCCTCCGCGTGCCCCTCGGCGATCTCCCGCTCCCGCGCCTCCCGCTGTTCCTGCCTGGCCGGCGAGCGCGCGGGCGGACGATCTACCTATGGCATCTGCCAGTTCGCGTTGTCCTGGCAGATCAGCCGGGGCCGCGCCGACGGGCTGCGCCTTGATGACCTCGGCGTGGTCATGGCCGGCTGGTATGACGACGACGAGCCCGGTTCACCATGGCGGGTCAGCCTGTACCTCGATGAGCGGGCCGGTCACGAGCGGCACGCCGCGCTAGCCGCGATCTTCCTGGGCC
Organism: uncultured Actinomycetes bacterium; assembly: GCA_963801155.1. Lineage (GTDB taxonomy): Bacteria > Actinomycetota > Actinomycetes > Streptosporangiales > Streptosporangiaceae > Palsa-504. Next base: position 4,135 of record CAWDEB010000011.1, read on the forward strand.
GAGCGGGCGGGACCGCCCTGTGCAATTTCGCGGCTGCCATCGGTACGGTCCACGCTGTACGGCGTGCCCGTATTGAGCTGTGTCACGTGCCCCGGCGCTGGTCCATTCGCGCCGATACCTACCTCACGGTGCGCGCGAAACGCCGGTTGAGGCGCCCGCCCCGGTCGCCTGCGGCATACCTGGCTTCGACCAGCCGGGCCAGGAGGTCATCGCCGGCGCGTTTCGCGTCGACGACGCCCCGCTGAACTGGGAGCTGCATGGGCGGTGCGGCTTTGCCACCGGCTTCGCCTACAGCTCCGACGACTGATGCGGCGCACGAACCGGGGGTGGCATGCTGGTGGCTGTGCGATGGTGTCGCGCGCGGGGTTACTGCTGATCGGCCATCGGGTCACCTGAAACTGCTGCTGGCCGGGTGTGTGTCTTTTCGCAGGCGCGGCTTGCGTGTTAATGGTGGCGGTGCTAAAAGGCAAGAGTGTGTGGCCGTCCGCCCGGCGGACGGAACCTGCGTGAGGGAGGGGTGACGTGAGCTTTTCTGTTGAGGGGGACTATTTCGAGGTGTGCAACTGCGATGTCAGCTGCAACTGCGTGTGGCTGGGGGCCGCGACCAATGACAATTGCGACGTGTTGCTGGCGTGGCATGTCACCAGCGGCAGCAAGGACGGTGTGGACCTGTCGGGTCTGAACGCGGTGATGGCGGTGCACTCGCCGAAGCGGATGACCGATGGCGGCTGGAAGGTGGCGCTGTATCTGGACGACCGTGCCTCCGCGGAGCAGTCCGAAGCGCTGTTGCGACGTGAGGTCGCACGTAGTGAGTGGTTATGTCGATTGGAGGTTCGGCTGATGCCGAAGACATAGCTCAGGTCAGTGTCCGAGGCCTGTCTCCGGCCCCAAGGTGCGTCGCTGGTAACGGCGGGGTGCTGAGCATTGGGGAAAGCCCAAGGATTCCCGCTCCGTCCGGGAGTCACAGGCGTGGAGAAGACTGGCATGGGGTGAATGACAGTGAACCTTTGCTGATGCCTCGTCATCGGAACTCCCCGGGTCGGGTGGTAGTGCCGGGGAGACAGGGACGTGCCGTTGTAATGCGGCAGGCGGCGGCCGAGGATAGCGCTTGGCCGTGTGGACACCGCTGTCCCCGGGGTACAGAAGGCACCCGGCCCCAGTCGTGCCTCATGCGTGCGATACCCGGAAACCCCGTCAGGGTCCGGCCTGCCTTCGGGTGGTCCGGTAAGCCGACCGTAAGGGGAGCCTAGTTCCCTGGCGCGGAACAGGATGCCCAAGAAGCGAACGCCGGTGGCTGAAAGGCAACGGGAAAGCGAGGCGACGAGGCCAGCCCTCCGCTGGCCGTCTCGTATAACTGGCCGGATACCGGGCCTGGTGCCCGGACGCGAAAGCGTGCTGACGTGTGGCAGGTGAGCCATTGAAGCGAATTACCAGAACCGCCAGTACCGAAGGGCAAGTTAGGCACCTCTATGGTGAACGGACCTGAAGGCCTCCCGTGTCTCGATCTGGATGCCGTCGGCTGGGATTGGGTCGACTGGCATGCAGTTGAAGGGGAGGTACGGCGGCTACGGCAGAGGATCTTCAAGGCGGCGCAGGAAGGCGACCTGGCGAATGTCAGGAGCCTGCAGAAACTGATGCTGCGGAGCAGGTCGAACACGCTACTGCGTGTCCGGCAGGTGACGCAGCGCAATGCTGGGCGCAAGACCGCCGGGATCGACGGGGAGGTCGCGCTGACCTCCGAGTCCAGGGCGGATGTGGCGGTGCGCGTGCACCAGAGCATCCAGACCTGGAAACCCCGGGCGGTCAGGCGCGTGTATATCCCGAAGGCTGGCAATGCAGCAAAGCTGCGCCCGCTCGGAATTCCCGTGCTAATCGACCGGTGCCATCAAGCACGGGTACGTAATGCACTGGAGCCGGAGTGGGAGGCCCGGTTTGAGCCAAGATCCTATGGATTCCGGCCGGGCCGCAGCTGCCAGGACGCGATCGGCGCTATTTACACGTCGTGCCACGGGCCCCTGGCTAAACGCCTATGGGCCCTTGACGCGGACCTGGCGGCGGCGTTCGACAAAATCAGCCACGACCACCTGCTGTCTGCGATCGGGTCGTTCCCGGCCAGGGAAATGATCCGGGACTGGCTGAAGGCGGGCGTGTTTGAACCCGGCAAAGGGTTCGCCCCGACCGGAGAAGGAACACCACAAGGCGGAGTGATCAGCCCTTTGCTAATGAACGTCGCATTGCACGGACTGGAGGAGGCCGCAGGGGTCCGGTACCAAACCGCCGGCGTCCATGCCGGTGAGACAAAACCGGGCTCCCCGATCCTGGTTAGGTACGCTGACGACCTGGTCGTGCTCTGCAACAGCCAGGAGCAGGCCGAACAGATCAAGGTGCAGCTGGCGGGCTGGCTGGCTCCCAGGGGTCTTGCCTTCAATGAAGATAAGACAAAGATCGTGCCTCTCAGTCAGGGGTTCGATTTCCTGGGATATAACGCCCGCCGGTACAACCAGAAGCTGCTGATCAAGCCAAGTGAGGCGGCCTTGAGGCGGATACGGAAAAGGCTCGCGACGGAGATGCGTGCACTACGCGGATCCAACGTGATGGCGGTACTCGCCAAGCTCGGCCCGATTATCCGGGGCTGGGCGGCCTACTACCGGGGAGTGGTCTCGTCCAGGCTATTCAGTGGCCTGGACCATTACCTGTGGCAGCTGCTCTACAAATGGGCCACATGGAGCCACCCGAACAAGCCGAAGTCCTGGATCGTCGACCGGTATTTCGGCAAGCTCAACAAGTTCAGGAACGACAACTGGGTATTCGGCCGCGACAGCGACGCGTACCTGATCAAGTTCTCCTGGACCAGCATCGTCCGGCATGTCATGGTCAAAGCCGGATCATCCCCCGATGATCCCGGCCTGACAGAATACTGGGCCGAACGGCGGAAACGGGTCAAGCCCCCGCTGGACGACTACACGCTGCGCCTGCTCACCAGGCAGGACGCGCGCTGTCCGCTATGCGGGGACCACCTGCTGACCGCCGATCAGCCACCGCAATCCCCCGACCAGTGGGAACGATGGTGGTTGCAGGTCACCCGGAAAGCGATAGCCGCCAGCTACCTCACCCACCATGGGGGGCCGGGCTCACCGGACGGCAAGCAGACACGCCTCGTACACGCCTCGTGCCATCGCGGGCTGAAAGCCCGCCAGCGCAAGGAACCAGCGCAGCCAACCTGCCCGCCCCAGCGGCTTGCTTGAGCCGTATGCCGCGAAGAGTGGCACGTACGGTTCTGAGGGGGGATCGGCGGGGTAACCCGCCGGTCCTACCCGGCGGTGCGGTGTTTTCCGGGGGTGCTGGCGGCTACTTGGCCGGATTGGGCCCGTTGATCGGCGAGGTCGCCGGGGTGCAGCCGGCAGCGATCACGTTCGAGAAGTCGGACGGCTCGCTGCACGCTGAGGTCTCGGGTGCTCTGTCGATGAGCAGTGACCAGCTGGTGGGGATGGATGGCCAGGGGCCTGCCGTGATCACGAACGCGCCGTTCGGCGCTGTCACCCAGCCGGTCCGGCAGGCCAGGGCGAAAGACGTGAGCTACCACGGCCACTGGAGCGCCGATTTCTCGGGTACCAACAGCTTCGTCACCGATTTCCGCTACGAAGGCTGACCGGGGCCTGCGTGATGGGTGACCAGGCCGGTCCGGCTTCGGTCATGCGGCCGGTGCAGGCCCTGCCGCCGCGTCAGCTCGCTGTGCCGTGGACCGCGGTCGCCGCGCTGGCGGCTGTGGCGTGGGCGGTCACCGTCATGCTGGCCCGGACTATGGGCAACGGGCCCGGGACCATGGGCCTCGCGCTGCTGCCCTTCCTCGGGCTGTGGGTGGTGATGATGGCCGCGATGATGCTGCCCTCTGTCGCGCCGGTCGCGGTGCTGTGGACCCGTTTGATCACCGGTGCCTCGGCTGGCCCCGGCCGCCTGATGCGGATGAGCGCGTTCCTGGCCGGTTACCTGCTGGCCTGGGCTGCGGTCGGGGCCGTCGCCTTCGCGGCCCTGACCGGAACCGGGCGGCTGCTCACGGCGTCCCCGACGGCCGCGAAGTGGCTGGGCGTGGCGATCTTCGTCGCCGCGGGCATCTACCAGCTCACCCCCTGGAAGGACTGGTGCCTGCGCCGTTGCCGCTCGCCGATCGGCGCGCTGATGTACTACCTCGGCTTCAAGGGCCGCAGCCGTGACCTCCGCGTCGGCCTCCATCACGGAGCGACGTGCGCCGGGTGCTGCTGGGGCCTGATGATCGTGCTGATCGCGGTCGGGGTGATGAACGTGGCGGTCATGGCGGCGCTAGCGGTGGTCATCTTCGCTGAGAAGCTCTGGCGCCACGGTAAGCCATTCGGCCAGGCCGTCGGCGTGCTCCTGGTGGCGATCGGGATGCTGGCCATCTGGTTCCCGTGGCTGCTTCCTGGCCTTCACGTCTCCGCCATGCCGGCGATGTAGGACCAGGCGCATGACCCGCGATAGCCCTCCCATGCCGGGTGCAGCCGGGTCTGCGTTGCGCCCCATCCACCCCGCTGGTACCGCACGGAATACGGGTACCTGGGTGCTGTTGCCGCATCGCCGTCAAAGGAGGAAGCCATGAGCTATGCCCGGCAGATGCTGGACACCTACCCTCGCACGTTCGACGTTGACGCCGACGTGCTGGCCGCTGCCATCGACGCACTCAGCGACTGCGCCCAGGCGTGCAACGCTGACAACGCCGCTGACCTGGGCGAGCAGAACGTGATCGAGATGGTCAAATGTATCCGGCTGTGCCTGGACTGCGCCGATATCTGCACCGCCACCGTAGGGGTCACCAGCCGCCAGACGGAGGACGACGCCAATGTCACCCGGCCGCTGCTGCAGGCCTGCGTGGCCATCTGCAAGAGCTGCGGCGATGAGTGCGAGCGGCATGCCAGGATGCACGAGCACTGCCGGGTCTGCGCCGAGGCATGCAGGCGCTGCGAGCAGGCCTGCCGGGAGCTCCTGGACGCCATGAAGTAGCAGACCGGCCGGTATGAGGTGCTTGTCGTCCCGGTGGCAGGTCATTGGGTGCCTGTCGGGTCGGCTTGTCTCGCAGCTCATCCGCGTAGGTAGTGCTGATACCGGAGCCAGGCGGGCTACCTGGCAGATCCGGGCAACCCGCTAACGTCGCGGAGGCCGGGAGCCTGTCCCAGGCGATCAGCTGGCCGCGCCTCGTAGAACCCGTTGCTGGTTCGGGATTGGCTCTGGGCAGGCCGCTGAGTAGGTGCCGCTCGCGGCTGGATGCCGGGGCCCGGTCAGCGGGCTGCCCGTCTGTGACGTGCTGGCGGTTGAGACCTCGGATGAGCTACTGCCAATTGGGGACGGTCGGTCCGGCCAGTTGGTCGAGGAGGCGCTCGGCCTCGGCCTGTTCCATCGGCGGGCCGACATTGGTGATGCCGTGGGCGGCGAACGCCCGGTCCAGTTCCTCAATGGTGAGGTCCTGCGTGACTTCGGCGATGTCGGTTCCGGTGGCCGGGCGGCCGATCTCGCCCACTGCGGCCATGAAGCTGTCGTTGGCGTGGACCAGCAGGGCCCGGGCCGGGCCGCCCAGCACCCGGAAGGTGTGCGGGACGCCGGCCGGGAACTGCACCCAGCTCCCAGGTCCCGCCTCCCACACCTCGTCGCCGCAGCGGATCACCATGCGGCCGTCGAGGATGTAGAAGCTGTCGTCGAGGTCGGCGTGGACATGCGCCGGCGGGGAGGCGCCCTCGGGCACGATGGCCTCGGCCACCGTGACCGGCGCGCCCGGCTCGGTCAGCACGTCAAGCAGGACTCCTAGGAACAGCCACCGCCCCGGGCCCGGTATCCCTGGCATATCAGGCCGCCTGGACGCCGAGCTCGGCGAGCACGTGCTCGCGGCTCACCTCGTAGTCGTGCGACCCCTTGGCGTGCTCCTGGATGGCCGCCACCAGGTGGTCAAGCTGGTCATCGGTGGCGATCCGGAACTCCACCCCGCACGGGCAGCGGCCGACCCGGCCGCCCGCGGTGTCGCCGGCCGGGATGAAGTCGATGGTCACGTACGGCTCATCGCCGACCACCCAGGCGTCATGGCCGGGGCCGACCAAGTGGGCGTCTCCCGGCCCGAGTTCCAGCTCCCGACCGTCGCTCATCTGCACGTGCAAGCGGCCAGACACGACATAGCCGCTGTGGGCCATCTGGCAGCTGTCGGTTCCGACGAGCGGCTTCACGTCGGCAGACCACCGCCAGCCGGGCCGGAAGCAGGCCCGCCCCACGGTGAGTCCCGCGAGATTGACCAGGCCGACCTCGCCATGCTCGAAGCTGTACTTGTCATCCGGTGTGGCTATGTTCTTGGACTCCAGCATCGGGTCCCCCTCTCCGTTGGCCCAAGCCGTCTCGGGCCCTGGCACGACGATGCGCCACCCAGCGGAGCGGGCACATCGGGGAGAACACGTAGCGCCGAACCGCGCCTACGTAGTGGGGTGGCGGGACGTGACGGCGAGCTCGGTGCGCGAACGCGCCCCGGTCTTGCGCAGCAGGTTCTCGACATGCTTTTCCACCGTCCTCGGCGACAGGCGCAAGGCGGCGGCAATCTCCTTGTTGTCCAGGCCGGCGATCACCAGGCGGAGCACATCGGCCTCCCGGTCGGTCACCCCCTCGCCGGCCCACGGGTTGGGGGAGGCATCCCGGAGCAGCTCGGTGCAGCGCCCGGCCAGCCGGTAGAGTCCCAGGCCGGTGAACCGGTCCCGGGCGGCGGTCAGCCAGCGGACCGGCTCCCCCCAGCCGTCGGCCAGGGCCCGCGGAGCAGCGATGAAACGGGCCAGGTCGGCCCATGCCTCGCAGTTGGCGAACGCCGTGGCATGTCCTGCGACGATGGCGTCGGCCCGGCCGGGACGACCCGAGCGGCCCTCGAGCACCGCCTGCGCGAAGGCGAGCAGGCCGCGGTTGAGATGGAAGGCACCCACCCCGAGCCGGCGGACCTCATCGAGGGTCGCCGCCGCCCGGCGGTCACCATGTGCGGCCTGAATCAGCGGCCACAGCGCCCGGATCGCGATCGGCTCGGCGTTCGGCAGCCGGGACAGGGCGGCGGTGCCCTCAGCGAGCGGGCGCAGTGCCGCGCCGGTGTCACCGGCCATGAACCAGGCCATGCCCACGCTGGCCCGGCAGAACCCAGCGAGCATGGGGTCAGCCGGATCGGCGGCCAGCGTCCGGGCCGCCAGCTCTTCAGTCGCCTTCAGGTCGGCCCGCATGCTGGCGCTGCCGGCCATCAGGCCCAGCGCTTTGGCCCGCACCTGATCGAGCCCCAGGCGCCCGGCGGTGTCGAGCGCCGATCCGGCGTGGGCATCGCAGCGCTCCAGGTCCCACCGGCAGGTGAAGGAGGCCGACAGCTGCAGGTCCAGCACCGCCACTGTGCTGAGCGCCCCCATCTGCTCACCGAGCCGGCGGGCCTCCAGCAGCCGCTCCACGTCCGCCCGCTCGAACATGTCAACGGTGCCCAGCTCGTGCAGGGCCCGCAGCCGCCACACCGGCAGGCCGACCTGCTCGGCGGTGGCCAGGGCCGCCCCGAAGGCCGCAGCGGCCGCGGGCAGGTCGTGCAGCCGCCGGCTCGGCCGACGATCTCGAAGGCATGGCAGCGTACGTCCGGGCCCGCGCCGTCCATGGCGAGAACCTGCTCCGCGGTTTGCCGTGCCCCTCCCAGGTCGTCGCCGGCCAAGGCCACCTCGGCAGATAGGACGGCGGCCCGGGCCGACAGGTTCGGGTCCGTCTGGGCTGCGGCCAGGCCAACCGCCGCTTCGATGTGATGGCGGGCCATCGACCACCGCGACGCCGATACCGCCGCCTGGGCCAGGCGCAGGTGGGCCTCGATCCGGGTATCCCTGGCCGCTGGGTCGTCACCCAGCCGCCAGATGAGTCGGGTGCTGACCGAAGCTGCCTCGTCGACCCGGCCGGCCAGGGCCAGCGCCTCGATGAGCATGAGCTCGGCTTCGGCCCGCTCCGGACTGCCCTCGAGCAGGTCAGCGGCCCGGCGCAGAGTGTTGACAGCGGTCGCCAGCGCCCCGACCTCGAGCGAATAGCGGCCAGAGTCCAGAAGAAGCCGGCCCGCCCGGGCCCGGTCTCCCGAGCAGGCAGCCAGGTCGGCGGCCACATCCTGCCATCCGCCCTCCAGGTCTGGATGGGCGGCGTCGACGGCCGCGAGCGCACTCGCCGCCACGCGGCGCAGCCGGGGCGGGAGTGTGAACATCAGCACTGCCTCCCGGGTGAGGGCGTGGCGGAACTGGAACCCCGCCCCGTCAGCGGTGACCAGAACCCGGTCGGCCGCCCGGGCCAGGGCCCGGGATACCACCTCTGTGGGTTGCCCGCTGGCCGCCGACAGGATCTCCCAGTCAAAATGACGCCCCAGCACCGCCGCCGCCTCGAGAACGGCGCGCTCGTGGTCGGGGAACTCGGCCAGCCGTCCCCGTACCGTCTCGCTGATGGACTCCGGGATGCCGGGCGAGGCTAGCAGTTCCTCCACGAAGAGAGGCACGCCCTCCGATGCCCTCCCTACCCGGGACCGCTCTTCGGCGTCGGCGCCGGGCGAGCAAGCGGCGATCATCTCCGCCACCTCGCCCTCAGAGAGGCGGCCGAGCGGGAGATGCACGATGTCCGCCCTTCCCCGCTGCCGCCGGGACAGGTCCGATGCCGGAGACGGCGGCTCAGTGCGGAGCGAGACGGCGAACAGCAGAGGCTGGCCGGCGGCGTTGTCGGCCATGTACTCCACCAGGGCCACCGTATCGGGGTCTGCCCAGTGCAGGTCCTCCATGGCCACGACCAGCCCATCAGGCCCCAGGCGGCGCAGCAGTTGCAGCACCGCCTCCCCCCTGACAGCCTGCGAGTCCACGCCGCGGCTCAGCCGAGCCGCCGGGCCGCCGGCCACTGCTCCCGGCAGCAGGACGGCCAGATGTGGCAGCCACGGCGCCAGCAAGGGATCATCGGGCAGCGGACGTCTCCGCAGCAGTTGCAGCAAGGCCTCAGTCACAGGCCGATACGGAGCGCTGGCAGAAGCGGGGACAGCCCGGCCCATCACCACCAGCACCTGCCTGCCGGCAGCCATCCGTGCCAGCTCCCGCATCAGGCGGGACTTGCCGATGCCAGCCTCACCCGTGATGACTGCGCAGCCGCCCTGGCCGGCGAGCGCTCCGGCAAGGGCCAACTCCAGCGCCTGGATTTCGGCCCGCCGTCCCACCAGGACCGGGCACAGCACCTCCCCCACGATTCCAGTTTGCCGCATTGGCGCTAAGCCCGGTCAATGATCACCAGCCCGACGCCCGCTGGGCCCTTCCCGCCTGCCCTACTCACTCACCCCTGCCCTTGACCGCGCAGAACGCCCAGCTCTGGACGGCCATCCTCGTGACCGGCATTCACTGCGAGAGGTACGCGTAATGCGGGATGCCGGAACTGTGCTGAATGTCCTCCGTGAGGGTTCGGCGGTATTTTCCGCCTTGATCTCCACGGCGTAATCGCTGGAGAGAGAGCCTCGTGCTGGGAAACTAGCCCGCGGGGTTCGGACCGGGGGTCGCTGGAAAAGGACCCGCCTCTGGCGGGCACCTCGCCTGCGGCCTACCGGTGTTGCGCACGTGATCGCAGGTTGCAAGCGGCGATATCCCCACTCAGTGGCGCGCAGCACCTCCGGCGCGTAAAGATCAGGTCGGGTGCCCGCCTGGTATTACAGCCCGTATTTTACGGTCAGTTACGGATCGGATCCGCTGTGTGGGCATCGCTCCGGCGGGTGAGGTCACGGTGAGTGATTGGACCTGGATGGCGGAAGAGCCAGTGCTGTGATCTGAGGCGGCCGTGAGGCGCTGCCTGACAAGCAGCGTGAGGTCCAGCGCCGCCGCGGCTCACGCCAGCCATGAGCCATACAGCAGGGCCACCACGATCGCGGACACGACCACGTAGGAGGGGCCGACGTCGATGATGTACCTGAATGCTGCCGGGAGCAGCCCGCGGGATACCCGGTAGCCGACGATCCCCTCGCTGACCAGCGTGCCAATCACGTGCTCGCCCACCCCAGGACCGCCGCCTGGTCATGCGGGGACAGTGCCGCGTAGACCACCTCGGCGGCAATGCCGCGATGAGACGTCGCCCGCCAAGCCTCCGGTACGCCATGCGCAAACAGGCTTGCGTCGGTATGCCTGGGGTGACAGGGCGCCCTGTTGGCTATGGCCGCCCACTACGGGTGATCCGTGTAGGACCACGCGCGCGGCCGGCACGGCTGACCGACGCCCGATTCTGAATAGCGGATGTTTGATGTTGATCGAACTACGTCGGTGGTTGGGCACGAGCAGCCAACTGGCTGTCGGCGAGTCGCCAGCCGGGCTCGCGACGGGTCACTCTGATGACCTGGCGTTGTACGTGCCGAAACCACGTCCATGCGGGTCAAGTGGTATGTCGGTACTCATGGAGGTTTCCCTCGAAATGGTCTCGCCGACGTATCCCAAGGCGCCCAATCCGGTCAGGCTCAAGAGCCTCAGGCAGGGCTCGCAGGGGTGCCGCGGCGGCCAGCAAACTGCCGTTTTGCCTGAGGTGACACCGTGTCAGAGGCCACGTCAGCACGGTGACTGTCCTGCGTCAGGACGGTGGGCAATCGTGGCTGCCGTGATCCGTTCAGCGATCGCGGCCTCGGGGCTGCGGAAGCATACCAAGACAAGACCGTGCTGGACGGCGTCGACCTGGACACCGCCAGCCGGTCCGGAGAAGCCGACGAGACCGTCGAGGTGCGCGCGCGCCTCCTATGGCGACATCACCATCCACCGCTCCTGATCCACTTCCAACCCTGGAGAAAGGGAAAACCATGACCATCAAGCAATCCGCCTGGACCGGCATGGTACCGGTTGACGATACGGCCCTGGCCGTCACCGACACTGGCGGTCCCGGTATCCCTGTGGTCTACCTCAATGGCCAGTTCGCCACTCAGGGGTACTGGCGGCGGGTCATCGCTGAACTGGGGACGGGGTGGCGGCACATCACCTACGACGAGCGGGCTCGCGGCAAGAAATCGAAGCGTTCGGCGGACTATTCCTTCGAGGCCGCCGTCCGGGATGTCGATGCCGTTCTCGCGGCCAGGGGTGTGGACCGGCCGCTGCTGGTGGGCTGGTCCTACGGAGCGGTCGTCGCGGCGCACTGGGCCAGCCGGAATCCGGACCGTACCGTGGGCGCGGTCCTGGTCGACGGCGCGTACCCGTACGACTGGCTCGACGAGGCCATGGAGCAGCGGATCCGGAAGCTGTTCCGGCGGATGGGCTGGTTCACGCCGCTGCTGCGCCCGACGGGCCTGGTCCCGCGGATGACCGCCGAACAGCAGGCCGACAGCAACATCGAGCTCGGCGTGATCTCCCGCGAGCGCGAGCTGGGCCCCGTGCTGGACAACATCACCGTCCCGGTGCGGTATGTGGTTGCTTCGGGGAAATCCTTCGGAAGCCGCGGTGATGAGCAAGAACGGATACGCACCAGCCTCGATACGGTGACCGCCCGCAACCCGAACATCCAAATCAGCGCGAAGGTCGCCAGCAGCCACGGTGCGATCCTAAAAAAGGACGCCCCGGCCATCGCCGAGGCCGTACGCGAGGTCGCCGCCCTCGACCGCGGGGGGCGCTGAAGATATGACCAGCGGACTGACGATCAGCCAGGAAGCGGCCTTCGCCGGTGTCACGGTGAAGACCGTACGGCATTACCACCGGCTCGGCCTGGTCGATGAACCGGCCCGCAGGCCCGCTTGACAGCGACGCGCAGCCCGTCCGCTGATGCATAAGCAGGCCGGGCTGGGATCGCCAAACTCCCAGCCGCCAGATACGGAACGCGGAAAACGCCTTGTGCGAAGGTTCACAAGCCGTCCCTGCGGAACGCGTACCTGCCGCGGATAGTGAGAACGCCCTGTCATGCCGCAGACAGGTTTGGTCATTGGCTCAGGTGAGGAGTGGGCGCCGCTGGCTGTCGGGCTGAATGTGACCAACGCGGGCGCGGACCAATCGCCGTAGTTTGTGGATGCTGTTAGTATCGAATGGGAGTTGGTCAAGTTCTCCGATCCAGATGTCGGCGGCTGCTGTTTGTTCGCGGATGACGTTAGCGGCGAGTCGGCTGGGAATGCCGACTACTTCACCAAGGGTTCGCAGCATTGGCCATGAGAGTTGCTGGCGGATTTTGTCGCCGATGGGGAGTGCCATGTCGCGGTCGCCGTAGATGGCGGATGAGGGCAGATCATACGCTGGCGTGATTTTCCACTCACCACGCTGGTCCTGGAGGATCGCGAGATTCTTACCGTGCAGGTCTCCGTTACCTGACAGGTATGCGAAGACGAGCAGCCGGAAAAGTCCGAGGGCGGCCACGCCGGGGGCTCGGCAGCGCCTGGCCAGACTGGTGATGGCGTCTTCGGTGGAGATAACGTACTTGTCGCCGGGCCATCGGCCGAGAACCTGGCAGGCGTCTTCGACAGCAAGCGGCCGGAGGTGATCTCCTTCGGGGATCCGGTCAAATCTGTGTACCAGCAGGCCGGGCGCTCCTACCTGATCATGCACCAACTCGACCTTGGCGAGCCTGAGACGTGTACGTGCTGCGGCGCGGAAGAAGAAGTCCTCGTTTTCCACCAGGTGAGGGAATTCCGGCGGGTTGAGTTTCAGGATGTATGCGTCTGCCCGGCCTTGGACCGGCACGGTCAGCATCTGGCCTGAAATCTTGTCCTGCACTCCTGGCAGGGCGGTACGATCCGGTTGCTGGCCGATTGCTTGGGCGAACAGCTCGGCGAACACGACTTTGCTGAAGTCATCGACAATGATTGGCGTGGTGTCGGCGGGTGTATCGCCAGCCGGGACGACCTGAACGTCGCCGACGGTATCACCACCTACGGCGAGAAGCATCGAGAACTCGTCGTCGGCTGAGGTTCCCACGCTGCGGCGTAGCGCCGTCAGTCGTCTGCCCTCTGGCAGCAGTCCGGCGAAAAACGCTGGCACCGCTGCGGCCGGCGCGATGAATGCCTGCGCCCTTGAGGGCAGGCTCCAGGCTACTGGCGGGCCGCCGGCGTCCAGATATTCTGGTGAGTAGTGGAACTCCGTGCGGTCAGCCAGTCGGCGCAGGGCACCGGCCGGCGCGCCCGCCTTGTAGACGTCGGCGGTCTTTACAAGACGCAACTGGCGAAGAGGAGTACGGGCCACCTGACTCAGTCCTCTCCGTAGCGGATAATGCCTGTGCCAGGCTCCAACACCAGATCCAGGCCCAACTGGGTTAGGACAGCGAGTATCTTGTCCAGTCGCAGACTTGGTTTCCCCTGTTCAAGGGTATGGACGAAGCGTGTAGACACTCCGGCCAGTGCAGCGAGCTCGTCTTGGTGAAGCCCCAGCTCAAGTCGTCGGCGTCGGATCTCTTCGGCCCAAGTTACAGGACGGTCTGCACGATCGCGCATAAGGGCAAGTCTACCCGCAGAATTACCTGGCCGCCAGTCGCTAGATGCACGATCGCGCATTTCGCTCCTTGGCATTGCCTGCGATAGCCGCACTCCGCGCTTGCATGCGCGATCGCGCATATGGTCTTGCTGGCCGAACACACCGAGGTAGTACCCCGAGTACCGCCCCTACCGGCCGGGGGAGAGTTCTACCTGCTCGAGATCCCGCCGCTGCGCGGTCCTGGACGATCTGAGCGGGGTGGGCCTACCGGTGGTCGATGGCTACGCGGATCTAGACCCCAGCGGCCGACGTCTCTGGTCCGAAATGCTGTTGCAAGAACTCGCCCACCTGCGTGCCGAGCAACGGCCCGACTACCGTGACCAGCTCCGCGCCGCCTCCCTCGACCGCGATCCGGGCGATCGTGTACGCGGTGTCTGGATTGGGGGACGTGACCCGCTCCAGCACCCTAGCCAATGCCGCGGCGCCGCCCTGCCGGCCACCGTCGCTGACGTAAGGACAATCATTTACCCGGGCGACCCCAACCGGTGACCGGCGTGCGGAACCTCCCCGACCCTGCCCCGCGCTCAAAACGGCGAACAGGCCCCGGAAAACGCGATTGTAATACTGGCTCGCCGGCAGCCTCGGCGAAGCCGCCGCCGGCGCCGCCCGGACCTTGGCCGCGGTCAGCCGCGCCGGCAGGTGCGGCCCTCCCGGTCCAGCGCCAGTGCATCGAACGCCACAACCGCCCCGCCTGACCGGCCCACCCCGCCGCCCTCGCCACCGGGCTGAAAGGCCGACGCACTGCACCTTGTCAGGTCGCGGGCGCGCCGGTGCCGGTCAGCAGGGCCAGGATCTCCCCTACGGTGCGTTCCCGGCCGTGCGGTTCTGGCAGCGGGAGGGCAGGCCAGGGCTTGATCGGGCAGGCCCGCCGGGTCCGGAGGCGGGCGCCGGGGCGGGTGCTGAGAGGGACGATTCGGCCACCTGGCGGTCTGTCGCCGTGTCAGTGCCTGGCCCTGCGCAAGACGCGCCCGGATACCGTAACCACTGCCGAGTCGGCCTGTTAAGCAGTCTTGCCGTGCGGCCTGACGGGTCTCGGCGGTCAGTGGCCACGGCGAGACGATGAACAAGCAGCCGGACAGCGGCAGCGTGATGGCCAGCAGCGGCCAGGTCCGCAGCCGGGAGAAGAGAAAAACCCACATACTCAGCGTCCTTTCTTCATCCCGCCTGGCCGCCGGGGTCCTAGTCAGCAACGCCGACCGGCCATTCGTTACTCTTGGCGATGATTATGTACTTTAAGTAACGACAGCGCACCGATACACCCGGCGCGACGAACCGCCGGGTTGTACGGCATCAGGATTCACAGAACGGGACTACGCTGCACCAGTATTCACAGATTCCGGGCAGCGGCGGTTTTCTACCCAAATTTCTACCCAAAGAGGCAGCGCAGCAGAGTCGACGGGTTATATCTCCTGGTAACAGCCGCAAATTAAGTGGTCGGCCAGAGTCTGGCACCAGCCTTCCAAGCTGGTCATGAGGGTTCGATTCCCGTCGCCCGCTCTCGACTAGTCTCGTTAGCAAGTCGGTGAGCCGATACGGTGCTGGCTTGCGACCTTCATTTGGGCCGGTACACCGCTCGCCGGCCCGCACCTGATGGGCAAGTTCCGCAGATCGGTCACCTCCTGATTGGACACCCGCTAATTTGTTAAGATTTCAGCATTGGACGAAACGGCGCCAGCCCGAGACCTCATGAACCCGGCGGAAATTGATAATTCGGGTATTCAGGGTAAAAATGGCGCAAAAGGTCCATGTAGGATATTTGTGCTGATTGCGGGCCCGAAGCGGCTACAGGCTCTTGTGGTCCGAATTTAGGCCGGGCATCATGCTGGCATGACTACTGCGGACAGCCCTCCTGCGGACGTACGAAGCACACCAGCGGAGATCATCGAACACCGGCTGGCACTCATCATGAATGGCGGAGTCAGCCTGGCAGTCTGGATGGGCGGCGTGGCCTGCGAGATTGATAACGTGCGCCGTGCGTCCAACGGCATCCCGCCGCGCGACGGCGCGACAAATGAAGAGAAGGCCGTCCACGATCTGTGGGCCAGGGCGGTACAGCGGATTGGCGTGCGGGTGACCGTCGACGTCATAGCGGGAACCAGCGCCGGCGGCCTGAACGGCGTGCTGCTCGCCGCGGCTATTGCGCGCGGCGCATCACTGGCCAATCTGAAGCAACTCTGGCTCGAGAGCGGCCAGCTGTCGGCCGAGGCGCTGTTCCGGCCGCAGCCGCAAGGCGTGCTGTCGCTGCTGAATGGTGACTTCTTCCACGACAAGATCACCGGCGCGCTGCAGAAGATGACGCCGACCGCGCATGGCCGCGACATCTCGCTCATCGTCACATCGACCGCGCTCGGGTCGTCGTCCCGTCCGGTCCGGGACTCTGGCGGTGATTACTTCAGCGAGGCGGACCACCGGCGTCGTTTCCACTTTTCCAGGCACGGTTCCCGGCCACGGTATGCCCAGACGGGCAACGGCTACGAATTGCGGGATAACCCGCCCGTCGATGACCTCGCCGATGACGAACCGCTGGCAACCGCCGGCCGGGCAACGGCCTCTTTCCCCGTCGCGTTCGCGCCAGTGAGGGAGACATCGCTGCTGCGGGAGCGGCGGGCGTGGCCCGACTGGACGACGGGCGACACCCCCGACTGGCTCGCTGACGGCGGGATCCTCGACAACTCGCCGTTCGACCCAGTGCTCGAATCGATCCAGCGCAAACCCGTCTCCGGGCAATGGCAGCGCACGCTATGCTTCGTGGTCCCGTCCGGGGAAGAGGCCGTCCTGGGACGCGATATCACACCACCGGCTCCTGATGGAGCGGCCAGCCAGGCACCGGAGCCGCCGCCACCGTGGACATCGGTCGCCTCCGCGGCGTTCAGCTTCCCGAGCGAAGCCAATTTCCGCGACGATATCGATCATCTGCACCGAACGATCCGCGATGGCAGGTCGTCCTTCGATGTCAGCCGGTTCCTGCAGTTCACCGGGGGCGTGCGCGCCGCCGAAGGTGCGTCGGCGACACCAGCGGCCGGGCTTACGCTGGCCGAGGCACGTCAGATCTGCACCGCCGCGATCTCGCTCTACCAGCAGTCATGCGCGGCGGCCGCGATCTACCAGGTGCGGAATGTCATTGTGCGCTCACGTCCCGATGGCTACATCGACCCGGTCAGCGAGGTGACCGGTCCCGGCCTCGACCCGGCCGAGCACCCGTGGCTGCCCGACGCGTTTCCCGCGGCCGACGCCGTCTTGCCCACGACGTGGACGTGGGGCGTCGACGCGGCCGATCGCGTGGTCCGCACCATACTCCGCGCTACCAGCGGCGGATCCGGCCTCGATCAGCTGCGGGAGGACCTGTCGAAACGGCTCCACCAGATCGCGGCGATCGGCCAGGCCGTCAACGAGTACCTGGTGTCGACGACGGGCGAGGCGGCCAGCCTCTCCGATCAGATGGTCGTCGGCATGCTCGATGACGCATATGACACGCTGCAGGTAGCCGTCGCGCTCGCGCCGATCGTCGCCGGGGCGGCACAGGCCTACGCCGACACCCAGCTCGGCGATCCGGACCGGGCGCCGGATATTATCGCCGCCGCCCTCGCGGTCGAGGTCAGCAACGGCGCGGGATCGCTGCCTGACGAGAGCGCGCGCCCGATCTTCCGGTTCCTTCGCGTCGGGCTCGACAATCCGCCGCCGCTGCTGCAGGCCGCGTACGACAGCGCTCTGAAAGGCCCTGACGGAAAGCCGAACGACCCGAACAACATCCTCTACGGCACCCGGCTGAACCACTTCGCCGCCTTCGCCGACCCGGACTGGCGCGCGTGGGACTGGATGTGGGGCCGCATGAACGCGCTCGCGCATCTGGCCAGCCTGCTCGGCCTGACCGAAGCCGAGGTCAACGACCTGACGAACGCCATCCTCGTGGTCGAGGGCCGCCAGCTGTCAGCCGTCCAGGCCGGCATCAGCACGGTCATGAACCTGACCGGGACGCAAATGCGGGATTACCTGCGGTCAGCTGGCCGCTTCCCGCCCGCGCTCGACGCGCTGTTCGGCTTCATCCGCAGCCAGGCGCCGACCAACCCGCAACTCCGGAAAGAGATAGAGACCCTGGGCCAGATCGCATCAGACCTCTTCGCGCGCCCCGGCCACACCGGCCGCGTCCGCCACCCCATCCTGCGCGTCGTCACCCTGATCCCCAGAAGACTCCTGTGGAAGCGCGTCGGACCCGGCTGATAAAGAAAGCCGAGCAATTGCCGAGACGTCCTTGTGCAGGTTCCGATTGCGCTGGTCACAGGATACAGCGATGAGGATCATGTCGTGGCTGGTGGCAGCAGGAACTGGCAACGAGGTCCTGCCGAGTTCGCCAGGCGGCCGTCCAGTGTCGCAAGTGGGGCATCGAGCAGTTCGGCGACCGCGACGGACCATCCGTCATAGCACGTCACGTTCCCCCGGAGCTCCCAGACCCGCGCAGCGCACGGCTGGTAGGGAAAGAACTCGACGCGCAGGTCCAGCAGGTCGGTGTGTGCCAGCGAGGCCACATCGGCCGAGATGTCGCCGGCCGAAGCCGCCCGCCGCAGGATGTTCGCGGCCTCGACCGGCATCAGGTGCGGAGCCGCCAGCGCATCGCCTGCCAGCAATGACTCTGCCCAGCGCCCGTCCGCACCGCTGTCGGTGAGCCCGGCGACGACCATGGAAGCATCGACGACCAGCGTCACCGGCGGTCCTCGTCGCGATGCGCGAGGATACGGTCGCGCGGCAGCGAGGAGCCGCTCGCCGCCTTGCGTGCCCGGACCCGGGCGATCAGGACCTCGGCGTCGGGCTGGCGGGCAAGTTCCATGAGCTTGGCACGCAGGTACTCCTGGAGGGATCGTCCGGTAAGTGCCGCGCGGGAGGCGAGCTCGTCGCGCGTCTGGTCGGGAACGTCCCGCACGGTGATGGACGTACTCATAGCATCATTATGCAGCTAATGCTGCTGAAATGCAATCGCGGGTCCTGGCGGGCTCGGCTGAGAACGTGAAGCCGCGCGGACCACCACGGCGCGTTCGGCAGATAAAAACCTTGATCCCGAACGGGCCGGATCGGTGCGGTCGGCCAGGTGTCCGCTCCAGCGCCCTGCGCCCACAGTCAAGACAAAAGCACAACACGCAGACCCGCAGCTAACTTAGCTCGCGCTCCCGGGTATCAAATCCCTGCTGAGTGCGGGACCTGTACCTATCATTCACCCTCTTCGCCGAGCATCTCTATGAGATCAGCAAGGTCTCGCTTAATTTTCTGGAGCTGTTCAGACTTTATAATGGGACCGAACTGTGTTATAAAGACATCTAGCTCGACTTTGCGGGATCTAGCCAACAACCGGAGAAGTGACTGCATCTTAGCGCCAACACCTTCAACGCTGCTGGTGGCTTGCTCGAGCTTACGGATACCTTTGTCGCTTCTTATTCCAAGTCTTTCAATCACTGTACGGATCTTCGCACATGGTGCCCCCAATGCAGCTTCGAGGTTACCACTGGCATGAGGAGCAAATGATGCCGCCGTGATTCCAGCAAGATCAGTCGGGAGAACGGGAGGATTAGTGCGATCATAAAGCATGAAAGTGCGATCGCGACTCAGGGAACCGATGAATAGGCCAAGTTCAAAGAGCACGTTGTCCCGTGCAGCCAACTTCCCCGTAGCGCGCGACATCGTCATATCATCAGCGGTGAGCACCAGCAAAGCAAAATCAAAGCGAGGTAGTGCTAGGACGAGGGATTCCAGCGTGCCTTGGCCCAGACCGAACACACCCTGAGTCCAGAGCTCCACCTCGCAGGTTTCGTCGAGAACCACTTGGATCGCCTCGGCGATCCTTAGCCCCTCGGTTGATGACCCAACAAACAGTGCTGGACGAGACATCGGATCCTCTTCGGAGCCAGGAGAGATCTAGCCATATGAAGCCTATGTTATAGCTCGTTGAGCTGACGGGGTATCCGAATGGCCGGATCTGCCAGCCGCAGGCCCGGCCGGAGCGAGCTGATCTACTTGCTCGTCAGCCTGGACAAGAAATACGCGGCCGGGCAACCCGGCGGACCCTGAGAACTCTACTGCACACGCCAGACCCTGCGCCATTTCCAATCACCGGCAGTTGACACCGCCGCGCGGAAGACCGGCCGGGTAACTGAAACGTCATCCACAAAAAAAATGTTGTATTCAGGCCTTCGTGTGCGTGGACGCGTCCTGTCATGCCGCTGCGGGAACGTTATCCGGTCAGAGACCGAGAACGCGACGCAGTCCGCGGCTGACGTCGTTCATGAGGGATTCGGGCAGCTTGCCAGCAGGTGACTCGAGGTCCGTCTTGTTGAGGGTGACCAGGGCCGTGACGTTAACGACTGAGTCTTTGGGCAGGCCGGAGACGACTGCGGGCACGAAAACGTTGCCGGGCATGGCAGCCAGTGCGGTGTTCGAGGTGATGACTGCCGCGATGGTGGTGTTCAGCTGGCTGGCATTGAAAGGGCCGGACTGGATGACCAGCACGGGCCGCCGCATGGCAGGCCGGCTGCCGCGAGCTTCGCCGAGATCGGCCCAGCAGATGCTGCCGCGCTGGATCACCAGTCGTCCTGGCCTGCTAGGTAGCTGCGGCCCGCGGCAGCAGCGGCGGCGTTGGAATCATCGTCGGCGGCCTGCAGCGCCTCATCGATCTGCTGGGTCAGCGGCTGCGAGGCGAGTTCGTCCAGGTAGCGGCGGGCGGCACGGGCGAAGAACTCCGACCGGCTGATACCGAGCTCCGCTGCTCGCCTGGTGGCTTGGGCGTAGGTGTCGTCAGGGAGCGAGATCGCTGTCTTCATATCCCCCAGTATAACTGGGTATTACCGATCGCAGGCCATTGCGGGCAACGCTCGCGGCCGTACTCACATGCCGCGGGGTGTGCATGCGGCGTGAGCAGCGTGCAAGATCACTCCGGCGGACCTGACATCATAGAGACAAATGAGCAAGTCACCGCCGCTTCCCCCGTGACCGTCACCCATCTACCGGTCACCCGCTGCCAGATCTGCCACCGCATCGGCGTGTAGCAGCCCGGCAACCTCACTGAGGTCCTGACCGGGCACTACCGTCGCGACCATCCAGGAACACAACCGCCCACCATGGTTCTTGCCTGAGCTACTGAGGCTCAATCGCGACCCACGCGAATTAGACCTGGCACAGTCCCTAGCTGCTGCTGGATCCGTTTCAGGCGCCGAGCGGCTGTCCGTGAGTACGGTTCGGTACAGGCGAGCTCACGACGCAGGCGACCTTCCTCCAACCTCAGATTCTCGACAATCGAAAGCACTCTGTCGCGCGAGCGTCTACACGCCTCGGCTGCCTTCGGATCAAAGGTGTCGAAGATCTTCATTGCGTCAGTGAGAGCGCTCAGGGACGCTCCGTATAGTTGAACGCGTTCGTAGAGAACTCCTATTCGCCTGAGTACCTTTGCCTCACAGTATGGATTGTCGGAACGTTTGGCCAATTCACTTGCCGACACCAGGACATCCGCTGCGGACCGAAACTTCTCCAGCCGGGAGAGTGCCTCTGCCTTCTCGACCAATACGGTAACCCACAGCAACACGAAGTTCTCTTCCATTGCCAATTGCTCGGCGCGGTCCAGGGCCGTCAGCGCCTGGGCTGCGTCATGCTTGTAACGGAGGTAGATTGAGGCAACTCTTCGGAGTGTGTAACCCATTCCTTGTCTGTCACAGAGAGAATCCTGAAGAGCGAGGGCCTCATCGTGCAACTTGAGTGCCGTCGCCGTATCACCGGAAGTGCGTAGGGCCAGTCGGCCGAGTTCGTTGAGTACATATGCGATCCCACGATCATCTGTAGGACGTAGAACTCGTTTCAGTGAAAGACTCTCGTTGAAGCATGCCAGTGCGTCTTGGAGCCTGTCGTCGTATACCGCGTCCTTCCCAAGTGCGATCCAAGCCGCAGATGACACCTTGGCGTCGGGTGTCTTTGTGAGAGCCCGAAGAGATCGTCTGGCTTCGTCCGTCCACTCGTGATAATGAAGCTGAAATACCAGGGTGCTCCAGTAGATCTCTAGCCATGGTCGCAGCTGATTCGTTTCGCGGATGCCGTGTAGAAGAGACCAGAGAGCTCTCTCATTGCCCTTGTGTGTGACCGCATCGGCGACCCCTTCACAGACCTCTTGCGCACTATCAATCGCTCCGGCTTGAACGAAGTGGGTTGCTGCGCGAAGGCCGTGAAGTCCGTCTTCCGCCGAGGCAGAGCCAAAGGAACTAAAGGATCGCGTATCATCGCACCAGAACGTAAGGGAACTGCGGTTCCACAAGGCGGCCCGCACATGCACTCTGGCTGCTTCTCCCTGCTCTCGCAGAAGTTCCTGGGCGTACCGTTGTACGAGAGGGTGGATTTCGACAATTGAGCCTTTCGAAACCTCGACCAGCCCTTGCCTCGTAAGGTTCAGGAGACTTCGTTCCAGCACGTCGGAATTAAGGCCTGACGCGGGCTCGAGTTCGGTCAATGAGATGGATTCGGTGAATGCCCCCAAGGCGCGGAAGATCAGACGCGACTGTTCGTTGCGCAAGTGTCGGTAATTGACGGAGAAGCATGCCCCTAGTCCGCCTGACTCACTGGAATCGAGCCACGATAGGTCCGGTGCCTGGCGAAGCCTCTTCAGATAATCCGCTGCTGACCAGTCCAACTCCCGGATGATCCCTGCAGCTATTCTTAGAGCCAGGGGAAGGCGGCCCAACTCCTGCGCCAAGTCAGCCCAAGTCGAGGGCGAGTCCAGGGTATCTTGAGAAGCAAGAATCCGAAGCAGGTTCGTGGCGTCGACAAGTGGAAGGGGCGGGAGAGCGACTTCCACAGAATCATCGGTGTCCGCCGCAATCGCATACCGGGTGGTGACCAAGACCCTACTCGGCCCGGATCTGGGTATAAGGGGAGAAACCTGGCTCATTGAGCTAGCATTGTCAAGGATCAGCAGGCAGCACCGCCTCGCTAGGGCACCAAGATATTGGATCGGTAGACTCCCCGACGATGAGTCAGCCGGAGCGCCGATAGCATCAAGAAACGTAGACATGATTTCTTGTGTTGAGCTCGCGTCTACTCTTGCCCACAGTACTCCGTCCAAGAACTTCGCCCGTTCCCGGCTAGCCACGAACGCAGCCAGGGCTGACTTGCCGACTCCTGCGAGACCACCACGAACAACGACAACACGTGTTGAGGAAGCGAGTTCTGACGACACTCTTTCCAAGAAGGCGTCGCGACCAAGGAATGGCGATGGCGGGGGAGGTGCGAGATCTACGCACGGATAAACCAAAGTGGCCCCGTCCACATGGAAGTCAGCGTGATCAAGTACGGTGGCTACCCGTTGTACGACCCTGAGCCACGCTTCATCGGCATTCTCCCACGTACTTACTGGTTTTCCGAAATCAGGCAGTGCCTCGAGAGCAGAATAGGGCGCATGGCGCCATTCTGTTGGACGCACTATGATCGGGATGACAATCGCAGACCTGGCCGCATGCCTCTCCATGGCCTTAGAGACTTCGGCCGAGGTGATGTACTCTGAGTGCTGGAAATCATTGCTTACAAGAAGCATGATCGCGTCAGCCGCATCGAGTGCATCTTCTATAGCGGCTCCCCAATCGGCCCCTGGCGGGATGCGCCGGTCGTGCCAGAAAGAGACCTTCCCGGCGCGCACTAGGCCGGAGAAGGCCGCAGTGCCTATGCTGTCAGAGACGGCTGAAAAGCGCTCATCCCTGTTCGGTGACAGGGGTTTCTAGTACCGCAGCAGGCTACGTTTACCCGGCCGGGTCTTTCCCTGCGGGCGCTGATCCCTGAGACTGGCCCGGTGACGGAGCGGTTGCGGGTGCGTGAGATTGACGACGACAGGAGACGACGGCTGGTGCGGATCATCCGCCGGGGCAGTCGGTCGGTGGTGACCTAGCGGCGGGTACACGTACGGTTATCAGGAACTCTCCTTACCGTCGGCAATCCCGCTACAGACGGGCTACGCCGTATACTCATGCACCGGCCGCTCTTGGCACGAACATCCGCTTCTGCCGCATGTAGACGGTTGTAATGGATGTCCGTGGTGGCTGCGGCGGGTTCAGTGGGCGGTCCAGCCGCCGTCGACGGGCAGGATGACGCCGGTGAGGTAGCTGGAGGCGGGGTCGGTGAGCAGCAGGGCGGCGCTGGTGAGCTCGGCGGGCTCGGCCCAGCGTCCGAGCGGGATCTCGGTGGCAAGGAAGCATCGTGACGTCGGCGTCGACGTAGCCGCCCTGCGCGCGACCGGGCGAGATCGAGCCAGACCGCCCAGACGCCTCCGGCTGTGCCGGCTAGCCAGCGGGGGTGACGGCAGGGTCCTGGCGGAGCGGCCGGCGCTGCTGCCTGCGCAACTGCCAGACCAGGACGCTGCCGACGACGGCCGCGACGGTCATCGCGGTGAGGTGGCCGACGGCCGCGACATCCAGGTCACTGAGCCCGCCGAAGATGTTACCCACCACGACAAGCAGCGTGAGGTCCAGCGCCGCCGCGGCTCGCGCCAGCCACGAGCCGTACAGCAGGGCCACCACGATCGCGGACACGACCACGTAGGAGGGGCCGACGTCGATGATGTACCTGAACGCTGCCGGGAGCAGCCCGCGGGATACCCGGTAGCCGACGATCCCCTCGCTGACCAGCGTGCCGACCACTTGCCCGGCCGCGCACACCAGCGCCGTCCGCCAGTTGCCCAGCACCCGGTTGGCGCCGAACATGGCCAGCGCGATCAGGGCGGGCCAGGCGCCCGCGAATGTCTGGGTAACGAACGCCGAGGCCACCAGGCAGCCGACCGGATCATGGCGCAGGTTATGCACGTTGGTGCTCGCCCACCCCAGGACCGCCGCCTGGTCATGCGGGGACAGCGCCGCGTAGACCACCTCGGCGGCAATAAAGCCGACCAGGTACAGCCAGGCAACCGCGTACGAGGTGAAGATCCTCCACGGAACCGGCCGGCTCATAGCGGCAAGACTAGACGTCATTCCAGATCCTGAACGCCGCGCTGACCTCCGGTCGCGGCCGCCCAGACCCCGCCCGGCAGGAGTTACCCCCGGGCGACGCCCAGCTGGCCCGAGCTCATCAAGCTGCCATGGCCGACGCTGGCCCGCTCATGAAGGACGAGGCCACGAACCGCGCGCCAGCGAGCAGGACCGACCGGGCTGTCATACCGCGGTGACAGACCGGCAACGACCTGGCTGGCCTGAAGCCCCCGGCTCGCCCTATATGCCCGCCACTGGAATACACCTGGATGATCACGACTGTGGCCAGGCGGATCCCGTTGGGACCTGCTGGGCCAGGCACCCGTGGCAGGGAGCCAGACCGTTTCCGGTCTGCCGGCGATGAAAGGGGAGGCCGCCGATGTCGCCATTCCGCCGCGTTCCGTATTGCCAGCTCAGTAATCGGTCGCCGTAATCTTGACGACTTCGGTCTCAGGAACCCGATCTGGGCTGCAATCTCCGCAGACTGCCTGCTCGGGCAGGTACGCGGTCAGATCCTTCCGGCTTATCGCTGGACGCTATGCGGGTTCCCTGCCCGTACCGGTGCCCCGACTGGGTGCGAATATGCCGGCGCAGCGAATTGAGCAGCGTCGCGGCCATCACCGTGATCGCGGTGACCGCGAGAGGAGCAGGGAAGCTGAGAAGCTCGGCTACCAGCTGGAGCAGCGCCGCGCTGACAGCGCAGATCAGTACCGTGGCGGCCGCGCAGTCCATCGCCCGCCGGACCATTTCGCGTGCCTTTGCGCACACGCCGACTATGCCGGTGAGCCATGCCGCCTTCGCGTTCTCCCTGATGACGATGGCAGCCATTGCGCCTCCCCCGTTACTGACCATGACCAGCTACGCAGAGCGTGCCTGGCAGCGCGACGGTACCAGCCACCTGGCCGACGCCGTTGCCGTCAGCTTCCCGACACGGTTACGGCGCATGCCGGTCCGCCTGAATGCCGACGAGTCCTACCAGCGCGGAGCGCCCCGGGGCAGCCCCTGATACATCAGCGTCAAGGCCCAGTTGGTTACCCGGGTGATCCCATCCGGTCCACGGCGGCGATGGCGCAAGCGCCGGAACGACGGCCGGTCCGGGCGCGGAGCCGATGAGACGGGCAAGAAGCAGTGCAAGCGGGGCTGACCCGGCCCGGGCGGCGCGAGCGCGGCTGGTCAGCCGGGTGTCAGGCATGGTGTTTAATGGGTGGTGGTTGTAGTCGAAATTCGTTACGTGTACCTGCGCCTGCGAACTTCTGACAGCGGGCGCCGCGCATACACCACCAGGGTCTTCCCGGTAAGCTGGCGGTCGCGATAACCCGGGGGCACATACGTGCCTCCCGAACGATCGTCTCTCCAGGAGAAGTACATGGCTGAAGGCACTGTCAAGTGGTTCAACGCCGACAAGGGCTACGGCTTCATCGCCCCCGACGACGGAACCGCCGACGTGTTCGTCCATCACTCTGCCATTCAGGCTGACGGCTTCCGCAGCCTGCAGGAAAACCAGCGGGTCGCCTACACCGCCGGACGGGGGCCGAAGGGCCCCCAGGCAGAGGAAGTCCGCCCGCTCTGACCGCCAGCGGACCGGGCCGGGCGCCTTCTGGCTGCCCGTCCCGGTCCGCCCGCGCCCTGCCTCTGCGCGATTACCGGAACCGGGATGGGCGTAACCGGGCGCGCTGAATGCCCACCCAGACCTGGACCGTCAGCGGCCTGACCGTCACCGGGCCGCGGCCGCCCACGCGTACTGCATCGCAGTCAGCCAGGCGCACTCTTTTGCTTGCCGTGTATCTGCAGCCTTGTCGTGCCGCCTTACCGGTGGGATATGAGCATCAAATTTTCAGACAGAACCGAGAGCCAGTAGTTCATCCGTTCGGCGTTAGTGATGTCCTGCCAGTGAGGAAAGAGCCATGTGGCGTCGGCGAGAGGCAGCCGGCCTTCGACCTGGTGGATCTCCAGTGTGAAGGAGACTGCCTGCGGGGGGCATGCGCCGAGGGCTGTTGACACGATGGAGGCCAGGCCACCTGGTCCGTACATCATGCTCAGTGATCGGCGGCCTTGGTAGCTGAAGGGTATGGGCAGCCTCGTCAGGAAACTGAAGTGATCCCGGAGACCGGGGACGAGAGGATGCCCATCGTGCAGGTGGAAGTGCACGTGCTTGCCGAGCCGGCCAAGCGAGCATATGACGTCGAGCACATGCGGCAAGGCGCTTTCCACCGCGTCCTGGATGTCCGCCACCAGTTCGGGTAGGCGGTCGTCCACCGGGCTGAGCTTCTTGAGGTCCAGGCCAGGATGGCGGTCTCCGAACCTGGCGGCCGCTTGTCTTAGGCCAATGTGGCCGACGTCGATACAGCAACTGACTCGTTCAGCGTCTTGGAGCCGCTCCGCCACCTCGATGAACCACTCGCGATCCAGTCCGGCGGCGTACTCGAGAAAGACGAGGGGGCCGTCCGGCCGCTCGCAAAGGTAGGCATTTAGTTCGCGCATCGCGGCAAGCAGGCGGTCCGTCTGTGCAGCCATCTCGCGCTTGTCGTGGACGACCAGGCCGGCGACGCGGCCTGCGAAGCGGTCAGCGAATTCCCTGACCACGGCGCGGTCCCGCTTGTGCAGCACGTTGATACCCCGGTTCAGGTGGACGACGGGCAAGCGCGCATGGGAAGGCGCGAACTGCAGGACATGCTCGAGCTGGTCCGGCGTGTCGGCGTACACCTCGGCGGCCGCGCCCATCTGGGCAAACCGGAGCCCAGCGAGT
This sequence comes from uncultured Actinomycetes bacterium, assembly GCA_963801155.1. GTDB lineage: Bacteria > Actinomycetota > Actinomycetes > Streptosporangiales > Streptosporangiaceae > Palsa-504. Next base: position 31,320 of record CAWDEB010000011.1, read on the forward strand.
TTGAGCAACGCATCGTCCCCATCGACACGCTGCTGGAACAGGGCGTGAACGTGCCCCGGTACCTGCTGTCCCGCGACGGTTCTCCCGGTGCCGGCCTCGCCGAGACCTTGTTCGGTACGATCCATGACCCTCACTCCAGAGCGCCGCGGGTGGTCTTCTCTTCGCTTCCGCTTGCCCTCGCATCTCCGGTCAGGAGCAGGCCCGGCGGCACTAGGCCGCCCGGGGCAGCTGCTCTGCCGCCGGGGGGAAGCCGTCGACGGTGCGCGGCATTGCCCGCCTTAGTCGCTTCAGCTGTGCACGGGCGTTGTCATGACGCATGCGGACGTAGTGGACAATGCCCTCCATCGTCTTCTTCCCATACCGCAGTTCGTGCTGCTGGCGGCCGCTCTGGTAGACCTCGTCGTTGCTGTACCGACGGCCGGTGAACGGCCGCCCATGAGGTGTATCCGATTCCAGGTAGGCTGCCTGCCGGACCCGGTGCCACAGGCCATCTTCAGAGCGTGGCCCGATCTGCGCGGTAATTGCCCGCGGATTGAACTCGGTATCGAGCATGTGCTCCATATAATCCAGGTAGTACTGGCGGTAGTCGTGGTTGCGGAGCAGGTTCCGCACGAGCGGGATGTTCGGGGTGTGGCGGTTCACTTTCCCCGGCCAGTCGAGGATATCAGCGTACTGCCACCGTGTGCCGGAATAATCGATCCCCAGGCAGTTGTCGTAGTCCCAGGGTATGAAGTGGAAGTAGGGAGAGCTGACGAAATCTTCGGCTGCTCCTCTGCGCCCCGAGTTATAAAGATAATAATTTGACGGGGTCGCATAATAGTTGTCCCAGCTCCCGAGCAGCATGTTGACGGCCGCCCACCGGAGGAAGGCATTGACGTTCATGATGCCGTCTACCGACTCGCGGAAGGCGTCGGTATCGAATCGTTCCTCGCCGCCTGGGAGCCCGATGCCGTTAATCGTCCTGATAAAGAAGGCCAGGTCGTCGTACGTGCTGGCTTCGGGGTTGTTCTTGTTGGTCTTGAGGCGGTAGGTGCGCTCCGCAGGTCCCGGGATGAAATACTGGCGTCCCGAGTCATCGCCATCGGGCCCGGTCCGGTATGCGAGAGTCGCGCACCCGATGTCGCGGCAGCCGGTCTTGTAAAGGTTTCCCCCGTGGTTCTCACCGAAGTGATCTCTGAGGAATTTCTTATCGACATGCTCGATGACCGAGAAGAGGCCCCGGTAGGTCGTGCCGAAGGCCAGCTTCGCATACGTATGCCGCGGCGCCGGAATATCGGCTTTGCCAAACAGGCGCCAGGCCAGCGCTTCGCGCATCTGGGAAGGATCGTTGTACATCGCCTTGAGATTGACCCGGCTCATTCCGGCCAGCCGGTTGCCGTGACCTGCGGCATCGAGAATTATCCTCCACGACGGCTTTGGCGCGCGCAGTGTGCGGTTTCCGCTGTTTTTCAGCGAGAAGGCCTGTGTGCTGAACAAGACATCTCCGCCGCCCACGGCCGGAATGCGCCGGCGATCGGCCGGGTCGGTCTTCCACACGTCGAGCCTGGCACCGTGGGCGGGCTTCACCGGCTCTGTCAGGACACCGCGTCCCGGACGGAATTCAGTGACATGAAACATGTACATGTCCGCGCCGAAGAACTCCGGCTTCCCCAGCGAAGCGCTGATGTAGTCCTCGATCGCCCGCGCGGCGGCGGTAGGGCGCCCGCCCTCATCGCGCAGCCTCAGCTTCGCGGGCTGGTCCGGCGGGACCTGCGCAAGCAGCAGGTCGTAGAGCGCCAGGTACTCGGCCTTCGTTCGCAGCGACGCGCCGTCACGGCCCGCCGTCTCGTTGACCACGGTGGCCAGGGCTCTGCTGCGCCCGGCGGGCAGCTCCGATACCACCACCGCCCGCCCCTTGAACATCTCCCAGAACCGGTCCTTGCCGACTGCTGTGTCCATGCTTCCCCCAATGCCTCGCCTTCCCCAGCCGAGCGCGTTCGGCAGCATCTCCAGCACAGCGGCGCTCGCCCCGGTACCTGCGCCTGCGGGATAGCTGGGTAACTGCTTCTGTGAGATCGGAGCAGGCGGCCAGGCCGTTGATACATGGGAGACTTGCGCCCTCGAGTGATCAAGGATCCAGACCCATGACAGCGCACGGCTGCGCTCCTCGCAATACTTCATAGCGGGAAAAGAGCTATCTGAGCCGCCCGCTCTGGAGTTAGGTTGGTTTGGGATCCCCCTGCGTGGCGGGGAGAGGGAATGGATGATTCGGGCGTTCCTGCGCTGCGATTCGGCGTCTTGGGGCCGCTCCGGGTCTGGCGGCACGGGATTGTGGTGGATCTCGGGCCGGTTCAGCAGCGGGTAGTCCTAGCGGTGCTGGCGTTGCAGGCGGGTCGGCCGGTCGGCCGCCAGCAGATGATCGACGCCGTGTGGGGCGAGACGCAGCCCAGGAACGCAGTGAACCTAGTACAGCGGCATGTTTCCGGGCTGCGGCGGGCGCTTGAGCCTGACCGGCCCAGCTGGACTCCATCGGACCTATTGACGTGGACCGATGCCGGTTACCTGCTGACCCTGCCGCCCCGTGCCCTGGACCTGGACCTGTTCGTGCGGGAACTGGCCCGTGCGCGCACCGCGCAGGCCGCCGGCCAACTTCAGGAGGCCGCGGCGGCGCTGCATTCGGCACTGGAACTCTGGCGCGGTCCAGTCTGTGATGGTTTGTCCAGCCCCTTCCTGGACGCGCAAGCCGACCGGCTGGCCGAATCATGCGTGAGCGCGCTGGAGGACCGCATCGAGCTTGACCTGATGCTCGGCGATCATGGCGACCTGATCGGGGAGCTGCGGGATCTCGTCGCCGAGCACCCGCTGCGGGAGCGGCTGCGCGGCCAGCTCATGCTGGCTCTGTACCAGGTTGGCCGCCAGGCCGACGCGCTGACCGCTTTCCGGGACGCGCGACGCCAGCTGCACGATGAACTCGGCGTTGAGCCGTCGGCACCGCTCCAGCAACTCCATCAGCAGATCCTGACCGCAGATCCGGCGTTGACCACAGCGGTTCCGGCCAAGGCCGGGACCGACGCTGGCACGAAGATCAGCCGGCTTCGACCTGTACCGGCCCAGCTACCGCACCACATTGCGGACTTTACTGGCCGCGACGCCGAGCTCGGCCGGCTGGACGCACTGCTGGACCAGGACAGCAGCGGCACCCGGAACGCGGTTGTGATCACCGTCATCACCGGAACCGCCGGAGTCGGTAAGTCCGCGCTAGCGCTGTACTGGGCCCACCGGGTTCGTGACCAATTCCCGGATGGACAGCTGTACGTGAACCTACGGGGTTTCGGCCCGACTGGATCGGCAATGGAACCGGATGAGGCGATCCATGGGTTCCTGGATGCCTTCGCCGTGCCATCGGATCGAATGCCGCTGGAGCTTGACGCGCGGGCCGCGCTCTACCGCAGCATACTGGCCGACTTGCGAGTGCTGGTCGTCTTGGACAACGCTCGCGACATAGATCAGGTACGTTCCTTGCTTCCCGGTTCTCCCGGATGCGTCGTGGTGGTAACCAGCAGAAATGGGCTATCAAGCCTGGTTGCTGCCGATGGCGCCCATCCGATGGAGCTTGACCTGCTTCCCGACGCCGAAGCACGGCGCCTGCTCAGCCGCAGGCTGGGCCAAGACCGAGTCGCCAGCGAGCCCGCGCCACTCGATGAGATCATCAAGGCCTGCGCGGGGCTGCCCCTGGCCTTGGTCGTCGCAGCGTCCAACGCAGTAGCGAACTCGCGGTTGCCGCTTTCGGCGCTGGCCGGTGAGCTGCGAAAGTCCCACGGCCGTCTCGACGCGCTGGGCGCCGGTGACCAGTACACGGATGTCCGTGCGGTGTTTTCCTGGTCGTATCGTGCGCTCAATCCACCAGCGGCACGGCAATTCCGGCTGCTCGGGCTGCATGCAGGACCGGACATTGCCATATCCGCCGCGGCAAGCCTGGCTGGGGTGCCGCTGGCGCAGGCCCGCCGGGACCTGGCCAACCTTGTCCGTGCTCATCTGGTCACCGAGTGGGCTCCCGGCCGGTTCACGATGCACGACCTGCTCCGCGAGTACGCCAGCGAGCTCTCGATGATCCACGACAGCGCCGGCGACCGGCGCCTGGCGGTCCGTCGAATACTCGACCACTACCTGCACACTGCGTATTTCGCGGACCAGTTGCTCCATCCACGCCGCGACGACCCGATCGCGCTGGCGCCTCTGCCGCTGCTCGTGACAACCGAGACCCTGGCAGATTACCGGCACGCGGTAGCCTGGCTGGCAACCGAGCGTCAGGCCCTACTCGCGGCTCTCCGCCAGGCGGTGAGCTACGGCTTCGACACCCACGCGTGGCAACTTGCCTGGGCGGTCACGTCATACTTCGACCGCCATGGTCATTGGTACGATGCGGCCTCCGCCCACGAGGATGGCCTAAAGGCCGCCCAGCGGCTCGGTGACCTGCAGGCACAGGCGATCATCCATTGCTGTCTCGCTCGCGCCTACGGCCGCCTCGACCGTCATAACGCAGCCAATGAGCAGTTGCGGCAGGCTCTCGAGCTTTATGAGGTCCTTGGCGACCAGGCTGGAAAGGCCCATGCGCATCGACTCCTGACGTGGGTACTCGACCGTCAGGGCCGTTACGGGGAAGCGCTTACGCACGCCGAGCTGGCCGTTGAACTGTTCCGGATCGCCGGGCACCCGAGTGGGCAAGCCCACGCGCTGAACGCGGCCGGCTGGTTTCACATCCTGCTCGGCATTCCAGGAGAAGGACTCCGCCTTTGCCAGCAAGCGCTGGACATGCAAAGGGAAATCGCTGACCAGCTGGGCCAGGCCGAAACGCTGGACAGCATTGCGCGGGCGCACGCATCCCTCGCTCGCTACGATGAGGCCACCGCCTACTACCGGCAAGCGCTCCAGCTTTACCGGGAATCCGGCGACCGCTACGACGAAGCACAAATTCTCGTTCACCTCGGCGACACGAGCCTCGCGGCCGACGACCCTCACTCCGCCGTTACAGCTTGGCAAGATGCCGTGACCATATTCGACGACCTCGATCTTCCCGAAGCAGCCGACTTGCAGGCGAAGCTGAGCGACCTAGCCACGATGACGGGCGGCGCGGTCGCTGATGACCGCGATCAGGCGGCATCTGCCACTTGACGAACCTCGGCCGACAGGCCAAGTTTGAGGTAGTTGTCCGGCCTGAACACTCCTTTTGACGACATGGCGGGGTCCGCGGACGAGGCCCGGGCCCTTCGTGATGGAGCAACCTTATGCCTGGAGGACCGACATGACCGAGATGCCCGAGATGAAAAATTTTCCGTTTACCAACAGAGACATCGAGGGGCTCATCGATGCCCTCAGCAAAATGGCGGTCGACGCTCACCTTCCCAAGGGACAATGGGGTCTCCTGCTGGCTATCTTCGCGGCTGCGGCGAATCACGTTGAGATCAGCGCGAATAAAACGCAGGGGAAGTTTTCCGGGATAAAAGTCGACGGTGGCGTGATCGATGACCCCAAAGATAAAGGGGTTGAAGAACTCCGCAAACAGCTTCAGAATGCCTACATGCCAGGCAGGCCGCCGACTTCAATTGTGAGCATGGTTACGCCCCCCAAGAAAACCGGCGGATAATCGGAACGCCGGGATTCAGTGACTTTGCCGAGGATTTCGGCATGAACTCCGGGAACAGGTGACATGCTGGACGGGGAAACACTGGAGCAGCACTCCGCAAGGCCTGTTGTTCTCGTGTCGATGCCATTCATGGATCCCTACCGTCCATCGATCCAACTTGGACTCCTCAAGGCGCTAGCGGCACGGTGCGGTTTCCCTGTCCGGACCTGCCACGCCTACCTGGACTTTGCCGAGAAAATTGGCGTTGACTACTACAAACTGCTATGTGATCATCGCGGCGCACTTATCGGGGACTGGCTATTCTCACTGGAAGCCTTCGGTGACGCGGCGCCGGACCGCGATGCACATATGCTCAACGAGATGGCCGACAGCCTATCCTACCTGGAGGCGTCACATGGGGAAGCGAGAGAAAAGCTTCTCCAGATACGTAGCAGTGATATACCGGATTATCTCGATTCGCTGGTCGACAGCTTTTCATGGCAAGACGTGGCGGTCGTAGGATTCAGTTCGACTTTCCAGCAGAACACTGCATCGTTCGCGCTGGCCAGGCGTCTGAAGCAGCGTCATCCAGAAATCATGACCGTTTTCGGCGGCGCTAACTTCGAAGGCGAGATGGGCCTGGAGCTGGTCCGCACAGTAGACTGCATCGACGCTGCCGTCATTGGTGAAGGGGACAAGGCGTTCCCCCGCCTGCTCAGCGTCCTCGCCGCGGGCGGCAATCTGGACGAGGTTCCTGGCCTCGCCCGCCGCCGGGATGCAACGGTCAGACTAACGGCATCCGCGCCGGCAGCGGACCAGCTAGACGACCTGCCCGCACCGGACTACGACGATTACTTCCAGCGCGCTGAGGACCTGGGCGTGCTGGCCCGGGTGGGACTCCGCGACGTCTGGCTTCCTATCGAGACGGGCCGAGGGTGCTGGTGGGGTGCTAAGCATCACTGCACGTTCTGCGGGCTCAACGGGGAAACGATGCGATTCCGCTCCAAGTCCCCGGAACGCGTCCTCAGCGAACTCGCCGAGCAGGCGAGGAGATACCGCAGCTTCCGCTTCGAGGCGGTCGACAATATCCTCGACATGGCCTACTTCGCGAAATTGTTTCCCGTACTAGCAGAAAATGAAACAGGCTACGAAATCTTCTACGAGGTGAAGGCGAATCTGAGCCGAGAACAGCTGAAGCTTATGGCTCAAGCCGGCATTACTCATATCCAACCCGGCATCGAGTCCCTGAGTTCCAACGTTCTGCGGCTCATGCGCAAGGGCGTCCGCGCCATCCAGAACATAAACCTCCTGCGCTGGGCCAAGTATTACGGCATCAATGTCAAGTGGAACCTTCTTTGGGGCTTTCCAGGCGAGACCGAGCAGGACTACGCGAACCAAGCAGAGGTTATACCGCACCTGTGGCACTTGCCGCCGCCGGGGAATTCAGCGCGTATCTGGCTGGAGAGGTTCAGCCCTCTATTCACGGAGCAGGACACGTTCCGGTTCCGTCACCGGTCGCCGGAACGCAGCTACCGGTATATCTACCCTGAGAATGTCGACCTCGAACGCGTTGCCTACTTTTTTGACTACGAGTTCGACGGCGGATTGCCTGATACTACTTACGTGGACATACAGCGCGCGGCAGACGACTGGTCTAGCGCATGGCTGGACGGCAGCCCGCCGGTCTTGAAATACTGGTCCGCACCTCACTTCGTCCAGATCTACGACGAGAGGCAACGAGGACGGGGAGGAAGTTACACCCTCGAGGACACGCTCGCCGATTTGTACCTGGCATGTATCAACCGGCCAACTACTGCTGCCGCCGTTCGCACGGCGCTAGGTCTGCACGTGCCGGCGGAGGGTATCCAGGAGGTTTTTGAAGAGTTCCAGAGGCTGGGCCTGATGTTTCTTGACGAGCAGTTCGTCCTCGCTCTGGCTGTGCCCGCCGTCACTGGGCGGTAAGGCCCGCTCCGGGAGCAGCGAGGTGCCTGCAGGTCGGCGGGGCACGGGTGAGAGCCGCTTGTATTCCTCGACGCTGCCGGGTCTCTTCTCCGCGAAGCTCCCCCTAAGGCGTTTCAGTGCCATTTCGCCCGCCTGATGTCAGCTGGTCGAGGGTCGAGGCGGTCAAAGTAGCTGACTTGATCAGGTCACAGCGATACGTGCGGCGTGCATGGCCGCCGCGGGCGGTGAGGTGCTGCGGCCGGTGCAGTGCGTGCTACAGCGGCCACTGCAGGGGCGGCGGCGAGTATGAGTTCCGTCAGCACCGAGAAGCGCTGCTCACCAGCGAACTCCCCGGCGCCCCGAGATAACAGGAAGACGATGAACGACATGCCGCATACGTCACCGGGTGGCCATGATAGCGGGGGTGCTCGCCCGGCGGGCGATCAGTCGGTGGTCACCGACCTGGTGACCAGCGCCAGAAACGGCGATAGGCAGGCTTGGGACGCCCTCGTCGAACGATACGCCCCGCTGATCTGGTCCATCTGCCGCCGGTACGGGATCAGCGGTCCCGCCGCCGAAGACGTCGGCCAGCACGTCTGGCTGCACCTGGTGGAAAGCCTGAGCAACCTCCGTGATCCGGCTGCGCTCCCGGGCTGGCTGGCCACGACTGCCCGGCGGGAATGCTGCCGGATCCGTCGCGCTCCGGGCACGGTGTCCGGCGACGCGCAGCTGCTGGAGAAATTGCCGGATGAGCAAGCCGCGACGGTTGAGCACGGGCTGCTCCTGGCGGAGCGCCACGCCACGCTGCGCGAGGCGTTCGCTCGCCTCCCGCTGCCTTCCCAGCGGCTGCTTGCTCTGCTCATCGCTGATCCACCCGTGCCCTATGCCGAGATCAGCGCCCGCCTTGGCATCCCAGTCGGGAGCATCGGCCCGAACCGCGGCCGCTCTCTGGACCTTCTGCGCCGTGACCCGGCCATCGCCCGCCTGATCAGCGACGAAGCAGGGAGCGGGTTCAATTGACCGGCGTCCTGTGCGGCAACGGCTCGGGCTAAGACAGCAACTGCACGATCTCGGTTCCCACCGGCGTGCCCCAGCCGCTAACGGCGTCATAGCCCTCCCCAGCCGCATAGCCCTGAGGGAGGCCAGGTGAGCGGTTGTCGCCCGACGTGATGTCCGCACATCCGATGCTGCCGACGGACTGGCCGCCTTGTGCGGCACCGTACAGCAGGGGCGTGAGGAAGCGCTGCTGGCGGGAAACGGGAAGCTCGGCCGAGACGCGGGCCAGCAAAGCCGCCCATAGCGGTGTCGCCGCGCTTGTGCCACCATTCTGGCTGTCCTGGCCGAGGACAATCAGGTCATAATAGGGCTGGCCAGCGAGGGCAGCGACGTCCGGGACGATACGGCCGTCAATGCTTCCTGCGTTCAGCGATATGACGTTGACCGTCTGCCATGCGGGGCGCAGAAAGACGGTGCTAACGCCGCCCCCGGTAGACCCGCCGCCGGGTTGACTTCGGTCTCCAGGCTCGTCCCACCACACGACTTCCTCTGGAGGTGTCCCGGTCAGCATGGTTCCGCCGACGCTGAGCACGAACGGGCTTGTGGCGGGGAAGTTCACATGCGCCCGGCCGTCGTTCGCCTGATCGGCAGCACCGTCATCACCGGAGGCAGCGCATACCGTTACGCCGAGCATCGCCGCCGTCTGCAGCCGCTGATTGATCTCCGGAACGGCCGAACCTGACCAGTCCCGTGAGTCCTCGGCCAGTCCCCAGCTTATGGACAGCGTTACCGGAGGGAGTGGGTTGGCCTTTACGACCGCATTGAGTAGATCGATCCACCCCTTCTGATTGAACGGCGCGAAATACACTGAGATGCCCGCCGCCGGGCACAAAGCGGCGATTATCTCGACATCCATCATCACCTCGCCGCTATAGTCAAGGATCTGTTGTTGCTCCGGCTGGGGCAGTTGCTGGATCTGCTGGAGGGTCAGCAGCGGGTAGCCCGCTGAGATCGGCGTAATTACTGGCACCGCCCGAGTGTATTTCTGGCAGTAGGCCTGCACGTCGGAGGCGAAATAGGCCCCGCCGAACTCGGCAATCGCGACAGCCTGTCCGGCTGCGTCGCCTTGCGGGAACTGGTACCGAGATTCGAGGTCGGCTGGCGTGAGAGCGGCCGCTGCAGCCTGGGGGGAGGCATTCTTACGCCGTGCCATACGGCGGTCGTCTAGGCCGAAGACGCCGGTGACTATACCGTACAGCGGCGCTGGGATGCTGATGCTGCCTTCGCGGCCCCGGAACCGGCCCTGGTCGTCGTTCTCGTAGGTACCGAGCGTGAGCTGGAACACCGTGTTGAGCTGCTGAACCGTGCCGCGCGCGTGCATGCTCCTGGTGACCAGCGACACGTCATAGACGTGCAGCCCGAGTTTCTCCAACTCGTCTTTGACTTTCGCAGCATCATCCGCGTCCGCGCTATAGCTGGCCGCAAATGTCTCGGCATCCACCGCAGGGCCCGTTACGTCGTCAGCATCAGGCATCTGCGGCCCGCGCAGGGTAATGGTCACTTCGACTTCATCGCTCAGGCTGGCGTCTCCGATTCGCCGGGCTCCAGCCGCGGGCGGGCGGTACGAGCCGGGAAGTTCAATATGTTCCTCAACCATGACTGCATTCTCTCCTAGCCGCTGGAACTCCGGCCCTGTGGAGGACCGCGCCGACCACAAGATGATCAAGAGACAGATGTTCGTGTGTTCGTGCGAGCCGCCCTGCCACTGCTCGGCAAGCGGGTCCTGCTCACCGCCGCTGTCCGGCGGCCGGGCGGCCGGCGCGTCACTCCATCGACAGCAGCTCGCGTGTTACACGGTCCAGCGACAAGTCTGAAGGAGGCAGTGATGATCGGCGACAGGGTGGAGCATTTTGAAGGCAAGGGTACGGACCTAAGCGCCCTGCAGTCCCACGTCGAGGGTTATCTGAGGGGAGACGGCTTTACCGTCCAGACCTCGGCACCGAGCGCGCAAGGGACAGTCATCCAGGCTAGCACCGGGCCTGGTGAGCGCCGGGTCACACGAGCCGGACGTTGTGCTTGACGGTCTCGATGACCTCGTCCATCTGCCCGCTCAGCACCTGCTTGGCGATGCTGAGCGTGAAGCCCTTGGCCGTCGCACCCGGGACGTGGGACGGCAGGGCGAGCGCGTAGCGGTCCACCACCATGTCCACCACGACGGGCCCGTCGGTGTGGGCGAGCGCTGCCCGCAGGGCGTCGCGCACGTCGCCGGGCTCCTCGACGCGGATGCCGCGGGCGCCGAGCGCCGTGGCCACCTGGCTGAAGTCCGGGTTCACGAAATCAGTCCCGAACGGGACGAAACCGGCCTCCTGCTGCTCGAGGTTGACAAAATCCAGCATGCCGTTATTGAAGATGACGTTCACCACGCGGGCCTTGCGCTGGACCTGGGTCAGCAGGTCGCCTAGGCCGAGCATGGTGAAGCCGCCGTCGCCGCACAGGGCGATGGCCTGCCGCCCGGGGAAGGACAGCGCGGCGCCGAAGGCGTTCGGCGAGGCGTTGGCCATGGATGCCCAGGTGAACGAGCCGAACATCCGGCGGTCGCGGCCGTACTCGATTTGCCGGGCGGCCCAGATGCAGGGCGTGCCGGTGTCCACGGTGAAGACCGCGTCGTCGTCGGCCAGCTCGGACAGGACGGCGGCGACGTACTCCGGCCGGATCGGCTTGATGCCGGGTCCCTTGGTGACGTAGTGCCCGAGCCGCCGCCGCGCGTGCTCGGTCTGCGTTACGTGCTCGCGCAGGAAGTGATCGCCGTGCTTGTCCTCGACCATCGGCGCCACGGCGCGCAGCGTCGCCGCCACGTCGCCGACCACGCCCAGCTCCAGCGGCGCCCGGCGGCCGATGTGCCCGGGGTCGCGGTCGACCTGGATGGTCTTCACCTTCTTGTGCGGCAGGAAGTCGGTGAAGGGGAAGTCGGTACCGAGCATCAGTAGCACGTCGGCGCTGTTGATCGCACCGTGGCAGCCGCCGTACCCGAGCAAGCCGGTCATGCCGACCGCGTTGGGATTGTCGTGCTCGAGCCACGGCTTGCCCTTGAAGCTGTAGCCGACCGGCGCCTTCAGCCGCGCGGCGAGCTCGCGCACCTCGTCCTGCGCCTGCGCGCAGCCGTCCCCGCCGAAAATGGCCACCGTCTCCGCCTGGTTGATCAGGTCGGCCATGGCGGCCAGGTCCGCGGCGGAGGCCGCGCCGATGGTCGTGGCGGGCAGCGGCACCCGCAGCGAGACCGAAGGCGCGTCGGCGACCGCCACGTCGCCTGGCAGCGAGATCACCACCGGGCCGCGTTCGGCCACAGCGGTGGTGATCGCGGTGCTCACCAGGGACCGCAGCTGCCCCGGGTTGACGAGCCGCCCGATGTACAGCGCGGCGGTTCCGAAGAACGTGTATGGGTTCAGCTCCTCCAGAGCGCCCGAGTCCAGCAGCGACGACTCGACGTCTCCGGCTATCGCGATGACCGGCGCGCGTTCCTTCCGCGCGTCGAGCAGGCCGTTGATGAGGTGCGTCACGCCTGGCCCCGCGGTGCCGCACACCGCGACCGGGTTGCCGGTCAGCCGCGCTTCCGCGACGGCGGCGAACACGCCGTACTCCTCATGGCGCACGTGGACGAAGTCCACCGAGCCGTTGCGCCGCAGCGCGTCGATCACCGGGTTCAGCGCGTCGCCGACGATCCCGTAGCATCGCCGCACCCCCGCCGACACCAGCATCTCCCACATGCCTTCGGCTACGGTTCTGGCCATCTGACTACCTCTCGGGCCATCGGGCTGCCATCGGCGGGCCGCCTCCAGAAATCGACGCTACACCGGCGACGGCAGGGCCGGGCGGGCCGGGTATCTGCAGGGCTGAGAGGTGAGGAGGCGCCACACGCAGACGGGCGGGGACACGTCGGCGACGACCTGAGGGATGGCAGCCGTTGGGCCAACAGTGGGGATCACCGAGCACCCCACGCCCGGCTCGATTGGGCTTCGAAAGGCCTCGCTGCTAGCGATCGCAGCGACGCCTACCGGCCAGCGCGCCGTCACCGCGCGTCCACGGCGGCCGGTTCGTCGCATCCCATCCGTCGGCCGGTCACCTCACCCGGACGGGGTGATGGAACTGATCGCAGTCCACGGTGTGATGATCCTCAGAGCGTGCACGGAGCGCGCCGGATCCGGGCCGGGTAATGACCGGCGGATGGGAACCCCCCATGGTCTTGGGCTTCACGCTAGGCATCATCTATCTCGTCCTGCTAGTGGTCTTCGCCGTTCTCAGCTTCCGCAAGGGCCATTGGGTGCTGGGCCTGATCGGCTTCATCTTCCCGGTCCTGTGGATCATCGGGGCGATCTTGCCCAGCCGGTACGCCCGCCGCTGATACGGCCAGGTTGATCAGCTGCTTCCTGATTCCCGGTCCGGAGCTTCTGCCGCTCGCCGCGATGACGGCGCAGCCGCGATGAGCAGCGCTTCGATCCGGGCCAGCCGCCGGTCGAGCTCCGTCAGCGTCACCTCGGGCGGGGCCGCCTCGATCTGCTGGCTGCGCTGGTCCCGGCTGGCCCCTTGCGCGACGAAGCTCGACGCTACCTGCGCGGTGACCACGGCCAAGGTCAGCAGGCCGATGCCCATGATGCAGCCCGCCGTGATGCGCCCGTCGACGGTGACCGGGGTGTAGTCGCCGTAGCCGACGGTCGTGACCGTCACCACCGACCACCACAGCGATTCACCCAGCGTGTGGATATTGGAGCCGGGCGCGCGCCGCTCGAACAGGTACACCATGACCGCGCCGTTGAGGACCAGCACCGATGCGGCCAGCAGGAAGCGCAGCAGGTTCCCCCGCCGGAACATCGACCGGACCAGGCGGACGCTGAAGACCACGCGTACCGGCGGATAGAGCACCGACGCAAGCACGACCGGATGGGTCAGCACGTAGCGGGCGGGGCGCCTGGACAAGACGCTGCGGATGGCCAGGTCGATCCCGTAAACGACCGAGACAGCAATTCGGGCGGTCCACGCGATGGCATGCAGGTCATGGCCGAAGTCCCAGGGAGGGACGACCACCAGCCACAGCGTGACCAGCGCGAGCAGGTCCATGGGGATATCGGTTCTTGCTTCATAGGCGGTTAGCCGGTCGCGAGGGCCGTTCACGCCAAGACCGCCACCGGCACTGTGGGCCTCATCGTTCATGACCACCAGCGTCGCATCTCGGCCGCTCAGCATCTGCAAGCCAGCGGCCGTCCCGCGTATGCGTGGCAACTGGACCTGGCCGAGGCGGCCAGACCTGGCGACCTTGACCGGGTACCTGGATGGATCGCAGATGCCTCCGTAGCCCGGCCGCCGGCCCCATAGTGGAGGGTGTGATCGTCGTGGCCATCGTGGTGGCGCTGCTTGCTGCGGTGCTCATCGCCGACCGGGTTGCGGTGATCTGCGCCCAGGACCGCCTGGCCCGGCAGATCCAGGGCCGGGGGTTCTCCGTTAAGCCGCACGTGACCATCGCGGGCTTCCCGTTCCTGACCCAGGTGGCGGCCGGGCGCCTGAACAAGGTCGTGATCAGGGCAGCCGGCAAGAAACTGGGACCGGTGAAGGTCAGGCACCTCGACCTCACCCTGCACGGGATACGGGGCAGCGGCAACGGGAGGACTGCCTCCCAGCTTTCCGGCACCGCCCTGGTCGGCTTCCCAGGGCTCGCCGGGATCACTGGGATGCCAGGGCTCACGCTGGCCGCCGACGGCCCTGACCGGGTGAAGATCACCGTCGGTCTGGGCCAGGTCACGGGGACCGCCACCGCCCGGGTGACCCGGGCCGGCCCCGGTGGCATCCGCATCGCGGTGATCTCCGCTGGCGGCATCCCGATGGCACTGCTCGGCTCGTTGCGTGACATCACCGTGCCGCTTCCTGCACTTCCGCTGGGGACGACGATCAAGGGCGTCAGCGTCACCGGCCAGGGTGTGCTGGTGCACATCGCCGGCCAGAACGTGAGTTTCGGCAACTGACGCGGCGGCACGCGCCCCACCGGTGAACCTGTGAGCAGGTCATCATGGGGCTCGAGGCCGTTGGAGGTTAACCCTCTCCCGTGGATCAGGAAAGCCATGCAGGCGCTGATGGCATCCTCGGCGAGGACCCGGCCGTTCGGGTCGGTGGCCCGGTGCGCGGTTATCAGGAGCTCTTCGCGTCGTCAGCTGCATTTGCAGTCCGCTAACGTCCAGCCTGGCAGTCGGCCGGTTATGGGAGGTCAAATGGCGGGAACCAAGCAGCAGGGTCTTGCGGTGCTTGCGCCCGTCCGCGGGAATGGAGAAAGCTGGAGCGGGGGGTACAGTGCGGAGCTGAAACCGCCCGAGGCCGCACCCGCTGCGTGCTTTACGATCGACCGATTCGGTGAAATGAGGACCCGCATGCCCACGGACACTATGGACCCGGCCACAGCGGTCACCTACGGACCCTTCATTCAGGCCGCCGAGGCTCAGTACAGCAGCAATCCCAGCGTGGTGAATCCGGCCACGATCACGAACATGCCCGCCGGCTACACGCTGGTGCGTACGATCCAGATGACCGACTTCTTCGGTCCGGAGCAGTCCCGGGTCTTCTACGGGTACGTGGCAGTGGGCGGTGATCCCATCACCGCTGTGGTCGCGCTGCGCGGCACGGAATCGACCATGGAATGGTGGGATGACTTCCACTGGGATCTGGTGCCGTTCACGCAGATCCCTGACGGCGGGAACGTCGCCCAGGGCTTTTATGACATCTACAAGAGCATCGGCACGATGGCCCCCGGCCAGCAAGCCGCGTCGGCGCCGGGCGCCTTCGCCGCCGAGGTAGCCCAGGCGGCCACCAGCGGCCTGGCGGCCGGCCTTGATCCAGCCTCGCTGCCCCTGGTGGTGACCGGCCACAGCCTCGGGGGCGCGCTGGCGACCCTGCTGGTCACCGAGCTGAACGCGACCACGGCGCTGAAGCCGCAGGCGTGGACGTTTGCCTCGCCGCAGGTGGGCGACGCGAAGTTCGCCGCACGCTACGGCGCGCTGAGCACTGTGTCCTGGCGGATCTACAACCAAGTCGACGTCGTCCCGCACTTTCCCGTTGATGTCCTGGACAGCTACCAGCCCGTCACCACCGGGTACGCGATCAATTCCCTGGGGAAGGCGAAGTGGAACCTGAGCTGCGCCCACTCGCTGAATACCTACATGCACGTGCTGTCGCCCGCCACCGTGCCGCTGGACCAGGCCTGTACCGGATCAGGCCTGTAGCTGACGGCCTGGCGGCCGGTCTCTCGGAGCTAGATGAGTGATTCGATGTCGAGAAGCTCTGACCGGCTCCGCTCACCAGGTGACGGGCCACGACAGGCGCAGCCCACGACACCAGGAGACCATCATGCCGAAGTACCTGCTCCTGAAGCACTACCGCGGCGGCCCGGAGCCGCACCGTCCCGTGCCCCCGATGGACCAGTGGGCCCCTGAGGACGTGGAGGCGCACATGGCCTTCCTCAAGCACGTCAGCGAGCTGCTCGAGGAGAAGGGCGAGTACGTCGACGCGCAGGCGCTCACGCCGGCGCGCACCTGGGTGCGCTACGGCGGCCCGGACGCCGCGCCGGTCACCACCGACGGCCCGCTGCCCGAGACCAGCGATCTCGTGGCGGGCTGGTACATGATTGACGTCGAGTCGCTCGAACGCGCGGTCGAGCTCGCGGCCTACGTCTCCTCCGAGCCCGGCCCGGGCGGGGAGCCGCTGTACGAGTGGATCGACGTCCGGGAGGTCATGTCCGAGGCGCCCTCGGACGACTGACCCGGCGTGATCGACGAGCCGACGCGACGGCTGGACGAGGGCGCGCTGCGCGCCCTCGTCCCTCGGGTGCTCGCGGGCCTGGTCCGGCGGGGCGAGGACTTCGATGCCGCCGAGGACGCGCTGCAGGAGGCGCTGCTGGAGGCGCTGCGGGTGTGGCCCGAGCACCCGCCGCGCGACCCGCGCGGGTGGCTGGCGACGGTCGCGACCCGGCGGCTCGTCGACGCCCGCCGCAGCGAGGCCGCCCGTCACCGCCGCGAGGAGGCGACGTACGGCGAGCCGCGGCCCGCCGCCACCGAGGAGGGCGACGACACCCTCTTCCTGCTCTTCTGCTGCTGCCACCCCGAGCTCGCGCCCGCCTCCCAGGTGGCGCTGACCCTGCGCGCCGTCGGCGGCCTCACCACCCGGGAGATCGCCGACGCCTTCTACGTGCCGGAGGCGACGATGGCGCAGCGAATCAGCCGGGCCAAGCGGGCCCTGCAGGGGCGCCGCCTGGACCAGCCCGGCGACCTCGCCGTCGTGCTGCACGTGCTCTACCTCGTTTACACGGCTGGTCACGCGGGCCGGGTGGACCTGGCCGGCGAGGCGATCCGGCTCGCCCGCCAGCTCACCCTCGCCACCGAGGAACCGGAGGCGCGCGGGCTGCTCGCGCTGATGCTCCTCAACCACGCCCGCCTCCCGGCGCGACTCGACTCAGAGGGTCGCATCGTCACGCTTGACCGACAGGACCGCGGCCTGTGGGACACCCGCGAGATCGCCGAGGGCGTACGCGTCCTGCAGTCGGCACTGGCCGTTCAGCGCCCCGGCCGCTACCAGGTCGAGGCCGCCATCGCCGCCCTGCACGACGACGCGGCAAGCGCCGAGGAGACCGACTGGCCGCAGATCCTCGCCTGGTACGACGACCTCGTCGCCCTCACCGACGACCCGGTGCGCCAGGACCCCGCCGCGGTGCTCGGGCGCGCGGTCACGGTCGGCCACGTCCTTGGCGCCGCCGCCGGGCTGCGCGAGACCGACCGGCTGCGTGAGGTGCTCGGCGAGCGGCACCGGTGGCACGCCGTCCGCGGCTACCTGCACGAGCTCAGCGGCGACCTCCGTGCCGCCGCCACGGCGTACGCGGATGCCGCCCGCCGGGCCACGAACGTCGCCGAGCGCGACCACCTGGTCCGTCAGGCCGCCCGCGCGCGGGCCGCCCAGCTATGTGGAAACAGTCGTCTCACTGAGCGTCCTCCATAGGCTCACCCGTTGACCATCCGTTCTGCTAACTCTCGCAAGCAGGAAGGGCAACCGTTTCGGCTCCCTCAGCCGCACCCGGCGGACGCCTTGCGTGGCGGTTACGCATCGAATGAGAGCGAGCTGGCCTTGCCGGCGCGCAGGTTCTTGACATGCTCGTCGAAGTTGAGCTTGTCGAACAGAGAGACGCCTTCGGCTATTGACGAACATAGTGCGTCCTCGGTGAGCTGAATGGCCTCGGCCTTATCGATGGCGGCCGCCATTTCCGCTTCGGTGGCGACGAGGATTCCGTCGTCGTCACCCAGCAGGATGTCACCGGGGTTGACCGTGACGTTGCCGAGCAGCACGGGCACGTTGACCTCGGGCATGACCATGGCGCTGGCCGCACGCGGCGTCGCTCCGCGCGCGTATATCGGCATGGTCATGCGTTTCAAAGTCGCCGTGTCGCGGCAGAAGCCGTCGATGACGATGCCAGCCATGCCCCGGCGCGCTGCCTCGCTGGCAAACAGTTCTCCGGCGACGGCGTGCCGCGATCCCCCGGTGGCCACGACCAGCACGTCACCGGGACCGCTGTGCTGCAGCGCGCCGAGGACCGACAGCAGATCGCCGCGTGCGTTCGCCGTGACGGCGCGTCCGAGCAGCCGGCGGCGGGCCGAGACCGGCCTGATAGCTGCGGGCAGCACGCGCAGCGACTTGTCCGCGTCGGACACGGTTGATGCGTCCAGCCGTTCCAGCCGGGACAGCAGGCTCAGATCATCACGCGGCGAGCTCGATGCAGACATCGGATGGTCCTTACCAGTACACGATCGGCACAATAGCGCGAGTCGCCAGTTCACGGGCGCCAGCCAGGACAGCGAACAGACCATCCAGCGCTCTGGCGACTGCTGGCCCATTGGACCCTCGGGCCCATTCAGCGCTGGTAGTCTCCTGACGACCACCGGCGCCTCCCAGCAGGTAAGCGATCAGGAGGGGGTGGCTGGCCACCAGGCTCCCGGCCGGGGTCCGCCGGGCTGCCGGGCGGTATGTCCGCATCCACCAGGGCGGTCGAGCCGGCCGCGCGTGTGATCGTGTCCTCGGTCCGCTCCCGCAGCCGCTGCAGCGAGTCGGCGTCGCCGAGCGGAACGGTTGCCTCCAGCCGCGAGCTGGCCTGCACCTCGGGCAGATCCATCACCGCATCGACCAGGCTGGCCCGGCTGCCCGGGGGCGTGTATCCGGATGAGGGCAGCAGCGATGCCCGGACGGTTCCCCCGGCATTATCCAAAGCCGTCACCTCGGCCGCCGCGACCGTCTGGTCACCGTCCTTGACTTCAACGTGACGAGACTTGTCAGGACTGGTCATGAATATTTCTCCTGATTCCCGGCCTGATCCGAGCCGCATCGGCCCCATGCCCGGGACCGTACAGGCCAAACGGCCACCGGCAGTTTGTTCATCCAGGATGCCCAGACCCAGGCCGCGGCCTGCGCTGACCGAGTTGATCAGGGCTTGCCGCTGCGGCGGCGATGACCTCCCACGGGAGCTCAGGTTCCTGCGCTCGCGACGGCTGGACGGCTGATCTCACGCCAGGCGGGCCAGATTGTCGACGGCGGGCTTCATGCTGGCGAGGAGCCGGTGGAGAGAGGCTTGCATGCGGGGATCGGCAGCGTGATCGCCGATACCGCGGACGGCGTTCAGCCGGGACCGCTCCAGCCAGCCAGAGATGTCTGGGGCCGACCATGCGGCCTGTGCTTGCTGGGAGATCAACGTGGTGCGTATCCAGTCTTCGGCGGCACTGGGCCACGGATTGGCGGGGCACAGGACGTTGCGTTCGGTGTCGTGGGTGCGTGCCGTCTCGACGAACGCGGCGAGTGCCGCGCTGAAGGTCGGCTGGTGCGCCCGGATCAGCTGGAGTGTGATGCGCCCTGGTTCGAAGATCGGACGGGGCGGTGGGGCCGGCAGGCCCGCGGCGGAGCAGTCGACGTGGATCTGGCGGCGGTCTGTGGGTATCGAACCGCTGGCCAGGGTGATGGTGCCGGTGCCGAGTCGCCGCACCCGGCCGAGCCGGACGACATGCTCGATGCTCCGCAGTGCGCCGAGTTCGGTATCGCTTACGGTCGCGGACCGGAACATGGTGGGCGTGATGCGAGGATCGAGGCGCACCAGCTGGCCGCAGTCCTCCAGCCGCCGGAACAGGTCGGGGCGGCTCTCGGCCTCGGCGGCGGCCTCGAGGTACAACGACACCCCCTCGATCAGCGCTGGCAGCAGCTTGAGGGGCTGCTGGAACTTGCGGTCGAGCAGCCAGGCATCCCGCGGGCAGATCCAGCGGATCGCGCCGGGATCGACGCCCTGCTCGAGCAGCCAGACACACGCGTCCATGGCCGTTTTGCCGCCGCCGACGATCGTGAAGCCCGACCCCGAGTCGGCCAGGTTGACAAGGTCGTTGACGGGGATGAACCGCACCTGGGGGTCAACCTCGAACGAGGGCGTGTGAGTCGCCGGGACGGAGGGCTCCAGGAACCGGGCATCGACGAGCTTGCGCCGCACGACCACGTCGGCCTGGCATCCCGTCAGCCGCGAGACGACGTGGTGCTCGGTGCGCATGTCGCCCGCATAGTCGGTCATCGCGAGAAACCGCACCCGTCCTGATGGCAGTAGGTGCTCGTCGAGGACGCGGCTGAAGTACTCGCAGATCGCCGGGGCCGTTGCCCGCTCGTACAGTCCCGCGTTGGGGCCCTCGGAATCGATGGCGTCCGAGCCGAGGACCATCGAGTTCACGCCGTAGAAGGCTGACGGCTGATGGAGGCGCACGAACGGATAGGCGCTGTTCCAGTGTCCGCCCGGGCGGTGACGTCGTTCCGCTATCACGACGTCGGCCTCGGATTCCGCGATCAGCGAGTCGGCGAAGGCCATCCCCGCCGCGCCGCCGCCCACTACCAGGTAGTCCGTCTCGATGGTGGCCATGAAGTGATGCTCCTTGCTGGACGGTCACCTCCGGCGTGACCGGTTGGTGACGGCTCGATCATTGTCAGGAGGCGGCATGGGCCCGGGCGCTCCAGCCAGTTCTTTAGACGGACGATCGTACAATTATTCTTTTACACGATCGTTCGTCTAAGATCAAGGGCAACCTGACAGGAGACGAGCGCCCCAGTGTCCGATCAGCACGATCCGCCGGCCAGACGGACCCGGGCGCCCGGCGACCGGGCCCGTGCCCGCATCGCCGGGCAAGCCGCCGAGCTCGCAACGGTCGAAGGACTCGACGGCCTGTCCATTGGCCGGCTCGCCGAGATCACCGGCGTGCCCAAGAGCAGTGTCCACGCCCTGTTCGGGTCGAAGGAAGAACTGCAGCTGGCGACCGTCAACGCGGCCCGGGAGAGCTTTATCCGCGAGGTCGTTGGCCCTGCCCTGGCCGCGGCAGAGCCAGGCCGCGATCGCCTGCTGGCGCTCTGCGACGGCTATCTCTCCTACGTCCAACGGCGGATCTTCCCCGGGGGCTGCTTCTTCGTGGCCGCCTCTGCCGAGGTCGGAGCCCGTGCCGGACGCGTCCATGACGAGGTGGCCCGGGTGCAACAGCAATGGCGTGACCTGCTGGTCCGGGAGGCTCGTGCGGCTGCTGACAAGGGCCAGCTAGCAAAGGACACTGACCCGGCACAACTCGCCTTCGAGCTAGGTGTCATCCTCGCGGGAACCGACATCGTGAGCATCCTTCACGACGACACCGGCGCGATCGCGCGCGGCCGGGCAGCCGTCCGGAGCCGGCTGTCCAGCTCGAGACCGCCCCGTGCCACCGACAGCGACCCGGACAGCTACGGGTGACCGAGCACAACGCGGTCATGCCCTGGCGGGCCCGCACCGGGTGTCATCGGCGCAGGAAATCACCGAGCCAGGCCGGGACGGACCGTCCGTAGAGCGCCTCAGGCCAGTGAGCCGGGCGCTCGTCACCGTAGGCTCGCACGCTCAGCGGGCCCTTTAGCGCCTCGGCGTAGTCGCGGACACTCGCGTAGTACATGTACGACATGAGGCGGTCCTGGAAGCGCCAGCCGTCCTCGGTCCGACGGTAGACATCCCGGTAGCGCAGCCCGACCAGCATCGCCTCGTCGTTGCGCACGACCTCCGCGTGGCCGGCGACCAGGCCGCGGGCGATGTCGGGGTTGCCGTCGTCGAACCGCACAACGTGTCCGTGACTGACAGCGGTCCAAGACCGGGAGCTGGCCGGGCTCGATCCTTGCTCGGCGGCACTGCCGTCTGCCTTACCTGCAAAGCCATCTCGGTCACGACCGGGCGCATCAGTGGCGCGACTGCCAGGCGGCCTCCTCGCCGGCGACGCTAGGAACAGGTTGCCCAGCGTGAGCCAGTACTCGTAGCCGTGGTAGCCCCACGCCGGGCCGCCAGATGGCAGGACAGGCGACCACAGACCCGTACCTGGTCGACCAGTGACGCCGCTAGCATCGCGGCCGGACATCACTCTGGCTGGTTACGTAACGGTGATGTGATTGGGTGTCGGGCTTTCACGCGGGCGGCGCCGGGGATGAGGATGTTGCCAGAAGGCAGAGGACGGTAGCCTGCGGGGACTGCCGGCAGGCGAGGGAGCGTGGTGTTGCGATGCCGTGGTTTCCGGATTTCGTCAGCGCCGCGGAACTGGCGCGCAGGCAGCGCCGCGCCGCGGGTCAAGCTGATCCGGTCGCGCAGTACCTCACCGCGCTGAACGAGGATGACGCCCACCTTCTGGAGGATGCGTGGCCGGGTACGGTGGTGATCTACGACCCCCGCGCAGGCGAGGTCCGGGGCCACCGGCAGGTACGGCGGTTCGTCAGTCGCAACCTGTCCTGGCTGGCCAGCCTGCGCGCCCGGACCGAGACCGTGGCCCGCACCGTGGCCGACGGGCGGGCCGTGGTGGAACTGCTGGCGCACCTCGACCACCGCGGGCAGGAGCTGGCCTGGCCGGTGGCGGTCGTGGCCGAATCCCCCGACGCCTCGTCAGTGGTGTTCCGCACCTACTGCAGCCAATGGCCAGTCGACGAGCGGCACCACCTCCGGCCTCCTATCCTCCAGCCCGGGCACGCCCACCCCGGTGATGTCGTCGGCCGCTACCAGGCCGGGCTGGCCGCCGGTGATGCCGAAGCGGTGGTGAGCACCTTCGCTCCGGACGGGTACTTCCGCGGCCCCTCTGGCCCGCACCACGCCCACCGCGGCACCGATGAGCTCCGCTCGTTCTTCACCAGGTGCTTCAGCGCGGGCGGCGGCATCGGCCTGCAGGACTGCGCGGTCACCGATGACGGCGTGCGCTGCGCGCTGGAATACAACTGTGTCCACTGGGGCAGCCACAACCTGCCGCCGCAGGCCGGCCTCGGCGTCTACGAACGCGGCCCGGACGGGCTGCTGGCCGCGGCCCGTGTCTACGACGACGTCGAGGCACCCGCCGCGCATTCCTGAGGCAGCCGGACCTCCGCTGTGCTCCTCATTTCGACAGGCTTGCCATCTGCGCGTCCATCGGCCCGGCGACGATCACGTCGTCATCGCTTACGTCGGCAGCTCCGTCCCGGCCTGCTCCGCCACCATGTACTGGGCATACCAGTCGGGCCAGTTCGCATCCGCCTGGCCGATGCGCTTCTCGTGCTCGCCGTGGGCGGCCGACGCGCGCCGCATCGCGTCCGCCAGGTCGCTTACGGAGGCGAACGACGTCGCGGCAGGGTCGACGCGCCCGGGCAGCCGGGTCGTGACTTCCTGGAACAGCCAGCTGTTGCCGTCGGGGTCGCTGAACGAGATGAACGACCCGTAGCTGGCATCATCGGGTGCAGGGCCGCTGACGCGGCCGCTCGTTCCGTCCTGATGGAACCGGGCGCCGGACGCTCCTTCGTGGAACACCTCGCTGGCCTGCACACCGCGGGCGGCGAGCGCGTCGCGCGCCGCCCCGATGTCGGAGACGATCAGGTACAGGTACTGGGCCGAACCGGGTGCGGCCGACGTGATGCCCGTGCCGAATTGGATCGAGCACTCGGAGCCCGGAGGCGTCAGCTGGACGATGCGGAAGCTGTCACCGACGGCGCGGTCGGCGTCCAGTCTCCAGCCCAGGCTCCCGTAGAACTCCTTCGCGCGGTCGACGTCCGAGACCGGGATGACGACCACCTCAAGCTTCTCGTCCACGATGCCGGCTCCTCTCCTTCTTTTATGTCAGTGGCCCGTGCCACCAGGGCTGGTCCTGACATCCACCCTGGCGCCGCACATCGCCGATGTCCACAAGTCTCATCAGACCACTCGGGAAACTCTTGTGGCGGCAGGCGACAGCGTGGCCAAGCGGTGCCCTGACTGGCGCCAGCTCCGCGCCCGCCCGGATCCGAGGGCTCTGGCCCACCTGAGTAAGGGGTTCGTCTGCGGGGCGGCGGCTGGTGCGCCCGTCCAGGCCGGGTCTACGATCTTTAGACCGCAGTGGTCTCCAGCCCTTTGCCTCGCCCACGTCGGCAGAAGCCGCCGGGCGTCACGGGGACTGGCGCGTGATCCCTTCGCCTGTTCCCACCCAAGGGGAGTCTCGATGGCGCTCTACATGTACCAAGCCTCCTACACCGCCAAGTCGATGGCGGCTCAGCTCAAGGAGCCGCAAGACCCCGTGGAAGCGATCAGGCCGGCACTGGAGGACCTGGGAGCCAAGATCGTGGTGGCTGGCTTTCCGTTTGGCGAGTATGACATGCTCGTCGTGTATGAGGCACCCGATGATATGACCGCTGCCAGCGTCGCGATGGCAGTCGCCGCCGAGGGCGAGGTCAAGTCGGCCAAGACCACGCGACTGCTCAGCGGGCAGGAATGGCTCGAGTCTTTGCGCAAACGCAGGATGGTCAACACCCGGAAAGCGCCCTAGCCGCACGGCCGCCGGCGCGTAGGTCCAGCTCATCAGTGATATCAGCGGCCAGGCAGGGACGACATCGCGCTCCCGGCTCACCGCCGATACCTGGCACCGAGTGAGAGAACCAGAGCGCCTGCTTGTCAGCCTGCGGTCGGGCTACTTACGTGCCAGCGATGCCGGATAACTAACTGAGATGACCGCCCGCGTGGGTAAGGGGGATACGGTGCCGGCGGCCAGGGCGATCATGATCCCGATGGCTGCCGCGGTGAGCAGGGTGAGTACGACGCCTCGGCGTAGCGGCAGCAGCAAGACCAGGGCGCCGGCGAGCACCGCGTACTGCCAGGGATGGGTGAGTGCCCGGGTAAGGGTGATGGCGGAGCCGAGGATGGCGCCGATCGCGGCGGGGCCCGCGCCGTCCAGGAAGGCACGGGCGCGCTGGTTGCCGCGGATCTGCTCGAAGCGTGGCCCGCCGAACAGGACGAGGAGGAATGACGGGGTGAAGGCGACCGCGGAGGCGAGAAGGCCGCCGGCGATCCCGGCGGCGGCATAGCCGACGACGGCCACGGTCTGCACGACCGGGCCCGGGGTGATCTGGCCGAGGGCGACGGCGTTGAGGAACTGGGCTCCGGTCATCCAGTGGTAGTGGCTGACCGCGTCGGCCTGCATGAGCGGGATAATGACGAAGCCGCCGCCGAAGGACAGCCCGCCGACCTTGAACGCTTCCCACGCCACGGACGCCAGCACCCCGCCGCCGACCGCGAGGACCACCGGGGCGGCCAGGACGCCGCGGAGCTTGGAGGCGTCCGCGCCGGTGCCCGGTCTGGCGGCGGACCGGGCCGCCAGCTCGATGACGCCGCAGCCGACCAGGACCAGGACCAGCCAGGCGCCGATGACCGCGGCGGCGGCAAGCCCGGCGGCCAGGTAGATCAGCCAGCGGATGGTGGCGCCGCGGTTGCGCCAGCTGGGACCCAGCAGCGACCAGCCGGCATTGACCGCGACCGCAGGAACCGCGGCGCCCGCGCCGGCCCCGCGCCGAGCACCCACAGCGGCGGGGAGCCGGCCACGAACAGCACCGCCAGGGCGAGGATGACGATCAGGCCGGGGACGATGAACGCGGCGCCGCCGATCAGGGCGCCGAGGCGGCCGCGCAGCCGCCAGGCGCAGTAGATGGCCAGCTGGGTGGAAGCCGGGCCCGGCATCAGGTTGCACACAGCGATGGCGTCCTCGAACTCCCGGGCGTCCAGCCAGCCCCGCCGCTCGACGCACAGCTGGCGCAGCAGCCGGATGTGCGCGGGCGGGCCGCCGAACCCGATGCAGCCGATCCGGCCCCATTCCCGCAGCACGGTCCGCAGCGGCACCCGCGGACGGTGCTCCGCTGAGGCCGCCGCGGCGGGAGTCGCTTCCCGGGATTCGCTCATCGCGGCTTCACGGCTGGTCGCCTGCGCACACCGTGATGATAAATCAAATGATATTGATGCATCCTTTCACCCGTGCTCGTCGATCCCGCCGTGGCTCACGTTCACCACGACCACGGCAATACCGAGGCTCGCCGGGCCGCAAAGCCGGGCCCGGACCCCTGACCGGCTGGAACAGGCCAGGCACAGCGTGCGGCTGGCCCACGCGGCAGGGGGTGGACCGGCGTTGGTGATGACTGGGGCTGCCGGACGAGGGCCGGCGGATCAGACGGAATGCAGGCCGGCTGCGGTGAACGCCGCGCGGGCCCGGCTGATCTGCTCCGCAGTCGGCGGGTTCACCCCGGCGCAGGGATAGTCCAGGCCGAGCGCCGCGTACTTGGCCGCACCGAGCTGGTGAAACGGGAGCACGTCCACCCGTTCCACGTTGCCCAGGGACGCGGTGAACCGGGCGAGGGCGGCAACGTCGCCGGGGTTGTCGGTCCAGCCGGGGACCAGGACGAAGCGCACCCAGACCCGCTGGCGGCGGGCGGCGAGCCGACGGGCGAATGCGAACGTCGGGGCGATGCCGCGGCCGGTCACCCGCCGGGCGATGGCCGGGTCGAACGACTTGATGTCGAGCAGGACCAGGTCGGTGGCGTCCAGCAGCGCATCGTCAGCGCGGGCGCCGAGGTAGCCGGAGGTGTCGAGCGCGGTGTGCAGGCCGAGTTCCTTCGCCCCGGCCAGCAGGGCCCGGGTGAACGCGGGCTGCAGCAGCGGCTCGCCGCCGGAGACGGTCAGCCCGCCCCCGGCCGCGCTGATGAACCGCCGGTACCGTGCCGCCAGGGCGAGCACATCGGCCGCGCTCATCCGCTGTGCGGTCCGCCCGAACCAGGTGTCGGGGTTGTGGCAGTACACGCACCGCAGCGGGCAGCCCCCGGTGAACACCACGAACCGGGTGCCCGGACCGTCGACGCCGGTGGAGATGTCCCAGGAGTGCACCGAGCCGGTGACCGTCGCCGCGGGGGCCGCGGGCGTCTCGAGCAGGCAGGCCGTCATCGTCACACCGACTCGTGGAAGGTGCGGTTCACGACCTCGAGCTGCTGCTCGCGGGTGAGCCGGACGAAGTTGACCGCGTACCCGGACACCCGGATCGTGAGCTGCGGGTAGCGCTCGGGGTGGTCCATCGCGTCCAGCAGGGTGGCGCGGTCCAGCACGTTGACGTTCATGTGGTACCCGCCGCAGGTGATGTACCCGTCGAGAATGCCGACCAGGTTGCCGACCCGCTCCGCCCGGGAGCGGCCGAGCGCGGCCGGGGTGATGCTCTCGGTAAGGGAGATGCCGTCCTCGGCATGGCTGTACGGCAGCTTCGCGACCGACAGTGCGGCGGCGACCAGGCCGTGCCGGTCGCGGCCGTTCATCGGGTTGGCCCCGGGCGCGAATGGCTCGCCGGAGCGCCGGCCATCCGGCGTGTTGCCGGTGTGCTTGCCG
This sequence comes from uncultured Actinomycetes bacterium, assembly GCA_963801155.1. Lineage (GTDB taxonomy): Bacteria > Actinomycetota > Actinomycetes > Streptosporangiales > Streptosporangiaceae > Palsa-504. The sequence continues at coordinate 58,574 of CAWDEB010000011.1, forward strand.
TAGACGACGTTGGAAGTGATGGTCAGCACCGACTGGGTGTGCAGCGCGCCCCGGTACGTCTCGTGCTGGCGGACCTTCTCCATGAAGGTGCGGACCAGCCACACCGCGATCTCGTCGGCGCGATCGTCGTCGTTGCCGTAGGTCGGGAACTCCCCTTCGGTGCGGTAGTCCACGATCAGGCCCGTGTCGTCGCGGACCGGCCGCACGGTCGCGTACCTGATCGCGGCGAGCGAGTCGGCGGCGACCGACAGGCCGGCGATGCCGCAGGCCATCGTGCGCAGCACGCCATAGTCGTGCAGCGCCATCTCCAGCCGCTCGTAGGCGTACTTGTCGTGCATGTAGTGGATGACGTTGAGCGCGTCGACGTAGGTCTTGGCAAGCCAGTCCATCATCGTGTCGAACCGGGCCACTACCTCGGCATAGTCGAGCACGTCCCCGGTCAGCGGCGGCAGGGCCTGCCCGACCTGGGCGCCGCTGTTCTCGTCCCGGCCGCCGTTGATCGCGTACAGCAGTATCTTGGCGAGGTTGACCCGGGCGCCGAAGAACTGCATCTGCTTGCCGACCTTCATCGCCGAGACGCAGCAGGCGATCGCGGTGTCGTCCCCCCACCGGGCCCGCAGCAGGTCGTCGGACTCGTACTGGATCGAGCTCGTGTCGATGGAGACCTGCGCGCAGAACCGCTTGAACGCCTCGGGCAGCGTCGGGGACCACAGCACGGTCAGGTTCGGCTCGGGCGCGGGCCCGAGGTTGTACAGCGTCTGGAGGTAGCGGAAGCTGGTCCGGGTGACCAGCGGACGGCCGTCGCGGCCGATGCCGCCGATGGTCTCGGTGACCCAGGTCGGGTCGCCGGAGAACAGCTGGTCGTACTCGGGGGTGCGGAGGAACCGGACGATCCGCAGCTTGATGATGAAGTCGTCGACGAGCTCCTGCGCCTCGGCTTCGGTGAGCCGGCCCTCGCGCAGGTCGCGCTCGAGGTAGATGTCGAGGAACGTGGAGGTGCGTCCGAGCGACATCGCGGCACCGTTCTGCTCCTTTACCGCGGCGAGGTAGGCCAGGTACAGCCACTGGATCGCCTCCCGCGCGGTGGCCGCCGGGCGGGTGACGTCGTGACCGTAGGAGGCGGCCATCTCGGTGAGCTCGCCCAGCGCGCGGATCTGCTCGGCGAGCTCCTCGCGGTCGCGGATGACCTCGGCGGTGGACGCGCGGGCGTCCAAGGCCGCCTTCTCCGCCTGCTTGGCCGCGATGAGCGCCGACGCCGTACAGCGGAACCCGGCGGTAGTCGCCTATGATCCGCCCGCGGCCGTACGCATCCGGCAGGCCGGTGATGACGTGGGCGCGGCGGGCGGTCAGCACGTCGGCCGGGTAGGCGTCGAACACGCCGTCGTTATGGGTCTTGCGGTACCGGGTGAAGACCTCCCGGACGGCCGGGTCCAGGCGGTAGCCGTAAGCGGCGAGGCCGTTTTCCACCATCCGCAGGCCGCCGTTGGGCATGATCGCGCGGCGCAGCGGTGCGTCGGTCTGCAGCCCGGTGATCAGCTCATGCTCACGGTCGATGTAGCCGGGGGCGTGGCTGGTGATCGACGCGGGAGTGCGGGCGTCGACGTCGTAGACGCCGCGCGAACGCTCCTCGCCGAACATCACGGTCAGCCGCGACCACAGCGCACCGGTGCGCTCGGTCGGGCCGACCAGAAAGGCCGCATCCCCGGTGTACGGTGTCACGTTGGCCTGGATGAAGTCGCGGACGTCGATGGCGTCCTGCCAGCAGCTGCCGGTGAAGCCCTGCCACGGGCCGGCGGCGACGCCGCCGCCGTCGGTACGGACCGGGTCCATGGTCGCGCTCACGTTCTCTTCCTCTCCGCACCGAACCCCGCGGTGCGTACTGAATCTTTTGCTCTGACTCCGAACTTATCGCCGTGGCTGGCCACGCACCCAGGGACTTTGGGCCCTAAATACCGGCTAAGGGCGCCTAGTGGCGCAGGCCTTTGGCCCTACCAAGGACACGGACTGCTTGCCTGCCCGCTGTCCACCAGCCTGCTGAGCTGGGACGGGATCGCCGAGACCGTCGCCGGGCTGCGGCTGTCTCCCGGCGGCGCACTGGTGGACCTGGCCTGCGGCCGCGGCGGCTACGGGCTGGAGAAGGAAGCCGTAGCACCGGACTCCGGCACCGACCTGGCCGACGCCGCTTCTGCCAGGTACCGGTCAGCGTGGCTGATGGGGCTGAAGGCAAACGACAGCGCGATGAGAGCGGTCAATGTCCCCGCGGCGGCGTAGACGTCTGCGACGCTACCGGACAGACGGATGGCGGCCGCGCCCGCCAGGGCGCCGAGCGGGATGGCTGACGAGGCCAGGACGACTGCGACGCTGATGACCCGCCCGTACAGGTGGCTCGGCACGATGGCCTGGCGCAGCGACCCGGTGTTGATGTTCAGCAACAGGCCAAACCCCGACGATGCGGCCCACAGGACCAGCGCGGCCGGGTACGAACCGAGGAGGGCCATCGCGGTGACGGTAAGCCCGCTGACCACGAGAGCGCCGAGCGCTGGCCAGCACCGGCAGAAGGAGAATCACCATGGCGCGGGCCACATCGGTGAGGAGCATCATCCGCCTGCGGTCGAGCCGATCGACGGCGGCCCCAAGGACCAGCCCGAACAGCAAGTAGGGCATGAAGTTGGCGGCCGTCGTGAACGCGAGGTTGGTGGCGGAGCCTGTCAGCTTGAAGACCAGCAGCGGCAGCGCGAACAAAGTGAACGAACTCCCCACCTGGGAGATCAATTGCCCGCTGAAGTACAGCCAGAAATCTCGCCCAAGCTTATGCCAGCGACGCCTTGGCGAGCTCACCTGTCGATGCTAGATGGACCCTGGCCCATGGGTGGCGCCGAGCGGTCCGGGTGCCTGACGGGTACAGCACCGGCCGGACGCAAGCCGGATCCTGGAACGCAAGCTGGCTGCCGGCCGAACCACCTTGCGTGACGTCCTGGATGACGATGGCCCGGTTCAGGAGTTCGCGCGGCTTGGTGTCCGCCGCCCGCTCATGGCAGGATGCCGGTACCGCCTGGCCCATCCGACCGCGCGACAATGGGCACATGGCCGAACGACTCGAAGTGCAGCGGGCGGTGGCCGCACCGGCGGGCGAGATCTTCGCCGTGCTCAGCGATCCCCGAGGACACGTTGCCATAGACAGCTCCGGCATGCTGATGGAGGCCAGCGGGGACATTGTTGCCAAGGTGGGAGACACCTTCGTCGTGCACATGGACCGGGAAGCACTCAACGACTACCCCCTGGGTCTCTACGACGTCACCGTCGAAATCGTCACGTTCGAGCCCGACCGGGAAATCGCCTGGACCGTCCGCGGCCAGCTGAACCTCGGCCACGTGTACGGCTACCGGCTGGAGCCAATTGAGGAGGGCACGCTCGTGACGTCCTACTACGACTGGTCGACGGCCGAGCAGAGCTGGAAGGACTCCGCCATCTTCCCAGTGATCCCCGAAAGCGTGCTGCGGGCCACGCTCGGGATCCTGGCCCGCACAGTCGCCCCCGGCAAGCCCCGCCCTGCGGCCCCAACCCGATGAGCGGTCCCTGCGGCATCCCCCGGCCGACCCGCCCGGCGCCTTCTATTCGGGCCGTGGGTCCCAGCGAAAGCGGCGAACCGCCACGACCGCGCCGGCCACGCCCCAGGCCGCGAGCACCGCTAGGTCCCGCCAGTCAGCACCCGCATGCTGGGCAAACGGCCCCGTCAGAGCCTCGTTGAACGGCCGTATCGGAAGCCAGCTGGAGACACGGTTGAGCAGCGCGGAGTGGATCGGCAGGTAGGTGCCGGAGATGAACATCAGCGGAAACAGCACGAGCTGGGCCACCGCCGGGGCAGCCTCGGCGTTCGAGTTCACCGACCCGACTGCCACGCCCAGGGCGCAGAAGCTCGCGGCACCGAGCACCAGCGTCAGCATGATCGCGAGCCAAAGTACGAGCTCTTCCCGATCGCGCCGAAGAGCGCGCCCATGATGACCACGAACACGACAGGGAAGATAAAGGTGAATACCGCGCTCTGCGGGTTCCGCCAGAACGACAGCTGTTCGTACCGCACCTGATGAGCCAGCAGGCGCAGGCTGGTGCGCTCGCCCGCCTGCGGCAGGCCGGACTCCCGGCCCGCCTGCGGGCGGCAACGGCGGTGGTCATCGCATGATCCTTTCCGGCGCACGCGCTGGCGCGCCTTCGCGGGTTAGCTCCAGGTACACGTCCCCCAAGCTGGGCCGCTCCACCGTGAGCCCGGCCAGCACGTGGCCGCGCCGGATCGCCCAGTCCGTCAGCCGATGCAGCGCCTGTGTCGGCGCGCCGGTCTCGACCACGACCATGCCGTTCGCCGGGTGCGACGGGACCGGCAGGTCCGCGGCCGTATCGCCGGCTGGCAGCCGGAACGAGATGCGTACGCGCTCGGCGTCTCGCCCGCCGAGGACAGGCCGGCTCGCCGGCGGCTACGACTACGCCGCCGGACAGCAGCACGACCCGGTCGGCCAGCGCCTGCGCCTCGTCCATGTCATGGGTAGTCAGCAGGATCGTCATGCCGGCCGTGCGCAACCCGCGCACGAGCTGCCAGGCGTCCCGGCGGGCAGCCGGATCGAACCCGGTCGTCGGCTCGTCCAGGTAGAGCAGCGCCGGATTACCGATCAGGCCGAGGGCAAGGTCCAGCCGGCGCTCGCACGGCGTGCACCCGGCCGTAGCTCTTGCGCAGACCGGAAACTTCGACGGCATTAGGCATGAGCGGTCCCTCCTAGGTAGTGGCTGTAGAGGCCGAAGGCAGGCCGCGGGCTGAACCGGCGGAACTGGACGTCGCGAAAGCCGGCCGCGCCGGTCCGGGGAGTCACCTCCGTGCGCACCGGACCTCCACCGTCAGGTCGAGATACCGCCCGGCCAGCCCCGGCATTGCCGTCACGCCGAACTCGGTCCGGTCGACGCGGACGGGCCGTTCTACTACCGCAGGGACCGGCGCGCGGCGTTCGTGGCCGTCGGCATACTGACGCTCATCGTGGCCAGGGTCTGGGAGCCGTCCGCGTCCGTCATCGCGATCGGCGTGCTGAGGACCGCGGTCGGGCCGCTGCTCGCGCTCTACTTCACCGCGCGGCACGAGGTCCTGCAGGGTCTGCGCGACCGGGCGGAACGCGCCGAGCAGGAGCGCTACCTGCTCGCCGAGCAAGCCAGGGCCGAGGAACGGGCCCGGCTCGCGGGCGAAATGCACGACGTCGTGACGCACCGGGTCAGCCTGATGGTGCTGCAGGCGGGCGCGCTCACCATCACCGCAAAGGATGAAGCGACCAGGCATGCCGCGGAAGAACTGCGCGCCGCGGGCTGCCAGGTCCCGGTCAGGGTTGGGTCCGCCTCGCCGAGCTTGGGGACGAAGGGCCAGAAGAGGCGGCGCCCGAACAGCAGCAGGTGGCCCGAGCCCCTCGCCAGGTCATGGCCGGGTGCATCGTGCTGCTTGCCGTCCTTGCCCTCGGGCTGATCGGAGTACCGAGCGGGCTCACCCAGGCCCAGCAGTTCCGCAACCAGACCCCCTCGGTCAAGGCCCAGGCGCTGATCGCCGAGCACTTCCCGGCCGGCTCATCGGCACCGACCTACGTCATCGCCGATGCCGCATCCGCCGACCAGGTGCTGGCCGCCGTGCGGCATCCCGGTGCCAGCGCGATTGTGGCATGAACGCCCACTGCGCCGTTGCAGATACCGAGGTACGACAGGCGAGCTCACTGGCCATACGATCGCGTTGATGAGGGCTTAACGAAACCGCCGGGCAGTGCCCGGAGAGGTGGGAGGACCTGGTGGAGGCAGAGCCGGACCGTCAGCTGGCTGACCCGCCGGCCACCTGGCAGGAGCACTGGTTCGACCACCGCCAATTGCTCCGGCTTTACCACAGCGACGAGCACTGCGCGATATACGTGGACCCCGACGTGCGCCGGGCTGAGATCCGGTGGCTGCCCCGGTTCATCAATGTGACCTGGCAGTACTCCAAGGCAACCTACGGCGACGCGTTCGGGTTCGACCCGCGCATCTACTCCATCCACCACGCCGGGCGGCACGGCGGCGGCCACGCGGGCTACTACGTCAGCCCGGTCCACGACTACCACAACGTCAGCGACTGCGGGCTGGACACCTGGCGGGAGGGCAACGCCCTCGCTCGCGAACTGCCCGCTCATGAGATCGGGCATTCCGTGGAGAGCGCCAACAACGGCGTCCACGGCTCACCGGCGTATGAGATCTGGGGCGACAGCAAGTGGGCCGAGTTCTACATCTACGACCTCTACACGGCGCTGGGCATGGATCGCGAGGCCAAGGGCGTCTACCGCAGGTTCACCGGCAACACCGACGATTTCCCTCGTCGGGGGACCCGCTGGTTCCGCGACTGGTTCTACCCGCTATGGCGGGACTGCGGGCAGGCAGAGGTCATGAACAGGTTCTTCCGGGAGCTGGCCCGGCACTTCCCACGCGACTCCGGCGGCACCTACACGCGGCGGATGAACTGGGGCGAGTACGTCCACTTCACCAGCGGTGCCGCAGCCGCCAACATGAGCGGGCAAGCCGCCCGCGCTTTCGGCTGGCCCCGCGAGTGGGCGGGCCAACTGGAGCACGCCCGCGAGCAGTTCCCCGGCATCACGTACTGAAATACCGGGCCGCGCTACCGGGCCGTGGCCAATCGAGAGAGCTGACCGGGTGCCGGGATTCGTCCGCGAAGCTGATCGGCCGACTGTGTTCATATGCCGGGTTGCCCTGACCGGCCATGGCTGGCGGGCGTCAGCCCGGGGGGCCGGGCGGCTGCGACCAGGGGGAAGTGATGACCCGGTATGCCGTACCAGGTCCGCCAGTCCAGCTGCCGCACGGCCACGTCAGTGCAGCCGGCGTCCCGCAGCACGGCGGCGTAGCGGTCCGCGCCGTCATCGACGATGCGCAGCCGGCCGCCGGGCCGCAGGACCCGCACCGCCTCGCGCAGCGCCTGTGCCCGCCCGCTGGCTTCCCGGATGTTGCTGAGCGCCAGGCTGCTGACCACCAGGTCGAACGACGCGGATGCAAACGGGAGGTCACGCGCGTCCGCGTCGACAATCTCTACCCGGTCGCGCACGCCCTCGGCCGCCGCGTTGCGCTCAGCGGCGGCGCGGCTGTTGCCGCTCTGGTCGCGGCGGCGCCATACGTCCGATCCCACCGCCCGGCCGGCGGGCAGCCGGCGGGCCGCCAGCATCAGCACCGCGCCGCGGCCGCATCCCACGTCCAGGACGTGCTCATCGCCCCGCAGGCCCAGCTCATCCAGCAGCTGGGCCCAGATCGCGCGCTTGCCCGGCCCAGTGGAGTACAGGTAACTCGCCGCCGACCCCGCCGCCGCCGCGCCGCCCACGGCAGCCAGCACAGCAACGGCGCGCCTGCGATGGCGTGCCGCCCAGGCCACGGTGCCCGCCAGCCCCGCCTCAATCACTCCGAACGCCGCCAGCCCGGCGAACCCGCCGTCGATGCCGTACCTGCCCCGCTGGCCGACACGACCACCGCGTTCTGCGGCCGAGACCTCCGCGGCTGGCTCCACGCCACCAGTCTGCCAGCAACCATGACCGGCGAGGCGATGCTTCACGAGCTGAACGCCTGATCCCGCCATGGCAGTACCGCCGCCTCCGCTTCTTTGGCGTCACGCGTATTGCCGGTGGCAGTGTCGCGGCCGCCGCGGGCGAACCGTATCCTTACGGTCGATCCGATCATGGGCGGACTCAAGGGCTCCTGTCATGAGAGTGCATATAAGCGCCCGCGGGAAAAAACCGCCTAGCTCGAACGACGGCCAGACGCCCAGTACCGGACATCCAGTCCCACCACCAGCGCGGTCGGCCCGGGAGGTAAGACTGAGGCCGGTCTGATCACCGCGGAGTGCGTCGCAGTGCTTCCGATCACGTGAGCGGGGGACAGGCCGCGTGGCGCGCGGCATGCCATGATAGCCGCGGACCGCTGGCTCGCGGGCCGAGACTACGCATGGCGGGGGGCTCGGTGCATCATCTTGCGCAGCGGTGACATCGCCGTGCGGAACACGCCGGCCCCAGGCCGCTGTGTGCGCGCCGTCGTGACCTCCGATGGCATCGGCGGGACCGATGGCTTGGGCGGGACCGATGGCTTGGGCGGGACGGTGCCGTTTCTGGTGACCTCGGAGGGCATCGGCGGGACCGGTGGCTTTGGTGGGGCGGTGCCGTTAGGCGATGGGCGCGGCCAGGTGGTGGCGGGACCCGGATCCGGGTGGGGTGCGGCTGGTTCAGGCACGATGTCTTCCTTGGCAGGTGGGGGACGGACCGCCGCAGCGTCCTCGGCGACCGCGTGGTGAGCGGCGGGCCGGAACGCTGCGACGGAGGGATGGGCGGGCGGCTGCTAGCCGACGCCCAGTAGGGCCGGCGTCAGCTGCCGGCGGCCGCGGCCCAAGGCGGCCGCTATCGCGCTGGCGCTGTGACGGGCACCGGCGGGTGCACGCAAGCTGAACGGCCTGCGGCGTCCTGGCCGCTGCTCTCTGACGGGATGATCAGCGGCAGCGCCAGGCCGGGCGCGAGCAGGGCGACCTGCGGCCTCGACGTCGCTGGCATTCATCCCGTCACCGCCGCCGCAAGGCCAGGATCCCGGCCCGGCAGCTTCTATCAGGCACCGGCATCGTCAGCCGGGACGCGGCATTGCGAGCATCATGGGCACCAGCGATCGTGATGACCGCAGCGGTGCGCATGAGCTCCTCCGGTAGCCCCGGGAAGCTGGCCGCTGCAGGCGGCTGACGTCCGGTGCCTGAGGCCACGCTATACCGGCACCGGGAAACTAGCAAGATTTTTCCGGAAATTGATAACCTGTCAAGATGGCCGGCTGGACCTTCCTGACCTATCACGCCCGGGTTCTCCTGCTCGTCGCCCATGACCCCGGGGTACGCCTGCGCGACACCGCGGCCAGCTTGAACATCACCGAACGCAGCGCCTTCGGCATCATCACCGACCTGCTCGGCGCGACCCGGCTCATGCTGAAAAACCGAAGGTACATGTTGTCCTCGGACATGGCGGCGTGCATCGCGCGCACCGCCTCAAATCCTACGGCCGGACCGGCCTGACCAGCGGCTGACCGGCGCGGAGATTGGGAGCTGCAGAATAATCATTTCTGCGCCCGCGTCGGCGGTGGAGCCGACTGCCTACGAGCCGCGCAGATCGGCGAGTGTGCGCTTCACCGAGATCGAGCGCGTGGGGGTCCGGTCACTTGTTCGGCCGCTCGGGCGATTCGCGCCAGGCGGGCCGGGGACGGGCGGTTGAGGATCTCGCCGATGTCGTGTAGCGCGACGATCAGTTCCTCGAGCCCGTCCAGAGGCGTGTCGTTCTGCCTATTCTGGAAGCCGCGCTGATCGTTTCGGTCATGCTGCGTGATCGGCTCTCGGGTGAGGGTGGTGCCCTTCGCTGCGGTCATGCACGCCGGCGATCGGTGCGAGCGCTCGCCGCCTCAGCGCATCAGCCGTTGTCTTCCCCCGGCAAGATGCTGGGCGGCACCACATCTGTGTCAGGGCGCGCGGCGGCGCGGCGGCCACTCGCCTTCTGCCAGTAGGTCTCCTTTCCGAGCAACGACTCACCGAACCGGTCGAACTCGGAGATCACCTTCTGCGTCGCCGCGGTGATAGCCTCACGGGTCCGCTCACCCAGTTCCTCCAGTTGCCGCGACACCTCAGCCTGGATGTGAGCGGCCACCTCGTCCGTCGCCAAGGCGCGCACCTCCTGCTTGGCCTCACGCACCGCGGCGCGCAGATCCTTCGTCGCGGCGTGCGCTTCGCGGATCATCTCCCGGCACTCGCCGAGCGCCGCTTCCAGCCGGTCTAGTTCGCTCACGGCATCCTCCTCACCCGCCGGCCCGGACCAGGCCCGCTCAGATCCCAGCCGGCAATACAGTTCCACGCACCACCCGGGACGTCGTGCGGCGCGGTCGGCCGCCGACGACCGCGCTGCATTACGCGGCTCAGCGGGCCTTCATGGACCAGCAGGGATGAAACCAGACCTGGTTCTGCGCGCCCACGAGGAAGCGGAGCGGCACCCGCCAGGCTACCAACCACCACTATCCCGGCTGACCGGCGCCAGCATCGGCACACGACAGCATGGGAGGCAATTCCTGCCGGTGGCGGGGCGCGGAAGGTTCCTTACCGATCGCAGGTGGGGGCGTCAGCCGGTTCGGGGGCGGCCGATCGCGGGCGGAATGAGCTGGCCGCGGCGAAGGCGGCGAGGAACAGGACGACAACGAGCCACAAGGCGTTGAGGAGGCCGACGGACTGGGCGAGCGCGCCGATGGCAGGTGGTCCGGCCAGGTTGGCGAAGTAACCGATGGAGGCGGAACTGAACCCACGATGAGCGCAAGGCCCATGACCGTCATCGCCACGGCGACGAGCAGCAGCGCTCCCGCGATGGCCCGGCGGCTGTCCAGCCAGTGCAGGACCGGGGTCGAGGCGAGCAGCCCGAGGATGGCCCCGACGGTCACTCCCGCCAGGAGCAGCCCGATCGTGGCCGTGCCGATGCCGAGGCCAGCCTTGATAGCCGGCAGCCGCGGACCCCCGGTCGTTCATGAGTCCGCTGCGCGTCGCGGTTCGGGCCAGAGCGCGCGGACCGCGTCCGGGACGCCGTCGACGGCGGATGAGCCCAGCAGGGCCAACTGCAGGAGGTAGCCGGGCACCAGGGACAGGAGCGCGGCGGCGAGCACGTCGGCGGAGACGTCGCGGGGCAGGTTCCCCGGGCATTGCTGGATGACCTCCGCCAGGCTGGCGCGCAACTGGGTGACCAGGGCGGTGAACCGCGCCGCGAGGGAGGGGTTCCGGAGGGCCTCGGACCAGACGATCACGGTGAGCTTGCCGAGGCCGTCCTGCGAGTCCTTGGCGTGCAGCATCTCCAGGGCGTCGGCCAGCACGGCGCCGACGGGGCGGGCAGGCTGCCGGGTGGCGACGGCGTGGATCATGTCCGTGACGCCGCTGATGTTCTCTTCGGCGATGGCGAGGATCACGTCATCCTTGCTGGCGAAGTAGCTGTAAACCGCGCCGGACGACAGGCCGGCCTCGGCGAACAGATCCTGCATGGACGTCGCGTGGAAGCCATCACGCAGGAAGCAGCGCCGGGCGGCGGCCAGGATCTGCTCGCGGCGGGCGTCCCGGTGCTGCTGGCTGACCTTCGGCATGCTGCCATTATAAACAAAACGAACATTCGTCTTGACAGCTGCGGGCATCCATAGCAGACTGGGAGAAATAAGAGAACGATCATTCGCTATTCGGAGGTCCGGCCATGCGGAATCCCCTGGCGGCCCATCCGCCCTGGCGGCAGCTGGCGATCATCTCGGTCCTGCTGCCGCTGATGATCGTGCTGGCCGTGCTGGCCTTCGCCTGGCCCGCGGCGCGCATCGCCCCGCGCCATCTTCCGGTCGGGCTCGTGGGCACGGGCCCGGCGAGCCAGCAGGTCCTGTCCGGCCTGACCCGGAGCGATCCGGGCGGCTTTGACGTGCAACGGTACGCCGACGAGGCGTCGGCCCGCTCGGCGATCGAGGACCGGGACGTCTACGGTGCGTTTGCCGTCGGCCCCGGCGGCATCACGGTCCTGGAGGCCAGCGCGGCCGGTCCCGCCGTCGCGCAACTGCTGAGTACGGCCGGCCAGCGCCTCGCCGCCGAGCGCGCCGCGGCGAGCGGCTTGTCACAGCAAACGGTCCAGGTCCGGGACATCGACGTCGTCGCGACGGCGGCGAGTGACCCCCGCGGGCTGGTACTGCCTTCTGCTCTGCTGCCCATGACCATCTGCGGCGTTATCATGGCGTCGGTCATCGCTCTGGTGCTGGGGTTCCGGCCGGCCTGGCGCCAGATCATGGCCCTGGTCGTCGTCTCCGCCACGGCCGGCCTGGGCGCCTATCTGATCGCCCAGGGCTTCCTCGGCGCGCTGCCGCACGAGGCCGTGGCCACCTGGGCGGCGCTTTCGCTCACGGTGCTGGCTATCGCCGCCACCACGGCGGGCTTGATCGCCCTCATCGGCGCGGCGGGGCTTGGGCTCGGCATCCTCCTGATGATCTTCATCGGCAACCCGTTCTCCGGGGTGACCTCCGCACCCGAGCTACTGCCCGCCCCGGTCGGCACCATCGGGCAGTGGCTGCCACCCGGCGCCGGCGCCAGCCTGCTCCGCAGCACCGCCTATTTCAACGGCCACGGCGCCTCAGGCCACCTCACCGTGCTGATCGTCTGGATCGTGCTGGGCCTGGCCGCCATCGCCATCGGCCACCATGCCCCGGTCCGGTTCGCCGCCCGCCGAGCCTGGAAGCCAGCACCGGCGGCCGCGGCGCCGTCGCGAACCGGCATGGCGGATCACCGGATGGCCGAGGTCAGGCCTCCTGGGGTCGGCGCGGCCGCTGGGGACGGGGCCTAGTCACAAGAAGGTGCGGCGGGCGCGGAGGCTCGCGCCCAGCTCTGACGGTGCTGGGCGCGAGCCTGGCCATTGCCCACGGCATGAGGCCGGCGGCGATATGGGGCCGGTCAGGCCGAGTCGGTTGCGTCGGGTTCGCGGGGAGCCGGCTCGCTGGGAGCCGACTCGCTCGGAGCCGGCTCGCTGTGGACCGGCTCTTCGGGAGCTGGCTCTTTACGGATTGACACCATGCGGCCTGGGCCGAAGATGCGCTCGGCCGCGCCGATCAGGCGGTCGGCCCGGTCGCGCACCTGCTCGAACCGCTGCAGGACCTGCTCGACCCGGTCCTGGAGCCGGTCGGCCGGGTCCCGTTGCTGATAGCCGCGGTACGGGCCGGAGGGGCCGTGGTGCCCGTGGGACGGCCGAGGAGGCCGCGGCGGGCGAGGCGGGCGAGGCGGGCGGTGGTGCCGGTGGTGGTGATGGGGCGCGTCGTCCTCGAAGTCGCCAGCGAGTTCCTCGGCCTCGTCGGCGGCTTCCTCCGCGTAGTCCGCAGCCTCTTCTGCCTGGTCGGCTTGCTCCTCGGCTCGTTCGGCGCGGCGGCGAGCCTGCTCGGCGGCGGCCCGGGCCTCGTCGGCGCGCCGCATGGCCTGGGTAATGCTCACCTCGTCGCCCCATTCGTGGGTGAGTTCGGCCGCTTCCTGGGTCAGGTCGGCGGCTTCCTCCGCCCGCTCGGCGGCCTCCTCGGCGCGTTCGGCTCGCTCGCGCGCCTGCTCGGCCAGGTAGCGCGCGTGCTCAGCCAGCCGGCGGGCCTGGTCGGCCTGCTCCTGAGCTTCGGCCTCGCTATCGTACGCGTCGTCGTCCAGGCGGGCGTCGGCTGGCCCGTCGTCGCGGACGTCTTCGGGAGCGTCGCACTCGTCTTCCGGGGCGTCGTGCTGTACCGCGTGCCGGGCCACGCTGTAGGGCTCGCCGGTCTCGGCCATACGCTGGCGGGTGGCGATCTTCCGGGCCTTGTCCTGAGTCATGATCGTTTCTTCCCTGGCGAGGCGGCCCGCGTCTGCTCGCCATGGTGAACGGCCGCTGTGACTAGCGCTGCCATGACTAGGTGAGCACCCGAGTCTTAGACCCTTGTCCTCGTTGCCGCCGACGGCGCGGGCCGGTCGCTGGCTCGGAAGCGGGCAGGTGGTGCGCTGCCACTGCATCCAAGCGTACAACACGATATAACGCTTGCAAGGGTGGCTAGCCCCCCGGTTTCCGCGGGGGTTAGCTCGCCGGCTCAGGCCCGGCCGTTGACGAAGGCCACAATCTGGTCGAGGCCGGGCCGGTAGCCGTCGGCCGTTACGGCGCACGACGTCCGGGTCAAAGCCAGCGGGGATCTGGCCAGCCCGACGCCCGCAGTGCTGGCTGCCCTCGCCGGGGTGGTGATCGTCGCGACCCTGGTCAGCTGGGTGGCCTGGCTGGCCTTCCAGATACCGACCTACCGCCGGGCCGACGGCGAGTGCCGTCAGCAGCTCAAGTGGCTCTACAGTGGCGCGGCCATCTTCGTGGTCTGGGTGATCATCGGCGTATTCATCGTCCCGGTGGCCATGGGCGAAGCCCCCGGGTGGGGCGCCCGTCCTAGCTGAGGCCGTCGGCGCCAGCAGGCCACTCAGCGGTACCCGGCGCGTTTCCCCAGGCACAGCACGTGACTGTCCGGACCGGCTCGTCAGGATCAGGTGCGGTATCTCAGCAAGCCGCTTTCGCCGCTGGTCTTGAGCCGCCGGAACATAAGGGGCTAACGTGGACGAGCGGGCTTGGTATGAGCGAGCTGGCCGACCACGAGCGGGCTTGGGTATGAGCGAGCTTGCCAGATCAACGTCGCGAGCCGACTGTGCTGGGCCGAGGAAACGAGGGCCAGGGGGGAAGCCTCGCGACCGGTCCCGCGCGGAGGAAATATGGCCACACAGGCCTCATCAGCAATGGCGTTGCCACAGGCATGGCAACCTGAGCAGGTTCCCGCTAGTCTCCGGCTGGCCCCGGCGGACCCGGCGCCCGCCGAGCAGGGCGACAATCGCCTCCGTCCACTGGAGGTGGCCGAATGCTGCATGTGCGGCATCGAGCGGCCGCTGGGCCTGCTGGTACCTGACGGCGGCGGTGCGTGCGCCGACATCCGCTGGTACTGCAAGGACGTCAAGTCATGCACGGAACGCTGGACGGCAGCCCTGCCGGACCGGGACGAGGGGGCCGACATGCCTTTATCCGGCTGCGTCCGCATGCTGACGGCGGGCCGACCGGCACCGGACGGCCCGCGCTGCGCGCCCCCCGGACGGGCGGGGGGCGTGGGAGGGTGCGGGGGCTGGTACCACGGACCGTTCGGCCCAAAGATCTTCGGACCCCAGACGGGTCAGTGCATCAGCGGGGGGCCGAGCGGGACGGGCTTGCCGCCGGTGCCCGCCTGGGCCGCGCCGAAGAACAGGTAGACCCCGATCGCGGCGAACAACAGCACCACGTAGCCGCCCGCCTTCAGCAGGCCCGAGGAGGGCACGCCGAGCGGCGAGGTCTCCTCGAAGGCGAGCAGCAGCGCTGGCTTTCAGCTACCGGAGGTGACGATCCCGTACTCGTGGATCTTGCGGTAGATCGTGGCGCGCGACATGCCCAGCGCCTCGGCGGCGCGGACCTTGTTGCCGTCGTGGTCCTGCAGGCTCTGCACGATGGCGTCCCGTTCGATCGACTCCAGCGGGGACAGCAGCCGCCGGCTCACCGTCCAGCACTCGGGCGGCAGGTCGCGCGGCGTGATCGCGCCCGCCCGGCGCCGCTGCACGATCTGGCGGAGGACCTGCCAGAGCTGTTCGGTGTTACCGGGCCAGCTGTGCCGCAGCAGCAGCTGCATCGCCTCGGCGGAGCAGGTCAGCCGGCCCTGCTGGCTGAGCCGGGCCAGGAAGAACGGCACCAGCTCGTGCAGGTCCTCGATGTGGTGGCGCAGCGGCGGGAGCTCCACCGTGCCGTGGAAGAACCGCAGCAGCCGCGTCGTCGGGCCCTCGGCGGCCTGCTTGCGGTTCAGCGTCAGGGCGACGCGCAGCTCGGCCGCCCGGCCCGCGGCCCGGGCTTCGCCCAGCGCGCTGGCCAGCGCGTGCATCTGCCGGGCGTTCAGCGCGTCGACGTGCCGGATGACCAGCAGGCCCTTGCCGTCGAGCAGCTCGCGGCGGCTCTTGACCAGCCAGTCCTGGCCCGGCCCAAGAACCGACTCGGCGTCCAGGACGTGGAACGGCGCGGCCGGGTTCCGGCGCTGGTGCACGGCCCGGGCCAGGGCCAGCTTGCCCACGCCGGGCTCGCCCTCCAGCGTCAGCCACTCGGACGAGTCGTACAGCGCCTCGGCCTCACGGCAGGCCCGCAGCCACAGCACGCCGCTGCCGACCAGGCCGGGCAGGTACATGGACGGCCTCGGCGCGGGCACGTCGGACGCGCCGAGGCCGGCCGAGACCAGCTTGACGTGGACCACGCCGTCCGTGACCCTGCCGTCCGCGACCCTGCCGTCGCGGACCGGCCGGCAGGACATCCGGGCCACCACGCCGCTGGGCAGGTCCACGGTCACCGCGCCGGCCGCGCGCCGGGTCAGGGCCTCGGTGGCGTGCCCGATCAGCGCGGCCTGGTCCCCGGGGTCGAGCATCGTGCGGGCGTGGTCGTTCAGCATGACGACGTCGTTGCCGAGGGCCAGCACGATGCCGCCGGTCCGGCGGCAGGCGCGCACGTATTCCTGCAGCAGGTCGATGTCGCGGCTGCTGCTGGCCGTGACCAGGGCCTGGGTGATCTGGTCGGCGGTGGCCTTGACCAGCGAGATCATCAGCGGGTCGGCGTCCTTGCGCCAGCAGGTCAGGTCGATCACGCCGACGGTCTTGCCGGAGACCGGGATCGTGGATCGGCACCCCGGCGCAGCCGAAGCGGTCCAGGTCCTCCGCGTAGTGCTCGTGCCCGAACACGTGGGCCGGGCCGCCCGCCTCCAGCGCGGTGCCGATGCCGTTGGTCCCGACCCGCTCCTCGGCGTAGCTGAAGCCGGGAGCCAGCTTGATGCTGTCCAGGGCGCGTTCCAGGTCGTGGTCCCCGGTCAGCCGGGCCAGCACCAGCCCGTCGGCGTCGGTCAGGATGATGCTGATCGGCTGGCCGTTCAGCTCCTCGTGCAGCTTGCGCAGCACCGGCTCCGCGCCGCGCACCAGCCTGGTCTCCAGGTCGGGTTCGTGCAGGTAGTCGAGGTCGACGCGGTCGGCGGCCACCTGCCACTGCCGCGAGCGCCACCACGAGGCGAGGATCGGTTTGCGCACCGCACCGGAGTCCACCGGCTCAGCCTGAAGGAACCGGACCCTGGCCTCGGCCAGCATGGTCCCGTGACGTCTGCGGCGGTGGTGATGCGTGTGCCATCTGCCTCCCACCTCAAGTTCTCGGGCTGGAGGCTCAGCCTGGGCTGGAGGCTCAGCCTGCGCGGGCCGTGCGTTACTCGCCCCTAACAAGGTAAACCCGTTGTTTCGGGGCACTGTCTCAAGTTGAGACCGCCGTTTCGGTCGGTCTGACGTTTTGCTGGGCGCATGGACCCCCCACCTCATTCCCGCAACCCGGAGACCTATAACCCGTGGAGCATCGTCAACCTGGTGTTTCACCACCTGGCCGCGGAGGGCCTGCATCCCGTCCTGGGTGAGGCGGGCGACCCGGGCCCGCCCGCGGCCGATCTGCTCCGGGCGCTGGGCATCACCCCGGCCAAGGAGGGGAGCCGGCAGGCTTCCGAGCAGACCAAGCACGACCTCGCGGCCATCCGCGCCGCGTTCGAAGCCTCCGAACTTTGAAACAAGCACTGTCTCATTTCGAGAGCTCATGACCTCGGCTTTCGAGATGTGATGCAGGGCACAAGGACTTTCGGTAT
This sequence comes from uncultured Actinomycetes bacterium, assembly GCA_963801155.1. Taxonomy (GTDB): domain Bacteria; phylum Actinomycetota; class Actinomycetes; order Streptosporangiales; family Streptosporangiaceae; genus Palsa-504. The sequence goes on from CAWDEB010000011.1 coordinate 75,836, forward strand.
TTCGGGGCTGTCGGCTGCAGCCCATGGGGGCCTGCCGCGGTCCCCGACCCCGGAAACCGCCGAGAAAGGGGTGACGATGAGTCGCCAGAGTGTGGCCAGGGCCCACCAGAAGATCCAGGAGCTGGCCTGGGAGCCCAAGTACCACGAGCCGGTCTCGCAGTACGGGACCGACTACACCTTCCGCAAGGCGGCGAAGAAGGACCCGCTCAAGCAGGTGCTGCGGTCCTACTTCCCGATGCAGGAGGAAAAGGACCACCGCGTATACGGCGCCGAGGACGGCGCGATCCGCGGCAACATGTTCCGGCAGGTGCAGGAGCGCTGGCTGGAGTGGCAGAAGCTGTTCCTGAGCATCATTCCGCTGCCGGAGATCTCCGCGGCGCGGGCGATGCCGCTGCTGTTCCGCACGGTGCCGAACCCGGAACTGCACAACGGCCAGGCGATCCAGATGATCGACGAGGTACGGCACTCGACGATCCAGCAGAACCTCAAGCGCCTGTACATGCAGAACTACATCGACCCGGCCGGCTTCAACAACAGCCTGCGCAACTTCCAGGACGACTACTGCGGCACCATCGGCCGGCAGTTCGCGGAGGGCTTCATCACCGGCGACGCGATCACCGCGGCGTCGATCTACCTGACCATCGTGGCCGAGACGGCGTTCACGAACACCCTGTTCGTGGCCATGCCGGCCGAGGCGGCCGCCAACGGCGACTACCTGCTGCCGACGGTGTTCCACTCGGTGCAGTCCGACGAGTCCCGGCACATCTCCAACGGCTACGCCACGCTGCTGATGGCGCTGGCCGACGAGGAGAACCACCAGCTGCTGGAGCGCGACCTGCGCTACGCGTGGTGGAACAACCACCGGGTGGTGGACGCGGCCATCGGCACGTTCATCGAGTACGGCACCAAGGACCGCCGCAAGGAGCGCGAGTCCTACGCGGAGATGTGGCGCCGGTGGATCTACGACGACTACTACCGCAGCTACCTCGTGCCGCTGGAGAAGTACGGCCTGGTTATCCCGCACGACCTGATCGAGGAAGCCTGGAACCAGATCTGGAACAAGGGCTACGTGCACGAGGTCGCGCAGTTCTTCGCCACCGGCTGGCTGGCGAACTACTGGCGGATCGACGGCATGACCGACGAGGACTTCGAGTGGTTCGAGTACAAGTACCCGGGCTGGTACGACAAGTACGGCAAGTGGTGGGAGAACTACAGCCGCCTGTCCGAGCCGAACGGGCATCACCCGATCGTGGCCGAGGACGTCGACTACTGGTACCCGCAGCGCTGCTGGACCTGCATGGTCCCCTGCCTGGTCCGCGAGGACATGGTGTACGCCGAGGTCGACGGCGTGGTCCGCACGTACTGCCACAAGGAGTGCCGCTGGACCGACGTCGAGGCGTTCCGGCCGACCTACCAGGGCCGGGCCACCCCGAACATGGGCCAGCTCATCGGGCACCGCGAATGGGAGACCCTGTACCACGGCTGGAACTGGGCCGACGTGGTCTCCGACATGGGCTTCGTCCGCGACGACGGCAAGACCATGGTGGCGCAGCCCCACCTGAAGCTGGGTGACCAGTCGAAGATGTGGACGCTGGACCACCTGCGCCGCATGCCGCCGGTGCAGAGCCCGAACGTCCTGTTCAACGAGATGACCCCGGAGGAGCGGGCCGCCTTCCACGCCAAGTACATCAAGGCCGGACCCGCTGGCCGGTTCCCGAAGGAAGACGCCTGAGGTCCTTCTTATACCGAACGGGCCGTGGTGACAGCCTGCGGCCCGGTGATCGCACCGGGGGCGGGAGCCCGAAATTTCCTCCCGCCCCCGGTCTTCAAGCCGCGTCCTTACTATCCGGGGTGATCGATGGGCGATAAGCACGTCGTCCGGTTCGAGCCAGTCGGCATCGAAATCGAGGTCGACGAGGAGCAGACGGTCCTGCGCGCCGCGTTCGACCAGGGCATCATGCTCATGCACGGCTGCAAGGAGGGGCAGTGCTCGTCCTGCAAGTCGTTCCTGCTCGACGGCGACGACGTGGAGCTGGACAAGTACTCGACGTTCGCGCTGCCGGACTTCGAGCGGGAAGAGGGCTTCACGCTGCTGTGCCGGGCGCACGTCTACGAAGACGTGACGATCGAGCTGCTGAACTACGACGAGGAGATGATCAGGTCCGGGCTGCCAGTCCAGGACGCGGTGGCCGAGGTCGTGGCCAACGACCCGGTCACGCACGACATGCGGCACCTGGTGCTGCGGCTGGTCTCGCCGGAGGACTTCAAGTTCTTCCCCGGCCAGTACGTGGACATCACGGTGCCAGGCACCGACGAGGTCCGGTCGTTCTCGATGGCGAACACGTCGGCCCGGGAGAGCAGGCAGCTCGAGTTCGTCATCAAGATCTACCCGGACGGATTGTTCTCGGGTCATCTCGACACGAAGCTGAAGACCGGTGACCGGCTCAATCTGTCCGGGCCGTTCGGGGTGTTCACCTTGCGCGACGCCCCGGACACCGACCTGATCTTCGTGGGCGGCGGGGCCGGGATGGCGCCGATCCTGTGCCTGCTCCGCTCGATGGCCGAGCGGGGCATCGACCGCAAGGCCGTGTACTACTACGGCGCGCGGCGCCGCGGCGATCTCTGCTTCGAGGACGAACTGCGAGCCCTGGAGCAGACGCTGCCCAACTTCCGCTACGTCCCCGCCTTGTCCGAGGCAACGCTGTCCGAGGACGAGTGGGAGGGCGAGACGGGCCTGATCACCGACGTGGTGGCTCGTCATGAGTCCGGCGTGTCGCGGGCGCATGCGTACGTCTGCGGCCCGCCGCCGATGGTCGAGGCGGCGGTGCCGTTGCTCACCAGACTCGGGGTGCCCGAGAAGCACGTGTATTGGGACAAGTTCACGACGACTGGGGAACCGTCTCCCTGACGTGAAAGGCAAGGACTATGACAGAGACTCAGGCTGGGGCCCAGGCACGCAGCGTCCCTAAGGTGGTCTTCACCGACGCGGAGGCGGGCGCGAAGGTATTTCCCGACTCCACCGAACGCCGGTTCAACTACTACACCCCGGCGGGGCGCAAGCAGACGCACTACGAGGACGTCACCGTCGAGGTCCAGCCGGACCCCCGGCACTACCTCAGCCAGGGCTGGCTGTACGGGTTCTCCGACGGCCGCGGCGGCTACCCGCTGGACTGGACCGCGCTGAAGGCGTGGGGCAGCGACCGGCCCGAGCCCAAGCGCTTCCCCGGCTCGGGCGGCAAGGGCTATGACTGGCCCGCGCTGGGCTGGCACGAGTTCCGCGACCCGAACGAGGAGTGGGAACTCACCCTGTACCGCTACAACGCCAACGTGGTCCGGCAGCTGAACCAGAACATCCAGAACGCCCAGCAGGCCAAGGCGTTCGACGTGTGGAACCGGAACTGGGTGCGGTTCGTGGAGCGCAACCTCGGCGCCTGGATGCACGTCGACCACGGTCTCGGGCTGTACCTGTTCGCGAACGCGAACCGCCGGGCCCCGACCAACATGCACAACAACGCGATCTCGGTGAACAGCATGCACCGGATCCGCGCCGCGCAGGACCTGGCGCTGTACAACCTGACCCTGAGCGAGGTGGTCGACGGCTTCAACGGCACCGCGCACCTGGAGACCTGGAACGAGGACCCGGCCTGGCAGGGCGTGCGGGAGGTAGCCGAGCAGCTGACCGGCATCGACGACTGGTGCGAGGCCATCTTCGCGGCGAACGTGGTGTTCGAGCCGCTGGTCGGCGAGCTGTTCCGCAGCCACCTGGTGATGCACGCCGCGCCGCGCAACGGCGACTTCGTGACGCCGACCGTGGTCGGCGCCGAGGAGTACGACTTCGCCGAGCGTGACCTGCGCTACACCAGGCCGATGTTCCACCTGCTGACCACCGACCGGGAGTTCGCCGACCACAACCGGGCGCTGCTCATGCAGTGGATGTCGGCCTGGGTGCCGCGGGCCATCTCGGCCGCCCGGGCCCTGCAGCCGCTGTGGTCGCAGCCGGAACACAAGCCGCCTCGCTTCGAGGACAGCCTGGACGCCGCCAAGAACCGCTTCGCCGGCATCCTGACCGATCTCGACCTGGACACCCCGAAGGAGCTCGCGCAATGACCACGGCCGTAGAGAGCCCGTTCAAGTCCGACAACACGCCGTCCAACAAGTGCGGCTTCACGCTGATGAACAACCAGGTCGGCGAGATCGTCGCGCAGGTGATGGCGACCAAGCCGAACGTCACCGTGACCTGGCTGCCGTCCATGATGCGGGTCGACGCCATCGGCCGGATGGACCTGGTCTACGACGAGATCTCCGAGGCGGCGGGCGAGGAGCCCGGCTGGTTCGACGCGGCGGAGTTCGAGGAGAGCATGTCCACGCACTACGGCCGGATGATCCACGAGGACGACCGGACGATCATGTTCGCCAACCCCGAGGACGCGGCCGAGTTCATCGGCTTCGACCTGGTGGCCCGCTCGTAGGACCACCCCCGAGCGCGGCCCGTACCCCCGGCATCGTGCGGGACCGCGTGCCCGAACCGCGCAGAAAATGGTGATTTTCATATTTTGCTCGCGGCATGTTGTGGCACTGAGCTGGTAATAACCGGCTCAGTGCCACAACCAAGTCACCCGGAGCCCGAAGGAGGCCCATGTACGAGAGCAACGGCGAGAAGTACTTTGTCGTCGACGCACACATGCACTACTGGAACGCGGCCCCCGACAACTGGGTGCCCGGCGCCGAGAAGTACGCCGAAGGCTGGATCAAGTGCTTCCACGCCTACCAGGGGCTCGGCCCGCCCGAGACGCACTGGTCGCTGGAGCACTTCGAGAGCTACTCCGAGGACGACCTGATGAAGGACGTCTTCGAGGACGGCCACGTGGACATGGCCATCTTCCAGCCGACCTACCTCAAGGAGTGGTACAAGGAGGGCTTCAACACCACCGAGCGCAACGCGCTGATGGGCGAGAAGCACCCGGGCAAGTTCATCTACAACACCCGGTTCGACCCGCGCGACGGGGACCCGGGCCTCGAGGAGCTCAAGCGCAACGTCGAGCGGTTCGGGTCCAAGGGCTGCCAAGCTGTACACCGCCGAGTGGAACAACGGGTCACGCGGGTACAAGCTGAGCGACCCCGGGCGCCTACCGGTTCCTGGAGGCCGCGCAGAACCTCGGGCATCAAGAACATCCACGTGCACAAGGGCCCGACGATCTGGCCGCTGGACAAGGACGCCTTCGACGTGGCCGACATCGACCACTGCGCGACCGACTTCCCCGACCTCAACTTCATCATCGAGCACGTGGGCCTGCCGCGGATCGAGGACTTCTGCTTCATGGCCACCCAGGAGCCGAACGTCTACGCCGGGCTGGCGGTCGTCATCGGCGGCCTGATGCACGCACGGCCCAAGTTCTTCGCCAAGGTCATGGGCGAGCTGCTGTTCTGGGTCGGCGAGGACAAGATGCTGTTCGGCAGCGACTACGGCATCTGGGAGCCGAAGTGGCAGGTCGAGGGCTTCGTCGACTGGGAGATGCCGGATGACCGGAGGCTGGCGGACTACCCGCGGCTCGGCGTGGCCGGCAAGAAGAAGATCATGGGCCTGAACGCGGCCAAGCTCTACGACATCAAGGTGCCCGACGAGTTCCAGCTGCCTGCGTCGGCCGGCACGCCGGGTGCGCAGGAGGTCCTGGGCGAGCCGGTCGCCGGCGCATGACGCGCTCCGGCTTGTCGCTGGCCTCGCAGGAGCGCCTGCCTTGGCGGCGCTGGAGACGGTGCGCGACCCCGAGCTCGACGAGCCGATCACCTCGCTCGGGTTCGTCGCGTCGTGCACCGTCTCCGCGGACGGGGACGCCGAGGTCCGGCTGCGGCTGCCCACGTACTTCTGCGCGCCCAACTTCGCCTACCTGATGGTGGCGGACGCCTACGACGCGGTGTCCGCCCTGCCGGGCGTGCGGCTGACCACGGTGGTGCTGGAGGACCACTTCGCCTCGGACGCGATCAACGACGGCGTGGCGGCCCACGCCGGCTTCGTCCAGTCCTTCGACGGCGAGGCCGTTGCTGAACTGGACGGGCTGCGCGCTGACTTCCTGCGCAAGGCGGTGATGGCGGGTACCGATCAGGTGTGCCGGCCGCTGCTGGCGGCGGGTACGGACCCGGCGGCACTGCTCGCGATGACCCTGGGCGAGGTGCCGCCGTCTCGTGCGCTGTCGCGGTTGCGGGAGCGCCGGGCCGAGCTGGGCCTGCCCGCCGGTGACGAGGCCCCGCTGCTGATCGACCCGGTGACCGGGGCTCGCGGTCTCTGCTGACGCGCTGCCGCTGCATCTGCGTCGAGGCCCAGGTCACGCGGATCAGCATCGAGGCGAACTCCGGGATCTGCCGCGGCATGCTGCGGCACCGATACGACACACCAGGACAAGGAGAGTCATTGGGCACGGACAGAAAGCACAGCGGGCCTCAAATGACTCGAACTATAAAAAGAAAGGCAGAGAGACCCTGCTCTCCCCGAGCACCTTCGAACCCACCCTCGGAGGAGGACCAATGAAGGCCGTCCGCTTGCACGAGTTCAACCAGATGCCGGTGGTCGACGACGTACCCGAGCCGAAGATCAGCGGGCCGCTCGACGTGATCGTGAAGATCGGCGGCGCCGGGGTCTGCCGCACCGACCTGCACATCATGCTGGGCCAGTGGGACGAGCGGATGCACACGCCGCTGCCGTACATCCTGGGCCACGAGAACGCGGGCTGGGTGCACGAGGTCGGCTCCGGCGTCACCAACCTGCAGCCCGGCGACACCGTGATCCTGCACCCCCTGGTCACCGACGGCCTGTGCCACGCCTGCCGGGCGGGCGACGACATGCACTGCGAGAACGCCGCGTTCCCCGGGCTGTCGCGGGACGGCGGCATGGCCGAGTACCTGCTCACGTCGGCCCGGGCCTGCGTCAAGCTGAACCCGTCGACGCGCCCCCAGGATGTCGCGGCGCTCGCCGACGCCGGCATCACCGCCTACCACGCGGTCCGCAAGGCCATCCCGCTGCTGTACCCGGGCACCACCGCCGTGGTGATCGGCGCGGGCGGGCTCGGTCACATCGGCATCCAGTGCCTGGCCACGCTGACCGCCACGATCGATAATCGTCGTGGACGCCAACCCGGACGCGCTCAAGCTGGCCTCGGAGCTGGGGGCGCACCACACGGTGGTGGCCGACGGCAGCCAGCGCGAGGCGGTCGCGGACCTGACCGGCGGCCGCGGCGCACACGTCGTGTTCGACTTCGTGGCCGAGCAGGGCGCCGAGATGGACGGGTGGAACATGACCCGCGAGGCCGGGTCGTACTACGTCATCGGCTACGGCGGCACGCTGGAGATCCCGACGCTGGACATCATCTCCACCGAGCGGAACGTCATCGGCAACATCGTCGGCACCTACAACGACCTGGTCGAGCTGATGGCCCTGGCTCAGGGCGGGAAGGTGACGCTGCACACCAAGATCTATCCGCTGGCCGACGCCCCGCAGGCCCTCGCCGACCTGGACGCCGGCCGGGTCCGCGGCCGGGCCATCCTCGTCCCGTAGACGTCGCCTGACTGCGTGTCTCTGTCTTCGTCCGAACGCGTGTCTTCTCCCGTGAAAGGAGCATTGATGGCCAAGGAACTGCGCTTCGGCGCTGAAGCTCGCGGCCTGCTGCTGGCTGGCGTCGACCAGCTGGCCGAGGCCGTCAAGTCGACTCTCGGCCCCAAGGGGCGCAACGTCATCCTCGAGAAGATCACCGGCTCGCCCGTGGTGACCAACGATGGCGTCACGATCGCGCGGGAAATCCATCTCAAGAACCAGTTCGAGAACATGGGCGCGCAGCTGGTCAAGGAAGCCGCGATCAAGACCAACGACATCGTGGGCGACGGCACCACCACGGCCACCGTGCTGGCCCAGGCCATCATCAGGGAGGGCATGCAGGCCATCGGCGACGGCGCCAACCCGGTGCTGGTCAAGCGGGGCATCGACCTGGCCGTCGGCCGGCTCGTCGAGCACCTGCAGAAGGTGGCGCACCCCATTTCGACCGAGGACGACTATGCGCGCGTCGCGGCGATCTCGGCCAACGACGACGAGGCGGTCGGCCGGATCATCGCCAAGGCGCTGTACACGGTGGGCGACGGCGGCATCGTCACGGTAGAGGACGCGCCGATGCCGGGGATGGCCGTGGACTTCGTCGAGGGCTTCGAGTTCGACAACGGCTACCTGTCGCCCTACATGGTGACCAGGCCAGGCCAGCCTGGAGGCCATCGTCGACGACCCGTACATCCTGCTGTGCAGCGAGAAGATCACCAAGGTGCAGCAGCTCATGCCGCTGCTGGACAAGGTGATGCGGGCGCCGCGCACCGCTGGTCATCATCGCCGAGACCGTCGAGGGCTCGGCGCTTTCCATGCTGGTGCACAACCACGTGAACGGCATCTTCCAGTGCGTCGCGGTGCGGGCGCCCGGGTTCGGGGACCGCAGGCTGCACAAGCTGGAGGACATCGCCGCGCTGACCGGCGGCGCCGTGTACAGCAAGCACTCCGGGTTCACCCTGGAGACGATGACCGTCGAGCAGCTCGGCCGGGCCCGGCAGGTCCGGGTGACGGCCGACCGGACGACGATTATCGGCGGCGGCGGTTCGGCCCAAGCGGTCGCGTTCCGGCTCGACCAGCTGCGCGCCGAGCTCGCGCGGGCCACGTTCGGCGCGGACGAGGACGTGCTGACCGAGCGGATCGGCGCGCTGTCCGGCAAGGTCGCGGTGATCAGGGTCGGCGCCGCCACCCCCGCCGAGCTGAAGGAACTCCGGCACCGGGTCGAGGACGCCCTGTCCGCCACCCGCGCCGCGATGGCCGAGGGCATCGTGGCCGGCGGCGGCGCCACACTGCTGCACTCGGTCGGCGCGCTGGATGACCTGCAGGTCACCGGCGATTACGCCGACCGGGGCCGGCATCGTCCGGCGCGCATTGAGCGAGCCCGCCTACCTCATCGCGGCCAACGCAGGCTACCCGGCGGCGGAGATTGTGGCGGAAACCACACGGATGAGTACCGACGAGGGCTTTGACGCGCTGCAGGGTCGTCACGGCAACATGATCGAGATGGGCATCATCGATCCGCTCCGGGTGGTCCGCTCCGCGCTGCAGAACGGCGCGTCGGTGGCGGGCCTGCTCCTCACCACCAACACGCTGGTGGCCGAGGAACAGACGCCGTGGGGCGGCAGCCCGGCGCTGATGACCGAGTTCGGCTCGCTGGACGAGGGCTTGCACCAGCCGTCGCCCGACGCCAGTACGCCACAGTCGCTGGGGCTCGGCCCCTCCGTTGGCTGAGTCCGTTGGCTGAGTCCTTTAGCTGAGTCCTTTAGCTGGCACCGAATACCGTCCACCTGGGTAATTAGATGTGTCTAATTGTGAGATTAGACACATATTAGGGAGTGCTAGAGTCGGCGCATGACGTCGACGGTCGCCGCGAGCGGGTCCTCCTGCTGTGATGCGGCCCGTTCGGAGGCGATGGGGAAATACCTGCGGGCCATATACCTGCTGAGCTTCAAGGCTCCGCCGGTCTCGACCTCCGACGTGGCGGCCCGGCTGGGCGTCGCCCCCCCGTCGGTGTCGGCGATGCTGCGCCGGCTCGGCGCAGCGGGCTTGCTGGCCGCATCGGGCAGCGGCGGCATCGCGTTGAGCGAGCATGGCCAGCGTCATGCCCGGGAGGTGATCCGGCGGCACCGGCTCATCGAGACCTTCCTGGTGCGGGCCGTCGGCATGAGTTGGGACGAGGTGCACGACGAGGCGGAGGCGTTGCAGCAAGCGGTCAGCGACCTGCTGATGGACCGGATCGACGCGGCGCTGGGGCATCCGCGGCGGGATCCGCACGGCGACCCGATCCCGCCGCCCTCGGGCGATCACGTCGAGGACTGGCCGCCGGCGCTCGCCGACGTTACCGCGGGTGTGCGCTTCCGGGTGGACCGGGTCAGCGACGAGGACAGCGCCGCCCTTCAGTACCTCGCCGAGCTGGGGATCTGGCCCGGGGTAGTGCTGCGGGTGGTGGAACGGGAGCCGTTCGGCGGGCCGCTGTGGGTCGAGGTCGGCGGCCAGCGGCGCGCCATGGGAACGCCCCTGACCCATCTCGTGCACGGAGTGGTCGAGCCGTGACCTCAACGGGGGCCATCGGGCTGCCCGAGCCGGCGGCCCGGATCCCCAGCGCGCTGGAGGAACTGCTGAGCAAGGGCCGTGTGCGCGCAACGCTGGCGATGCTCGGCCCGGCGTTCGTCGCCTCGATCGCCTACGTCGACCCGGGCAACTTCGCTACCAACCTCCAGGGCGGCGCGCAGTTCGGCTACCTGCTGCTCTGGGTGGTACTGGCCGCGAACCTCATCGCGATGCTGATCCAGTACCTGTCGGCCAAGCTGGGAATCGCGACTGGCCGCAACCTCGCCGAGAACTTCCGCACGCATTACCCCAGCGTGCTCACCTGGGGCATGTGGGTGCAGGCCGAGATCATGGCGATGTCCACCGACATTGCCGAGTTCCTGGGTGGCGCGATCGGCCTGAACCTGCTCTTCGGGGTGCCGCTGTTTCCCGCCGGCCTGATGACGGGCGCGATCGCGTTCGGGATCCTCGGGCTGCACAGGTTCGGCTTCCGCCGTTTCGAGCTGGTGATCAGCGGGCTTCTGGGGATCATCTTCCTCGGTTTCCTCTACGAGACGCTGCGCATCGGCCCCTCTACCCACGATTCGCTGGGCGGGCTGGTCCCCGGCCTGGCCGGCACCGGATCGCTTTACCTCGCGGTCGGGATCATCGGGGCCACCGTGATGCCACACGTGATCTACCTGCACTCCGCGCTGACCCAGGACCGGGTGCCATGCCGGGACGACCGCGAGCGCAGCCACGTGCTGCGCTTCGAGCGCCTGGACGTGATCATCGCCCTCGGGCTAGCGGGCCTGGTCAACATGGCGATGCTCGCCGTCGCCGCCAAGCTCTTTCACACCCCTGCCCTTTCGGGCCTGAGCACCCTGCAACAAGCCCACCATGAGCTGGGGCACCTGGTCGGCGGCACGGCGGCGCTCGCGTTCGCGGTCGCGCTGCTGGCCTCCGGCGCCTCCTCCTCCAGCGTCGGCACCTACGCCGGCCAGGTCGTGATGGCCGGCTTCGTCAACCTCCGCATCCCGCTCATGGTCCGCCGCGGGCTCACGATGATTCCCGCGCTGATCATCATCGCGGTCGGGATGAACCCCACCGAGGCGCTGGTGCTCAGCCAGGTCGTGCTGTCCTTCGGCATCCCGTTCGCCCTGGTGCCGCTGGTGCTGCTCACCTGCCGCCGCGACGTGATGGGCGCCCAGGTCAACCGGCGCGTGACCACCATCCTCGCCTGGAGCTGCGCCGTCATGATCGTCGGGATGAACATCTTCCTGATCTACCGGCAGTTCTTCCTCAACTGAAGCACCCCCGCCCGGGCCCGTAATCGCAGGGCCGGACAGCTACCTGCTGGCGACGGCGTAGTCTGCCGAGGCGTAGTCTGCCCCGTATGAGCCCCATCTCGCGCGGCTTCCACCGCCGACACGAGGAGGCGGAGCCCGCGGGCCGGGTCCCGCCCGGCCAGTACGTGACTCCTGACTTCCCGGTCCTGTCGGCCGGGCCCACGCCGCACGCGCCGCTGGCGAACTGGACGTTCTCCATCGAGGGCGGCCAGTCGCCCGCTGCGCTGGACCTGGCCGGAATTCCAGGCGCTGCCGGCCGAGACCGTCACGGTCGACATCCACTGCGTGACCCGGTGGTCCAAGCTCGACACGACCTGGACCGGCGTGTCGCTGGACGTGCTGCTCGGCGCGGTGTCCTACGACGCCCCCTACGTGCTGGCCTTCTGCGACGGCGGGTACACCACGAACCTGCCGGTGGCCGACCTGACCGGCGGGAAGGCCTGGGTGGCCTACTCCTACGACGGCAACCCGCTGGCGCCCGAGCACGGCGGCCCGGCCCGGCTGCTGGTCCCGCACCTGTACTTCTGGAAGAGCGCCAAGTGGGTGCGCGGGCTGCGGCTGCGGGACGTCGACGCGCCGGGTTTCTGGGAGATGTACGGCTACCACATGTACGGAGACCCATGGCGGGAACAGCGGTACGCGGGCGACTGAATGGCCCGGAGGGACGACCCCCCAAACCCCCCCGATGGCCTGGCAGACCGCCACGGTTAATTCGCTCGTCGACGAGACGGCGTCGGTGCGGACGATCTCGCTGTCCGTGCCGGACTGGGCGGGGCACCGGGCCGGGCAGCACCTGGACGTCAGGCTTACCGCCGAGGACGGCTACCGGGCCGAGCGCTCCTACTCGATCGCCTCCGCGCCGGGTGAGCCGGTCGCGATCACGGTGGAGCGGCTGGAGGACGGCGAGGTCTCGCCGTACCTGACCGAGGAGCTGCGGGCCGGCGACGAGATCGAGCTGCGCGGCCCGATCGGCGGCTACTTCGTGTGGGAGCCCGGTGCTGACGCCGGGCCGCTTGCTGCTGCTGGCGGGCGGATCCGGGGTGGTGCCGCTGCGGGCCATGCTGCGGCATCGTTCCCGGGTGGGGAGTTCGGTGCCGGTGCGGCTGCTGTACTCCGCGCGCAGCTGGGCGGAGGTCATCTACCGGTCCGAGCTCGCCCGGCTCGGGGACGGCGTGCAGGTGATCTACACGCTGACCCGGGAGCAGCCGCCCGGCTGGACCGGCTACGCCCGGCGGGCGGACCAGGCGATGATCGCCGAGGTCGCCTGGCCGGTGGCGCAGGCGCCGCTGGCCTACGTGTGCGGCCCGACCAACTTCGTGGAGGCCGTGTCCGCCGACCTGGTCGCGCTCGGCTACCCGGCGCAGCGGGTCAAGACCGAGCGGTTCGGCGCGACCGGCACCCCGTAGGAGGTTAGGTATGGATGCGCTGGAAGATGGCGTGGTGGACGGCAATGCGATCGGCGGGCTGCTGATCGAGGTGTTCGGGACCGAGATGACCACGGCGGTGGGCACCTGTGCTCAGTGCGCCGCCGCCGGCCAGGTGGCCGAGCTGGCGGTGTACCGGCCGGGGCTGGGCACCGTCGTCCGGTGCCGTTCGTGTGACAACGTGCTCATGGCCTTCGTCCAGGTCCGCGGCGTGACCTGCGTCGACCTAATGGGCCTGGCCAGCCTGGGGCCCTAGGGAGACACCGACGGCTGCACGGTGAGGTCGGCGGCGGGCCGGTGGGCGAGGTCGGCGGCGGGCCGGTGGGCGAGGTCGGCGGCGGGCCGGTGGGCGAGGTCGGCGGCGGGCCGGTGGATGACGTTGGCGGACCGGCGGGCGGGACGCAGACGGTATCGGGCGGCGAGCCTGGGTCACCGGACGAGACGCCGACGTTGACCTTCTGGGTGTCCGGGAAGCTCCCCCCGGGCTCCGGATTCGTGCAGATGACGGTGCCGGCCTGCTGCGACGACGCCTCCACGGCGGACGTACCGAGGGTGATGCTGTCCAGCGCGAGCGCGGTCGTCACCTGCGGAACCGTCTGCCCGATGACGTACGGCATGGTGATGTACTGAAGGAGGTAATTGCAGCTCGGCCCCTGGCATCCGGGAGATCCGTCCGAGACCAGCAGGTCCACCGCGGATTCGGAGGGAACCATTCTCCCGGCGTAGGGAGACGTGGTGATCACCAGGCCGCTCTGGTATTCGGTGTTGGACCTTTGCAACATCTGACCGGCCCGCAGGCCGACTTGCTGGAGGTACAGTTCGGCGACGTTTACCGTGTCCCCGGCCAGTTGCGGGATGGCCTCGTTCCCGTTCCCGTGCGGCGAGGTCGTGGTCGAGGTCGCGGGCGGTCCGGCGGTGCGGCGGGCGTCGACGCTGACGTGGCGGGTGAGGTGGTCTGCGAGGTGGCCGGTGATGTGCTTGTGGCGGGCGAGGAACCGCCACAAGCACTCAGGGCGCTCAGGGCGCCGGCAGCCAGCGCCGTCAGCAGGGTTCTCGTGACGTTGGGTCTGTATGCGGGCATGATGTCACCTACGGTGCTGCGGAGCGCGGTGTGGCTAGTGTTCCGCGGTCCGGTGGTATGTGGGTTGGGGTGGCCTCGGCTTCCGGGGCTGTTCCGGCTCTTGAACCGGTCGACGGCATCGAGCAGGGCCGGGATGAGTGACACCGCGGCACCGCTGGCAATTCCGAACAGTATTCCGGAATAGAAGGCGTTGTGATTGTCATGCTGAATGCCGGGAAGGCTGGAGGCGATAATCGGGATCTCATACCTGGCCTGATCCTGGACTTCGCCGCTCAGGCTGCCGCTCCAGATCCAGGCCTGCGCGCTTTCCTCGGTCGGCGGAATGCCTCCGGCGAGCGTATAACTGGACAGCGATGAGCCGTTGAGCACCAGGCTTCGCGTCAGCGTTCCTGGTGTCCCGGCCAGGACCGGAGACAGCGCGGCACTGACGTACGAGCCGTTCGCGATCAGCGGGGCGCCGCGATCCCAGCAGAGCCTGACCGCCAGGAATGGCGACCCGCCGAGCTGGGAAACGGCCGAACGGCCATTGATGATATAGGCATTCTTACCTTGCTGGATAAACGGGACCATCCGCAGCGGGGCCTGCCCAGGGCACAGATATCCGGTAAATCCTCGTATATCGAGCGTCCAGCCGACCGACCACTGGTGCCTGCCGAATTCCCCGGAGGCGGTCACGATCAACTTGACCGGGGCGGGCGCCTCTTCCAGGAACGTGTAGACGGACAGGCTGGCGGGCGGCGCCGAACCGGGCGGGAAGCTGACGGACAGAACGGGCGAAACCGGCAGCTGCGCGGGCGAGCTGGCGGACCCGTCCAGGACGAGACCCAGCCACGTCGTGACGATGGTCAGGGCGCCGAGGACGAACAGGACGATGAAGCCGTAGTTGGCCGGCGCGCAGATCCTCCGGCTGGCCATGCCGCCGTGGGCGCCGCGAACGTCGAGGGCTTCACCACACACCCCGCCCTCCCGGGTGGACGGCCTACAAACCTCCGGAGACGGTTGTCATCGCGGTGATACACCAGCCGGCGGCCACCGGGACTGCTTACCCGGCGCGGGCGGGTGGGCTGTGGCTGTGGAGGATCTTGGTGCGATCGGGGTTCCAGGCGGTGGTGGTGCCGTCTCGGTTCAGGACCAGGGTCCAGCCCCAGCGATGGATGACGATCTGGTGATGATAGCGAGCAGAGAAGGACGCAATCGGTGAGGCTCGTGGGGCCGCCGTGAGCTATGTGCTTGACGTGGTGGACTTGACAGGCCGCCGCGGGCTGGTTGCAGCCGCCGGGCCAGCGGCAGCGGCGGTCCCGCAGGATGACCGCGTTGCGGATGCCGGGCGGGATCGTCGTGCTGAACCCGATGTCCAGGGGCAGGCTCGGGCCGACCAGCCGCGCGCCGAGTTGCTGGGTGCGCAGGAAGCTGGCCAGCCCGCCGGGACCGGATAGGAGGTCCACGGCCTTGCCGATGATCGCCTTCCGCAGCGCCTCCCGGGACGGGGAGGGCTCGGGCTGCCGTCCGCCTGCCCGTCGGCGGGCGGGGCGGGGTGGTCGGCGGCGTGGTCGAGCCGGTCCAACTCCACGCAGAGCCGGACCAGGTCATCCAGCATGCCCGGGTCGATGTCGCCGGTGACGACTGGGGTGATGATGGCGTCGCAGGCCATCGCCTCGGCGGCCTTGCCGGTCAGCCAGGCGCCGCCGTCACCGCCGCTGCCGTCGGAGATCTCGGCCCGGCGGGCGGCCCAACGCACGGCCATCTCGGTAATCCACTGGTCTTGCAGCACCGACCCGTCGTCCAGGGCGCGCAACTCGGCCAGGGTAACATGCGCCCATATTTTTACTGGCTGGCCAGCCCGCTCGGGCAGCAGGCCACTCGCGATCAGGCGCCGCATCGCCTCCTGGAGACCGTCGTGGTAGCGCTGCTCTTTTGTCCGCGTGTCCTCGGCGTCCATCGGGGCGGACAGGGCGTCCAGGACGGTGGTGACGATCGCTGCGCATCGGGGGTAAGGTCTCCCGAGATGACCCCGGCACCGGCGAACGTGGTCTCCACTCGGACCTGGCGGTCCTCAAAGGACTGCTCGGCATCGTCGTCGTCTTCGGGGAGGGACCGGGCGTAGATCTCGGCGGCCAGGCCGGCTAGGTCTTCTTTACTGGCGCCGGCCCGGGCGGCGGCGATCAGGATCGCGTCGGCGGCCGGGCGGCACTGTTCGGGTAGCTTGTCGGTCCAGCCGCAGATGGTGCGGGCCATCATCGGTCAGGACAGAGCCTTCGGCCATCGCGGCCAGGATCTGCGGGTGGGTGACGACGCGGCGGGTCTAGCCGAGGTGGCCGCGGGCCGCGGCCTTGGTGATGCGGGTGCGGTGGATCAGCCAGGACGTCAGGGCTGTAGTCGGCGTCCTCGGCATAACCTGCCCGGCGGTGAACGCGGCCAGGAACCAGGCCCGCACGGCGGTGCTCATCGCGTCCGCGTGCTCCAGGATCTGGAGGCACTCGGCCTGGGCCTCGGTGGCGAGGGCCGCGGGATCGACGGCGGCCAGGTAGCCCAGCCCGCCGAGGATCACCTCGAGTGCCTCTGTGGTACTGGCGGGAGTGGACCACCGGGTCCTCACCTCCCTGGGAGCTCGCAGGTCGGTTCGTTAGGTCAAAAAGATCTTTGGACCTGTGTTCGATACTACCAGGGGCTGCAGACAATTTCCGGCGCGCCGCGCCGACGGAGCCCGGTACCTGGCTAGAAGTACCGGGCTCCTTGCGGCGGATCAGGCCTGCTTGGAGCGACGCCGACCGCTCCCGGTTGAAGTTCGCCATCTGCTCGATCAGGTAGTGATCCTGCAACAGGACCCGGCCATTGCGGCCGATGGTGAGCGAGTGCTCGTCGCTTTCGACCGGTGCGCCAGCGTCGGTGGTTGTGGGGTTGACGTGCGGGTCAGTCGCGGACGTCCTCCTCGTCTGGAGAGGGACGCCATACCCTCACCCGGCCAGTCAAACACCTAGGATCGAGGAAGCTTCGGACTCGGGAGGGCAACGATGCCAGTGGTGCAGGCGAACGGGATCGACATCAACTACGAGGTGCAGGGCGAGGGCGAGCCGATCGTCCTGATCCCGTACCTGGCGGCCGACCAGGCCTGTTACGCGTTCCAGGTGGCCGACTACGCCAAGCACTTCACCTGCTACAGCGTGGACCTGCGCGGGGCCGGCCTGTCCGGCAAGCCGGAAGGCGAGTACACCACGGAACTGCTGGCCGACGACGTTGCGGCGTTCATGCAGGCCGCCGGCGTCGGCCGGGCGCACATCTTCGGGGTCTCGCTCGGCGCGTCGGCCGGCATGTGGCTGGCGGCCAAGTACCCGGAAGCGGTGAAGTCACTGCAGCTGCACAGCGCCTGGGACAAGACCGACCCGTTCCTGCGCGTCATCGTCGGGGACTGGCGGATCGTAGCCCAGGCCCTGGACAGCGTGACCGAGATGGTCATCCAGGCGATCTTCCCGTTCTGCCTGACCCCGGAGCTGTACGCCGCCCGGCCGGAGTACGTCGATTCCCTGGCCGAGTTCGTCCGCAGCCGCCCGATGCCGCCGGTGGACGCGTTCATGCGGCAGTCTGGTGCCGTCCTGGCGCACGACGCGACCACCATCCTCGGCGGGATCCAGGCCCCGACCCTGATCACGTTCGGGCGTCACGACATCGTGACGTCGACCCGCTTCGCGGCGCCGCTGACCGAGGCAATCGCGAACACCGAGCTCATCGTGTTCGAGGACTGCGCGCACGCCGCCATCTACGAGAACGTGGAGGGGTTCAACCCGCAGACGCTGGACTTCCTGCAGCGCCACAGCGGCTGAAGGTTTCCAGCTTGGCTAGGGCGGGCTCGATGCTGGTGAACACGCGAGCGAGCGCCGCCGTACAGACGTCGGCGTCGCGGGCCGCGATCAGCGCGTCGGCGAACGCCATCCCGGCCGCGCCCGCCCCGACGACCAGATAGTCGGTCTCGATTCCGCCCACGGCCGAATTGCAGGACAGGCAGGAAGCCGGTGATTGCTGGCACGATGACGGTATGGAGGAACACGCTCGCGGTCCTTACCGGAAGCTGAGTAGGCAGGAGGCCTCGGACGCCGTCACCGGCCTGGGGTGGCGGCTCGTCCTGGGCGAACTGCGGACCGAGGTCCTCACCGGATCACTCCCGCTGGCCGCCGACGTCGCGGCCCGGGCGGCGGCGGTGCCCGGCGCCGAGGGGCACCTCCGGCTGGACGTGCGCGCGGACCGGGTGATCCTGGCCCTGCAGACCGCGGCGGTGGCCTGGGTCACCGAACGAGACGTCGAGCTGGCCCAGCGGATCTCGGCCGTGATCGACGAGCTGAGGCTGGAGACGACGGCGGGGGTTGAGGGCGGTCGGTCGGTGCAGGTGCTCGAGATCGGGATCGACACGCTCGACGCCGCGGCGATCCGGCCGTTCTGGCGGGCGGTGCTGGGCTACACCGACGAGCCGGGGCGGTCGGGGGCGTGGGACGGGCTGATCGACCCGCTCGGGCAGGCGCCGGCGGTGTGGTTCCAGCGGATGGACGCGCCGCGGCCGCAGCGCAACCGCATCCACTTCGACGTGTCGGTGCCGCACGACGAGGCGGAGCCCCGCATCCAGGCCGCCCTGGCGGCGGGCGGGAGGGTGATCTACGACGCCGAAGCCCCGGCGTTCTGGGTGCTGGCCGACGCCGAGGGAAACGAGGCCTGCATCACCACCTGGCAGGGCCGGGACGGCTGAGCCCGGCCATGACCTGATCGGCGGCGGCAGGCGCACGCTCAGATCCGTAGGGCAAACACGCAGGCCGGCCGCGACGGTGATAGCGGTCGGCCTGCGGATGAGCACCGTCAGCTCGGGGTGAGCCGCCGTAGGCGGTTGCGGCGCAGCTGCCAGCCTCCGGCCAGGGTGAGCAGCACCCCGCCGCCGATGAATGCCAGCCACGGTAGTGGTGAGCCCGCGGGGTGCGGCGCGGTACCGCCGAATCCGGTGGAAGCGCCACCCGTGGGCGCCTGGCCAGCCCCGGCGGCATCAGTCAGGTTGAGGATCTGATGCCGCCGCCGGGTGCGGCGATGACGATCTCCGTGTGGACGGTGCCCGCGGTGAGCGTGACGGGCAGGCTCGCCTTCGCGCTGGGGCCGGTCGCGCTCATGGTCCAGGTCCCAGCCGGGATGGGCGCCTGGGGACTCACAGTGCCGGGCGCCGCATCGGTCGTGATGTTGCCCGGGGCTCCCGCAGCGCAACTGCAGTGGAACGTCACCTGCTGCTGATTGATGTCGGCCTGGATCACCCGCACGAAGGACTTGCCCTTCGGCGTGGTCAGGTTGTTGTCAATGACCTTGAGCTGGCCTTGCTGGGCGCTCGTCCTGAGCGGCACCACCGTGTACGTGCCGCCAGCCTTCACGGTGAGGCTGACGGACCAGACGGGATTACTCGACGCGGACGAGCCGGCGGTACGCATCTTGACGTTGTAGTCGCCGGCGTTGACCTGCTGATAGGGCAGGATCGTCCCGTAGGCGACGCCGCGGTCCACGACCTGAGGGCTGGAGTCGCCGGATGAATACAGGTATACGTCCACCGGGGACGGCGTCTCAGACAGATTGCCGAGGCTGATGAACCCGGTACCCGCGGCAGCCGAAGCGCTGGCCGGAATGGCGACCAGCACGGCCGAGAAGCCCAGAAACACCGCCGATAGCCAGGGTACGATACGACATTTCACTTTTGGATCCCTTCCAAATACCGCGGAAATTCTTTTCCGCCTCCCCCACCCCCAGGAGGCCAGTAACGCCACGTCGTCCGGTGGCCGAAGACTCGTCGTTCGCGATCTCGTCACGACGAGGCCACCATGAAACGAAAGAGGCGCTGAGCTGACAGTATAGGCGGAATTGCGCGATAGCAACCCTGTCGGCCCGAAGCCCGACCGTATACATAGTCCGGGAAACGTCCATATCGGAATTGTAGAGGAAACGGCCATATTGGGAAGTTCGGCTCGCGTCTGGACGCCTCGCGAGACCGAGGTTGCGCCGGAGCGGTCACCGTGAGCGACGGAAACCTCGGCCAACCATTACGCCAGAGGCAGACGCCGCCGCTCCCGTCGGCAGTCGCCAGCGTCTTGCAGGCGGTGATGCCGGATCCAGGCGGTTACCGGGCCGCTGCGGCGTGGCGGGCGCGCGCCGGGCAGCGCCTCCTCACCCCGGACCAGGGACCTCCGCGCCCGCGATGAGTCACCTGCCGATCCAGCCGGCGGGCAGCCGGGCCGGCCGGTTATGCGGGTAAGTTTTTATACCAGAGGAAGACGTTCCCGTTCTGATCGCCAGTCGCCAGGATCTTGCCGTCAGCGCTGAATACCACCGAGTTTATTTCCGCGTTGCCCGGGCCGGCGAGGGTCGTAATCGGCTTGCCAGTGACGACATTCCAGATATACGTATCGCCATTGTTGTCGCCGGCCGCCATGGTGATGTCGTCGGGGCTGAACGCGACCGAGATTACGCCCTTGCTGCTGGGGTCGGGGAGGCTGAGGATGGGCTTCCCGGTGGCGGAATTCCACAGGTACGTACGGCCGTTGCCATCGCCAGCGGCCAGGATCTTGCCGTCAGGGCTGAACGCGACCGACATTCACGCCCTTGCTGCTGGGGTCGGGGAGGCTGAGGATGGGCTTCCCGGTGGCGGAATTCCACAGGTACGTGCGGCCGTTGCCATCGCCGACGGCCAGGATCTTGCCGTCAGGGCTGAACGCGACCGAGTTCACCCCCTTGCTGCTGGGGTCGGGGAGGCTGAGGATCGGCTTGCCAGTGGCGGAATTCCACAGGTACGTGCGGCCGTTGCCATCGCCGACGGCCAGGATCTTGCCGTCAGGGCTGAACGCGACCGAAAACGCGCCGCCACTGCCGGAGTCGCTGACGGTAGCAGTCTGGCTGCTGGTGGCGACGTTCCACAGATACGTGTGGCCGCTGTTATCGCTGGCGGCCAGGGTCTTGCCGCCGGGGCTGAACGCGACCGCGGTTATGCTCGCGCTCCCGAAACTGCCGGTGCAGCGGGTGGCAGCGATATCCCATAGGCAGATCTTTTCCGAGGCTATGGCCAGCGTGGCGCCAGACGGGCTGAAGGCCAGTGATGCTATGGGGACGAAGCGCCAGGCCGCCGGGAGACTGACGGGGACACTGCGGTAGCTCAGGGAGTTACCGCCGGATCCGCCGGTGGGTGCCTGGCGAGCTCCGGCGGCGTCCACCAGGTTGATGATCTGGATGCCGCCGCCGGGTGCGGCCACGACGATCTCGGTGTGGACGGTGCCCGCGGTGAGCGTGACGGGCAGGCTCGTCTTCGCGCTGGGACCGGTCGCGGTCATGGTCCACGTTCCCGCCGGGATGGGCGCCTGCGGACTCACGGTGCCAGGCGCCGCATCGGTCGTGATGTTACCCGGAGTTCCCGCGGCGCAACTGCAGTGGAACGTCACCTGGCCCTGATTGAGATCGGCCTGGATCACCCGCACGAACGACTTGCCTTTCGGCGTGGCCAGGTTGTTGTCGATGACCCTGAGCTGCCCCTGCTGGGCGCTGGCCCGCAGCGGCACCACCGTATACGCCCCGCCCGCCTTCACGGCCAGGCTGACAGACCAGACCGGATTACTCGACGCCGACGACCCGGCGGCACGCACCTTGACGCTGTAGTTCCCGGCGCTCACCGCCTGATACGGCAAGATCGTCCCGTACGCGACGTCATGCTGGACGAGCCGAGGACTGGACTCATCCGACGAATACAGGTACACATCCACCGGAGACGGACTCTCCGACAGGTTACCCAGACTCACCCACCCCGTATCCGCGGCCACCGGACCAGAGGAAGCCGACCGACCAGGGGAGGCCGACCGACCAGGGGAGGCCGGCGGACCCGACGATACCAAGGGAATAGTTACCGCTGCGGCCAGGGCCGCGCACGTTAGGGCGAACACGGGCAGGCGATGACGCAGGATCCAGGAGGTTACCGCGCCGCGGCGACGTGGCGGGCGCTGAGCGGGTTGCGCGCCGTCGCCGCCGGAGCCTGGATCCGTCAGCCGGCCCAGGTCGCCAGCTGACTCGCGTGACCCGGCGGTCGTTTCCAGGTCACCGGCCAGGTGGTGCTCCACCGCAGCCGCCGCGGCCGCCGCGGGCAGGCCATTCCCCGCCACAGCCGCGGCCGCGGGCGTTGTGGGCAGCGGGATCTCAGATGGCGAGGTCCCCGAGGGCGGCAGGTCACCGGGCGCGGAGGCGGAGCGCGGATCCGGCGGGCCGGGCTGGCCGGGCTGGCCGGGGACGGCGACCTCGGGCGTCTGGCCGACACCGGGTGGCCAGCTGTCAGGCCCTGAATCGATGGTCCGGTCCACGAGCGCGTCGGACGAAGCGTCGGGCGGCGGCGGGTCAGGAGGCAGGGAAGGCCGGAAGGCGGCAGGGAAGGCGGCAGGGAAGGCGGCAGGGAAGGCGGCAGGGAAGGCGGCGCGCTGGCGGAGCTTCGGCGGTGGTAGGACGTCACGCCGAGCGCCTCCCGCAGCGCGTCGGCGAAGTCCCCGCACGACTCATACCGTTTCTCCGCCGTCTTGGCCATGGCCTTGGCCACGACCTGATCGACGGCGGCGGGCAGGTCCGGCCGCCGTGACACCAGCGACGGGGGCGGCTCGGACAGGTGCGCGTAGATCACCGCAGGGAGCTGGTCCCGCTGGAACGGCACCGCCCCCGTCAGCAGCTGGAACGCGACGCAGGCCAGCGAGTACTGATCAGTGCGCCCATCCACGCTCCGGCCGCTGATCTGCTCCGGCGCCATGTAATCCGGAGTGCCGATATAACTTCCCACCGCGGTCACGTTGACCGACACCGCGCCCTTGACGATCCCGAAGTCCGACAGGTAAACGTGATCGGGCCGACCCGCCCGCGCGTCCACCAGGATGTTCCCTGGCTTGACATCCCGGTGCACCAGCCCCGCGCCGTGCGCGGCATCCAGCGCCGAGGCCACCGGGGAGATGAAATCCGCCGCCCGGTCGGGCGGCAGGGCACCCTCCCGCTCCAGCACCTGCCGCAGGTCACCGCCTGCTACGAACCGCATCGCGATGAACAGCACTCCGTCGGCTTCGCCGGCCTCGTATACCGGGATGATGTGCGGATCATCTACCTTTGCCGCCGCCCGTGACTCCGCGATAAACCGCGTGCGGAACGCCGAGTCCGAGGCCAAGCCGGGTGAGAGGATCTTCAGCGCTACCGGACGGCCCAGCCGCTCATCGCGGGCCCGGAACACCACCGCCATCCCGCCCGCCCCGACCTGCCCCTCCAGGCGGTACCCGGCCAGCAGCGAGCCCGTCCGGAACCCGGTCAGCTGCGCCGGGATGTCCTCGCTCAACACACCTCCCCCCGAGCTGCGCCGCCGCCCCGGACCTTTCCTGATGTTCACCGGCCATGCGCCGTTCGGCCGTCTCTGGATTATCCGATCTGCTATCACTTGCTGCAACCCGTGAAATCCGAGTGAATCAGCGAGGTTGTCGGGCTCTTAGCTGATTGCTTGAAGGCGGGGCCCTTCCTGGCCTGTAGTTCCCGCACTGAGCTCGTCCCACAGGGCGCGGAAGGCGCGGGCGGCCTGGCTGCGGGGCGCGAACACGGCGACCGGGGCACGCTCGGTGGACATGCGCTCGATGAGGGACAGTGCGGGGATCGGGGTGGCTGCCACGCCGGACCGTTCGGCCAGAAGTTTCTCGATGATGTCCTGGTGCAGCCGCTTACGGCGGTCAACCATCGAGAAGAACGCGCGGATCTCGGGCCGGCGGCCGCGGAAACCGGCCACGAACTCGGTGAGCTGGTCGAGAGTGCGCACCGACAGCGTGGTCGGGATGAGCGGGACCAGCAGGACGTCAGCGGCGTGCATGACGTTTTCCGACACCAGGGAGATGCTCGGCGGGCAGTCGAGGAAGGCGCGGTCGTACTCGGCGGCCAGCGGCGCGAGCAGCTGGGCGATCTTGCGGGTCGGCTTTCCGTCGGTGCCGCCGAGGAGCAGGTCCATGTTGCGGTAGGTGAAGTCGGCCGGGATGAGGTCGAGGTTCTCGAAATCGGTGCCCTTGATGGCGTCGTCCAGGGCCTTGGTACCGCGGATGAGCGCCTTCCCGCCGCCCTTGACCCGGGGCTTGATCCGGAACAGGAAGCTGGCCGCGCCCTGCGGGTCGAGGTCCCACAGCAGGGTCCGGTAGCCGTCGGCGGCGGACAGGTAGGCGAGGTTGACCGCGGCGGTCGTCTTGCCGACACCGCCTTTGATGTTGTAGGTGGCGTAGATCTTCACGGGCCCGCCCCGCCAGGGGCCGAGGTCGGCAGAGGCCTGGCCAGGCCGGGCCCGGAGGGCCTAGTGAGCAGGGCACGGACCCGCTGCTGGCCCGCGGGGCCGGCGAACCTGGTGAACCGCCCGGCGAAGACCTCGCGGGCTTCGGCCTGGCTGAGTGCGAGGTTCGCGGCGATTTCGCCCATGGCCAGCAGCGTAGCGGCCGGGGCGGCGCGCTCGGTGAGCATCGCATCGGCCAGCGCGTGAATCTCCTCGCGCTGCACCTGGCTGTCCTGGAATTCGCCCAGGCAGTCCTGCAGCTGCTTCAGGTCACCGACGACCTTCCGGTAGAGGACCGGATCGTGCAGCGGCGCGAAGAACTCCAGCGCGTAACGCAGTTCCTTGCAGCGCTTGCGCAGGTCGTGCAGGGATTCCGGGGCGGAGGCCGGGGTGATCGCGCTGCCCCGCGTGGCGACCCGGCGGAATGTGCGGGCGGTCCTGGCCACGGCCAGTTCGTCGGCGGTGAGGACCCCGGTTCCCTTGCGGGGCCGGCGCGCGTCCCGAACCTCGGTCAGCGCCTTGCGCCAGTGGTCGGTGATGGCCCGGAACCGGGCCGAGCGCAGCCCGGATGCCAGCCGCCGGACCTCCCGCGCACGGCGCCGGACCAGGTAGGCGCGGAACGGCTCGAGGTCGGCCGGGGACGCGGCCACCAGCCGCCCGGCCATCGCGTCGAAACCGAGCAGGTGGACGTCGAGGTCCCGGGTCGGCGTGGTCAGGTCGCCGAGCCACTTGAACTCGGCCGCGTACGGCGCGGCCAGGCCGTCCGGCAGCACGTCGCCGAGCAGCTTGATCGCCGACCGGGTGCGGCGGACCGCCACCCGCAGGTCGTGCAGGAACTCGGTGTCGATGTCGCGGAGCGTGCCATCGACGTTCTGCTCCAGGGTGTCGAGCAGGCCCAGCAGCAAGGTGGCAACCGCGACGGAGGCGGGCATCTGCGCGGTGATCTCCGCGGTCACGCCGCCCGAGTAGTCGTTCGGGCGGCGGCCAAGGGCGGCCAGGGCCGTCGCGAACGCGCTCCTTCCGGCCGGGCAGACGCCGGGGGCGCCGGCCACGAGCTGGGCGGCCTTGCGGGCCTGGCCCGGGTAGCCGCGGACCTCGGCGATGGCCAGCCGCGCGGGCAGCGGGACGCTCTGGTCGCCGCGGGTCACGGTCGAGTGGTCCACGATCAGCCGGGCGACGGTCTTGCCGTCGGCGTTGAGCAGCCGGGTGACGGTGACCGTGCCGGCGGCGGCGGCCATCGGCAGCAGGGCTCTGGGGCTGGCCAGCTTGACGATCTGATCCCGGACCGGGCCGTCGGGCAGGTCGGTGGCCAGCCGCGGCCGGCCGGGCCGCCAGCCATCGACGGGCTGTTCGGCCTGGGGCACCTCGTTCTTGCTGAGCAGCAGGCGGCCGCCCCGCCGGGCGTGCTCGTAGTCCAGGACCAGTCCGGCACGGTACAGCCGCCAGTCGAAGGTGTCCAGCCAGGTGTGCTGGCGGGCGCCGGGGGCCCCGTGCTCGGCGGCAACGCCGAAGGCCTGGCCGAGCACGTCGAGGACGGCGGACATCCCGTTTCCCGGGTCGCCGGCTTCTGCGTCCAGCTCGAATCCCTGCAGGTCAGGCGTCATAAGTTCAGGTTCTCCTTCCGGAGAATCCTACCGCCGCTCCCCTAGTGACCTGTATACACCGGGCTCAGGCGATCGGCCAGGTCACGCCGGTGACGGCGAGCACGTCGGCGGGCCTGGGCATGGCCGTCTGGGCGCCGTGGCGGGTGACGGCCGCGGCGCCCGCGGCGGCGGCGGCGGTTATGGCCTGCAGGGCCGGGACACCGGCCGCGAGGGCGACGGCGAGCGCCCCGACGAAGGTGTCGCCTGCCCCGGTGGTGTCGACCGGCGTTACCCGGAAGCCTTCGACGGTCGCAGGGCCGTCCGCTGCGCTGGCCAGGGCGGCGCCGTGCGCGCCCGCGGTGACCACGGCGTGGCGGGGGCCCCGGGCGATCAGATCGGCGGCGGCCACTGGCGGCGTCGGCCAGGCCGGTTACGGGGCGGCCGAGGATGATCGCGGCTTCGGACTCGTTGACCACCAGCCAGTCCAGCCCTGGGCCGGCGGCATCGACCAGGGCCCTCGCGTTCTCCGGGGCCGGGGCGAGGTTGAAGATGACCGGGCCTGCCTGGGTGAGGGCCTGGGTGATCGCGGGGGCGGGGATCTCGGCGCTGACGACCAGGATGTCGCGCTCGGGTTTGCCCGCCGCGGCGACGTCGGGCGGGCCGAGGAGGTGATTGGCGCCGGGGGCGACGGTGATCAGGTTCTCGCCGTCGGCGTCTACCGCGATCATGGCCAGGCCGGTCGAGACGGCGGGCACGATTCTTACCGGACCGGTGTCGATGCCCTCGGCGCGCAGGGCGGCCAGCAGCTGGCGGCCGAAGTCGTCATCGCCGACGCAGCCGACCATGCGGACGTCGGCACCGAGCCGGGCCGCGGCGACGGCCTGGTTGGCGCCCTTCCCGCCGGGAGTGAAGCGGGCCGCCGAGCCGAGCACGGTCATGCCCGGGCCCGGCAGCCGGGGCACGGTCACGGAGATGTCCATGTTCAGGCTGCCGAGCACGGTCACCTGCGGTCGTTTGCCCACCCACCTCCCCTTCCCTCTTCACGGCACCGTAGCGCCTGGAGGGCGCGTCCGGGGCTAAGGTGTTCTGGTGGAACCGTTCCTGCTGCTGTCGATCCGCGCCGACGATGACGCGGCCGACAACGAGTATGAGTCCTTCCTGACCCTGGCCGGACTGGGCGAGGACAAGCTGCGGCGGGCCCGGCTGGACCGGCACCCGCTGGGGGACGTCGACCTGCGGGACTGGTCCGGGATCTGGGTTGGCGGCGGGCCGTTCAACTTCACCGACCCGGACGGGAAGAAATCGCCGGTGCAGCGCCGGGTCGAGGCGGATCTGAGCCGCATGCTGGACACCGTGATCGAAACCGACTTCCCGTTCCTGGGCGCCTGCTACGGCGTCGGAGCGCTCGGCCGCCATCAGGGCGGGGTCGTCGACCGGCGGTATCCCGAGCCGGTCGGAACCGTACGGGTCACCCTCACCGGACCGGGCCGGAACGACCCGCTGCTCGGGGATCTGCCCGGGGAGTTCGAGGCGTTCACCGGGCACAAGGAGGCGATCGGCGAGCTGCCCGGGCACGCCGTCCTGCTGGCCAGTTCGGCCGACTGCCCGGTACAGGCGTTCCGGATCGGCTCCAACGTCTACGCCACCCAGTTCCATCCCGAGCTGGACGCGGTCGGCATGTGCACCCGGATCGAGGTGTACAAGCACGCCGGCTACTTTCACCCCAGCGAGGCTGACGAGCTCAAGGCCATGGCCCGGCGCAGCGAGGTCAGCCACCCGCCCGCGATCTTGCGCGCGTTCGTCCGGCAGTACGGGCGGGACCGGGTGGGGGCCGCGACCGGTTAACGGTCGAGCGCCCGGGCGGTGCCTGGGTAGCCGAACGGCTCGCCTGGCTGCCGGTGTCCGCGATCGTGCTGTCGGGCCTGTGGCTGGCGTTCCGCCGGGTGGAGCGCTAGGGCGGGCCCAGCGGCAGCCGGGACGGGGGCTTGACCTCGGCCAGCCGCAGGTAGGTCACCAGCCGCTGCCCACCGCGGGTGGCCAGGGCGACGAGGACCTGCTGGAGCTGGGCGACGTCGCGGGCCACCACGGTGAGCAGGTAGTCCATCTCGCCGGCCACGGTGTCCGCGGCGATGACCTGCGGGAGGGACCGGATCAGGTCGTCGAACTTCTGGCTGGACCGCACGTCGTGACGGGCCAGGGTGGCCGTCACGTAGACCTGCAGCGGGAAGCCGCAGGCGTCCGGGTCGAGCTGGGCGCTGATGACGCGGATGACGCCCGACTCCTTGAGCCGGCGGACCCGGTGCAGGGTGGCCGCGGGCGACAGGCCGGTCAGGCGGGCCAGCTCGACGTTGGTCCGGTCTGCGTCCTCCTGCAGCGCGGTGAGCAGCCGGATGTCAACATCATCAAGTGAAACGGCCATAATACAAAATATTATCTCGTTGTTAGCGGTCACTAACAAATTCTGTGCTCGCTGTCGGCGAGCATGGCGGCATGAACACCAGCCGCCGTCACGCCGTCGCAGCCCTTACCGTAGCCGGGCTGCTGTGGGGTACCACCGTGCCGCTGTCCAAGCTGGCCCTGCAGTGGCTGGCTCCGGGCTGGCTCACCGCGGTGCGCTTCGGCCTGGCCGCCGCGGTGCTGCTGCCGGTCGCGGGGCGGCGGGCCGGGGGGGTCTGGGGGAAAAGGCTTCCCCCCAGGACCAGGGGGGGTCTGCGGGGGATCGTCCCCCCGAGGCTAACACTCCTGGGCTCGGGGGCCGTGGGGTACGGGGGGTCGGTCTTCGTGCAGAACGCCGGGATCGCCCGGACCAGCGTCACCCACGCGGCCCTGCTGATCGGAGCGGTGCCGGTGCTGGTCGCGATCATCGCCGCGGTATGGCACCGCAGCGTGGCCCGGCCGCTGGCCTGGCTGGGCTTCGCGGTCTCGCTGGGCGGGGTCGGCCTGGTCACCGCGGGCGGCGGGGGCGGCGGGGGCGGCGCGAGCGTGCGCGGCGACGGGCTGGTGCTGGTCTCGCTGGTGCTGTCGGCCGCGTTCACCGTGGCGCAGGGCCGGCTGCTTCCCGGGCGCGACCCGGTCGCGGTCACCGCGGTCCAGTTCCTCGGGGCGGCGCTGGGCGCGCTGGCCTTCACCGCCCTCACCGAGGGCGTGCCCGCCGTCCCGGCGCGCCCGGGGCCCGTGCTGGCCGTGGCGGCGCTGGCGCTGGGCGGCACGCTGGCGCCGTTCACGTTGTTCGCCTACGGGCAGAGCCGGATGCCGGCTGAGGTCGCCGGGGCGTTCCTCAACATCGAGCCGCTGGTCGGCGTGATCGCGGGCATCGTGTTCTTCGGCGACCCGGCGGGCCCGAGGCAGCTGGCCGGGGGCCTGGCCGTAGCCGTCGGGATCGGGCTGAGCTCGAGCTCAGGCTCAGGCGAGGTACGGGCCGAGGAGGGCCAGGTCGGCGGGCGAGAGCCGGTCGCGGGCGGTCTTGGCCTGATGCCAGTAGGGGTAGATGAGCGGCGGGGCGCTGGCCGCCTCGAGCCGGGCCCGTTCCTCGTCGGTGAGACGCAGCGACGCCGCCTCGAGGTTGTCGGCGAGCTGATCGCCAGTGCGCGCCCCGATGACCAGCGAGGTTACGCTGGGCCGGCCGAGGGTCCAGGCCAGCGCCACCTGGGCGGCCGAGACCTCGTGCTGCTCCGCGATGCTGATCAGGAGCTCCACGATGTCGTAGAGGCCCTCGGGGTCGTAGACCGGCGGCTCGCCCCAGTCCGACAGCTGGCGCGATCCGACCGGCGCCTGGTGGTTCCTGCGGTACTTGCCGGACAGCAACCCGCCCGCCAGCGGGCTCCACACCAGGATGCCCAGACCCTGGTCGACGGCCAGCGGGATCAGCTCGTACTCCGCCTCGCGGGCCTGCAGGGAATAGTAGATCTGCTGGCTGACCAGCGGGGCCAGGTCCAGGCGGCCGGCGATGCCCAGCGCCTTCATCAGCTGCCAGGAGGTGTAGTTGGAGGCGCCGACGTACCGCACCTTGCCCGAGCGGACCAGGTGATCCAGCGCGTGCAGGGTCTCCTCCAGCGGGGTCTGGCCGTCCCACTCGTGCACCTGGTACAGGTCGATGTGATCGGTGCCGAGACGGCGCAGGCTGGCCTCGCAGCCGGAGATGATGTGATGGCGGGACAGCCCGGAATCGTTCGGGCCGCGGCCCATGCCCATCCGGACCTTGGTGGCAAGCAGTACCCGGTCCCGGCGGCCCCGCAGGACCTGGCCCAGGATCTCCTCGGACAGGCCGGAGGAGTAGACGTCGGCGGTGTCGACCAGGTTGACCCCGGCGTCCAGGCACATGTCCACCTGGCGTTCGGCCTCCTCGACGTCGGTCGAGCCCACGTCCGCGAACGGCCCGGTGCCGCCGAACGTCATCGTTCCCATGGTCAGCACGGACACCCGCAGGCCCGACCGGCCCAGTGCGCGATACTCCATAGGCCCGACCTTACCCATCGCGGCACGAGGCTGGCCGGCGAGGGTGGAACCACGCTTCGTTCCGTAAAAAATCGTGGGAGCGGCCTCAGCTGGCCGTACGGGCGGGGGCGGGGTGGGCGGCGTGCCAGGCGATCGCGGTGGCGGCCAGCGCGGCCAGGCCGGCGGTGAGCATGGCCACCCGGTCACCGGAGACCGGGGCGCCGCCGACGGCCAGCGCCACCGCGGGCAGCAGGGCTGCGCCTATCGCGGCGCCGATCTGGCGGCTGGTGTTGATCATGCCGCCGACCAGGCCCTGGTCGGCGTCGGCCATGCCGCGGCTGGCCAGCACGACCGACCCGAACGCGGTGCCCGGCGGTGCCCGCTCCGATCAGCGTGACCACGAGCAGGACCGGGCTGTAGCCGCCGGCCGGCAGCTGGGTCAGGACGGCGAAGCCGACCGCGGCGCAGGCGCCGGTCAGCACCAGCAGCCGCCGGACGCCCACGCGGCGGGCCAGGCGCGGGCCGAGCATGCCCATGCCGAACCCGACCACCCCCTGCGGAGCGATGGCCAGCCCGGTAAACAGCGGCGAGAGGTGCAGCACCTGCTGCAGGTACAGCGACAGGACGAGCATCTCGCCGCCGTTCCACAGGCCCAGCAGGAACGACAGCGTGCTGCCGTCGCGCAGCCCGGGGCGGTGCAGGAGGGAAAGGCGGATGAGCGGTTCGGGGTGCTTCGTCTCGGCCTTCACGAATACCGCGGTGGCCGCGGCCGAGGCGGCGATGGCCGCGATGACCAGCGGGGAGGTCCAGCCGAGGACGACGCCCTGGGAGACGGCGAACACGACGAGGGCGACGGCGCTGGTGATCAGCAGGGCGCCGCGGATATCCAGGCGGTGCGGCTCCCTGCTGCCGGCTCTGGCCTTCCCGAGGACGGCGGGGGCCAGGGCGGCGGCGATCAGGCCGACCGGAACGTTGACCAGGAATACCGCGCGCCAGCTGGTGAACTGGACGAGCACGCCGCCGAGGACCTGGCCGGAGACGAAGCCGACCGAGGCGATCGCACCGTACAGGCCGATGGCGCGAGTGCGCTGCGGGCCTTCGGGGAAGCTGGTGGTGATGAGGGACAGCGCGGCGGGGGCGACGATCGCGGCGCCCGCGCCCTGGATGACCCGGGCCGCGATCAGCAGCGCGGGGTCCCGGGCCAGGCCGCCGGCCAGGCTGGCCAGCGCGAACGCGACGAGGCCGCTTATGAACATCCGACGCCGGCCGAACAGGTCGGCCGCGCGGCCGCCGAGGATGAGCAGGCCGCCGAACGAGATAGCGTATCCCGTGACGATCCACTGCACCGCGTCCGCGGGCATGTGCAGCTCGCGCTCGATCGAGGGCAGCGCGACGTTCACGATGCTGAAGTCGAGGACGACCATGAACGCGGCGACCAGGATAAGGGCCAGCTGCAGGGGCCGGCGGCTAGGGGTTGCCGGCTGGGTTGCTGGTGGTGTTCTTGGCGGTGATGTTCTTGCTGGCGATGTTCTTGGCGGGGCTGTTTGGGCGGGCGCGGCGGCGGGCATGGTACCAATCAGATACGTAACGGATCGTTTCGGATCTCCAGAGGGTAGAACCGGGCCATGAACGGGGATATTCCGGCTTCGGGCGGGGGGCAGCGCGGGCGGCCGCGGTCGCCGGAGGCGAACCGCGCGATCCTGTCCGCCGCGCTGGACCTGCTGGCCTCGCGCGGGCTGGCGGCCATGTCGATCGAGGAGGTCGCGGCGCGGGCCGGGGTGGGCAAGGCGACGATCTACCGCCGCTGGCCGTCGAAGGGGCTGCTCGCGCTCGATGCGTTCGTCACGTCGTTTCGTGAACAGCAGCCGCTGCCGGACACCGGGAGCCTGCGCGACGACCTCATCGCGGCGCTGACCGCATGGGTCCGGGCAGTCACCCAGACCTCGATGGGGCCGATGCTGACCGGGCTGATCGCCGAGGCGCAGCACGACCCCGATTTGCGCGCCGGCTGGCGGGACCGGGTGCTCGAACCGCTGCGCACCCAGCACCGGGTCATGCTGGACCGCGCCGTCGCGCGCGGTGAGATCCCGGCTACGGTGGACCGGGAGGTCGTGCTGGACCTGTTCTTCGGGGCCGCGCAGCATCGGCTGCTGCTCGGGCACCTGCCGCTGACCGACGACTTCATCCGCGAGGTCGTGGACGTGATCCTGGATGGGATCCGGGCCCGCTGAACGGCCCCGTTTCCATTACGCGCTCCATGGCGTGACTTCCCCGTCCCATAGGACCCTTTTCGCTCACCAATACGAAGGAATTAGCATTATCGGGGAGTTTTCGGGCTTACGGGAGGATAAGGGGGACGATAGGGGATTTGATCAAATCCCCTATCCCCGCGCACCCGGTTCGTAGGCTCAAGATCGAAGTTACGTTCGCCCTCTGACCTCAGCATAGGCATCACCCGTGCGGCGCGCATCCACCTCTCGCGAGGCGGGCGTCTTGGCGTATTCCCGGCGCCTGGCCCAGCACTTGCAGTTTCAGTCCGCCGTCATTGGTGCGATGTGCCGGGCCATGACGCTAGGCCGCCCTGGCCGTCGCTCACCTGACGCTCTACACCGGCGAAGCGCATTCAGTTACGCATTTTCGTTACATTTCGTTTCACTATATCTGGTGGCGGCCAGTTCCGGCCTGGGTCACCGGCCCGCCCATAGAACCAGATTTGGGCCCAAGTCCCGCCGGAGGTGGGCTCCCAGCGTTCGATGAGACTTACGAATGGATCTCCGAGTCTCGTGGTAACAACAACGTCCGGGCTGGCGTCGTATCGGTTCATGATCCTCGGCGCGCCGAGGCGCTCCGACGCCAGCGGGCCGAGGCTCTGAGGCTTATGCGAAACCCCGTTGTCTCTAACGGTCCGCCTCTTGCCTGAAATGCTTCAAAATGGCGGCGACACGCCGTATTAAATAACAAGCAACGGCCTCTCCGGCCGATAGAAAGGAGGTTACCACACACACCTCTCAGGACGGAGAAGCCGTTGCTGTTCGATCGTATGTCAGGGCTGGACGAAAAGCAACTCGACAAACTAGAAGAGCGTGTCGCAGAACTCCTTGAAAAGCCGTGGGATAAAGACACGGGACGCCCGCGAGAGATTACCTTCCGGGAAGCGCTCATCATCACGTGCGGTTACATGAGGCAGAATATCATCGAGGATGTCTGGGCCGACATATTCGACATAGACCAGTCCACGATCTCACGGATCATCACATTCCTCACCGCGCTGGTCGAGCAGGCGACCACGGAATTCAGGCCAGCTCCGGAGGAAGCAGCCGAAGCCACCAGGGGTGCGATCGCGCTGGTAGACGGCACGCTGTGGCCTTGCTGGTCCTGGGATGGCGAAAGTAAGCTGTGGTCCGGAAAATATAAGACCACGGGACACGGATCCCTGATCGTCACGAATCTTCAAGGCCGCATCACATTCGTTTCCGAACCCGTTACCGGCAATAAGCACGATATGGCGAAACTGAAGGCATCAGCCTCGAGGAGATCCTGAAGAAGGCGGGCGGAGTGTTCGGCGACAAGGGATTCATCGGGACTGGCTACATCACCACCCCTATCCGCAAGCCGGAATGCCGTGAGCTACTGCAATGGGAGCACGAGTGGAACAATAAGGTGAGTTCCTTCCGTGCGCCGGTCGAGCGCGCTGTGGCAACCTTGAAGACATGGCGAATTCTCTTCACCGATTACCGTCGGCCTCTGAAGACCTTTATGTCCTCGTTCCGAGCTGCAATCGGACTTTACTTTTTTAAGGAGAGTTTTGCATAACCCTCTCTGCTTGAGCTTTGTCGCTTGGCCTCGCCAGCACCGGCGCGAGGTCGAGGCTGCCACCCGGTGCCCTGGCCCGAAGGCATCTCCACCCCCCGGTGTGGACGGTGCCAGGATGCGGAGTCTTGGCATGGCGGTCGTTGCACTCGTAAGGCCGCTGACTGTTCCTGCGCACCCGGACCAGCCGTGTAGTCCGAGGCCGCTTGCGCTTACTACCGCGCAGTCAGCATCATGCCTCAGTGTCGCGGCGGCAGCGTCGCGATTGGCTCCCCGCACCTGCCCGGGTCATATCCGGGCAGGCTTGCCAGCTGATCGAGCAGCCACGCGGACGTGAGGACTTTCTGGAGCCCTTGCACCTCGCGGCTGCTGACTTGTGCCGCCGGGATGACCAGGTCGAAGCGTTCGGCGGCCAGCGGGATGAAGACCAGGTCATAGGCGAGGGCTGCTGGCTCGCTCGCGATTCCCGCGTCGGCCAGTCCGGCCGCGATGGCCGCGGTCACCTGCAGGTGCCCGTCCGCGTGGGTGTCGTAGCCGGGTAGCTGGCCGGCTTGGATCCCGGTGTCGGCTAGCTTGCGGTCGAGCAGGCTGCGCGCTTCGGCGCCTGGTTCGCGGTTGACCAGCCGCAGGCCGCTCCCGGCCAGGTCCTGTATGCCGGAGATCCGGTCGGCCAGT
This sequence comes from uncultured Actinomycetes bacterium, assembly GCA_963801155.1. Taxonomy (GTDB): domain Bacteria; phylum Actinomycetota; class Actinomycetes; order Streptosporangiales; family Streptosporangiaceae; genus Palsa-504. The sequence continues at coordinate 110,612 of CAWDEB010000011.1, forward strand.
TCTGGCCGCAGCACCAGCCCTTCCCGCCAGGAGCAGAACCCGATCACCTCGCCGCCATCGGGCAGCAGGTCGGCGGCTGGGGTGATGTTGTATTCGCTGTCCGGCCCGCGCAGGTGCGTCCCGGCCACGTGAACGAGCCCGGCGGCGGCCAGCGTGAGGGCCTCCTGGCTCGGGCACGGCCACCAGCTGAACGCGACCGGCGGATCAAGCAGCCCGAGCGGCGCCTCCAGCAGCGGCAGCGCCGGGTCACAGCCCGCGGCGATCAAGGTGGGCCGCGGCGGCCCGACGGGCCGGACGTTCCTGCTCATTCGGCTCCGGTCGCGGTCGGTCCCGGTGACCAGCCCGCCAGCCGGGAGGAATCCGGCCCGGCTTACCGTGCCACCCCGCAACGGAAGCGCGACATATCCGTCTCCCATCGGTGCGAGCGTGACCCTGGCGCCCTTGCTGCCCAGCGGCGCGACCGGCGCGGCCGCGACCGGCATGGGATTAGCCGGTCCGAACAGTTCCTCAACGGTCAGGCCCAGCGCGCGGGCCAGCGCCATGGCGACCCGCAACGACGGGTCGGAGATGCCAGACTCGACCGCCGAGACCGCCTGCCGGGACACCCCGGCCATGCCGGCCATCTGCAGCTGGGAGTACCCGCGCGCCTGCCGGGCCAGCCGCAACCGGGCACCGCCACCGACTGCGTGTCCGTCGCTCACGGCGCTCCTCCCGCAACCCCGGTAGTCACAGTGCCCTGGCCTCAGTAATGTAGCCCGGCGGCCTGGCCGCCGCCGGCCAGCGCCCTGGACGGGGCGTGCCTCATCCGCGGCGGCCTGCGCCTGCGGGGATTTGCGCCGCTGGTCAGCCGAGCAGGTGCACGGCGCCGGCCCGGGACAGGTCATAGCCGCCGAGCGAGTTCACCGCGGACTGTACCTGCGGGTCGCGCAGAGCGGTGATCAGCGGCCCGGCTGCGGGCAGGGCATCGCCGCTGAGCACGATGTCGAAGTCTTCCCAGGTGACCGGGACGAACCCGAGGTCCAGCGCGGTGGCGGCCGCGCGTACGCCCAGCCCGGCGTCGGCCTGGTCGGCGGCGATGGTCATGGCGACTTCCAGGTGGGAGGCCGCGTCGGGTCCGGTGACGGAGGCGGGCGGGATCCCGGCGTCGGCCAGCAGCCGGTCCAGCAGGACGCGGGTCCCGGTGCCGAACGGGCGGCGGGCGATCCGCAGGCCCCGCAGGTCAGCGGGGCCGCTGACGCGGCCGGGGTTGCCCGGCGGTAGCGAGCAGGCCCTGCTCGCGGCGCCACAGGTGGATGATCGCGGGTTGCCGGCCGCGGAGCAGGGACCGGGCGAACGGGTGGTTGCCGTCACCGGAGCGGTGCCGCAGGTGGATGGCCGCGGCGTCGGCGGTGCCGCGCCAGATCCGGGTCAGGCCGTGGAAGCTGCCGCGTGCGCCGACGGTGACTACGGCCGCCCCGGCGCGGCGCAGCGCGATGTCCAGGCCGGGGTCATCGCTGCCGGCCAGGCGCAGCGCCGGGTGCCCGCCGAGCAGACGCCGGGCCGCGACGTCGCCTCCGGCCGCGACCCGGGCGCGGGCGCGGTCCGGGACCTCGATCACGCCGGCGTCGGCGAGGTGCCGCCAGGCCCGGCCGATGGTCGTGGCCGTGGTGTCATACCGCTGCGCGGCCTGGCGGATGCTCGGCAGCTCATCCCCGCCCGCCAGCATCCCCGCCGCGACGCGTTCCGCGATGTCGCTGCTGACCTGGAGGTACCGCGTCATGTCCGGGATGCTACCGCCGGGGGTTGCAGTGCGGTCTCGTCCCTGCTCCCATCCGCCCGGGCCGCTGTTAGGCTCTGCACCGATCTGTACTACCTCAGTAGCAGGAGGACAGCTATGAGCCGCGGACTGCACCGCAGCGGACTCGCGGCCGCCGCCGGGCTGGTCATGGCCCTGGCCGCAGCCTGCAGCAGCAGCGCCAGCACCAGCACCACAAGCAGCAGCCCGGCCAGCAGCGCGAGCAGCACGGCCGGCGCGGCCGGCACGCTGATCGTGTTCGGCGCGGGCACCTTGTCGACCCCGTTCACGGCGGAACTGGCGGCCTTCAAGCAGCAGAATCCCGGCGTGACAATCCATTCGCAGTTCGGCGCGAGCGCGGACATGATCAAGGACGTCACCCAGCTCGGCCAGCCCGCCGACGTGCTCGGCGTGGCGGACTACTCGCTGATCCCCAAGCTGATGTCCGACCCGTCCAAGCCGCACGCCAGCTGGTACGTGGGGTTCGTGTCGAACCAGATCACCTTCGCCTACACCAGCCACAGCAAGGGCGCCAGCCAGCTGTCCGCGTCGAACTGGTACAAGGTGCTGGCCGAGCCCGGCGTGCACATCGGCCGGTCCAACCCCGCCGCCGACCCGTCGGGATACCAGATCCTGCAGATGCTCCAGCTTGCCCAGGGCTACTACCACGACCCGGGACTGTCCGCGGCGGTGCTGAAGAACTCCCCGGACTCCAGCGTCGCCGAGACCGAGACCTCGCTGCTGGCCGCCCTGCAATCCGGCCAGATCGACTACCTGGCCATCTACCGGTCCGACGCGCTGGAACAGCACCTGAAGTACATCGCGCTGCCGACCCAGATCAACCTGTCCGACCCATCGATGGCCGCCGCCTACGCCAAGGTCACCATCCACGCCGGCTCGCTCGGCGCGCTGACCGCCAAGCCCATCATCTACGGGCTGACCATCCCCAGCACCGCGCCGGACGCGGCACTGGGCCAGAAGTTCATCGCCTTCGTGCTCAGCCCGCAGGGCCAGGCCATCATGAGCAGCAACGGGTTCGTCGTCATCTCACCCGCGCTGGCCAGCGGCCAGGCCAGCCTCCCGGCCTCGCTCAAAGCCCTCACCACGCCGTGGCCCGCCGCCGGTGGCTGACACGCCATGAGCACGGCCGCAGCGGGGGCGCCGGCCCGCCGCTGGCCCGGTGGCTGGTTCGGCGCGGTGATGTGGACACTGGGCGGGCTGCTGCTGGCCTTCATCGTGCTGCCGATCGTGCGGCTGGCGGCCAGCTCGCCGCCAGCCAGCCTGCGGCAGGCCGCCGCCACCGCCGCGATCCGCGACGCCACGCTGCTCAGCTTGCAGGCCGCCGCGATCACCGCCGCCATCGCGACCGTGTTCGGGGTGCCGCTGGCCTGGCTGCTGGCCCGCGGCACGTTCCGCGGCCGCGGCCTGGTCCAGGCCGTGGTCGACCTGCCCCTTGTGGTGCCGCACACCGTGGCCGGCATCGCGCTGCTGTTCCTGCTCGGCCGTACCGGCTGGGTCGGCGGCCCGGCCGGCCACCTGGGGATCTCGTTTTACGGGACCCAGCTGGGCATCATCGCCGCGATGCTGTTCGTCAGCGCGCCGTTCGCGGTCAACAGCGCCCGCGTCGCGTTCGAGGCCATCGACCCCCGGCTCGAGCAGGCCGCCCGCAGCCTGGGCGCCACCCCGTGGCACACGTTCCGCCGCGTCACCCTGCCGCTGGGGCTGCGCGGCGTGCTGACCGGCGCCGTCCTGGTCTACGCCCGCTCGATCAGCGAGTTCGGCGCGGTCGTGATCATCGCCTACTACCCGGCCACCGCCCCGGTCGAGATCTACAACCTGTTCCTGCAATCAGGGCTCACCCAGTCCGCCGCGGCCGCCGTCGTCCTGCTGATCGTCACGCTGGCCACGTTCCTGGTCTTCCGCACCCTAGCCTCGGGCCGCCTGCTGACCCGGATCAACCGTGCCTACGGCTGACCGCAGCCTGGCCGTCAGCGACCTGACCGGCCAGGCCGGATCCTTCGGCCTCGGCCCGGTCAGCCTGGCCATCGCACCCGGCCAGGTCCTGGCCGTCCTCGGCCCGTCCGGGGCCGGCAAGACCATGCTCCTGGAAACCATCGCCGGGCTCCGCCCGCACCGCACCGGACACATCCGCCTGGCCGGAACCGACATCGCCGCCCTGCCCCCCGAACAGCGCCGCATCGGCCTAGTCTTCCAGGACGCCGCCTTGTTCCCGCACCTGTCCGTCGCCGAGAACATCCGGTTCGGGCCCAAGGCCCGCCGCCAGCCCCCCAGCTCCGGCACGGAGCCGCTGCTCCGCCGCCTGGGCATCACCCCCCTGGCCGCCCGCTTCCCGCGATCGCTGTCCGGCGGCGAACGCCAGCGGGTCGCCCTCGCCCGGGCGCTGGCGATCCAGCCCGGCCTGCTGCTGCTCGACGAGCCCCTGTCCGCCCTCGACCAGCCCACCCGCGAAGACCTCCGCGCGCTGCTGTCCGAACTCCTGGCCGCCCTGGACATCCCCGCTATCCACGTCACCCACGACCGCGACGAAGCACTGTCGATCAGCAACGACCTCGCCATCATCACCGGCGGCCGGCTCCGCCAGTCCGGCCCGGCCAGCCAGGTCACCGCCGCCCCCGCCGACCCGGAAACCGCCCGCCTGCTCGGCTGGACCGAACTCGGACCCGGCACCGCCGACCGCGGAACCGTCAGCACCGGCCAGCTCCGCCTCCCCGACGCCGCGCCACCAGGCACCCACGGCCCCGTGCGCATCTTCTACCGGCCCGAAGACCTGCTCCTCGGCGCGCCGCCCGCAGGTGCCCATGCGGCCGCCAGCCTCACCGCCCCCGTCGCGCAGATCCTCCCTACCCGGCCCCTGGCCCGCATCACCCTCGCCACCGACCCGCCCCTGACCGCGCTCCTGCTTCACCGGGACCTCCAACCACTCCGCCCCCAGATCGGCGAACCGATCACCGTCACGATCCCCCCCGGCAGCGTCCGCATCTTCCCGGCGGCACCAGAGACCGCCTGAAATGGCCACCGCAGCACCCCGCCATAACAGCCCATGCCACTGCGATATGAACCACGCCGGGCCAGGCAAGGCAGACCCACAACGGCCCGCCAACAGTACTTGACCTGCGCAAACTTGCCAGTCATCAGGTGTGCGGGCAGCGCGGAGCCAGTTACTGTGGCCAGGTGCTCGGCGCTGGGTGGACCGAGGCCGTGGCCCTGGCGGCGGCCTTCGCCGTCTCCGCCGTGGCCACCCCGGCGGGCATCTCCGGGGCGGTCCTGCTGCTCCCGTTCCAGGTCAGCGTCCTGGGCACGCCCAGCCCGGCCGTCACCCCCACCAACCTGCTCTACAACGTGGTCTCCACCCCCGGCGCGCTGTACCGGTACCGGCAGCAGCACCAGACCGGCGGCCGGCTGGCCCTGATCCTGATCACCGGGACCCTGCCCGGCGTGATCGCCGGATCCATCATCCGCGTCGAACTGGTCCCCGGCCCCCGCGTCTTCGACCTGATGATCGCCGCCCTGCTGCTGCCGCTCGGCATCTGGCTCGCCGCCAGCCGGCCCGCCCGCGACCGCGACCCGGCCCGGCCGGCCCGCCAGATCCCGGCCCCCGTACTGGTCTCCCTGGCGTGCCTGACCGGCTGCGTGGGCGGCATCTACGGGATCGGCGGCGGCTCGATCTTGTCACCCATCTTGATCGGGTCCGGCCGCCCGGCCTCCGAAGTCGCCCCGGCCGCCCTCGCCTCCACCTTCGTGACCTCCCTCGGCGGCGTCATCACGTTCACGATCTTGTCCATCAGCAAGGGCCCGGTCGCCCCGAACTGGCCCACAGGCATCGCCCTGGGCATCGGCGGCATCATCGGCGGTTACACCGGCGCCCGGATGCAATCCCGGCTCCCCGACACCCTGATTCGCCGCATCCTCGGCATCCTTGCCATCGCCATCGCCGCCCAGTACCTATGGTCCGGGCTGAACTGACCCGTGAGGATATACCCGCCCAGCGGATACCAGGCGACTCGGCAGCGCGAGCGGCCTCAGGCATGCGGCATAACCCGATGCGGAAGTCGAGCTTCGCCCATCTCTGCCCCCTGGCATACCTCGCAGACTGGCCGCCCATTGCCGCGCTGGCCCACGCGCCGCTACGCGCCGCGATTCCGGCCTGGCACCCCTCCTGGCCTGGGCGGACGCGCTCGGGCCGTTCCGCCTCCGCTCCGTAAAGAAAGCATGCAGGAGGGAGACCAATCCGGGAATCGTGTTGAAGGAATCCAGGGCATTCGCGGCTGCTGGCATGGGCATACTTGTGCCTGTGCCTCGCAAAGGAGAGAACGAACATCCGCTGGTGGTGAAGGTCGTCGCCGGAACGCTTGGCGCTGCTGCTGGCTTTGCCGGCCCGGATGCGGCGGTAGCGGGAGCTGGCCTTGCGCCGGTAATCGAAGATGTGCTCGGCGAGATCTTGGCCAGGCTGTCCGGGAAGCGGACCCATCGCGTCGCAGAGACTTTGGCCGGCGCGGCCGAAGAACTGGGCGGTGACATGGCTGAGCAGCTCAAGCGATTCGCTGACGCGGCGGCCTCCGACGAGACCTATCAGGAGCTCCTCGCCCGCACGCTGACTATCGCCCAGGACACGGCGATGCGTGACAAGCGGAGAGCACTGAGCCGGGCGCTGGCGAACGCCCTGGGCGATGTGGGCACCAAAGTCGATGACGAGATCGCCTTCGTCCGCATGCTGGCCGACCTGGATCCTGTTCACATCCGGGTCCTGAAGATCATGAGCCGCCGCCCGCAGCACCTGGACCGGGTCGCACAGCAGATGAACGCGGCCGATGACCCCAAAGCGGCGCGGCAATGGTATGAGTGGAGCATTACCCAGGTGGATCCCGGCCTTGACGGGTCGGCGTGGGGAGCGCTGCGGGTGCTGGAACGGCATGGCCTGATCTGGGACCGCGGCGAGCAACTGGTACCTGCTCCCCACGGCATGCAGAACGAATATGAGATCACGCCTTACGGTGATTACCTCATCGACCGGCTCGCGGAACCTGACTTACCATGATACGTGCCGGTCCTGGCCTTGCCGCGTCTTCGCCCTTTCCCAGTGATCCCGTACGAGCCCGTCGTCTTGACGGGGTCGTCCCAGGCCGTAGGCGCGCTAGCCAGCTAGAGCCCGCTTGCCTTGAGCTGGTTGGCGAATCGCTGCCAGTCCCGGGTGCCGAAGGCCAGCACGGGGCCGTGCGGATCTTTGCTGTCGCGAACCGCAACGGTGTCCGCCGCCGCAGCGATCTGGATGCAGTTCCCGCCGTTGCTGCCGCTGTAGCTTGACGTGCGCCAGGTGAGGCGGGTCAGGTGGTCCATCGTTCTTCGGTCACTTTCTCGATCAGGCTCAAGGAGGCGCGCCCGGTCAGCGCGTCGGTGCGCAGCGCGTCAAATCGCAGCGACATCGCCGCGCCCACGTCGGGGTCCTCCAGGGTCTGCCCGTCGTGCGCCGTCTCCAGGTGCACGATAGCGGGCAGGCCAGCCAGTTCGGCGATCGCGAAGGCGCCCAGCAGCCCCGGATGCGCGCCCATACCGGGTATGACTTGCACGGTGATGTTCGGCCGCCGCGCCATTTCGGCCAGGTGGGCGAGCTGGTCGTGCATGACCTTGGGGCCGCCGATCTCGCGGCCCAGACGTGCTCATCCAGCAGCACCCACAGCAGCGGCGGCGGCGGGTCGTCCCGGTCCAAGATGACCTGCCGGGCTATCCGCGCCGCCACCCGCTCCTCGACCACGTCCTGGCTGGTGTTGGGGTGGGTTTCCAGCACCGCCCGGGCGTAGGCCTCGGTCTGCAGCAGGCCCGGGATCAGCGAGTGCTCGAACAGCCACAGCGCGGCCGCCTCGTTCTCATACGGCTGGAACGGGCGGAACCCGGAGCTGAACGGCACGTCCCGCAGCCGCCGCTCCAGCCGGGCGAACGTACATGGGGTGCCGAACGCCTCATCGCAGCGTTCCGCGAAGTCCCGGGACGGGGACCGGTGCCCGGATTCGATCATGGAGATCAGCGACGCGCTGTAGTTCACCCGCCCGGCCAGCTCGTCGCGGCTCAGCCCGGCCCGCTCCCGCTGGGCGCGCAGCTCGTCGGCGAACAATGCCTCCGGCGGGGCCTCGGGCTCCAGGATGGTCCAGGGCCCGCGCATGGCTGTCCGGCCGCAGGAGGCTGGGGTCCGGGGGCCTGTCCATCCCTTTTCCGCCGGCCCCGGTGATTGTGGCATGCCGCCCGGCTCCCCTCAAGGTCGTTCTTCCGGTAGGGAGCTCCACCTTGACCTCCGCCGTGCGGCATGCCCTGGCAGGGGGCGGCCGACGGTGACGGGATGGACAGGCAGCCACCCCCGTGCGCGTGCGCGCACCCCGCAAACTCGCCCGGCAGGGCATCCCGGTGTTCGCCACCGACGAGCCGATCGTCATCAACGGCGTCAACGCCACCACCGTCCTGGTCCGCCGCGTCAAGCAAGGCGTCGCCGAATGGTTCCGGCTGCAGCTGAAGGAAAAGACCTGGAAGGGCCTGGCCGAGCATGCCCTGGACGGGTGGAACATCGGCCCGGCCGCCTACGGGTTCACCGCCGTCCGCATCCCGCACCCGGTCCCGGTCAAAGCCAGCCAGGGCCGCACCAAGACCCGCCTGGCCCTGGACCCGGCCCGCGCCCCAGTCGTGGCGCAGATCTTCACCTGGCGGGTGGTGCACAAGCTCGGCATGCCGACCATCGCCGCCCGGCTGAATGCTGATCCCGGCCGGTACCCGCCGCCCCGGCCCGGCCGTGGCTGGACCACCCAGACCGTCTACGCCATCCTCGGCAACCCGAAATACAGCGGGCGCATGATCTACGGCCGGGTCCGCACCCGCAACGGCCGCCGTGTCGCGGTCCCCCAGATCAGTGGCTGTGGTCCCCCCAGCCGACCCACCCGCCGATCATCGACCGCCCCACCTGGGACGCCGCCCAGCAGGTCGGTGCCGACCATGGCACCAGCCGCGACCTGGAACCCGCCGCCGCGGCCGCGGTGTACCCCTACCGCAGCCGGGTCCGGTGCCGGGACTGCCGCCGGCGCATGGCCCGGATGACCAACGGCCGCCCCGGCCAGACACCATACGTGTACTACCAGTGCCCCCACCGCCCCGACAACCCCCGCCACACCGCCGATCACCCCGATCACCCCCGCACCGTCAAAGCCCCCGAACGGCGGCTGGACCAGATCACCGGGCTGTTCTTCGCCGGGCACGTCTTCGGCCCCCACCGGGCCCAGCTGCTCGCCGCCCAGCTGCCCGCCACCAACCAGGCCGCCCAAGCCGACCGCGACACCCAGGCCGCCGCCCTCACCGCCCGGCTCAAGCAGCTCGACACCGCGCAGAAAGCCCAGATCCTCAGCCTGGAACAGCTCTCCCCCGACCCGGCCGACACCGCCGCCTCGGCGATGCGGGCCCGGATCACCGACCGGTTCGCCGAACTCCACCACCAGCGCGAGCAGGCCCAGGCCCAGCTCGATACCCTGCACGCCTCGGTGCCCAAGGCCGCCGACCCCACCTTGCTGGATGAACTGCCGCTGCCCGGGGACATCCTGCCCGGCCTGGACCCCGCCCTCAAAGCCCGCCTGTTCGCCGCCTTCGACCTGCAGATCCTGTGGAACAAGCCGAGCAAGCAGGCCACCGTCTACGCCGAGATCACCGAGGCCACCCTGCGGGCCCTGCCCGGCATCCTGGACCCGGACCGGGACGGGTACGATGACACAGCCGACATCACCTCTGGTGAAGTTGCCGATGTGGAGGATTTGTTCGAGTCCCCGATCTTGCCCCTAACCACCATTCGAGGTCTACGTCGTAGGGCTCTGACCAGCCATGGCTCCGATGTCACGGTCATGCGAATGGCCAAGTAGCATCGGCGCGCCGAGGCGGTGCCGCGCCTTCGACGCCGTGTTCGTCCTTGCGGCATAGCAGGTTGTAATTCGGGAGCTGCACCGCCCGCCTCGGTGTGGAGCGGGTCGGGGCGGAACTTTCTGACGGCCAGCTGGACCTTAGGGGACGGCTCGGGCCAACGAGCCAGCTGTCGTACTTCGAGCGGACCCCGTTCTCGTAACGATCCCGGAACGGCATCGGGTTAACGTCTGCTCATCCGGCCTGGAGGGAGGCGCTCATGGACGCGGACGGGTCGAGGGAGAGGCGATGACCGCGGCCGCCGGCCGTGAGCGGGCCGCGTGAAGCCCCTTGTTACCGCGCTGGCCTGGTCGGTAGGAGCAATGAGCATTGCCGCGTTTGCCGCGGCGTGGGTCCTTGCCGCCCGGAACCGGGACCTGTTTGATATCTCCGCTGGTTTCAGCCCGACCGGTTCATGGTCGCTTACCCAGTAGCCGGCGCGGTGCTGGCATCTCGCAGGCGATCCAACCCCATCGGCTGGTTCTTGCTCGGTGTGGGCGTAGTGACGGCGGCTCGCGCCCTGGCCGGAGAGTACGCGCTGCATGCCCTGGCCGGACCGTCCCGTCCCCTGCTGGTGGTGTGGGCGGCGTGGTTCGTCGGCTGGTCGCTCACGCTGCTGTTCCCTGGTGGCCTGCTGACGTTCTTGCTGCTGCTGTTTCCCGGCGGCCTGCCGCTCACGGCACGATGGTGGCCGGTGGGCTGGGTCGCCGCAAGACTGGCAGCCATCTCTGTGATGCTCACCTGGCTCGATCCGGGCACCATCGCGGTGGACGGGCTGCCCAGCGTGCCCAACCCGACCGGCCTCCGGGGCTCGATCCGCATACCGACGACCGGTCCGTTCGGCGGCGGCACCTGGGTCCTGGGTGGGGTGTGCCTGCTGCTGGCAGCGGCGAGCTTGTTCGTCAGGTACCGGCGGTCGGTCGGTGAGGAGCGGCTCCAGCTCAAATGGTTCGCCTACGTCGCGGTATTGAGCCTCGGTCTGCTGGTCGCGCTGCTGCCGTCCGCCACCACGAGCAAGAGCGGGGACGTGGCATTCGACGCCACGATAGTGGCCGGTATCGGGCTGGCGCTCCCGGTGGCCATCGGCCTCGCCATCTTGAAGTACCGGCTTTACGCGATCGACCGGATCATCTCCCGGACCGTCTCCTACGCTGTCGTGACTGGAGCGGTGGCTGGGGTCTATCTCGGGTGCATCGCCCTCCTCACCAGGGTATTGCCGTTCCGGGGCAGCCTTGGCATCGCGGTCGCGGTCCTGGCTGCTGCCGCGCTGTTCAACCCGCTGCGCCGACGGGTACAGGCCATGGTCGACCAGCGGTTCGACCGGGCCCGTTACAACGCCGAACGGGTGGTCGCGCAGTTTTCCGTTCAGCTGCGCGAAGAAGTCGATCTCGAGGTGCTGGGCGCCGACCTGCTCAGCGTGGTGCATCACGTCCTGGCCCCGACGCACCTGGGGCTATGGCTGAGCGGAACCGCCAGCCCGTCGACCGCGCCTGGCGCCAAACCAGACGATTCTGCACCGTCGACATCTTCGCGAACGTTAAAGATTTTCACCCTTCTCACGAAGCTCGATCTATAGGTCACGACCTGCTCTGGCCCGGCCGGTACGTGCTGAGACGTGGCGGCGCATGGGGTGCAGTTACCGCTTGGTGGCCTGTTGAAGCGTCGGCCTCTCAGCGGAGGCAGACACACGGCGCGCGGCTCATGCCCATACTGAATCAAAGGACGAACGTAACTTCGATCCTGAGTCTACGAACCGGGCCAGTGGGGATGGTGGATTTGATCAAAGCGTCTATGGTGCACCGGATCCTCCCCGAAGCCCCGATCCTCTCGGCTAATCTCGGGGCGGAACGCATCACGGCACGCACAGGTGTCACTGCGCCCGCCGTCACGGTAGGCGCCGGGATCTAGGGCCAGCCTAGGAAGGTCATTAGCGCCTGGGCGACGACGGCGATGGAGCGGTCGTTGCTGATGGTGATGTCTTCGAAGCCGGTGCCCTCGGCGGTCGCTATCGAGGCGGCCGCCTCACGCAGGTCGTCCCGGCGGCCGCTGGTGACGTCGATGGCCAGCCGGTGCTCGATGGCCGAGAACGGGACCGTCAGGCGCGCGACTCTCAGCGGTAGTCCCAGCGTTTCCTTTATGCCTTGGACCTCGGCAGCGCTGCGGACGAAGTAGGCGAGCACGAAGAGGCTGATGCCGATCCGCCGGTAGTTCGGGATGACGGCGGCTAGGTTCTGCCGCAGCAGTTCGAGTTCGGCGGCGCGGTCGCCGGTGTCGGGGCCCGTCCAGCTCAGATAGTCCAGGTCGAGCAGTGCATATGGCTCGCGCTGCTGCTCGAGCAGGTAGGCGATCTCGGCGGCGACCGAGCTCTTGCCCGACCCGTATACGCCGGTCAGCAGAACGGCTTCGGCTCTGCGGTCGTTCACCACCCAAGGTTAGGCGTTACCGTGTCCTTCCGAGGCTGACGAGAAGGAGAGCCGATGATCGCGCGGATATGGCGGGGATGGCTGGGCTGACCGGCGAAGCCTGACCCGGCGGCCCACCAGCGCCGACCGCGCTTTGGCGGCCTTCTGCTGCTGCCACCAACGGCTCCGTTATGTCTCAAATGAAGATCCCGCGGGGCAGGGTCATGGACACGACCCAGTTGGGGAGGTCCACCGTCTCGCTGATCTTCAGGTCGCCGGCGACGCTGCACAGGGCGTACGCCTCGTGCAGGCTCAGCTGCTGGTCGACGACCAGCCAGTCGACCATGTCCCGGACCGCGTTCTTGGCGTTCTCCATCAGGTCGGGGCCGATGCCGGTGGTGTGGTAGTAGCCGTGGGCCAGCATCTCGGCAGGCATGGCCAGCTGGGTGGGGTCCGCGGCGGGAACGATCGCCCGGGGAGAAGCGATGACGCAGTTCTTGATCACCTGGAATCGCAGGGTCACGGCCATCAGGGTCTCGATTGCGGTCACGCAGACCTCGCCGTCCCCTTGGGCCATGTGCCCGTCCCCGGCGGAGAATTTCGCGCCCGGGGCGTAGACCGGGAACTGGATCCTTGCTCCCTTGGTGAACTGCCGGATGTCGGCGTTGCCGCCCATGCCGCCGCTGACGCTGGGCGGCAAGGTGCGGTACATGCCCTTGCGCATCGGCGCGACGCCGTAGATGCCCATGAAGGGAGCGATCGGGATCCGCGCCCGCCGGCCGGTGTCCGCGCCGGTGAAGGTGGCGAACCCGGTGCTGCGGCCGCGCTCGAACGTGAACAGCTGGACGAACGGCGAACCGCTGTTGTACGGCTGGTCCTCGGGAATCGCGCCCGGCACCGGCCCCGGGTTGGGGTCGCTGATCTGGGAGGCCTCGGTGAACTGGGTGACCGGCGCGAGCAGGTCCGGCCGCAGCGACCCGAACAGGCCCAGGGCCGGGCCGATCACGACGTAGCCGAAGTCCACCAGCGGGGCCACGTCTAGGACCTCGACCTCCAGGATGTCGCCGGGCTCGGCTCCCTCCACCTCGACCGGGCCGGTCAGCGGGTGCACGCGGCCCAGATCGACGGTCATGCTCGCCTCGGGCGTCAGGGTGCGGGCGGCCTCACCGATGTCCAGCGCGTCGCGGCACAGCAACTGGATCACTTCCCCCGGGCGTACCACGGCCACCGGCGGCAGATCGCGGTTCCAGCGGGTGTGCAGCACCTGGCCATAGCCGTCCACGACCTGCGCCCCGCCCGGCCCGGCCACCACATCCGGCGCGCCGGAGCCGACGACATCCAGCCCGCCGGCCGCCGCGCCTCCCGCGGTGCCGGCCGCCCCGCCGCCCGCGGCCAAGCTCGAGAAGGCGGTCGCCGCCGCCGGGCCGAGCGCAGCCTGCTGCACCAGGCCACCGCCTGGCACGCTACCCGAGTGGACGAAACACATCGCGGCTCCTCCCATCGTGTCCGACCGCGGCCGGCTGGGGGTCCCGGCCAAGTTGCCGTCCAAACCGGAACGGCCGTCCCTCTACGATCGCGCACAACCGCCGCCTCGGGAAGGCGCATGACCATCCCCGGGTGACGCCCGTCACGCCGGTCTGGCTGTTACGTCGGGCCGGGCCGTTCCGTCATTGGAGTATCAACAGGAACGAACGGCAAAGGGGATCATTATGGACGCCCGGTTCAGCTACTACGGCAACGGCGTGGCGGCGAAGTTCACGAAGCACATCAACTCGGCCGGCGCGGTCGTCTCGAACTCGGCCCTGCCGACCGCGACGCAGGATCTGGTGAAGATCCGGGCCAGCCAGATCAACGGCTGCGCGGTCTGCACCGACATGCATACCAAGGATGCCGCGCACGCCGGGGAAACCCAGGTGCGGCTCAACCTGGTCGCGGCGTGGCGGGAGGCGACGGTGTTCACCGACGCCGAGCGGGCCGCCCTGGAGCTTACCGAGCAGGGCACCCGCATCGCCGACGCGGCCGGCGGCGTGACCGACGAGGCCTGGGCGAACGCGGCCAAGCACTACGACGAGGACCAGCTCGCCGCGCTGGTGTCGCTGATCGCCCTCATCAACACGTACAACCGCATCAACGTCATCACCCGGCAGCCCGCCGGTGACTACCAGCCCGGCCAGTGGGGATGACGAAGGGCTGGCGTCAGGCTGGGTTCGTCCGACGGCCCAGCCTGACGCGTCTGTGAACGCGTTTCCGCGGCTTGTGAAGCATTGCACAAAGCGCTTCCGCGGAAACGCCCGGCACGTGGCGGCCAGGTACTACAGTCCCGGTTTGTTACATGACGACCCCCTTTCTTGGGGCGATGGTCAGGTGACGCGGGCGGCTTTGAGCTGGGCGTGGTAGTGGTGCCATCGGGCGCGGGCCTGGTGGCGTCGTCGCCATCGTGACCAGGCGTAGCCGAGGTCGCGGGCGGCGCGGCTCATCGGGGCGGTGGCCATGCGCAGGAGGCGGCGGGCCTCGGGGACGCTGACCTTGACCAGGCCGGGGTCGTCGCCCGGTGGCCGGTCGCCGGCGGTGGCGGGCAGCTTGCCGGTGTCGCGCCACGCTGCGGGCTGCCCGGTGCCGCTGGCAGCGGGAGGCTGCGTGGCGGGCGGGGCCGGGCGGGCGGCGGCGATGGCCAGCAGCGCCTGGGCGCACATCGACAGGACGGTGTGGCGGTGGAAGGAGTGCCAGGTCCGGACCTGGTGCTGGTCCAGGCCCGTTTGCCCCTTGCCTTGCTGGTGGCATTCTTCGACGGCCACCGCTTCCCGGCGACGGTGATCAGGGCGGGCAGGGTTACCGGCCGGCCCTCAGGGACGTGGGAGTAGAAGAAGGCTAGGTCAGAAGGGTCGGTCAGGCTGCGGCGGATCAGCACCCAGTGCCGGGCCGAGGCGGTCGCGGCCCAGGCCCAGGCGTAGTCGCGGTGGCCCTTGCAGCCGGGCCCGCACGAGCGGGTCTCCCACGCGGTGGCCGGGACCAGCCGGGCCACCGCGGCCACGGCCGTCTTCCGCCCGGACGGCAGGGTGACGGTGAAATTCACCGGCACCGCGACTACATATCCCTTCTTGTCCTTCTCGCATGCTTCCCGCAGCTTGGAGCTGCGGCCGTACACCTCGTCGGCGGCCACCCAGGCGAACGGCGCGCCCGCGTCCGCCGCTGCGGTGATCATCGCGGAGCCCAGCGCCGGCTTGGTGGCGAACTCCATTGCGTCCGGGACGTGCGCCCGCTGCCGCCGCTGCTCGTCCCTGCACCACTGTTTCGGCAGGTAGAGCCGGAAGTCGAACAGGGTATGGGCGCGGGCGGTGACGTAGGCGGCGAACACCACGCTCTGGCAGTTCTCCACCTGCCCGGTGATCCCGGCATGCTGGCGGGCCACGCCCACCGTCCGGTCCCCTTTCTTCAGCTCCGCGGTCTCATCTAGCACCACGATCGCCGCCGGGTCACCCAAGCGGGCCAGGATGAACCGCTGCAGCGCGGCCAGCGCCGCCGTCCAGTCCCAGGCGTGCTCGGCCAGCAGCGCCTGCATCCGCCGCGGCGTCGCATGCCCGGCCCGCTCCGCCAGCTGCCAGCACGACCTGCGGTCACCCGGCTCGGCCAGCAGCGCCCCGATATACGAACGCCGCCAGCCGCGACCTGGCCTGCGCGAACACCGGCGCGAGCAGGCCGCGCAGCTCGCCCTGAAGTCTGTCCAGCCCGGTGCCATCTTCTACGATGGCACCGGCGGCCACCTGCTGAGCTTGTCTCGTCACAAAGCATGATCATGCGGTGGCCGTCCCGCATCGCGGCACCTGGCACACCATGATCCGTCTGCTCCTGGCAGTACAGCCGCACTTTGTCAGGGAGTGCGCAGTGATGACGTGAGGAGGGCCGCCTCCGGTCCGGCTGGTGATCTCGACCTTGATTGAGGGGTCCGTGCTGACCGGTAACGTTCCCGGAACGGTCCGGGCGTAGCGTGGCTCTCGTGGATAACACGGGTCCAGCGGGCGCTCCGGCGGCGGGCCGGGCCGCGGTGCCCGGATCCCGCGCGGGCCGGCGGCGGGCTGGGCCGCGGTGCTCGGCGGCCTGGCCGTGGTCTCCCTGGCGGCGACCCTCCCGCTCACCGTGCTGTCCGGCCAGCTCGGCGAGGGGATCGTGGCGGTGGTCATCGGCATCCCGTGCGCGGGCGTCGGGTTCCTTGTCGCCCGCCGCCAGCCGGGCAACCCGCTCGGCTGGCTGTTCCTGGCCGCGGCCATCTGCCTGTTCGTGGGCAACGACGGCGGGGACTACTCCTACGCCATCTACCGCCTCGGCCGCCACCTCCCGTTCGGCCCGGTGGGGCTGGCGGCTGACCAGTTGTGGATCGCGGGACTGCTCCTGTTCGTGGTGGTGATCCTGCTCTTTCCCGACGGCAGGCTGCCGTCGCGGTTCTGGCGCTGGGCCCTGCGCTGCTATTGCGCGCTGTACATCGTGCTTCTCGCCGCTTACGCCGTCGCGATAGCACGTGCGCTTGCTGTCCGCCCGCTCCGCATCGACGCGGCCGGCGGGCTGTCGGCCGTCGACAACCCGGCCGGGGCGTTCGGGGCCGTCTTCCACGTGGTCATGGTGCTGCTGCTGGCCCTGTCGGCGGGTTTCATCATCAGGCAGGTGCTGACCTGGCGGCGCTCGTCCGGGGACCGGCGCCAGCAGCTGAAGTGGCTGGCCAGCGGCGCGGCCGTCGCCATCGCGAGCCTGATCCTGGGGTTTGCGTTCGGCACGACGGGCACCACCACGACCGTGCTGGAGTGGATCGACAACATCTTCTGGTTCGGCCTGGCCGCGCTGCCAGTCTCGATGGGCGTGGCCATCCTGAGGTACCGCCTGTACGAGATCGACCGGATCATCAGCCGCACGCTGGCGTACGCGCTGGTGACTGGCCTGCTGATCGGGGTATACGCAGGACTGGTGCTGCTGGCGACCCACGTGCTGTCGGTTTCTTCCCCGGTTGCGGTGGCCGCGTCGACGCTGGCGGCAGCGGCGCTGTTCAACCCGCTGCGACGCCGAGTGCAGCGGGGCGTGGACCGGCGGTTCAACCGGGCCCGGTATGACGCCGACAAGACTGTGGCCGCGTTCGCGGGCCGGCTGAAAGACGCGGTCGCCCTGGACGCGGTCCGCGATGACCTGGCCAGTGTCGTGCACCAGGCCCTGGAACCCGCCCACGTATCGGTGTGGATCAGCCACCGCGACTGAGACGGGCTTTCATCGGCTTCGCCGCCAGCCGTCGCTCTCCGGCTCGGCGCGGCACCACGGATCCAAGCTGCGCCCCAGATCGGCACGAGGTCAATCCCTCGCAAGCCATCCAATTACGAAGTACAGCGTACTGCTACGTCACAAACCCGGACTGTAGTACAGGGCGAGTGGGTATCGCGTGGCCAGCTGGGGCCAGGACTGGGATAGTGGCTGGCCGGAAAGGCAGCTTTGACCGGAGACAGCCTGAGATAACAGCAAAGACGGCAGCTCTCAGCTCTCACCTTCATGCCGAACGGAGCCCGATGACTGAATACCGCGCGTCGTTCGACGCAACCATAAGGTTCAGCAACGGCGGCGACCTGACTGCTCATGGATTCCGCGTAGATGTTCCCTCACCTGCTATGGACGAGGACGGCATTGCCGCGCTGTTCGTGGCCTCGCTCGGCCTGCTGATGACGGACTCGGTCACGCTCACCAATGTGGACATCTTTGCCGAACCGCACAAGGGAACGCGGGGTGGACCGTCGGATCACGGTCGTGGCGGGCCGCCCGCAGGCGGCCGGCTCGTCGAACTCAGCCACGTCATCCGCGCCGGGATGGTCACCTATCCAGGGCTTCCTGGCCCGGAGATCACCCCGTACCTGACCAGGGATGCCTCGCGTGAGCACTATGCCCCGGGCACCGAATTCGCAATCGACCGCCTTACTTTGCTCGGCAACACCGGCACTTATCTCGATGCCCCGTATCACCGGTACCCCGACGGGGCGGACCTGAGCGGCATACCCCTGGCTCGGACCGCCGAACTGCCGGCCGTGGTGGTCCGGGTAGCTGGCGCACACCAGCCAGGCATCGATACCGGCGCCTTGGCAGCACTCGACGTCGCCGGGCGGGCGGTGTTGCTGCACACCGGCGACGACACACGGTTCGGCTCACCGGCTTACGCCGAAGGCCGGCACTTCCTGACCCGGGCGGGCGCAGCCTGGCTCGCTGACCATGATGCCGCGCTCGTCGGCATCGACGCGCTCAACATCGACGACACCGCCGACGGCCAGCGGCCCGCGCACACGCTGCTGCTTGCCGCCGGTATTCCCGTCGTCGAGCATCTGACCGGCCTCGGGCAACTGCCACCCGCCGGCGCCTGGTTTACCGCTGTTCCGTTGCGCATCGAAAAGCTCGGGACCATCCCGGTACGCGCCTTCGCCCGGCTACCCGGATAATCCACGGACAAGGCAGATCACCGCCGCCGGCTCGCAGAGCTCGGCCGGCAACCCGGGCCGCGGCGGTGTTTGCCCTAGAGACCGGGCAGGACGGCCTCGGCTTCGATCTCGACGAGCCAGGCGGGGTCGAGCAGGCCGGCGACGATCACGGCGGTCGCGGCGGGGCGGATGCCGGCGAAGATCTCGCCGTGCGCGCGAGCGACCTCTTGCCAGTGGGCGGCGTCGGTGAGGAACATCCGGGTCCGGACGACGTGCTCGAGGCTGCTGCCCGCGATGGTCAGGGCTTCGCCGATGAGGTCGAGGCACAGCCGGGCCTGAGCGTACGCTTCGGCCGGGGGCGGACCGCCGCCGGGCGGGACCGGCGCGGTGCCGGCGACCAGGACCCGGTCCCCCGCCACGACCGCGCGGGAGAATCCGAAGACCGGCTCGTAGGGCGAGTGCCCGCTGATGAGCTGACGCTGCACGCCAGGCATTCTCTCATCCCGGGCCGGGGAGCGCGGGTTTGCGGGCGCCCGGGGAGCAGGGGTTTGCGGACGGCCGGGCGGGTAGCACTCACACAGGCCTGAGGCTTGGGGTTGGCTCGTTCGTCATCACGTTATATCTTGAAAATGAAGTTCTTGTTGAGTGGCGTGGCTGCGAGCGCGGGTTCGCTCGAAGCGCTCGAAGCGAAGGAGAGTCGGCAATGACCGATTTTGAGCAGCAACCGCGGAGCTGGTGGGCCAAGCTGACCGCCTGGCTGCGCGGCGGGCAGCATACCGAGGGGGCTCGCAAGGCCGTCGCGGACTTCCGGGACAGCGAGACCGGGCGCAAGGCCGAAGCCGCGCTCCGCGACATGCGGCAGGGTGAGGCCGCGCAGAAGGCCGAAGCCGCGCTCCGCGACCTGCGCCAGGGCGAGACGGGGCGCAAGGCCCGGGAGGCGCTGCAGGATCTGCGGGACAGCGACGCCGGGCGCAAGGCGCGTGAGGCGCTGCAGGATTTGCGGGACAGCGAGGCCGGGCGCAAGGCCAAGGCCGCGCTTCGCGACCTGCGGGACAGCGCGGCGAATCGCGCCAAGCCCTGACGCTGGCGCACCGCGGACGGTGGCGCACCGCGGACGGTGGCGCACTGCGGACGGTGGCGTACCGCGGCGGCTACCACGGGGACGGTGCGGCGGCTACGCTGAGACGCAGGAAGTCCGGGCGGCGGAGGAGAGGCGCCTGTCGCTGTGGAGGACATATACCCTTCGCATCGCCTGACCTGCACGGATGTTAGCGCTAACGTTGGCCCCGGCTGACCGCTGGCTACGCAGCGCGCGGCAAGGAGGCACGACGTGACGCGGTCACCGGCCGAGAGAGCCAGGAGCCCGCTGACGGCGTCGGTCGTCAGCGGGCCGGGCAGCCTGGGCAGGCCACCCGTCATGGCAGACGTCGCGCGGCTGGCCGGGGTCTCCCATCAAACCGTGTCGCGGGTCCTCAACGACCATCCGAACGTTCGCCCTCCGACGAGGGACAAGGTGCTCGCCGCCATCCGCGAGCTCGCCTACCGGCCGAACGCGGCCGCCCGGACCCTGGTCACACGGAGAACCCACACACTGGGCGTGATCAGCTTCGACACCATGCTGTACGGGCCGGCCTCCATGCTGTACGGCTTCGAGCGAGCGGCGCACGACCGCTACTTCGTGTCCATCGCCAGCCTGCCCGCGCTGGACCGCCGGTCGATGCTGGACGCGGTGGACCGGTTCCTCGGCCAGGGCGTCGAGGGCATCATCGTGATCGCGACGCAGGACACCGCGGTGGCCGCGCTTGCGCACGTGCCCGCCGAGGTGCCGCTGGTCGCCGTGGGCTGCGGCACGAAGGCGGCGGCGACCTCCGTCGCGATCGACAACGCGGCCGGCGCCTTCGCCGCGACCCGGCACCTGCTCAGCCTCGGACACCGGACCGTCTGCCACGTCGCCGGGCCTTCGGCCCACCTTGACGCGCAGGAACGCGTGGACGGCTGGCGGCGGGCGCTGGAAGAGGCCGGCGCGCCGGAACCGGCCTTGCTGGTCGGCGACTGGTCGGCCTCCTCCGGCTATGAGCTGGGCCGCCAAATGGCTGGCGATCCCGAGCTCACCGCGATCTTCTGCGGGAACGACACGATGGCGCTTGGGGTCATGCGGGCCCTGGCCGAGCAGGGGCTGCGGGTCCCGCGCGACGTGAGCATCGTGGGTTTCGACGATATCCCCGATGCGGGCTTCTACACGCCGCCGCTCAGCACGGTCCGGCAGGACTTCGGCAAGGTCGGCCGGCGGGCGCTCAGCACGCTCATCGACCGGATGTCGGGCGCGATCGAGGCGGACCGCCGGGTGCGGATCGCGCCGGAGCTGATCATCAGGGCCAGTGCCGCGGGGCCGCCGGGGCGCTGACCCGGCGGGCCGCTGACGTCACGGGCTCGGCGGCCGGCCAGACTAGTGGCCGTCGCGTCGCGGCGGCCAAGGGGAGGCCTACCGCTCGCGGTGAGCAGCCGGGGCGAGAGGCAAGAATGCACTGAGCGAACGTAGGATAAGGCGGACAGATGGATGTTAGCGCTAACAAGAGGGACCGCGACGAGGCCTACGTGGTGGGCGTGGACTTCGGCACGCTATCGGCACGCGCCCTGGTGGTCCGGGTCAGCGACGGCGCCGAGGCAGGCACCGCCGTCGGCGAGTACGCGCACGGCGTGATCGACCGGGAGCTGGGCGGGCGGGAGCTGCCGCCGGACTGGGCACTGCAGGACCCCGGCGACTACACCGAGGCGCTGGGCGTGGTCGTCCCGGCCGCGATCAGGGACGCCGGGATCGACCCGAGCCAGGTGATCGGCGTGGCCACCGACTTCACCGCGTCCACCTGCATGCCGGTGCTGGCCACCGGAACGCCGCTCTGCCAGCTTCCTGACCTGGCCGGACGCCCGCACGCCTATCCCAAGCTGTGGAAGCATCACGCCGCCCAGCCGCAGGCGGACCGGATCAACGCCGCCGCGCACGAGCGCCACGAGAAGTGGATCAAGCGCTACGGCGGGAAGATCTCGTCGGAGTGGCAGTTCGCCAAGGCGCTCCAGGTGCTGGACGAGGATCCCGAGATCTACCAGCGCGCCGACCGGTGGATCGAGGCCGCCGACTGGATCATCTGGCAGCTGTGCGGGAACGAGACCCGCAACGCGTGCACCGCCGGGTACAAGGGCATCTTCCAGGACGGCCAGTACCCGTCCCGGGACTACCTGGCGGCGCTCGACCCGCGTTTCGCCTCCTTCGTCGCGGACAAGCTGGCCCATCCCATTTCCCCGCTCGGCGGCCTGGCCGGCCGGCTGACTCCGGCCGCGGCCGCCGCGTGCGGCCTGACCGACGGGATCGCGGTCGCCGTCGGCAACGTGGACGCGCACGTCACCGTGCCCGCGGCGGGCCCGATCACGCCGGGCAAGATGGTGGCGATCATGGGCACCTCCACCTGCCACATGGTGAACGGCACCGGGCTCGCCGAGGTGCCGGGCATGTGCGGGGTGGTGGACGGCGGCATCGTCGCCGGGCTGTGGGGCTACGAGGCGGGGCAGAGCGGGGTGGGTGACATCTTCGCCTGGTTCGCCCGCAACGGGGTTCCCGGCCAGTTCGCCGACGAGGCGCGCCGCCGCGGCGAGTCGCTGCCGGAGCTGCTGGACGAGATGGCGGCCGCCCAGCCGGTGGGCGCGCACGGGCTGATCGCGCTGGACTGGGAGAACGGGAACCGCTCCGTGCTGGTGGACGCCGGCCTGTCCGGCGTCATCGTGGGCCTGACGCTGGCCACCACGGCCCCGGAGATCTACCGCGCGCTGCTGGAGGCCACCGCGTTCGGCACCCGGCTGATCATTGAAACGTTCCGCGACGCGGGCGTTCCAGTGACCGAGTTGGTGGTCGCGGGCGGCCTGATCAAGAGCGCCGCGGTGATGCAGATCTACGCGGACGTCCTCCGGCGCCCGCTCAGCGTGATCGGGTCCGAGCAGGGGCCGGCGCTCGGCTCTGCTATTCATGCCGCGGTCGCCGCGGGCGCCTACCCGGACGTGCCCCTCGCGGCGAGCGCCATGGGCCGGGTCAACCGCGACGTCTACCGGCCGGACGCGGCCCGCGCCGACGTCTACGACGAGCTGTACGCCGAGTACGTGCGGCTGCACGACTACTTCGGGCGGGGCAGCAACGAGGTCATGTACCGGCTGCGGGCCATCCGCGACCGCGCGCTGGGAGGCGGCCCGCGGTGAATCCTGAGATCAGAACGCTGCAGGAGACCGTGTGCGCGCTGCACGCCGAACTGGTCCGCAACAGCCTGGTCGCCTGGACGTCGGGCAACGTATCGGCCCGGACCGGGGACCTGATGGTGATCAAGCCGAGCGGCGTCTCCTACGACGACCTGACCGCGGAGTCGATGGTGGTCTGCGACCTGGAGCGGCAAGCCGGTCTCGCCGGACGGGCTGACGCCCTCCAGCGACACCGCCACGCACGCCTACATCTACCGGCACATGCCGGAAGTCGGCGGCGTGGTGCACACGCACTCGACCTACGCGACCGCCTGGGCGGCGCGGGGCGAGGCCATCCCGTGCGTGATCACCGCGATGGCCGACGAGTTCGGCGGCGAGATCCCGGTCGGCCCGTTCGCGCTGATCGGCAGCGACGAGATCGGCCGCGGGGTAGTCGCCACGCTGACCGGGCACCGCTCCCCCGCCGTGCTGATGCGCAGCCACGGGGTGTTCACCATCGGCGGCACCGCGCGCAACGCGGTCAAGGCCGCCGTGATGTGCGAGGACGCGGCGCGGACGGTGCACCTGGCCCGCGCCTACGGCGAGCCGGCGCCGCTGCCCGCGGCAGCGGTGGACGCACTGTACGCCCGCTACCAGAACCACTACGGCCAGCGCCCAGGATCCTAGGTAAGGAGTGATCATGATGTCCGCCGAGCAGATCTGGACCAGACGCAAGCCGCGCATCGGAATCCTCGGGATCATGCAGGACCTGTACGACGACATGATCCCCGGGATCGCGGAGCGGCAGGAGGGGTACGCCGCCGAACTCGCCGCGCACCTGTCCGACGTCGCGGAATTCATCCCGAGCAAGGCGATCAAGTACCGGGAGGATGCCGAGCGCGCCATGCGCGAGTTCGAGGACGCGGACCTCGACGGCGTGCTGGTGGTGATGCTCACCTACGGTCCGGCCATGCGGGTGGCGCGGCTGCTGTCCGAGTCGCGGCTGCCGGTGTGCCTGGCCAACATCCAGCCGGAACCCAATGTGACGCCGGCCTGGGACATGGCGGACATGACCTACAACCAGGGCGTGCACGGCGCGCAGGACACGGCCAACGCCATGGTCCGCGCCGGGAAACGGTTCGCCGTGCTGACCGACGACTGGAAGAGCGCCACCTTCCGCGAGGACGTGGGCCGCTGGGCGCGCGCGGCGGCCGCCGCGACGGCGTGGAAGCGGCTCAAGGTGGCGATCTTCGGCTACGCGATGAACGAGATGGGCGACATCCGGGTGGATGAGAGCGCGCTGGTCCGGTCCCTGGGCCCGGCCATCATCTCGGTCGCGCAGGGCGACCTGTACCGGGGCATGCAGGAGGCCGGCGACGAGGCGGTCGCCGCGGTCATCGGCTTCGAGGACAAGAACTTCCAGATCGATCCGCGGCTGTCGGTGACCGAGCGCACGGACCATGCCCGCATGCAGGTGGCGATCGAGAAGATACTGAACGAACGGGGGTTCGGTGCTTACACGGCCCACTTCGACGCCATCGGGGAGGACGGGCGGTTCAGCCGGCTGCCCCTGGCGGCGGCCTCGTCGCTGATGGCCAAGGGTTACGGGTACGCCGCCGAGGGGGACGTGCTCACCGCCTGCCTGGTCTACGCCGGGCACGTCCTGATCGGCGACGCGCACTTCACCGAGATGTACGCGATGGATTTCCCGTCGGACTCGGTGCTGATGAGCCACATGGGCGAGGGCAACTGGAAGATCGCGCGGTCCGACCGGCCGGTAAAGCTGATCAAGCGGCCGCTGGGTATCGGGCGGCTGGACGACCCGCCGACGTTCCTGTTCCAGTACCAGCCGGGCCCGTCCACCTTGGCCACGCTGGTCTCGCTGGAGGGCGAGCGGTTCCGGCTGGTGGTCGCGGAAGGCCAGAACCTGGACAGCCAGGAACTGCCCGCCCTGGAGATGCCGTACGGGCAGTTCCGGCCGGCGTCCGGGCTGCGGAAGTGCCTCAACGGGTGGCTGACGGCCGGCGGGCCGCACCACGAGGTGATGAACCTGGGCCACCACGCGGCCGACTGGAAGGTGTTCTGCCAGCTCACCGGCATCGAGTTCGTCCAGGTCTAGGCCGCGGGAACGGGCGAAACAGTTTCGGGTACGGCCTTGACCGGGTGAGCCGGCGGGTCTAACGTCTGAGGCGAACGTTCGCTCATGGTGGCGGAAGTAACGGAAGCGGATGCCATGGCCAGACGCAGGTACGTCTCGATCAAGGAGGTCGCGGCGCGGGCCGGGGTCAGCTTCCAGACGGCCAGCAAGGTGCTCAACGGCGGCGACGTGCGCGTGTCGGCCCAGACCGCGGAGCGGATCCTGGCCGCCGCCGGCGAGCTCGGCTACCGGCCGAACACCATCGCCAGGAGCCTGGTCCAGCGGGCCAGCGCCACCATCGGCCTGGTGGCCAGCGACGCGACCGACGTGGCCATCGCGCAGGCCTCGGTCGCGGCCGAGCAGGCCGCGCGCCGGCACGGGCACTCGGTGCTGGTCGGGCACCTGGCCATGGGCGGCGCGGACGGGGCCGACATCGTGCGGACGCTGATCGAGCGGCGGGTGGACGGCATCATCGCCGCGGCGCCTGAGGTGGAGGAGGACTCCGAGGTGGCCGACCTGCTCCGCCGGTACGTGCCGTCGGTGAGCCTGCAGGCGGTGCCCGGCGGCGGCGTGCCGATGGTGGGGTCCAACCACCGGGACACCGGGCGGCTGGCCACCGATCACCTGCTCGGCCTCGGGCACACCCGGATCGGGACGGTCACCGGGCTGTTCCGGCGGCGGGTCACTCGCAGCCGGCTGCACGGCTACGAGGACGCGCTGCGGGCCGCGGGCCTGGAACCGGGCGAGGACCTGGTGGTCGAGGGCGACTGGACGCCGCACGGCGGCGCCGCGGCGACCCGGCTGCTGCTCGAACGCTCGCCCAGCCTCACTGCGATCTTCGTGCACAGCGACATGATGGCGATCGGCGTGCTGTCCGCGCTGTGGCAGACCGGGCGCCGCGTCCCCGCCGACGTCGCGGTCGTCAGCTGCGACGACATCTCGTTCGCCGAGTACCTGACGCCGCCGCTGAGCACCGTGCGCGTGCCGCTGGCCGAGACCGGGCGGCAGGCGGTCGAGCTGCTGCTGCGCGCCATCGCGGGCGAGCCGGTGCCCGAGCGGACGCCGCTGCTGCCGGTCGAGCTGATCGTCCGCGGTTCCTGCGGAGCGCCGAAGCCGGCCGAACCGCGGGCTCCGCGCGAACGTTGGGAGGAAACACAGTGACGCGGATCGCCGCTCCGGGGCAGGAGCCCGGGCTCCCCGGACGGCGATACGCCGTTGCCAGCGGAAATTCAGTTGCGACTGGCATGGCCCGTGTGACAGCCTGCAGCGGTCCGGGCTGGTGTGGGCCTGGCTGAGCGAAGGGAGACGCGAGATGTATATGCCCGTCGCGGGCGCATTGCCGTCTGCCCTATCCGACGCTCAGCCGAGGAGCACCACCCGTGCCCGACTATCACTCCGCGTACGGCGGAAGGTTCATTCCCGGAGGGTCCGGGGGGCCGTCCCCCCGGAACAGCACTTCTGGCCGCGGTAAGCGGCGCTTCGACGACGACGAGCCGACCACGGCCAAGCGCGTCCGGGGACGCCGGAGGCTGCCCCCGATCGAGGTGTTCGACGTCACCGACGGCCTGCCGGACGGCGATCGCTGGTCGACCTGGGACCAGTCCACACCGACCGAACGCGGGCCGAAACCCCACCCGGACTGGCTGGTCACCGAGCTCGCCGCGGTCGACACCGAGCTCGGCATCCTGAAGACCGGCAAGGAAGCCGACGTCTTCCTGGTCCGCCGCGGCATCCCGGGGACGGACCGGTCCTGCCTGCTCGCGGCCAAGCGGTACCGTTCCGCCGATCACCGGATGTTCCACCGCGACGTCGGCTACCTGGAGGGACGCCGGACCCGGGAGTCCCGGGTCAACCGGGCCGTGGCCAGCCGGAGCACGTTCGGGCGGCAGGCCATCGCGGGCCAGTGGGCGAGCGCGGAGTTCGCCGCGCTGGCCCGGCTGTACGCGGCCGGGATCCCGGTGCCGTACCCCGCGCAGATCCTCGGCACCGAGCTGCTGCTGGAGTTCATCGGCGCGCCGGACGGGACGGCCGCGCCGCGGCTGGCCGAGACCCGGCCGGGCCCAGCCGAACTCGCCGGGCTCTGGGACCAGATGGTGGAGTCGGTGGTGGCCCTGGCCCGGGACGGCCTGGCCCACGGCGACCTGTCCGCGTTCAACGTGCTGGTCCACGACGGGCGGCTGGTCATGATCGACCTGCCGCAGGTGGTGGACGTGATCGCGAACCCGCGCGGGGCCGCGTTCCTGACCCGCGACGCGGAGAACATCGCCCGCTGGTTCGCCGCCCGCGGCCTGGCCGGGGTGAGCCCGGAACCCGCCGGTCTGGGCGCCCTGCTCCGCCAGGAGGCCCGCCTGGACTGAGGCTCGCTGGACTGAGGGGCGGGGCCCATGGCGCGCCGACCAACGGCACCATATGAAAGTGGCATGCTACCGGGAAGAATCGGCAGAGTGCCACATTCATCGGGCGGGAATTGCTGCCGGTGCGTGACGTGATGGCCTGGCGGGGTTTGCGGGACCAGTGAGGTACACGTTTTCTTAGGGCCGGAATGGAGAGGCAGCATCGAACGGAAAACAGAGCATTTTCGGGTCTGATTCAGGCTGCTGATCCTCAGACGGTGCGGCCGAATCGATCCTCGGCCCCGCTCGGCGGCAGCCGGTCCTCCGCGACCAGCCCGTCAAGCTGGGAAACGGTAGCGAAAACGAAGATCGTCCTGCGAGAACGAAGATCGTCCGGCAAGATGATGCGATTCGGTGGTACGGAAAACCCGGCGATCCGCCGCCAATTCGTCGACCAGATAAGCCCTCCGTTACCGTCCGGACCGGGTTTAGTGTCTTGGTTTTCTTCGGTGTTTGGTTGCCAATCGGAGGCGAACAGATAGACTGCGGAGATGACTTTGAGCGGCGAGTCGCGTACACCGCGCCAGCAGAAATTCGTGCGCCTGCTGCGCGCGGCCGCTGCTAGCCCAATTACCGTAACCCGAGCCCTGCCAGGCGAATTCAGGCAGCGCTACGGGAACGAGCAATATCTGGAGAGCCAGGTCGCCGACGACTTCCATGGGCAGTTGCACAGCCTGCTCGGCGCGCCCTGGCCCTGTCCGGAGGTCAACCGGCTCGATGAGCTGATGGCGGATGTCCGCGCGCTGCTGGCGGCCCGAGGACTGGGCTTCGGCCGCGGCACGTACGGCTGGTACGCCGACGCCGACCGTTTGTTCTGCCGCGCCGTATGGTGCACGGTGCTGCACAACCGGCCCGAGGTCGTGATCGAGACCGGCGTGGCCCACGGGGTCACGAGCCGGATCGTGCTCGAGGCACTGGGCCGGAACGATCTCGGCCATCTGTGGAGCATAGATCTACCGTTTCCGTTCGACCGCGGCCTGCACGCCCAGACAGGCGCCGCCATCACCGATGCGTGCCGCAGGCGCTGGTCGTATCTCGAGGGTTCGAGCCGGAAGCGGCTGCCGCCGCTGGTGGCCGAGGTCGATCACGTGGAGATGTTCATCCACGACAGCCTGCACACGGCCAGGAATACCGCGTTCGAAGCGGGGCAGGTGGCCCGGGCCATGCCGCCGGGCTCGGTCATGGTGATCGATGACATCAGGATGCACAACGGCTTTGCCATCTTCGCCAGGCGGCACCCTGATTTCCAGACCATCGTCTGCCGCCACGATGACCGGATGGGAATGTTCGGCATTGCGGTCAAGCGGGACTGATAGGCGAGCGCGGAGTTCGCCGCGCTGGCCCGGCTGTACGCGGCCGGGATCCCGGTGCCGTACCCCGCGCAGATCCTCGGCACCGAGCTGCTGCTGGAGTTCATCGGCGCCGGACGGGACGGCCGCGCCGCGGCTGGCCGAAACCCGGCCGGGCCCAGCCGAACTCGCCATGCTGGACGTCAGGTCCTATTCACGGTTACGGGCGCGTGTCACATTGGCTCGGGAGCCAGCCGCGATACCCCAGGCGCCCAGCTTGTTACCGGTCAGGTCGTTATCCTCGAACTCCCCTTTCCCGCCTTCATAAATCCATACCGCCGCACCCTCGTTGCGGTTGATCCGGTTGCGGCGCAGCGTGGGGTTGCCGCCGGTCTCGATCGCCACGCCCGCTGCGGTGTTGGCCGTGATGTCGTTGTCTTCCAGGATCCCCAGGCCCTGCTCATAGACGTAGACGCCGGCGTTCTTGCCGTCGCGGATGGCGTTGCGGCGCAGCGTGGGGTTGCCGCCGGTCTTGATCGACACGCCGGGGAGGGTGTTGGCGGTGATGTCGTTGTCTTCCAGGACCCCCAAGCCCTGCTCATAGACGTGGACACCGGCTCTCTTGCCGTCGTGGATGGTGTTGCGGCGCAGCGTGGGGTTGCCGCCGGTCGCGATCGCCACGCCCGGGAGGGTGTTGGCGGTGATGTCGTTGTCTTCCAGGACCCCCAAGCCCTGCTCAAAGACGTAGACGCCGGCGTTCTTGCCGTCGCGGATGGCGTTGCGGCGCAGCGTGGGGTTGCCGCCGGTGCTGATCGCCACGCCCTGGCCGGTGTTGGCGGTGATGTCGTTGTCTTCCAGGACCCCCAAGCCCTGCTCATAGACGTAGACGCCGGGGCCCTTGCCGTCGTGGATGGTGTTGCGGCGCAGCCGGGGGTCGGCGGCGCCGTGGATGGCGACGCAGGAGCCGGCCTGGCTGGTGATGTCGCAGCCTTCAAGTTCCAGGCGCCCCTGGGTGATGTCCACGCCGCACCAGGGGTCCTGGCCGCCGGCCTGCCTGATGGTGAGGTTGGCGATGCGGCCGATGTTGGTCTGGAACGCCACTGCGTGGGCGTCGCGGGCGTGGATCTGGATGTCAGCCACCGGGCCGTCGCCGAGGATCTCCAGGGGCTTGTCGATGACCAGGGGCTCGGTATACAGACCGGGCTGGACCAGGATGCGGTCGCCCGGGGCGGCCGCCTTGACGGCCTCGCTGATGGTGGTGAAGTCGCCCCGGTGGTAGGGGTCGACCACGTGGGTCGGCGGCTCGTTCCTGATGGTGACGCGGGCCGGGGCCGACTGCGGTGTCCCCGGGGCCGGTGACGCGGCTGTGGTCCTGGGATCGTGGTCGGGGGTCGGCGGGCTGGCGGGCGCGCGCCAGAAGGTGTCGCGCATCCGGGTGGCCAGCAGTGCGAGGGCCTTGCGGGCGACCGGGGAGGTGACCGGCTCGAACCGCAGGTCGCGCCAGTCCGCGTACTGCCGGGCAGCCAGGGCTCCGGCCAGCGGGTCGGCGTCGCGACGGGCGGGGTCATCGATCTCGGGAGTGCTGACGTAGTAGACGGGCAGGATGAGGTCATCGCGGCCGAGCTGGCATTCCCGGTCCAGGAACCGCTGCACCTCGTCGCGGCAGTGGGAGCTGCGGAAGAAGCCGGGGGTGATGATGGCCAGCAGTAAAGTGACTGTATCCAGGGCCTGGTCGATGCGGTGCTGCCAGTTCTGCCCCCAGGCGATATCGGTGCGGTCCTGGAAGATGAGGAATTCCTCGCCGGTCTGCACCCGGATCTCGGCGGCCAGGCGTTCCCGGAAGGCAGTGAGCTGGCCGTCATCGTGCTGGTCGTTGAACCGGGCATAGCTCATGAGCGCGGCTGGCTGGCCTGCCATGCTGGTCACCTCCTGCCCCTTTCGGTCAGCGTACGGCCGCGCCCCGAGCCCGTGCGCCCGAGCCCGTGCGCCCGAGCCCGTGCGCCCCGCGCGGCAGCTGGCCAGGTCCATCGCCGGGGAGTCCTGGCCGGGCACCGGGGCGTGCGTTTCGCGGCCCGGCTCTTGCCGGACGAGTACCAGGCTACCGGGGCGGTCGGGGGTCCAGGCCCGGTTACGGGGACCGGGGCGGCGGTGGGAAGCGGCCCGCCCGCGCAGAATGCAGGGACTGCGCGGGACGGGCGACCCCGGGCGGGTGCCGGGCTAGTCGAAGGTGACGGTGTCGGCGGGTTCCGAATCGTCATCCTGGAGATCGGACAGGTCGGGGTTCTCCAGGTCGGGGAGGTCGGGAGGCTCGAGGTCGGTACCCTCGGAGACCCGCGCCGGGCCGGCCTGGACCTGGGCGGGCCGTACCACCGGTCCCTGGCGGGACTGCTTGAAGCCCAGGCGGCCGTTCTTCATCACGCCGATCCGCTGGGCGCGGCGGGCGATGCTGCTGTCGTGGGTGACGAGGACCATGGTCAGGCCGCGCTCGCGCCACATGGTCTCGAGCAGGCCGATGATCTCGTCCCTGGTGTCCTCGTCGAGGTTGCCGGTGGGCTCGTCGGCCAGCAGGACCTTGGGCTCCTTGACCAGGGCCCGCGCGATGGCGACGCGCTGCTGCTGGCCGCCGGACAGCTCGCCGGGCACGTGCCGCAGCCGGTCCCCGAGGCTGACGGCCTCCAGCGCCATGGTGGCCCGCTGCCGCCGCGCGGCCGCGCTGACCCGCAGCGGGACCAGCGCGGTCTCCACGTTCTCCAGGGCCGACAGCGTGGGGATCAGGTTGAAGGTCTGGAAGATGAACCCGATATCCTGCGCGCGCACGTTGGTCACCTCGGCCTCGCGCAGCTGCGCGAGGTCGCGCCCGTCGAACTCGACGATGCCGGCGGACGGCCGGTCCAGGCCGCCGAGGATCTGCAGCAGCGTGGACTTGCCGTGCCCGGTGGGTCCCTGGACGGCCAGCCACTCGCCGTCCTCGACCACCAGGTCCACGCCGCGCAGGGCGGCGACGGTTTCCCGGCCCTTGCGGTAGTTCTTGGTCACTCCGGAGAGCTTGTACATCTGGTTTTCCTCCCGTTGAACGAAGCCCTCAGGCGACCTTGGACAGGGCGTCCGCGGGACGCAGGCGCGCCGCCCGCCACCCGCCGAACATGCCGGCGATGATGCCGCCCGCCACGGCCAGCACAACCGCCAGGATGATGACGCTCCCACTCACCGACGCGGCGAGGTGAACGGTTACCGTGCGGGCGGCCGTGCTGGCGTCGCGGAAGGCCGCGAAGGCGCCGCCCCCGCCCCCGCCACCGCCTCCGCCGCCCCCGCCGCCTCCGCCGGGGAATCCGCCGCCCGTGCCGCCGGCCCCGCCGAAGCCGAACTGCCGCGCGCCCCCCGGGGTGGCCGAGCCGGTGGTCTGCCCAACCGTGGCGGTCAGCGGGTGCGACAGCTTGGTCACCAGCTCCGCGCCGGCCAGGCCGAGGCCCACGCCGATCACGCCGCCGACGATGCCGATGGCCACGGCCTCCCCCATCACCTGGCCGACGATCCGGCGGCTCTTCCAGCCCAGCGCCTTGAGCGTGCCGAACTCACGCACCCGGCGCGAGACCGCGGCCATGGTCAGCAGGCTGGCCAGCAGGAAGGCCGCGACGAGGACCGCGATCGCGAGCCACTTGCCCAGGTTGTTGGCCAGGCTGGACGCGTTGGACAGCGAGCCGGTGACCTCGTTGGCCAGGTCGGCGGAGGTGGTCACGGTGTACGAGGGCAGCGCCTTGGAGATCTCGCCGGACACGGTGTTGATGGCCGAGGAGCTGCTGGCCGCGACGTAGATGGTGTTCACGTCGTTCTTCATGCTGGCCAGCTTCTGCGCGACCGCGAGCGGGATGTAGACGTCCGAGGGGTTGTCGCCGGCCGACTCGCCGACGATGCCGATGACCTTGAAGTTCGTCGTGGTGCCGCTGCTGTTGCCGATGGCGATGGTCGAGCCGACGCCGAGCTTGTTCTGCGCGGCGTAGTTGGAGTCGATCATCGCGACGTCGGACGAGGCGTCCGCGGTGGTGAAGGTCCGCCCGGAGCTGAGCTTGCCCGCGCTGAGCGGGCCGAGCTCGCCGGCGGTCAGGTCCACCCCGTCGACGGTGAAGCTGTTGGTGGTGAAGCTGGCCCGGAAGTTCTGGGAGCCCGAGCCGCTGGAACCGCCGCTACCGCCGCCGAAGCCGCCCCCGGCGCCGCCGCCGTTGAAGTTGATGGCTGGCACGGTGCCGCTGAGCGTGCGGTTGCTGAGGGTCAGCCCGCCGGCCGCCGCGGCCACGTCGGGCAGGCCGACCACCGTGGTCACCGACGAGGCGGGCATCGAGGCCAGCGTGGCGGTGCCGCTGAGCGTGCTGGTGTTGATCTTGGTCCCGGCCGCGGGCCGCTTGGTGGTCCCGGTGCGGAACCCGAAGCCGAACGAGCCCGGCGTGACCGACCCGGCGGTCGGCGTCTTGGTCACGGTGGCGTCCGTGCCCACGCCGTACAGCGCCTTCAGCACCGTGCCCTGGGCGTTCTTGACACCGGACGCCGCCGCCGTCACGGTGATCACCAGGCCGATGCCGAGCGCGAGGCCGAGCGCGATGAACACGGCCTGGCGCATGCGTCGTCTGAGTTCACGCCCCATATAGGTAAAGAACATCTCCTGCTCTCCTGCTCGGCCACACGCGCGACCATGCGCCGGCGTCGGTGATCCCGACCGTGCCGGACATCCGGATGGTGGCGCGGGACCTGCCGCCCGGGCTTTACCGGACGGGCGTTTGCGGCCCGCGCCACCTCAGAGCATGCGGGCGGTAACTGAACGAACGCTGAGCAGAACCTGCGGGATTACTTCGACCTGAGGATGGACGGCTTCAGCTGCGGACGGCCCTGATCGACTCGCGCAGCGAGCTCATCGTGGCCAGCACGGCCGAGGGCTCGTAGCCGCAGTGCGCCATGCAGTTGGCGCACCGGGGATCCTTGCCCCGTCCGTAGGAGTCCCAGTCCGTGGTCTCCAGCAGCTCTTTGTACGTCTTGGCGTACCCGTCCGACATCAGGTAGCAGGGCCGCTGCCAGCCGAACAGCGAGTAGGAGGGAATTCCCCAGGCGGTGCAGCCGTAGTCGGCCTTCCCCTCGAGGAAGTCCAGGAACAGCGGCGTGTGGTTCAGCCGCCACTTGCGCCGGCGTCCGTCCGCGAACACCTTGCGGAACAGTTCGCGCGTCTCCTCCACGCCGAGGAAGTGCTCCTGATCCGGCGCCTTCTCGTAGGCGTAGGCGGGCGAGATCTGCATCTCGTCGACGCCCAGATCGTCGTTCAGGTAGTTCAGGACATCGATGACCGTCTGCGGGGTGTCGGTGTTGAAGAACGTGGTGTTCGTGTTCACCTTGAACCCGCGCGACTGGGCCAGCTCGATCGCGGCGACCGCCTCGTCGAACACGCCTTCCTTGCAGACCGACTCGTCGTGCCGCTCGCGCAGCCCGTCGATGTGCACCACCCAGGCGAAATAGGGCGAGGGCTTGAACTTGTCCAGCTTCTTCGGCAGGAGCAGCGCGTTGGTGCACAGGAACACGAACTTCTTGCGCTTGATCAGTTCGGCGACGATGACGTCGATCTGCGGGTGCATCAGCGGCTCGCCGCCCGCGATGGACACCATCGGCGCGCCGCACTCCTCGATCGCGCCCAGGGCCTGCTCCACCGGCATCCGCTGCTTGAGGATGTCGTGCGGGTGCTGGATCTTCCCGCAGCCCGCGCACTTCAGGTTGCAGGCGAACAGCGGCTCGAGCTCGACGAGCAGCGGGAACTTCTTATGGCCAGCCAGCTTCTGGCGCATCAGGTAGGACCCGACGCGCAGGGACTGACGTAGTGGCATGGGCATTATCGCCGTACCTCCTTGGGCAGGCCGAACCGGATTGATTCCGTGGTCGTCACTCGCTCGGAAACGGACACTCCTCCGAGGCCGGACAGCGCCGAGATGATCTCCTCCACCACGGCGGGAGGCGCGGAGGCGCCGGCCGTCAGGCCGATCGTGGATACCCCGGCCAGCCAGTCGAGCTGGATATCCTCGGCCCCGTCGATCAGGTAGGCCGGCGTCCCGGCCCGCTCGCAGGTCTCCACCAGCCGGACCGAGTTGGACGAGTTCGCCGAACCCGCCACCAGTACCAGGTCCGACTCCGCGGCGACCGCCCGCACGGCGGCCTGCCGGTTGGTGGTCGCGTAGCAGATGTCGTCGCTGCCCGGCGCGCGCACCGCGGGGAACCGTTCCCGCAGCGCGCCGGACACCTCGGCCGCCTCGTCGACCGACAGCGTGGTCTGCATCAGGTAGGCGACGCGCTCGCCGTCCCGCGGCCGCAGCGCGGCGACGTCGGCCGCCGTCTGGACCAGGACCGTCGAGCCAGGCGCCTCGCCCAGCGTGCCCTCGACCTCCTCGTGCCCGGCGTGGCCGATCAGCGCCACCGTGTACCCGTCGGCGGCGAACCGCCGGGCCTCGGCGTGCACCTTGGACACCAGCGGGCAGGTGGCGTCGATCACCGCCAGCCCCCGGCGGGCCGCCTCCTCGCGGACCATGGGCGACACGCCGTGCGCGGAGAACACCACGGTCGCGCCGTCGGGCACCTGGTCCAGTTCGTCGACGAACACCGCGCCGCGGCTCTCCAGGTCGCCTACCACCCGGGTGTTGTGCACGATCTGCTTGCGCACGTAGACCGGCGGCCCCTGGCGCTCGAGCACGCGCTCGACGATCTCGATGGCCCGCTCCACGCCGGCGCAGAACGACCGCGGGCCGGCCAGCAGCACCTGGCGCGTCCCGCACGCCGCCGCCCATCGCTGCGCCACGGGCGCGGCGGCCCGCAGCGAGCGCAGCGCCGCCAGCCCGCCGGAGACGATGCCGGCCAGCGGATGGTGCGGGGTATCGGACACCGCGCGGATGACCGCCACCGGGCGCCCGGCCGCCGCGGCGGCCAGCGGCGCCGACTCCATGTCGGCCACCAGCCAGCCTTCGGCGGCCAGCTTGGCCCGCTGCGAGCGCCGGACCAGATGGTCGACGGTGGTGATCCGGCCGGTGCGGGCGGGCAGCCCGGCGCGCCGCAGCTCGCCGGCCAGGATCGGCGCGGACGCACAGGTCACGTGCGCCCACCTCGGTCCCGACGACCAGGTCTCCCGGGCTGAGGCCGGTGGTCAGGCCGCCGCCCACGCCCATGATCATCATTTGGCCGAACGGACTCGTGGCTCAACTGCCCGGCCGCTCGCGCCGCGCGCGTGGTTCCGTAGCCCGTGCGGAGGACTGTAACCCGGGGGGACGCAGCCCGGGAAGGTCGCGCAGGCCTTGCGGCGGATGGCCCCCGGCCCTCGACCCGCAGCGGGCGCGCAGAGGAGCGGCCCGGGCCTCGATCCGCAGCGGCGCGCAGATGAGCATGCCGGCGTGGCGGGGCGGCTTGGGAGCCTTGGGGGCCTTGGGGGCCGGGGCCGGGCCGCGGGATGGTCTCCGTCATGCGCTGCCTCCGGAGGTGTGGGCCGTCACGTACCGGCCGAGTGCGCTCAGGGGGAAGGCCAGGCGGTACAGGTGGTAGTTGATGTAGAAGTCGCCGGGGAAGCCGGTGCCGGTGTACTGCGGCTCGTCCCAGCTCCCGTCGGCGCGCTGGGTCTGCGCCAGCCAGCGGATGCCGCGCTCGGTGGCCTTGGCTGTCGTACTCGCCCGCGGCGAGCAGGGCGAGCAGGGCCCAGGCGGTCTGCGAGGCGGTGGAGGCACCCCGGCCCGCCAGGGACGGGTCGTCGTAGGAGCGCAGGTCCTCACCCCAGCCGCCGTCGGGGTTCTGGTGGGCTTCGAGCCAGGCCACGGCCCGGCGGATGGCGGGCTTGGACGGCCGCACCCCGGCCGCGACCAGCGCGGGCACCACGGCGCCGGTGCCGTAGATGTAGTTGGCGCCCCACCGGCCGAACCACGATCCGTCCGCCTCCTGGGCGCGCAGCAGCCAGAGCGCGCCGCGGCGGACCGCGGGGTGATCGGCCTGCCCCTCGGCCGCGAACGCCTCGACGATGTGCGCGGTCACGTCGGCCGAGGGCGGGTCGATGACCGCCCCGAAGTCGCAGAACGGCAGCTTGTTCACCAGCGCGCGGGTGTTGTCCGCGTCGAACGCGCCCCAGCCGCCGTCCCTGGACTGCATCCCGGCCAGCCAGGCCAGCCCGCGCTCGATGGCGGGCTTGGCGTCGTTGCCCGGCAGGAAGACCCGGCGCAGGGCCAGCACGACCTCGGCGGTGTCGTCGGTGTCGGGGTAGCTGTCGTTGTCGAACTCGAACGCCCAGCCGCCGGGAGCGACAGGGAGGGCCTGCGGACCTGCCAGTCGCCTGGGCCGCGGATCTCCTCGCCCAGCACCCAGCGCGCGGCGCGGGTCAGGGACGGGTCGTCGGGGGCCAGGCCCGCGTCGGCCAGGCCGATCATGGTCAGCACGGTGTCCCAGACCGGCGACTGGCACGCCTCGAGGCGGCGCACCGGGCCGTCGGGGCCGTCCTCGGTGATCGTGAACCGGTCGAGGCCGGCCAGCCCGCGCTGCATGACAGGGTGCTCGATGTCGTAGCCGAGCAGGTTCAGCGCCATCAGCGAGTACACCCAGGGCGGCTGGATGCCGCCCCAGCAGCCGTCGCGCTCCTGCCGGGCGATGACCCACTCCGCGCACCGCCGCAGCGCGGCGCGCCTTACCGACTTTACCGGCCGGTAAAGATGAAGGACCTTGTCCAGGGTGGTGAAGACGAGAGACCAGGGGTCCCGGCGGAGGTACGGGGGGCGCGGGGAGCCCCCCTGTGCCGGGGGGCGTCTGGAGGGGATTTGCGGTCGTCGCGCCGAGGAGGCGCGGCCGTGCGGACCGCCGGTCTTCAGCTCGTCGATGGTGAACGGGAGCGGCCGGGACGGGCGGAACGACTGGACGATGGCCAGGGCCACGATGGTCTGCCGGGCCCAGCAGCCCCAGTCGTAGATGTTGAGCGGGAACCAGGACGGCAGGTAGATCAGCTCGGGCGGGATGACGGGCAGGTCGTCCCACGACCACCGGCCGGACAGGGCCAGCCAGAGCCGGGTGAACACGCGGGTGGCCTCCACGCCGCCCTGGGCCAGGATCCAGTCGCGGGCGCGGCACATGTGCGGCGCGTCCGGCTCATCGCCGACCAGCCGCAGCGCCACGTAGGCCTCGACGGTGGTGGACAGGTCACCCGGCCCGCCGAAGAAGTTGGCCCACGTGCCGTCCTCACGCTGCTGGGAGCGGATCCACCGGCCCGCCGCCGCGGTCTGCGCGTCGTCGCGCACGCCGAGGAACTGGCGCAGCAGCAGGTCCTCGGCGTCCATGGTCACGTTGGTCTCGAGCTCGCCCTGCCACCACCCCTCGGCGTGCTGCAGCCCGAGCACGTGGTCGCGGGCCCGTTCCAGGGTGCCGCGAGCCACGTCGAGGGTCGCGTGGTCTGTTACCACTGCCGCGCCGTGATGAACTCGGCGATCGCGGTCAGCTCGGCGCGGACGTCGGCGGGCAGGTCGACGCCGGCCAGGCTGGCGTTGGCCGCGTCGAGCTGCGCGTCGGCCTCGGCCTCGGCCCACTGCTTGCCTCCCGCGGCGACGACCAGGTCGGCCGCGCGGACCAGGTCGTCCTCGGATAGCGGCTGCGGGTCGGTGAGCAGGGCATGCAGGCCGGCGGCCTCGGGCATGCCGCTGGTCAGCGCGGCCACCACCGGAAGCGACTTCTTGCGGGCCCGCAGGTCCGCGCGCACCGGCTTGCCGGTGACCTCGGGCGCGCCCCAGATGCCCAGCAGGTCATCGGTGAGCTGGAAGGCCAGCCCGACGTGCGCGCCGAAGCCGGCCAGGGCCATGGCCAGCGTGGGCGGCGCGCCGAGGTGCACCGCGCCGATGCTGCACGCGCAGGCCATCAGGGCGGCGGTCTTGTCGCCCGCCATGTCCAGGCACTCGGCCAGGGTCACGTCGTCACGCTTCTCAAAGGCCAGGTCGGCACCCTGCCCGCTGATCAGCCGCTGCACCGCCGCGGACAGGCACCGGGCGGCCCACGGACCCTGCGGGGTCCCGTCCTCCAGCAGCAGCTCCTGGGCCAGGGCCAACAGCGCATCCCCGGCCAGGATCGCCGCGCCGACGCCGAACACGGTCCAGGCCGTGGGCCGGTGCCGGCGTTCGGTGTCGCCGTCCATGATGTCGTCGTGCAGCAGCGACCAGTTGTGCACGAGCTCCACGGCGACCGCGGCGGTCACGCCGCGCTCCGGCGGGGCGCCGGTGGCGCGGGCCGACAGCAGGGCCAGGGCGGGCCGCAGCGCCTTGCCGCTGCCACCCCCCGTCGGGTTGCCCTCCGCATCGGCGAAGCCGAAGTGATACGCCGTGACCGCGCGCACGTCCGGCGTAAGCCGGCCGATGGTCGCCTCGATCGCCGGGCTCACCAGATCCCGGGCCAGGGCCACACCCTCAGGCATCACAGCAGTCACTGACGTACCCCTATCGTTGAGGTAGAAGCGTTCCCTTCGGAACCGGAAACTACGGAACCGGAATATCCGGCGCGGGGAAGCCCGGGCACGGAAAGTACTGTACGGCGCAGCTCGATGGCGGCGGCCAGGCCGCTGCGCACGGCGCTTTCCATCGTGTCGGGCCACCCGGTGTCGGTCCACGCGCCCGCCAGGACCAGGCCAGGCAGCTGAGTGCCGGCCCGCGGCCGGAGCCGGGCGGTGCCGGGCGCCTGGCGGAAGGTCGCCCGGCGCTCGCGGGTGACGAAGAACTCGGTGACCTGCGCCTCACGCGCGGCCGGGAACAGCTCGGCCAGCGCGGGCACGAACTGCTCCCGCAGCGCGGCCGCGGGCACGTCCACGTACTCATCCGCGGCCGACAGCGAGATGGCCAGGTACTGAGCGCGGGAGGACGAGGGCCCTTGGGCCAGGCCGGAGATGCGCGTGCGGTCGAAGACCCACTGGACGGGCGAGTCGACGGCGGCGGCGAAGGGCAGGTCCATCACCGGGCGGTCGTAGATCACGTGCACGTTGACGATGGGCGAGGCGCCCAGGCCGGCCCAGCCCGCGACGGTCGCGGCCGGCAGCGCACCCGGCGGCACCAGGCGGGCGGCGGCCTCGTGCGGCACGGCCAGCACGACGGCGTCCGCGAGGATCAGGACCCCGGCGGCTGAGGTCGCGGCGGCGGCTGAGGTCGCGGCGGCGGCTGAGGTCGCGGCGGCGGCTGAGGTCGCGGCGGCGGCTGGGTCGGCGGGGTCCACGGGGCGGGCGAGGCGGACGCGGAAACGGGGGCGGGAGGGGTCGCCGGGGCTGGCGGGATCACCGGGGTCGACGTCGATGGCGGCGACCTTGGCGCCTGAGGAGGACCCGGGCGCCGAGCCTGGCCAGCAGGGTGGCGCCGGCGTCGCCGTGCAGTTCGCCCAGGGGCAGGGCGGGGACGCCGATGTCGGCCGCGTTGCTGCGGCCGAGCAGGCCGGTCTTGACCACGGTGGCGGCCAGCGAGAGGGAAGCGTCGTCGCCGGCGATGTTCAGGGCGGAGACGGTGAACAGGTCCCACAGGGCCCGGCGGGCACGGTCGCTCTGGCCGCGGGCGGCGAGCCAGTCGCCGAAGCGCTGCCGTCAACCCGGGGATCGCCCGGGTCGACGCGGCGCATGGCGAGAGCGGGCCGTGCCACGCTGGCCCGTTCGGCCAAAGAAAGAAAGGGGTACCGGCCCAGGGCCGACAGCATATGCAGGGGCCCAGGCAGCGCGGTCCGGCGGAGCCGTCCGTGCCGGGGCCCCGGGGGCGAGCACGGTGACGTCGAACCGGTCCTGGAGCGGGGCGTGGGCGGTCATGCCGAGCTTGTCCAGCAGGCCGCGGTAGGCGGTGCAGCAGCCGAGGTAGATGTGCTGGCCGGTGTCGACGACCAGGCCGTCGCGGGCGAAGGAGCAGGTCGCCCCGCCGAGCCGGGGCCTGGCCTCGAGCAGGGTGACCGCCGCGCCCGCCTCGGCGAGCGCGATCGCGGCGGTGATCCCGGCCAGGCCGCCGCCGATCACGGCCACCCGCGGGCTCACCCGAGCCTCCCGGCCAGGGCCCTGACCGCGACCGTGGCCTTCTGGCGGCCGGACAGGGAGACCCGGCCGTGCAGGACCGCGGTGGGTTCGGCGGCGATGCGGTCGAGC
This sequence comes from uncultured Actinomycetes bacterium, assembly GCA_963801155.1. Taxonomy (GTDB): domain Bacteria; phylum Actinomycetota; class Actinomycetes; order Streptosporangiales; family Streptosporangiaceae; genus Palsa-504. The sequence goes on from CAWDEB010000011.1 coordinate 151,330, forward strand.
AGGCGGCGGTAGATGCCGGCCATCGCGCCGGTGCAGGCCGCGCTGCGGCGGTCGAGCATGGCCAGCAGCTTCCAGCCGGTCGCGTACCAGTCGCGGGCACGCTCGGCCTCGAACTCGACGAGCCGCGCAAATCCCGGCGGTTCGGGCTGGCCCAGGTCGCAGTCGAACTTGGCCAGGTCTTCAGCGGGGAGGTAGACGCGGCCGTTGTGATAGTCCTCGCGGATGTCGCGCAGGATGTTCGTCAGCTGGAGAGCGACGCCGAGGGAGTCGGCCAGCTCGGCCGCCTGGGCCTTCGGGTCCATGTCATGGCTGGTGCCGAAGATGCCCAGGGACAGGCGGCCGATCGAGCCGGCCACGCAGCGGCAGTACCAGAGCAGGTCATCGAAGGTCTGGTAGCCGGTGCCGCGCACGTCGGCCACGCAGCCGTCGATGAGCTCGCCGAAGGCCGGAATGGGGACGGGGAAGCTCCGCTCCACGTCGGCCAGGGCCAGCAGCACCGGGTCGTCCTCGGGCGGCCGGGTGAGGTCGAGGATCTGCTGGCGCGCGACCTCCAGGGCGGCGATCTTCTCCCCGGCCGGCATCGTGCCGTCGCCGATGTCGTCGATCCGCCTGGCGAACGCGTAGATGACAGCCAGGCCGCGCCGCTTGTCCGGCGGCAGCAGCTTGATGCCGTACGCGAAGTTCCTGGCCGCCGACCAGGTGATCCGTTCGCATTCACGGTACGCCTCGGTCAGTTCCACTACCGTCCCCTCGCGTAGGCCTTGACCAGCTCGACTGCCATCCGCGGCTTGCGTGGCCGGGCCGTGGCGCTCAGCACGTCGTACCGCTGTTTCCCGATGGCCGCAAGCGCGGCCCGGCCCCCGGCCAGGTAGCCTGCGACGGCCAGCCGGGCCGCGCCGCGCAGCGTGCCGACCAGCGGCGCGCCCTGGTCCAGGAGTCGTTGCGCGCGTTCGGTCTCGAAGCGCATCAGGTTCCTGACCGCGGGGCCGGCGGATGGTTCGGCCAGGTCCGCCACGGTTACACCGAATCGCTCCAGGTCCTCGGCGGGCAGGTAGATACGCCCGTTGGCTAGGTCCTCCGCCACGTCCTGCCAGTGCTCGGCCAGCTGCAGAGCCGTGCAGACGCGGTCGGAGAGCCGGACGCGGTCCGGGGTGGCGGCACCGAAGATGTACAGCACGACCTGGCCCACCGGATTGGCCGACAGCTCACAGTACCGGGCCAGCTCGGCGTACGTGCCGTAGCGGGTGACCCGCTGGTCCTGCCGGTTGGCCTGGATCAGGTCGAGCAGCGGCTGGGCCGGGATTTTGCATTCGTTGACCGTGACGGCCATCTGCCGCATGACCGGCGCGGCCGGGGTTTTGCCTTCGTAGATACGGTGCACGTCGGCGGTCATGTCGTCCAGCAGGCGCAGCCGCAGTTCTGCCTCGGGGGGACGATCCCCCCCAGACCCCCCCTGCTCCTTTTCCCGGGGGGACCCATCCCCCCGGACCCCCCTTGGGAAGGACTGCTCGCCCCCCCATGCCCCCCTGACCTCGTCGCCCAGGTCGTCGGTGAGCCGGGCGAAGCAGTACAGCGCGGTCAGGTGCCGCCGGTGGCGTTCGGGCAGCAGCCGGAGGGCGACGGGAAAGTTCTCCCCGGAGGCGTTGGCCAGCACCTCTTCGGCACGAGTAACCGCCGGGCGGACGTGCTCCCGCACGCCCGCCCGGTCCGTTCCGCTGCTGCCCCCGGCCACCTCGTCATTTTCCAGGGAATGCACATTTAATTGCAAACAATGACGCGTGCGTCACATGACGGCCGCGTCGGTTAGGCACCGTAAGCGGCCCGTCCGGGGCGGGGTGTTCACTACTGTTCGCACAGGTTACGCTGCGGAAAAATAGTTTGCATTAGCGAACAACCTTATGTTATGCAATAGTACACCTGACATACGCGTCAGTTTCCCGCCGGCGGGCATCGATCGGGTGCACGCTGCGGGTACGGAGGCTGGCGCTGCGTCATGCCGCGACCCGATCGCCGGCGCGTCGTTCCACCTGCAGGAATTCGTCCGGTCATATCATCATGTCTGCCGGCTCGTTCCCTGGCCAGTGCTTGGCTCTCCTTCGCACCCGTACCCAATGCGTCCCCCGGCCGCTGTGCCGCGCCTGGGGGGCACTCGTATTCCGATGCCGCTGGAGGTAGCCGCCCATGGGCGCCACGAGGCTGATGAAGGGGCTCGCGGGATCTTGGGGTCGGGCCCCCCGGAGAACTCCCGTTTCCGGGCGTGCCTGCCGATCGGCGGGGCTGGTCGCGGCCGCGGGCGGCGGCACCCTGGTCCTCGGCATGCTGGCGGGGCCCGCCGGGGGCGCGGCGTCGGCCGCGCAGGCGCTGGCCGTCTCCCGGCACACGGCGTCCACCACCACGTGCGCCCTCGGCGCCAACGGATCGTCGGTCAAGCACGTCATCTACATCCAGTTCGACAACGTGCACTACACCCGGGACCAGGCGAACGTGCCCAGCGACCTGGAGCAGATGCCGAACCTGCTCAACTTCATCACCGGCAACGGGACGCTGGTCTCCCGTGAGCACACCCCGCTGATCGCGCACACGGCCGACGACATCGTGACCTCCGAGACCGGCCTGTACGGCAGCGACCAAGGCATACCGATCGCGAACGAGTACAACTACTACACGCCGAGCGGGTCCACCGACACCGCCGGGTCGTTCGCCTACTGGACCGACCCGATCGTCGACTACAACACCACGACCAGCGCCCCGGTCGGCGACAAGGACTACACGCTGGTCACCGCGCAGGGCAAGAACGCACCGGCGCCATGGGTGCCCTACACCCGGGCGGGCTGTGACTTCGGCTCGGTCGCCGCGGCCGACACCGAACTGGAGAACACCCTGCCCGACATACCCGACGTGTTCGGCGTCAACTCACCCGAGGCCAAGGAGGCCGAGAACCCCAAGCTGGCGAACAAGGCCGAGGCCGACTACATGGGCCTGTCCGTGCACTGCGCGCAGGGTTCGCCCGTCTGTGACGCCGCGCGCGGCGGGGTGCCGGACCTGCTGCCCGACGAGCCAGGCGGGTACAGCGGATACCAGGCGCTGTTCGGCAGCAAGTTCATCCAGCCGGTGATCAGCACGTCCGGTCCGGTGCGCGACCTGAGCGGGAACGTCATCAAGGATTCCTCCGGCGACATCGGCTTCCCCGGCTACGACGGGCTCATCGGCCCGGTCGGGCTGGCCTACACCCTGGACATGCAGACGCACGGCATCCCGGTGACCTTCACCTACCTCAGCGACGTGCATGACAACTGGGTCACCGGGGCCGGCCTGGGCTCGGGCACGCCCGCCTACGAGAGCCAGCTCCAGCGGGAGAACGCCGCGTTCGGGACCTTCTTCTCCGACCTGGCGGCGGCCGGGATCACCAAGGCCAACACGCTGTTCGTGTTCACCGCGGACGAGGGCGACCACTTCGTCGGTTCCTCGCCCTCGCCCGCCGGCTGCAACGGCGTGACGATCCCCTGCTCCTACAGCAAGGTCGGCGAGGTGGACGGCAACCTGACCGGGATGCTGGCCGCCAAGGGCATCACCACCCCGTTCGACGTGGCCGCGGACTCCGCGCCGATCATCTACGTGCACGGCCAGCCTTCTCGCACCGCTTCGCCGGTTCGCACGATGGAGCGGACGGCGGCCGGGCTGACCGCGGATGACCTGTCCACCAGGCAGACCGTCCGGCTGACCGACTACCTGGCCGACCCGGTGGAGATGAACATCCTGCACATGATCACCGGGGATCCGAAACGCACGGCCACGTTCGCCCTGTTCGCCAACCCGGACTTCTGGCTGAGCAGCGGGTCAGCCAGCTGCGGCAGCTCGTGCGTCAGCGAGCCGAGCGGGCAGGACGCGTGGAACCACGGCGACGTGGCGCCGGAGATCAACACGACCTGGCTGGGCCTGGTCGGTCCCGGCGTGACGCATGCGGGCGTGGACCGGGCGATCTGGTCCGACCACACCGACATCCAGCCGACGATGATGGCCCTGCTCGGCCTGAAGGATGACTACACCCCGGACGGCGTGGTCATCGGCGACGTCATCGAGTCGGCGGCGCTGCCGCCCGCGATGCTCAGCAACTACCCGACGCTGAACAAGCTCGGCCGGGTGTACACCCAGCTCGAGGCGGCCGTCGGCGAGTTCGGCCTGGCTACGCTGACCGCCTCGACCCGGGCGCTGGCCAGCAACTCCCCCGGCGACAGTGTGTACAGCGGGATCGAGAAGCAGCTGGCCGCCCTGGGCGCGGCGCGCGGCGCGCTCGTCGCGCGGATGCAGGCGCTCCTGACCGGCGCCGAGTTCGGCGGCAAGCCGGTCAGCGCCAACGCCGCCAGGTCGCTGATTTCCCAGGGCAACGCCCTGCTGACGCGGGCCACCACGCTGGCCCGCGGCTAGGTCCTCCAGAGCAGGACGAGGGCGCAGTCGTCGGAGCCGCCGGCCGTGCGCTGCAGGTTGGTGACCAGGGTCCCGGCGCCGGCATGGAAGCCGCCGGACAGCACGCGCTCGGCCTCGCCGAGCAGGCGGTCGGTGCCGGCGTCGATGTCACGGCCCGGCGCCTCCACCAGGCCATCGGTGTAAAGCATCAGCGCGTCGCCGCGCTGCAGGGTGCCGTGTTCGTTCTCGGTCACGGCGCCGCGCAGGTCGGGGAGCACGCCGAGCACGATCCCGCGGGCCCGGGTCAGGCGCCAGTGGCCGGCCGCCGCGTCGTAGTGCACGGCGGGCGGGTGGCCGGCCGAGGCGATCACGTACTCGCCGGAGGCCAGGTCGAGCGACAGGTGCACGGCGGTGACGAAGCCTTCCGCGGCCGCCCCGCGGTGCATATAGGCGTTGCACGCGGGCAGGAACTCCTCCCTCGGCACGGAGCCGAGCAGGCCGCCGAAGGCACCAGACAGCAGCAGGGCCCTGGTCCCGGCGTCGATGCCCTTGCCGGACACGTCGACCAGCGCGACCTCGAGCGTCTTGCCGTCGCAGAACGACACCACGAAATCGCCGCCGAACGAGGAGCCGCCGGCCGGCCTGAGCACCACCGACGAGCCCCACCCCTCGCCCAGCGAGGGCAGCTTGGCCTGGGCCTGGATGCGGTCCCGCAGCTCGAGCAGCATCCGGTCGCCGCGCAGGCCCTGGACGCCGAGCTTCTTGCGGGTCCGGGCCAGGAGGTCGGCGAAGACGGCGGTCAGCACGATGGTGGCCACGATCCCCGCGCCAGCTTTGCCCTTGACCAGGTCGTAGATCAGGCCGGCCGCGACGAAGACGAAGAAGATATGCAGCGCCCGGGGCCACATCAGCAGGCCGCCGGCCAGGATCGGCAAGATCATCACGCCGGGCGAGAACCACCACTCCGAGACGTGCACGGCCGCCACCGAGATGGCGATCACCGCGACCGACAGGACGAACGCCATTCGCCGGTTCCTGGTGATGAATTGCTTGGTCAGCTGCGTTCGCAGGAACCCCAGGACCCTGATGACGCGGCCCGCGCGGCGGTGGGCCGGAAGGGCCGGAGGGGTAACCATGACGCGCGCCCGGTGAACGCCATGCAAAACCGGCTCGCGAGTGCAGGCCCCCTGGGCCTGCGCGAGCGGCCGGTGCAGGCGGTAATGTCAGCAACCACAGCGGGCTCTTGGCATGACGTGGACTTTCGCAGAGGCAAACTGTAGTCGATCGGGGCCCGACGGTCTAAACCAGTCGCATGGTCGCGGGGCGCGAGGTACGAAGGCATCATGACGACATCGGCACGCAGCGGCGATCATCCGTATCCGATCAGGCCGGTCCGCCCGGAGGAGTTCGACGCCCTCCACACGGTGGACATGCACGCCTTCCACGGCTCACCGCTGTCGCAGGACGACCGGCAGGTGGTCACGTCGCGGCTGGAGTTCGACCGCAGCCTCGCGGCTTTCGACGGCGCCACGCCGGTCGGGACCGCGGCCGCCTACACCTTCCAGCTCACCGTGCCCGGGTTCCAGAGCCTCCCGGCGGCCGGCGTGACATGGGTGTCCGTGCTTCCGTCGCACCGGAGGCGGGGCGTGCTGAGCAGCCTGATGCGCCGGCAGCTGGCCGACGTCCGCGACCGCGCCGAGCCGCTCGCGGTGCTGTGGGCGTCCGAGTCCGTTATCTACTCCAGGTTCGGCTACGGCCGCGCGATGTGGCACGCCGACTTCACCCTGTACCGGGGTGAGGCCGTGCTGGCCAGGACCGCGCCGGCCGACGGCGGGCTGCGGCTGCGGATCATCAACCCGGCGGCCGCGATGCCCGAGCTGGCCAAGGTCTACGACGCCGTCCTGCCGTCTCGTCCCGGTTTCATCGCCCGGAACGAGGCGTGGTGGCAGGGCGTGGTGTACGACCCGCCGGACCGGCGGCATCGCACGAGCCCGCTGCACTGCGTGCTCGCCGAGGACGGCGGCGGCCCGCGTGGCTACGCGCTGTACTCGGCGGTCAACCGCTGGGACAGCGATACGTCCCTGCCCGACAGCACACTGACCGTGCGGGAGATGATCGGCGCCGACGCCGCGGCCAGCGCCGCGCTGGCGGCCGACCTGCTCAGCCGGGACCTGACCACGGAGTTCCGGGTCCGCGGGCGCCCGGTCGATGACCCGCTGCTGTACCAGCTGGCCGACCCCAGGAGGGCACGCACGCGGCTGAAGGACGCGCTGTGGGTGCGGATCACCGACGTCCCCGGGGCGCTGGCGCGGCGCCGGTACTCCTGCCCGGCGGACGTGGTCATCGAGGTACGCGATGACCTGCTGCCGTCCAACGCCGGGCGATGGCGGCTGACCACAGCCGGGGCCGCGCCGGACGGGGGCGGCCTGGAGGCTTCGTGCGCTCCCGCGGACGATCGCGCCCCAGCGGACGTGGCGCTCGACGTCGCCGAGCTCGGAGCGGTCTACCTGGGCGGTACCCCGCTCGGCGCGCTGGCCGCGGCGGGGCTAGTGACCGAGCGTCGTCCCGGCGCTGTCCGGCAGCTCTCCACCGCCCTGTCCTGGGACCTCGCCCCCTGGTGCCCGGTCAACTTCTAGTTCGGCGATGTCGCGAACCCTGCGCAGCGGGGAGAAGAACACCCACCAGCCCGCCGCCCAGCTGCCCGCGAAGGCGATCCACAGGGTGGCGCGCACGCCCAGCCAGGCGCCGAAGGCGCCGCCGAGCAGTCCGCCGAGGGGCAGCGTGCCCCAGACCACCCAGCGGACCGCGGCGTTCATCCGGCCGAGCAGCCGCGGCGGGCAGATCGCCTGCCGGTAGCTGACCTGCGCCACGTTGTACACGACGGCGCTGAACGAGAACCCCGCGAACCCGACCGGAAACAACACGACCAGCCAGCCCGGCTCGGCCAGCGGGACGAGCAGCTGCGGCAGACCGAGGACCAGCATCGAGAACCAGATGATGCGGGCCGAGCCGATGCGCCGGCTGAGCCGGCCGGAGAGCACCCCGCCGGCCACGCCGCCGAGGCTGGCCACGGACGACGAGCAGGCCCACCCCGGCGGGCCGGACGTCCAGGATCCGGACCAGGAAGATGATCTCCACGGCAGTGGCCATGGCGCCGAACAGGTTCGCGGTGCCGGTACAGGCCACGATCTTGCGCAGGATCGGGTGCCGCAGGACGAACGACAGCCCTTCGGCGATCTCGGTCCGCAGCTTCTGGCGCTGGTCCGGATGCGGCGATTCCTCGCGGGCGCGGATGGCGAGCAGGGACGCCACCGAGACGGCGTAGGAGATCGCGTCCGCGGCCATGGCCTGGGCCGCGCCGGCCAAGGCCGACCAGGCCGCCCCCCACGCCGGGGCCTGCCACCTGCGCGAACGACTGGGTCGCGCCGAGCTTGCCGTTCCCGTCGACCAGGGCTTCCTTCGGTATCAGGACAGGCAGGTAGCTCTGGTAGGACACGTCGAAGAACACGGTGCACACCCCGGCGGTGACCGCGACCGTGTACAGCTGCCCCAGGGTGAGCGCGCCCAGCGCGGCGGCGATCGGGATCGAGCCAATGATCAGCATCCGGGCCAGGTCGCACCAGATCATCAGCCACCGCTTGGTGTGCCGGTCCACGATGGCACCGGCCGGCAGGGCGATCAGCGCGAACGCGAGGGTCGCCGCCGAGGTGAGCAGGCCGACCTCGAACGTGGACGCCCGGAGCACGACGACCGCGGTCAGCGGCAGCGCGAGCTGGGTGATGGCCGAACCCATCTCGCTGACCGTCTGCCCGCCCCACAGCAGCAGGAAGTTCCGGTGCCGCCAGAGCGTCCTGCCCGGGTCGTCCCCCTGCACGGGCTCCACTTTGCCCTGCCCCGTGCGGGGTTGTCCAACGGCCGGCCCGGGGGGAAGATGGCCTCGTGGCGGCGATGAAGGTGACGGCCAGCGCGGCGATGCGGGCCAGGGACGTGTCCCGGCCGCACGCCGAGCACCTGGCCCACGCCGAGGCGGCCGGGGCCGGGGCGGCAAGCAGCCGGCCGGGCGGCGGGCCGGTTCCGGGCGGCGGGCCGGTTCCAGTAGACGGGCGGGTTCCAGTAGACGGGCGGGTTCCCGTGGACGCGGCCGGTGCGGTGGACGCGGCTGGTGCGGTGGACGCAGTGCCCGGAGACGAGGTGCGCCGGGGAGCCAGGGGCGGCGCGCGGCGGCGATGGCGGCCGCGGGGATCGGGGCGAGGCCGGGCGTCCCGCTGACCGCCTGGCCGACCGGTACTTGGTCCATGTCGCACGCGCAGCCCGTCGAGATCCGGCGAGCGGATCTGGCTGACGCCGGTCAGGTGGGGATGCTGACGGAAAGGGTCTACCGGCGCGGGGGATGGACCGACGAGGACTACTCGAAGCTGCTGCTCGACGGCCGGTCGCGGATCGAAGACGCCACCGTGCTGGTAGCGGTGGCCGACGGCGTGATCGTCGGCACCGTCACCGTCGCGCGGGCCGGCAGCCGTTTCGCCAATGTGGGCCAGGCGGGCGAGGCCGAGATCCGGATGCTGGCGGTCGACGAGCCTGCTCGCGGGCGGGGCATCGCGGACCTGCTCATGGGAGCCTGCGAAGCCCTGGTCAAAGACGAGGGCGCCGCGGCCGTGGTGCTGTCGACCGAGCCCGACATGTACGCCGCACAGCGCCTGTACCGGCGCCGAGGCTATGTCTGGCAGCCCGGCCGGGACTGGCGGACGGCAGGCTCCACCCTGATGGTCTTCCGGCTGAGCCTGTA
>CAWDEB010000012.1:0-103393 GCA_963801155.1 uncultured Actinomycetes bacterium
GCGGACGCACACCTTCGACAGACTCTCATCCGTCTCCAGGGCAACCTCTTAAACTTACCAGGCGAAGTACCCTTTGTCAACTCAGTTCGCCAGAACTTTGCCAACTCATGGACTTGCCTTGCCTCCAGGGTAGCCTCAGCTGGAGACCTGCACGCACAGCGCGAGGCCCTAGCTAGAAGGACTTCCTGGTGGCTCCCCGGGACCTGGCGCTTTCGCGGCCATCCCCTCGGGGCAAGAAGAACTTTAGGGGTGCTCCGCGCCTTCGTCAAATCGACCGCGGCAAGTTGTCGTTAACCCAGGTCAGGCCCGATGTGGCCGGGCGCGCACATACGGTAGCCGCTTGGCCGACACGGAAAACGTGCGGCGAAGGCCGGCTAGCAAACGCGGACGTCCCCGCCGCAGACAAGGGCGTGCATGCCATTCCCCGCGAGGCGAGCGATGGTAGTTTCATGTCGTTTGAGGGCACCGGCGAGGGTCGGGCCGGGGGTAGCTAGACGTCGATGATCTGCCCGGATGCATCGACGACGTCGAGCAGGCGCCGGATGTCAGCCCGCTCGCCCGTCACGACGTCCGCCCGAAGCTCGGCTGCCGTTGCAGCCACCACGGCGGCGGATACATCGCGAGAGCCTGCGCGGCCAAGCAATCGCCCAGCGGCGTGCGCCCTCTGCTCGGTCAGGCTCACGACCTCACGACCTCGCAGCAGCCGCCGGAGCTGGACCTGCGTCGGCGAGCGGCTCACCTGAGATGCCCAGCTCAGTTACACCCTCAAACCTGCAGGCAGAATCTGCTTGCCCCTCTAGTCACCAGGCACCTCGATTACAGCAACGGTGCGTTTCCCCCTCCGCAGCAACGCGTAGCGTTCGTGGAACAGGTCGCTGGGTCTGAGAACCGCATCAACCGATGTGACCCGCTTGTTGTTCAGGTAGACGCCGCCTTCCGCGATCGCCCTCCGGGCAGCAGAGAGCGTAGGCGCAGTCCCTGCGCTCACCATAAGGCTTGCTATGGAGGGCGCGGCTGAGGGAAGAGTGCTGGCCGCACCCGCCGAATTCACCTGCCCAGGCGCGGATGACGCTAGCTTGAAAGTGCTGGCCGCACCTGCTGAGCTCACCTGCCCAGGCGCGGATGAGGCTTGGTTGAGCGTTGTCGGCGCGGCGTATGGTGATGCTGCGAAGCCCCGCGCTTCGGCACGCGGTAGTTCCCTAGTCATGACTCCCCAAGTCGGCTTATCCAGCTGCGCTAGCTCGGCCTGGCCGAACACGAACCCAGCCTGGCTGGCGGCTATCGTCCGACGAGTCTCCTCCTCCCCGTGTACCAGGGTGGTGAGCTCCTCGGCCAGCGCCCGCTGACCAATCCGGGCGGCGGGACGCGCTGAGGTCTGCCGTACCAGCTCCTCGATTTCCTCGCGGGACTTGAAGCTGAACACCCGGAGCAGGCCGGGCACCTCGGCGTCGGATACGTTCAGCCAGAACTGGTAGAACGCGTACGGCGACATGAGGTCAGGGCTGAGCCAGATAGCCCCGCCCTCGGTCTTGCCGTACTTGGTCCCATCTGGCTTGGTGATCAGCGGCGTGGCCAGCGCGTGTACGGAGGCGCCCTCCACTGACCTGATCAAGCCCACCCCGGCGACCAGGTTGCCCCACTGGTCGCTGCCGCCAAGCTGCAGCATGCAGCCGTGCCGCCGGTACAGCTCTAGGTAGTCCATCGCCTGCAGCAGCTGGTAGCTGAACTCGGTGTAGCTGATCCCGCCGGCCTCAAGCCTGGCCTTCACCGACTCCCGGTCGAGCATCCGGTTGACCGAGAAGTGCTTGCCGATGTCGCGCAGAAACTCCAGCACCGTCATCGGCCCGGTCCAGTCCAGGTTGCTCACGATCAGGGCGCTGGACGGCCCGGTATCGAAGTCGAGGAACCTGGATACCTCACCGCGGATCCGCTCCACCCATTTGGCTACCTTCTCGGCCGGATTGAGCACTCGCTCGGCCGACTTGCCGCTCGGGTCGCCGATCAGCCCGGTTGCCCCGCCGACGAGGCCGATCGGGCGGTGTCCGGCAAGCTGCAGGCGGCGCAGCGTCAGCAACTGAACCAGGTTGCCGATGTGCAGCCCCGGAGCAGTCGGATCGAACCCGCAGTAAGCCGTGACCTGTCCTGAATTCAGCGCCGCGCGCAACTCGTCGAGATCGGTGTGCACGGCGATCAAGCCACGCCAGGAGAGTTCGTCGATGATGTCGTCCACGCCTGAATGGTGCCACCTACCGGTCCCTAGGGGGTAACTGGTTTGCGTCGCCTCGGCATGGCCGACCGATAAGGCGAGACGGTCGGCTCGCCGTCGATCCAGAACCGCCACGGCACCTCGGCCGCGCTCGAAACCCCGACCCGCGGCCCGCTGACGATCTTTTTCTGGGCCGAACGGAGCGTGGTGCTCGCGCCCGGCCACCTGACTCGCAGCGGCGAGTCGGCGACGCAGACGTCCGCCCCGTCGAGCGACAGGTCGATGTCGAGCGCTTGGCACAGCCGGGCCGGGCCGCGGGCCAGATCCCGGAACGGACCACTCGCTGTGTTTTCTCGGGGGACGATCCCCCCAGACCCCCCTGCTCTTGGGGGGAAACCGTTCCCCCCAAACCCCCTCGGGCCCCCCCTGCTCCTGGGGGGACCCATCCCCCAGACCCCCCTTGGGGGGAACCGTTCCCCCCAAACCCCCTCGGGACCCCCCCGACCCCCTCGGGACCCCACGGCCTCGGCCGCCGGGCGTGGGCCAGCTCCTCCCCCTCGATGACCCGGCCCGCCCGCAGCAGCACCGCTGACGCGCTGCCGTTGCCCAGGCAGACTATGTTCGCGCAGAAGTGCATGCCGTAGGTGAAGTACACGTAGGCATGCCCGGGCGGGCCGAACATCACCGCGTTCCGCGCCGTCTGGCCGCGATAGGCATGCGAGGCGGGATCGCTCGCCCCGGCGTACGCTTCGACCTCGGTGAGCTCGACCGCGACCAGGCCGTCCGCGGTCTGGTGCTCGAGGACGCAGCCGAGCAGATCCGGGGCGACCTGGACGGAGTGCCGGGCGAAGAAATCCCGGGAAATCAGGGCCACGAGCAAGCACGCTACCCGGAGTTCCCGGCCGCCCAGCCGGCGTGCTCGTGGACCGTGGCCCGCAGCGCGGCGATCTGCTCGGCGACGCGTTCCGGCGCGGTCCCGCCGTAGCCCTTGCGGGCGGCGAGGGCCCCCTCCACGGTCAGCACCTGGCGGACATCGGGTGTCAGGTGCTCGGACACCTTGGCCAGGTCCGCATCGCTCACGTCTTCGAGCTCACAGTCGTGCACCTGGCACCACACCACCAGATGACCGACCACCTCGTGCGCCTCGCGGAACGGGACGCCCCGGCGCACCAGATACTCGGCCAGGTCGGTGGCCAATGTGAAGCCGACCGAGGCGCCGCGGCGCAGCCGCTCGGGGTTGACCCGCAGCGTCGCGATCAGGCCCGCCATGGCGGGCAGCACGAGGAGCAAGGTGTCGACCGCGTCGAAGACAGGTTCCTTGTCCTCCTGCAGGTCCCGGTTGTAGGTCAGCGGCAGGCCCTTCAGCGTGGTGAGCAGGCCGGTCAGCCCGCCGATCAGGCGGCCCGCCTTGCCCCGGGCCAGCTCGGCCACGTCCGGGTTCTTCTTCTGTGGCATGATCGAGGAGCCGGTGGCGTAGGCGTCGTCGATCTCGATCCAGCCGAACTCCTGCGAGGACCACAGCACGAGCTCCTCGCCCAGCCGGGACAGGTGTACGCCGATCAGCGCCGCGACGAAGCAGAACTCGGCGGCGAAGTCCCGGTCGCTGACCGCGTCCATGGAGTTCGGCGCCGCCGCGTCGAAGCCCAGTTCGGCGGCGAGCAGCTGGGGATCGACCGGCAGGGACGACCCGGCCAGCGCGCCCGACCCGAGCGGGCTGATCGCGGCGCGCTTGTCCCAGTCCCGCAGCCGGCTCACGTCACGGGCGAAGGCCTGGACGTGCGCGAGCAGCTGATGGCCGAACAGCACCGGCTGCGCGTGCTGCAGGTGGGTCATCCCCGGCGCGGGCACGTCGCCGCTGGCGGCCGCCTGATCTATCAGCGCGCTCTCCAGCTCGGCTAGCCTGCTCGCGACGAGCCGGGCATGGTCCCGCAGGTACAGCCGCAGGTCGGTCGCGACCTGGTCGTTGCGGCTGCGGCCGGCCCGGAGCTTGCCGCCGAGCGCCCCGAGCCGCTCCAGCAGCCCTCGCTCCAGGGCCGTGTGCACGTCCTCGTCGGCCACCGTCGGCCGGAATGAGCCGTCCGCGCAGGCCCGGTCGAGCTCGTCGAGCGCCTTGAGCATGGCGGCCAGCTCGCGGTCGGTCAGCAGGCCGGCCTCGTGCAGCACCCGGGCGTGCGCCCGGGAGGCACGCAGGTCATAGCGAGCCAGCCGCCAGTCGAACTGGACGCTCACCGACAGCCGGGCCAGCGCCTCGGCGGGCCCGGCCGCGAACCGGCCGCCCCACAGCCGGGTGGCCTGCGTCTGTCCCACGTCTTCGGCTCCGGTTTCTCCCATTTACCCGATTTCTCCTTGAGGGCCCGCGCCCTCGCCGCTTAACGCCCCCACCCTATGGGTGGCCGAATGACGTCGTTGCCACAACGACGCGCACCAGATGACATGGTTGCGTAACGACGCGGTTGAGCGATGCGGCTACTCCGCCACGCGGCGGTCGCGGATGGCGGCGATCTTGCTGGGCAGGCCCCACAGGTCGATGAAGCCCTTGGCCAGGGACTGGTCGAACGTGTCGCCGGTGTCGTAGGTGGCCAGGGCGTAGTCGTACAGCGAGGCGTCGCTGCGCCGGCCGGTGGCCACGGCGCGGCCGCCGTGCAGCCGCATCCGCACGTCCCCGGATACGTGCGCCGACGCCTCGGCGATGAAGACGTCGAGCGCCCGCTTGAGCGGGGAGAACCACAGGCCGTCGTAGACCAGCTCGGTCCAGCGCTGCTCCACCCCGCGCTTGAACCTGGCCAGGTCCAGCTCGACGCACACGCTCTCCAGCTCGGAGTGCGCGGTGATGAGGGTGATCGCCGCAGGAGCCTCGTAGATCTCCCGGCTCTTGATGCCGACGAGCCGGTCCTCCACCATGTCGACGCGGCCGATGCCCTGCGCCCCGGCCCGCTCGTTCAGCTCGGTGATGATCTCCAGCGGGGTGAGCTGGCGCCCGTCGATCGCGACCGGCACGCCGGCGGCGAACGTCAGCACCAGTTCGTCCGGCTCGCGCGGCAGCGACGGGTCGGAGGTGTAGGCCCACACGTCGTCGTGCGGCGCTTCCCAGATGTCCTCCAGGTGCCCGGTCTCGCACGAGCGTCCCCACACGTTCTGGTCGATCGAGTAGGGCGAGCGAGTCGTCACGTCGATCGGCAGGCCCTTGGCCGCGGCGAACTCGATGGCCTTGTCCCTGGTCATGCCCGAGTCGCGAACCGGCGCGTGCACCTTCAGATAGGGCGCCAGGGCGGCCAGGCCGACCTCGAAACGCACCTGGTCGTTGCCCTTGCCGGTGCATCCGTGCGCGACCATGGTGGCGCCCTTCTCGGCCGCTACGCGGGCCAGGTGGGCGACGATCAGCGGCCGGGACAGGGCCGAGACCAGCGGGTACTTGTTCATGTAGAGCGCGTTCGCGCGCAGCGCGGGCACGCAGTAATGCGCGGCGAACTCCGCGCGCGCGTCAACGACCTCGGCCTCGACCGCGCCGCAGGCCAGCGCCCGCTTGCGGATCGTCTCCAGGTCCTCGCCGCCCTGGCCGACGTCGACCGCGACCGCGATCACGTCCGCGCCGGTCCGCTCGGCGATCCAGCCGATCGCCACCGAGGTGTCCAGGCCGCCCGAGTAGGCGAGCACCACCTTTTCCGTTGTCATGGATTTATCCCTTGCTTGCTGGGTGAGTGTGGAAGTCGGCGCTGGGCGAGCCGCAGGAACTCGGCCGCCAGCGCGTCGCCGCCCGCCGGGTCGCGCGCGATGATCAGGACCGTGTCGTCGCCGGCCACGGTGCCGAGGATCGACGGCAGGGCCGCGTGGTCGATGACCGAGGCGAGGAACTGCGCCGCCCCCGCGGGGGTCCTGAGCACCACGAGGTTGGCGCTCGCCTCGGCGGAGGTCAGCAGCTCCCCCAGGTACCGGGCCAGCCGCCCGGGAGGCGCGGGCTCCTCCTGCCGTTCGGCCCGGTCCGGCTCGGGTTCGGTCAGGCCTAGACTGCCGCCGGGGCGGGAGCCGGGGCCGCCGGGCTCCTCGGGCAGGGCGTAGACGAGCGCGCCGCCCGCCGCGCGCAGCCGGACCACGCCCAGTTCATCGAGATCGCGGGATAGGGTCGCCTGGGTCACGTGGACGCTGGCGTACCGCTCGAGCAGGTCGGCGAGCTCCTCCTGGGAGCGGACCTGCTGGCGGGCCAGGATAGCCGCGATGCGCGCCTGCCGCGCGGTCTTGGTCACCGGGGTCATGTCTGCTCCAGCAGCCAGGCGATCAGTGCCTTCTGCGTGTGCAGCCGATTCTCCGCTTCCTGGAAGACCACGCTGTTCGGCCCGTCGAGCACGCCGGCGGTGATCTCCTCGCCGCGGTGGGCCGGCAGGCCGAGGAAGGTCAGCTTGCGGCCGGCCAGCGAGCCGGAGTGCTCCCTGACGGTCTGCAGGTCGGCGAGGACCTCGCAGGGGTGGAACTGGCCGGTGAGCGCGTTGATGACGGGCGCGGCCGAGGCCGAGGCCAGGGTCTCGAGGCGCTCCTGCTCGAAGGTCCGCCAGGCGATGGCCACCACCTGCCGGGACAGGACCCGGGCCGCGTCCTCGACCGTCTCCCCCCGGGCGAAATGGGTGACCTGGGTGTCGATGACGAGCGGATAGCCGCCGAGTTCGGCGATGCCGATCGAGAACGAGACCCTAGTCCGCAGGGACGGCTTGTCGAACACGGTGGGGGTGAGATCGTCATCGCGCAGGAAGTGCCTGGGCATCACGCAGGCTCCTGCTCGAGGATGGCGGGCCAGGCGGCGACGAACTCGTCCGCCTCGGCGGGGCTGAGGATCAGCGGCGGCGCCAGCCGGATCGCGTCCGGCTGGACCGCGTTGACGAGGAACCCGGCGTGCCGGGCGGCCGCCTCCAGCTGCGCGGCCCGCGGGGCCGTCAGCGCGACAGCCAGCCACAACCCGCGACCGCGCACGCCCGCCACCAGCGGGTGTCGGACCGCTCGCAGGCCGGCCGCCAGGCGCTCTCCCACCGCCGCGGCCTGGGCCAGCAGCCCCTCGCGCTCGATGGTGTCGAGCACGGCGAGGGCGGCGGCGCAGGCGACCGGGTTGCCGCCGAACGTCGAGCCGTGATCGCCCTTGGCGAAACCGGTGCCGCACCGGCCGAAGCCGATGCACGCGCCGATCGGCAGCCCGCCGCCGAGTCCCTTGGCCAGGGTCAGCACGTCGGGCCGAACACCTTCGGCCTGATGGGCGAACCAGGCTCCGGTCCGGCCGATGGCGCTCTGGATCTCATCGACCACGAGCAGCGCGCCCGCCTGATCGCAGGCTTCGCGGGCGGTGCGCAGATAGCCCTCGGGGGCGGGCACGACGCCGCCCTCGCCGAGGGCGGGCTCAAGGAAGGCGGCGGCGCAGTCGGGCCCGATCGCGGCGCGCAGCGCGGCGGCGTCGCCGAACGGGACGAACCGCACGGTCAGGCCGAACGGCCCGAACGGCTCGCGGATGGACGCCTTACCGGTCAGCGCCAGCGAGCCCATAGTCCGGCCGTGGAAGCCGTTCTCGGCGGCCACGATCACCGGCCGTTCGGGGCCCTGACAGCGCCGCACCAGCTTGATCGCCGCCTCGTTGGCCTCGGTCCCCGAGTTGGCGAAGAACACGCGCCCTTCCGACGGGGGCCCGGGCAACTGGGGTCCGGGGGGTCCAGGGGGGCGGGCAGTCCCCCCCAAGGGGGGCCGGGGGGGAACGGGGGGCGGGCAGCCCCCCCGTGAGCAGGGGGGGTCTGGGGGGGATCGCTCCCCCCGAGAAGACACAGCAGGCGCTCGGCGAGCTCGATCTCGCGCTCGTGCAGGAACAGGTTGGAGGTGTGCGCCACCTGGGCGACCTGGCTGCTGACCGCCTCGACCAGGGCCGGATGGGCATGCCCGAGCGAGCTCACCGCGATCCCCGCGATCAGGTCCAGGTACTCGCGCCCGTCCGGATCCCAGACCCGGCAGCCCGCCCCGCGGCTGATCGCGACCGGCGGCAGGCCGTAGTTCGGCATCAGCGCCGCTTCGAACCGCTTCTGCAGTGTCGCTGTCTCGCTCACCGCTGATCTCCTTCGGGCAGGACCATGGTGCCGATGCCGGCGTCGGTGAAGATCTCCAGCAGGATGGCGTGGCTGAGGCGGCCATCCAGGACGTGGGCCTGCGGGACGCCGCCGCGCACCGCGGTCAGGCAGGCCTCCATCTTGGGAATCATCCCGGCCGACAGCCCGGGCAGCAGCCGCTCCAGCTCACCGGCGGTGAGCTGGCTGATGACGTCGGCCGAGGAAGGCCAGTCCCGGTACAGGCCGGCCACGTCGGTGAGCACGACGAGCTTGGCCGCGCCCAGGGCCACCGCCAGCGCGGCCGCCGCGGTGTCCGCGTTCACGTTGTAGACCTCGCCGTCCTCGCCGCCCGCCACGCTGGAGACGACCGGAATACGGCCGTCGGCCAGCAGCGCCTCGATGACTCCCGGGCTGGTGGCGACGATCTCGCCCACCAGGCCGATGTCAACCGGCTCGCCATCGACGATGGCCGCCTTGCGGATCGCGGTGAACGTGCTCGCGTCCTGCCCGGAGATGCCCACCGCGAACGGCCCGTGCCGGTTGATCAGGCCCACGATGTCCTTGTTGACCTTGCCGGACAGGACCATCCGGACCACTTCCATGGCCTCCGGCGTGGTGACCCGGAGCCCGGCGGTGAACGCCGACTCCACGCCGAGCCGGTCCAGATGCTCGGTGATCTGCGGGCCGCCGCCGTGGACCACGACCGGGCGCAGCCCGGCGTAGCGCAGGAAGACCAGGTCCTGCGCGAAGGCCAGGCGCAGCGCCTCGTCGGCCATGGCGTGGCCGCCGTACTTGATCACGACGGTCTGGCCGTGGAACCTGTTCAGCCAGGGCAGCGCCTCGATCAGCGTGGCCGCCTTGGCTGACGCGTCCGCCACCCGTCCCTGCGTCACCGTCATGTGGAGTACGCCGAGTTCTCGTGCACGTAGGCGGTGGTCAGGTCGGTGGTCAAGATGACCGCGGACTGCGGGCCGGCCGACAGGTCCACGGTGATCGTGACGTCCTTCGGGGTCAGGTCCACCTTGGCGCGCTCGTCGCCGGCGGCGCCGTGGCGGCAGACCCACACGCCGTTGACGGCGACGTTCAGCCGGTCCGGGTCGAAGACCGCGTCGGTGGTCCCGACCGCGGCCAGGATCCGGCCCCAGTTGGGGTCCTCGCCGCCGATGGCGCACTTGACCAGGTTGCTCCGGGCCACGGCCCGGCCCACCGTGACCGCATCGTTCTCGCTGGCCGCGCCGATGACCTCGATGGTGATCATTTTCTGCGCGCCCTCGGCATCCAGCTGGAGCTGCCGGGCCAGGTCCGCGCACACCTCGGTCAGCGTCACGGTGAACTCGCGGACGTCGGGCCGTACCCCGGTGGCCCCGCTGGCCAGCAGCAGCACGGTGTCGTTGGTGGACATGCAGCCGTCGGTGTCCAGCCGGTCGAAGGTCACGGCTACCGCCGACCGCAACGCGGCGTCCAGCTCGGCCGCGGTGAGATCCGCGTCCGTGGTCAGCACGCAAAGCATGGTGGCCAGCGCGGGAGCGAGCATGCCCGCGCCCTTGGCCATTCCGCCCACGGTCCAGGGGGCCGAGGGGGTCTGGGGGGCCGAGGGGGCCGAGGGGGTCTGGGGGAAAGGTCCCCCAGGATCGGGGGGGTCTGGGGGGGTCGTCCCCCCCGAGACAACACGGAAGGCGATCTTGACCACGGTGTCGGTGGTCCTGATGGCGTCGGCGGCGAACAGGCCGCCGGCCCGGGACACCGCCGCGACCGCGGCGTCGACCCCGGGCAGGAGCTTGCCCATGGGCAGCCGCTCCCCGATCAGGCCGGTCGAGCATACAGCGATCTCGCCCGGGGAATCGTCGATGGCCGCCGCCAGGCGCTCGGCCGTAGCGTGCGTGTCCTGGAAGCCGGGTGCGCCGGTGCAGGCGTTGGCCCCGCCGGAGTTGAGCACCACGGCGCGCACCCGCCCGCCGCTCACCACCTGGCGGGTCCAGGTCACCGGGGCGGCCTGGATCCGGTTGGAGGTGAACACGGCGGCCGCGGCACGGGACGGCCCGTCGTTCAGTACCACGGCGACGTCGGGCTGGCCGGACTGCTTCAGGCCGGCGGCTACTCCGGCGGCCCGGAATCCGAGCGGTGCGGTAACGCTCATGGGGCAACTCCGTGGGCGGTCAGGCCGGCGGTCTCCGGCAGGCCGAGCATGAGGTTGGCGATCTGGATGGCCTGGCCGGCCGCGCCCTTGACCAGGTTGTCGAGGGCGCAGATCGACGATCGCGCGGCCGGTGTGCGTATCGGCCGCCACCTGCAGGTGGGCGGCGTTGGATCCGAGGGTGGGGCCGGTGGCGGGCCAGCGTCCCTCGGCCAGCACGTGCACGAAGGGCTCCCCGCCGTAGGCCGCGGTCAGCGCGTCCCGCAACTGGGGGCCGGCGGCAGTGCTCAACTCCGGCGACGCCAGGCGCGCGGCGCAGGTGGCCAGGATGCCACGCGGCATCGGGGCGAGCGTCGGAGTAAAAGACAGTGTCACGGGCCGGGACGCGGGAACGGCGGCCCGTTCTGAAAAAAGGGCCTGTTCTATTTCGGGGATGTGCCGGTGCGTGCCGCCCACCTGATACGCAGACATCGACCCCACCACCTCGCTGGCCAGCAGGTCCGGCCGGGGCGAGCGGCCCGCGCCCGAAGTGCCGGAGGCGGCGACGATCACGATGTCGGACGGCTCGACGAGGCCGGCGGCCAGCAGCGGAGCAAGGGCGAGGATGGCGGCGGTGGCGTAGCAGCCGGGCGCGGCCACGGTGGTGGACGCCCTGATCGCGTCCCGGGTGCCGGGCAGTTCGGGCAGCCCGTAGGTCCAGCGGCCGGCGTACGGCGTCGGGTAGTACCGGGCCCAGGCCTCCGGGTCGGCCAAGCGGAAGTCGGCGGCCAGGTCGATGATCTTGAGCTGCGCCGGGAGCGCGGCGGCCAGCTGCGCGGATTCCCCGTGCGGGAGGGCGGTGAAGAGCAGGTCGGCGTCGGCGAGCAGCGCGGGGTCGGCCGGGCCGAAGACGCTGTCCCGCAGGCCAGGGTGGCCGGACAGCTGCGGGTGCAGTGCGGTCACGCTGGTGCCCGGCGCTGCCGTGCGCGGCCAGCGGGCCGATCTCCAGATCGCGGATGCCCGGCCAGCAGGCGGAGCAGCTCACCGCCCGCGTAGCCGCTGGCCCCCGCGACCGCAACCCTCGCACCCATGCGCTCTGCCTCCTCTGGAAGAGTATTCACAATAACGCATTAATATGCAACTGCGTTCCGGCGCATAGGGTTGAACAGGTGGAGCGGGAAGGGGTCGGCCGGCTGGCCTCGGTGGTGCTCGGCTCGCTCACGCTACTGGCGGGAGGCGCGGGAGCTGCTGGCGGGCTGCGCGTCCGCGCCGGCCGCGGGCGCCGGACCTGGGGCCAGCTGCGGCACCACCCGTACCGCGGCGAACGTGCCGGTCATCATCAAGGTGGCCAAGGGCACCGTGAACTGCGGCACCGCGCTGCAGGTCGAGAACGAGTACGCGGCCAAGATCAGGGCCGGGCAGGTCCAGGGCAACGGCGGCGGCGCGCCGGTCGCGGTGAGCGGCTGGACGTGCCAGGGCTATCCCACCCCGGAGGTGCTGAGCACGGGCAACGCCTCGCAGTGCCATACCAGCAGCGCCGCGATCGTGGCGGTGCTCCCCGTTCCCACTCCGGCGACCACGTTGACCGCCGGCTGAGTTCGTGTCAGGAGGTCAGAGCCCGGCGGAAGACGCTCGGCTCAGCCGCGGCCTGATCCTCGCGGGCCGCGACATCCTGGCCGCGGGGCGTGCCGCTGACCGCGCTCAGCCCGCGGGCCGTGCTGATCATCTGCACCTGGTCCCGGCCGCAGTTCTTCGCCCGGTACAGTGCGGCATCGGCCGCCGACATCAGCTGGGAGAACGTGCGCTCGGTCCCGATGTCCAGCGCGGCCACCCCGATCGACACCGTCACCTGCACCCGCTCCCCGCCGGTGGTGCCGGGAGCGATGACGGACAGCGCGGCGATGCTGGACCGGATCCGTTCGGCGATGCGGATGGCGTCCACGGAGCGGGTCTGCGGCAGCAGCAGCGAGAACTCCTCCCCGCCGAACCGGCCGGCCAGGTCGTAGTCGCGCAGCTGGCTGGCCAGCGTGCGGGCGATCTCCTTGAGCACCTGGTCGCCCACGAGATGGCCGTAGGTGTCGTTGATCGCCTTGAACCGGTCGATGTCCAGCAGGGCGATGGCCAGAGCCGTCCTGGTCCGGACGGCGCGGGCGAGTTCGGCCGTCGCCTGCCGCTCCCAGGTCGCCGCGTTCAGCAGGCCGGTCTTGGAATCGGTACGCGAATCCTGGACCAGCCGGGCGTGCCGCACCGACCGCTGCAGCAAGGTGATGAAGGGGAACGCGAAGACCAGGGCGATCATGCTGCTGGCCACGCAGAAGGTGACGATCACCGCCACGCACAGCTCGGCCACGTCGTTGTACATGGGCTCCTTGGCGAACTGCTCGTCGCGCAACCGCATGCCCGGGTTCGAGCCCTTGATGGCCGGGCAGATCAGGACCTGGTTAATGGTCCACTGCACCGCCGCGCAGACCGCCACGACCAGCATCCAGGCCAGGGCGTGACTGGCGGGATGAGCGGCCGCGCCGGGGGCCAGCCGGATCAGGCCGTGAAAGGCGAGGGCGGCGGCGACGTAGCTCAGCCCGACGACGGCCGCGCTGAACGCTCTCCGGTACGCCGGGACCCGGTGGATCCGCCACTGGGTGAGGATCATGCGGACGATGGGCAGCAGCGGCACGTAGGCCAGCGGCAGCAGCAAGGCCGCGGGCAGTTCCCAGGTCGCGTAGACGTCCTTGACCACGCCGTTGTTCTCGCCGACCCGCCGGGTCAGCTCGACGGTGGCGGCGCTGCAGGCCAGCAGCCCGGCGAACAGCATGAGATCGCGGGCGTGGAGGGTGACCGAGCTGGCCGCCAGCCCGAGGACGACGCCGTCCGCGAGCACGACGACGATGACGAAGGCGAGCAGCCAGCCGGGAGCGTCCGGATCGGCCAGTCCGGAAGCTTCCAGATCGGCCAGGCCCGGACCCCGTTGCCTCGCTCGTGGATCGAGCGAACCGGTGTCTGTTTGGCAGCCAACGAGCACCTTGAACCTGTGTGGGGGGCGACACGTACCACCTAGTGTCCCGGATTGTCGCGACATCGGCTGCCGAACGTCAAAATTCGGCTACTCAACGAGGTTGATGGTTGCCATGGGTACCTTACTCAGAGTGCTCGTTTGATGACTCTGAGCACCTCGTCACCGATTGTGCATTCCGAGATGCCGGACATTTCAGAATTACCGACCCCGTGTTCTCAGTCATCCGCTATGCTCCGCGACTTGACTTAGAGTAACCGCCCGCCGAGAGGAGTCACCGTGCGTACCACTACTTGGGCTTGATCCCCCGTCTCAACGACCCCAGCCCAGTTATCCCTATTACCCGGTTATCCTCACTGCCCTCATTCATCAGATTTCACAAACGGCTTGAGATGGCCACCCAGGACTCGGAAAGGACGGACGACATCATGCGTACCACGACCTGGGCCTGAGTACTTCCCTCGCGTTCTCGAAAACTGATCAGGAGCCCTGCGCCCGGCGGAACACGCTCGGCGTGTCCGGGCGGTCGTTCGCGCCGCGGCCCGCGGCACCCGTTCCTGGGCCGCTGATCGCGCTCAGGCCCCTGGTCGTGCTGATCATCTGCACCTGATCACGGCCGTCGGCCTTGGCCCGGTACAGGGCCGCGTCCGCCGCCGCCAGCAGTTCGGAGAGTTCGCGCTTACTGCCGCTATCCAGCGCTGCGACCCCGATCGAGACCGTCACCTGCACCCGCTCTCCGCCGGTGGCCCCCGGGGCGATGATGCTCAGGCCCGCGACTTTAGCGCGTACACGCTCGGCGATACGGAACGCGTCCACGGCCCGCGTCTGCGGCAGCAGCAGCGAGAACTCCTCCCCGCCGAACCGCCCGGCCAGGTCGTAGTCGCGGAGCAGGGTGTTGAGCGTGTTGGCGATCTCCTTGAGCACCTGGTCGCCGACCAGGTGACCATAGGTGTCGTTGACGGCCTTGAACTTGTCGATGTCCACCATCGCGATCGCGAGCGGCGACTGGGTTCGCACCGCACGGGCGACCTCCGCCGACGACTCGCGCTCCCAGGTCGCCGCGTTCAGCAGACCGGTCTTGGAATCGTTACGCGAATCGCTGACGAGCTGCACGTGGCTCAGCGACCGCTGGAGCAGCGTGACGACAGGCAGCGCGGCCAGGGCAAGCAGCGGGAGCCCCGGCCACGCCGAAGGTGACCAGGACGGCCGATACAGGTCTCGGCAGCGTCGTTGTACAGCTGCTCGCCGCTGAGGAACGCGTCGCGCAGACCCGGGCGGTCGGGTTGGTGACCTTAACGGCCGTCATGACCATGGCGTCGTTCACGATCAGCTTCACCAAGGCGCTCACGACCACCAGCAAGGTCCATACTGTGCCATGGCTGAAGCTCTGCGCTGCCCCCTGCGGCGCCAGGCGCGGACAGGCTGTGGAAGGTGACCGACGCGGCGCCATACGACAGGCCCACCGCGGCGGCGGTGAACACCCGCCGGTGCAGGAGCGCGTGCCGGACCCGCCACTGGGTCAACGCGGTCTGGGCGATCGGGATGACCAGCGCGTAGAACGGAGGCAGCAGGATCGCGACCGGCAGTTCCCAGACGCCCTGGACGTCCTTCACCATGCCGCCCTTTTCTCCTGCCTTCCTGGTCATCTCGACCGCGGCGGCCGTGCAGCCCAGCAGCAAGCCGAACAAGGCCAGATCATGCCCGGAGAAGGAGGTGGCGGACGCCGTTACGCCGATGGCGGCCAGTTCCGCGGCTACGATCGTGATCACGAAGGCGGTGAGCCAGCGGGGCAAGGACCAGATCGGCCAGTCACTGATGACTTTCGCCCGCAACGACAGGCGGCGGGTCATGCGCGTCAGTGCCTCGCCCATACGCCCGCGGCCTCGCCACCTACCTAGAAGCTCTATGACTATTCTCCCGCATTATCAGGGCTGGAGAGCGCAAACCGTGAAAACACGGCTACTCACTGGCAGAACAGTACCCTCTCTGCTCATTTTTTGCCTCACAGCACTGCTGAAGTTGCACTGAGTAACGCGAATACACTCGTCCATTTCCCGACATTAGGTACAAACTACCCGCCGTTCGCAATTGCGGGCACAATGGGTAGCCGCGATGCCTGACCAAGGGCGCGACCGGGCGAAGAGGGAGCACCGCCAGACCCGGCGAAGGCTGAACCACCGCCTCAGGCCGGACGTTTACATTAGTCACTCAAAGGATTCAGATGTGTACTTAGAGAGATAATCCGGCGTGCAGGCGCGCCGGGCCTGATCTCAGCCCGGGCCCCGACCCTCCTCGCCCTGTCCCCTTTAACCGAGAAGAACAGGAGCCTGCCATGCGCGACACCCGGTGGACCTGACCCCCTCGCCCACCCGCCAGCCCGCAAGGAAACGCAAGGAAAGGAGCCTCGCCATGCGCGACACCAGCTGGACCTGACCTAAGCGTTCCGGTGGTCCCGGTTCGCCAGCCTGCCACGATCGCGGGCCGCGCTGACCGAGACCGCCACCGCAACCACGGCGCCGACAGCGCCGCATACCGCGATGGCCAGGGCCGGCGAGTGGTGTTCTGCTGCGGCCCCCGCCAGGATCATCACTACTCCCTGGCTCAGGCTCATCGTGCCCTGGGCCAGGCCGAAGGCCTGGCTGCGCTGTTCTTGCGGCGCCGCGCCCACGAAGGCGGCGTTGGCGGCCAGTTGATAGGCGGCGCACAGGCCCGATGCGACCAGGATCAGCAACGAAATGGAGAGGTCCGGCTTCCAGAAGAACAGGACGAGAACCGCACAGGCGGAGATGGCCAGCGGGCCCATGAGGCGGAGCCTGGTTGGCGGAGCAACGAAGCGGCTGAACGCGATGGCCCCGGCAGTTTGCCCCAGGGAATTGGCGGCCAAGATCACGCCCACGGCGGCGGGACCGCCGCCGAGGGCTCCCGCGAGGGGGGCCGCCACGCCCTCTGGGGCACTGTAAAAGGCGGCCAGCAAGCCGAATACCATCGGCGTTCGCAGGGCAGGGCGGGCCAGCACGATCCGGGCTCCGGCGAAGACGCCGGCCAGCCAGGAAGACTCATGGTGGCGGCGCGGCCGCCGCCGCCGGCCGTGGGTGAATCCAGGCGCGGACGATGAGCGCTGAGCGGCGAAGGTCGCGGCGTCAACGACCAGGGATGTTCCCGGGCCGAAGACCCCGACTATGCGTGCCGCCCACCGCGAAGCCGATGACCTGCGCGAACTGATACGTGGTCAGCGTCACCGCGGTCCCCATCACGTACCGGTCACCGCTCAGCACGTCGGGGAAGATCGCCGCGCGCGCCGACGAGAACGGCGCCTCGGTGAGCGTGACCACGAAAAGCAGCGCCACCATGGCGGCCAGCGGCATGCCGGGGATGGCCATGACCAGGACCAGCACGCCGCGGATGACGTCGCAGGCGATCATCACGCCCCGGCGCGGGTACCGGTCCGCCAGCCAGGCCAGCGTCACGCCGCCGATGAAGGTGGGCACGATGCTGGCCACGAACGTGACCGCCGCGAGCAGCGCCGAACGGGTCCGGTCGTAGACGAGCACGGTCAGCGCCACGCGGGCTAGCTGGTCGCCGACCACGGACAGCAGCTGGGCGAGCCACAGGGCACGAAACTCCGCTACCGCGAATACCTCGCGGAACGGGGTCCTGGCGGCCTGCTCCGTCGCATCCCCCCGGGCCACCGCGTGCCTTGTTATGTCGTCCTCCGGCTCAGCGTGCGCTGCGGTATTCGGTAATCACATCCTGACCGACAGTTGCCTCCTATTGCAACAGACCAGGCCACAAGGGCCGGAGCCGGGGCGAGTGCCGCAACCGGTCAGCTGCTGCGCAGGACCGCGCCCACCCGGCGCTGCGCCTCGGTCACGGCCGCGTCACGGGCCTCGGCGACCTCCGCCGTCGTGAGCGTGTGGTCCGGGGCGCGGAAGCGCAGCGTATAGGCCAGCGACTTGCGGTCCTCCCCGACCTGGGCTCCGGTGTAGACGTCGAACAGCCGGACGCTCTCGAGCAGGTCCGCGGGCGCGCCGGCCACCAGCGCGGCCTCCACCTCGGCGGCGGGCACCGCCGCGTCCACGATCAGCGCCACGTCCTGGATGGCCAGCGGGTAGGCCGACAGCTGCGGGGCCTGGACGGCGCCGGCGTTCTCGGCCGCGGCGAACAGGACCGACAGGTCGA
The DNA here is from genome assembly GCA_963801155.1 of uncultured Actinomycetes bacterium. Lineage (GTDB taxonomy): Bacteria > Actinomycetota > Actinomycetes > Streptosporangiales > Streptosporangiaceae > Palsa-504. The sequence continues at coordinate 17,577 of CAWDEB010000012.1, forward strand.
GTTCCATGGCGCAGGTCCGGTCCGGCAGCCCGAAGGCCTGGATCACCCGGGGATGGAGCTCGCCGGCGTGCCCGGCCAGCCACTCCCGCACCTGCCCGTCTCCCCGGCTGCCCGTCCACCCGGACATAGATCGCCGCGCATCGCCCTGGGTGCCAGGGCGCATACTTGTCGGCCCGGACATCGATGGGCACCCGGCAGATCCGCCCGACCGCGCGGGCCGCCTCGATCGCGTCGGCCCACGACCACGCACGGCCAGGTCCCCACCATCCGTCCAGCTCATGGGCGCCGGTCAGGACCGCCGCGAGGTGCTGCGGCTGATCGGGCAGCGCGGCCTCCAGGGTGGCCAGTTCGGCCACCGTGGGGCCGCGGTCCACGGCCAGGATCGGGGCGGCGGGGGCGGCGCCCGGCCGCGGCCGGAAGACCAGGCCGATCTCGAACAGCGCCGTGTCGGCGAAACCCCGGCCGACGTTCCTGGCCAGGACCCGGAACAGCCCGGGCAGCAGCGTCGTCCGGAGCAGCGGCTCGTCCTCGCTGAGCGGATTCGCCACCACGACCGCCGGGCGGCGCAGGTCCTCGGGCGGCAGCCCGAGCCGGTCCGGGTCCATCCGCGACGCGAACGGCGAGGACAGCACCTCGACGTACCCGGACTCGGCCAGCGTCCGCCCCACCGACCGGCGCAGCCGCTGCCGCGCGGTCAGCCCCCGTCCGGCCAGCGCACGGGGCGTCCGGCTCGGGACGCTCTCGTAGCCCTCCAGCCGGATCACCTCCTCGGCCAGGTCGGCCGGATCGGTCAGGTCGGGCCGCCAGGACGGCGGCGTGACGTCCAGGACGGACACCGAAGCCGGGACCGGTTCCGGCGCATCCGGGGCGGCCTCGCCGTTCCCGGACTCGGCCCGCCAGGGCGCGATCGTCGGCGAGGCGGTGCGGGTCTGGGTCACCGTGCACCCCACCTCGCGCAGCCGCCGGACAACGGTGTCCCGGCCGTACACCACGCCCGCCACCCGGTCCGGGTAGTCCACCGCCATCGAGATCACCACCGGCGCCACGTCGGCTTGCGCGTGCGTGCAGCCTGGCACCACGTGGCCGCCGCCGAGGCTGGACAACAGCGCCACCGCCTTGGCGCTGGCGCGCAGCGGGAGCTCGCGGTCCACGCCGCGCTCGAACCGGTAGGACGCCTCGCTGTGCAGCTTGTGCCGGCGGCTCATCTTGGCCGTGCCCCGGGCGGAGAAGTGCGCCGCCTCGATCACCAGGTCCGTCGAGGTCTCGTCGATCTCGGTGTTCAGGCCGCCCATGGTGCCGGCCATGGAGATCGGCCCGGAGCCGTCGGTGATCAGGATGTCCTGCGGGTCCAGGGACCTGACCACGTGATCCAGGGTCTCCAGCCGCTCCCCCGGCTTGGCCCGCCGCACGACGATCTCGCCGGTCAGCTTGGACCGGTCGAAGGCGTGCAGCGGCTGGCCGAGCTCCAGCATCAGGTAGTTGGTCACGTCCACCGCGAGCGACACCGGCCGCACGCCGCACCGGGCCAGCCGGACCCGCATCCACAGCGGAGTCCGGGCCTCCGGGGCGAAGCCCCGCACCTCGCGCAGCACGAACCGGTCGCAGGCGGTGGGGTCCTCGATCCGGGCCGGGTAGACGTCCGGGCCGACGAAGTCCAGGGATCCGCCCAGCAGCGTCGCGTCGGGCAAGGCGGTCAAGGCCGGATCGGTGAAGGGCACGCCGTACGCGCTGGCCAGCTCGCGGGCCAGCCCGCGCACGGACACCGCGTAGCCGCGGTCGGGCGTCACCGCGATCTCGAGCACCTCGTCGCGCAGGTGCGCGTAAGCCACGAAGTCCGCACCGAGCGGCGCGCCGGGCGGCAGCACGAGGATCCCGGTGTGATCGTCGCCGATGGCCAGCTCGCTGGCCGAGCAGATCATCCCCTCCGAGATGTGGCCGTACGTCTGGCGCGCGCCGATCTCGAACCCCCCGGGCAGCAGCGCCCCGGGCAGCGCGAGCGCAACCCGGTCGCCGACGGCGAAGTTGGCCGCGCCGCAGATCACCCCGGACGCCTCGTCGGGCGGAGCGTCGAGCTGCGCCTCGGAGACGGCGACCCGGCAGTACCTGATCGGCTTCTTCAGCACCGGTCAGCTCCTCGATCGAGAGCACCTGGGCGATCACAACGCCGCGGATGTCATGCCCGACCGACTCCAGCGACTCGACCTCGAGCCCGGCGGCGGTCAGCCGCCGTGCCACCTCCGTCACGTCGACCGGCTCGGCCAGCCGCGCGTACTCGCGCAGCCAGGAAAGCGGCACTCGCATCTCAGATCTCCATCCCGAACGCCCGGCTGAACCGGACGTCGCCGTCCACCGCGTCCCTGATCTCGGTCAGCCCGTGCGCGATCATCAGGCTGCGCTCGATGCCGAGCCCGAACGCGAACCCGCTGTAGCGGTCGGGGTCGATACCGCAGGCCACCAGCACCCGGGGGTTGACCATGCCGCAGCCCGCGATCTCGATCCAGCCCTGCGACCGGCACACCCGGCACGGATCGCCGCCGGGCTTGGCCGAAGCGCCGCGGCAGACGTGGCATTCCATCGACACGTCGCCGGACGGCTCGGTGAACGGGAAGTAGTCCGGCCGGAACCGCGTGCGCAGCCCGACGCCGAACATGGCGTCCACGAACGCCTGGATCGCCCCGCGCAGGTCGGCCATGGTCAGGCCCTCGTCCACCGCGAGCCCCTCGATCTGGTGGAATATCGGGCTGTGCGTGGCGTCGAGCGCGTCGTGCCGGTAGGTACGGCCCGGGCTGACCACGTAGAGCGGCAGCGGGCGGGTCAGCATGGACCTGATCTGGACCGGCGAGGTCTGAGTGCGCAGCACCATGCCGGACTTGCGCCTGCCCGGGCTCTGCTGGCCCGGGGGGACGACCCCCAGACCCCCCGCAGGGCATGGCCTGGCGCCTCGTCGGCGCGGGCAATGAAGATCGTGTCCTGCGAGTCCCGGGCCGGGTGGTCCGGCAGCATGTTGAGCGCGTCGAAGTTGTACCACTCGGCTTCGACCTCTGGCCCCTCCGCGACCTCGTAGCCCATCGCCACGAACACGTCGGAAAGCCGGTCGGCGAGCATCGTGACCGGATGCCGGGCACCGGGCGGCACCCGGCCGCCGGGCAGGGTCACGTCGACCGCCTCGGTGATCAGCACCTGCCGGTCACGCTCGGCTTCGAGCTGGGCCTGGCGCTGCTTGATCGCCTCGCGTACCCGGCTGCGCGCGGCGCCCACCCGCCGTCCGGCCGCGGCGCGGGCCTCGGGCGGCAGCGCGCCGATCCCGGCGCTGGCCAGGGCCAGCGGCGACCGGTCACCGTCGTGCGCGAGCCGCGCTGCCTTCAGCTCATCCAGCGTCCCGGCGGCGGCGATGGCCGCGAGGGCCTCGTCGAGGGCCCGGGCGACGTCGTCGGGGCCCTGGGAGGCCGGCTGGTCATTTTCGTTCTCTGCGGACATGAAGGTCCTGCTTCCTGCGGGCCGTACTGCAAGTTGCGCACTGCTGGGGTTTCCGGCGGATCTTTCTCCCGAACGGACGGTGGTGGCAGCCCGCGTCAACCGCGGAGTGCCGGGTGGGCTAGCCCCGCGGCGGCAGCCGCAGAGCCAGCCCCGCGGCGGCAGCCGCAGAGCTAGCATCGCGAGGGGCGTTAACGCCCACCTTCGCGGTGTGGATAGCCCGAAGGGACATTACCGTACCGTGCCTTGGCGCGTGGCCGCCGGGCGGCGCTGTCAGGCTGCGGCTGCCCCTGCGGGCACGATAAATCGGAACTCGGCACCGCCGCCGGGGGCGCACCGCACGCCGATCGTGCCGCCGTGCGCCTCGACCAGGCCCTTGACGATATAGAGGCCGAGGCCGGTGCCGCCGCCCTGCCGGCCTGTGCGGCTGCCGCCGCGGGGCTTGCCGCGCCAGAACCGGCGGAACACGCGCGGTGCGACCTCAGGGGAGATGCCCTCGCCCTGGTCACGCACGGAGACGGCGACCGCATCGGGCGCGCCGGGTTCGCCGGCCGCCTCGCCATCCATCCGTGCTGATTCCACCACGATTGTCACGATACCAGCGCCGTGCCGGACCGCGTTTTCCACCAGGTTGCCGAGGATCTGGTCGATCTTGTCGGCGTCCAGCCAGGTCTCGGGCAGGCCGCTGTGCACCTCTAGCCGGAAGCGGTCCTCGGCGTCGCCGGCCGCGACCCGGCCCGCGATGATCTTCCTGGCCCGGTCGGGCAGGTCCACGAGCTCCCGGTGGACCTCCATCCGGCCGGATTCGATCCTGGACACGTCGAGCAGCTCGGTAATGAGCCTGGTCACGCGGTCCGCGTCGGCGTTCACCGTTTCCAGCATCACGCGCTTCTGGTCGTCGGTGAACCTGCCCCACTTGTTCAGCAGCGTGGCCGTGAAGCCCTTGACGCTGGTCAGCGGCGAGCGCAGCTCGTGCGCGACGGTCGACACGAGCTCGGCGCGGCTGCGTTCCAGCCGCTCCCGCTGCTGCGCGCCGCGCAGGCTGATGACCAGCCGCCGGACGGTGTTGTCCGGGGGGGACGACCCCAGACCCCCCCGCTCCTGGGGGGACCCATCCCCCAGACCCCTGGGGCTGCCCGCCCCACCTCCCTGGCCCTCGGGCCACGTACGCCGACGGAGACCAGGACCTCGGTCTCGTCCGACAGGTACAGCGAGCGTTCGGGGTGGCGGGTGCGGGTCGCCAGGCCGTGGTACGGGTCGGCGTACACCCACCAGTCCCGGCCCTCGTCGTCGCGCAGCGGCAGCACGTCGAACACGAACTTGCCGATCACCTCGGCGGGGTCCAGCCCGGTCAGCCGGGCCGCGCACCGGTTGAACACGATGATGCGTCCGGCTTCGTCGGCGACCACCACCCCGTCCGGCAGCTCATCGGCGAAGATCAGGCTCCCGATCGGGACCGGGCCTTCCGGGACTGTGCCTTCCGGGACTGTGCCTTCCGGGACCGGGCTGCTGCTGGCGTCACGGCCGTCAGTGGTCTCGCGGTTCGGTATGGGCGATGCCGCACCGCTACCTATGAGCTCGTCCACTTCAGCGAAGCCTCCGTCCGGCCAGACCGCACGCTGATCGTCCGGCGGCCGGATGTGGTCACGGTTCGGGTGACGGATTGTGATCAGACTCTAGCGCTTAAACGGTCATTGTGACAGTCCTGAGACGTGAATTCTCAATGTTGTAGCCCAAATACTCCATGCCACCGGATGCTACTTACGTACCAGCTTGCCCGGTTACGCCGTGTACTCGTTGCGCACGCGCGGACGCGTAGAGGCATACCGCCGCCGCGGCGGCCAGGTTAAGGCTCTCGGCCCGGCCGTAGATGGGCACCGCGACCGGCTCATCGGCCAGCGCGACGAGATCGGGCGGCAGTCCCCACGCCTCGTTGCCGAACATCCAGGCGGTCGGCTCGCCCAGCCGGGCCTGGACGCCCGGGTCATCCAGGGAACGCCCGGCCCGCCCGTCGGCGGCGAGGATGCGCAGTCCGGCCCCGCGCATGGCGGCTACGGCCTCCCCGAGCCGGGCGCCTGCCACCACGCGGCAGGTGGAACAGGCTGCCCGCCGAGGCGCGCACGCACTTGCCGTTGTACGGGTCGACGGATGCGTCGGCGAACACCACGGCCTGCGCGCCGGCCGCGTCGGCGGTGCGCAGCACCGTGCCGGCGTTGCCCGGGTCGCGCACGTTGGCCAGCAGCGCGACCAGGGTGGGCGCGGGCTGCGTCACCGCGGCGATCGGGACGTCCACGAACCCGCAGACGGCCAGCAGGCCCTGCGGGGTCACCGTCTGGGCCAGGTCCCCCATCACTTCACCGCTGACCACGTGCACGGGAACGCCCGCGCCTTCAGCGGCAGTGACGAGGTCGGAGTGCCTGCTCCGGGCGGGCACGGTCACGAACAGGTCGGTGACCTGGGCCCCGCAGCTGAGCGCCTCCGCCACGGCCTGCGGGCCCTCGGCGAGGAAGGCCCGCTCACGCTGGCGGAAAGCACGCTTGGTCAGGCGCCGCGCGGCTCTTATTGGCCCAGGGGGGTCGACCCCCCTGGAACCCCCCGCATAGCCCGCTGCGGCTGCTCGCCGTAGTATCGCGCGGTCGGGGGGCTCTGCTCGCTCCCACGAGCCCACCCGGTTCCCCCGCGAGCCGCGCGATGGGGCTACGCCCCCGCGTCACATACGCCCCCGCGTCACATACGCTCCTGCGTCACTAAGCGGCGGCGGAGCCGGACGCGTCGGGAAGGGCCTTCTTGGCCACCTCGACCAGGGCCGAGAAGGCCGACTCGTCCGCGACCGCCAGCTCGGCGAGCATCCGCCGGTCAACCTCGACCCCGGCTACCCGCAGGCCCTGCACGAACCGGTTATAGGTAATGCCGTTGGCGCGGGCCGCTGCGTTGATCCGCTGGATCCACAGCCGCCGGAACGCGCCCTTGCGGTCCTTGCGGTCGCGGTAGGCGTAGGTCATCGAGTGAAGGACCTGCTCCTTGGCCTTGCGGTACAGCCGTGACCGCTGTCCCCGGTAGCCGCTGGCCCGTTCGAGGACAACCTTGCGCTTCTTGTGGGCGTTCGTCGCCCGCTTCACGCGTGCCATTGTTCTGTCTCCCTCGCGCGGGCCGGGCTACTTACCCAGCAGCTTCTTGATCTCCTTGACGTCGCTCTTGGCGACCGGAATTTCCCCGTAAAGCCGCCGGGTCAGCCGGGACGACTTGTGCTCGAACATGTGGTTGCGGTTGGCGCGGCGGCGCATCACCTTGCCGGTGCCGGTCAGCTTGAACCGCTTCCCGGCGCCGCTGTGTGTCTTCATCTTCGGCATGGTCGCCGTCGTCTCCGTTTCTCTATCTCTCACCGCGGTGTTCACCGCGGTCTGCCAAGGCACGCAGCAGTCACCGTCCCCGGCACTAGCCCCGCGAGGGGTCTGCCGCCGGGGATTAGTCCGGCCGGGTGCTGCTACCGGCTAGGCCGGACCCGGTACCGCGGCGCCGTCGGCGGCGGGCTCGCTCGCCGCGGCTGGCCGCTGGCTCGGGCGCCGCTGTCGCGGCGGGACGCGGGCTGGGCACCGACTTGCTGTGCGACTGCCCGGCGTGTGCCTTGGCCTCGTTCTTCTTCCTGTGCGGGCCGATCACCATGATCATGTTCCGCCCGTCCTGCTTGGGCTGCGACTCCACGAAGCCGAGCTCCTCAACGTCTCCAGCGAGACGCTGCAGCAAGCGGAAGCCTAGTTCAGGTCGTGACTGCTCACGTCCCCTGAACATGATCGTCACCTTGACCTTGTCCCCCGCCTTGAGGAACCGTTCGACGTGGCCCTTCTTGGTGCCGTAGTCGTGCGGGTCGATCTTCGGCCGGAGCTTGATCTCCTTGACGATCGTCTGGGTCTGGTTCTTGCGTGACTCCCTGGCCTTGACCGCGGCCTCGTACTTGAACTTGCCGTAGTCCATGAGCTTGGCGACGGGCGGCCGGGCAGTCGGGGCAACCTCGACCAGGTCGAGATCGGCTTCCTGAGCTAGCTTGAGTGCGTCATTGATCGAGACGATCCCGATCTGCTCCCCCTTCGGGCCCACGAGCCGGACTTCGGGAGCACGGATGCGCTCGTTGATACGCGCTTCGGCGCTGATGAGACCTCCTTGAGCATGTATCCCGCCGTCGGTGCCTCCGGCGGCGGTATGTACTCGTCCGCAGTGTCCCCGGTGCCGCGCCCGCCCCGCGAGAGGCGGATGCCGCACACGAGAAAGCCCCGCGAACGATGCGCTTCGCGGGGCAACCACAACGACGGCGTCGTCCTCGCCGACCCATGCGGGCCTGCGGGAACGCGCCGTGCCAGCGAGTGCCCGGCGACGCACGCGCTTTCCGCTCGTATCGTCGCTGGGACTTCTGGCCAGACCCGCCTGCCTCGGTATCTACCGGGCCGACCGGGTGGGAGGTGGTCCTCCGCTTTGCGCGCCCGGCACCTAGGCGCCGGACTGTAACAGCTAACCCTAACAGCACCGGGCCGCAAAGCGGTATTCCCACCGGGACAGGCTCGGCTTGCCGCGCCGCCCGCTGAGATGCCGGGCGTGCTAGTTGAGGACGCGATTGGTAAAGGTGCGAATGCCCAGGTAGGCGAAGACCGCGGTACCGCCGAGCAGCGCGAGCAGCACAGCCCACATCGGCATGTGCGGGAGCACCGGGGTGAGCACGGCCCGCAGGCCCTCGGACATGTACACCATGGGGTTGACCAGGACCGCGATCTGCAGCCAGCGGATGTGGTGCAGCGCGGACCACGGGTAGTAGACGCAGCCCAGCATGGTGGCGGGCAGCAGGATCACCGCGAACAGCATCTGCATCTTGCGCGGGTCCATGGCCGTGCCGAGCAGCAGCCCGAGCGAGGCGGTGAGCAGCGACGCGGCGGCCAGGATCACGATGAGCAGCGCCCAGTTGGTCACGTGCACGTGCGGGGCCTGGCCCGAAGCGTGCACCAGCAGCACGATCGGGAAGACGATGCACGCGCCGATGAACGACTGGACCGCGCCGGCCACGATCTTCTGGATGGCCAGTACCCGGATCGGCACCGGGGCCAGCGCCCGGTCCTCGATCGTTCGCTGCCAGGAGAACTCCATCACCAGCGGGAACGTCACCGCCATGATGCCCTGCATGAGCAGCATGGAGGCCATCAGTCCGGGCACCAGGATGGTGGCGAAGTTGATGCCGCCCGGGACCCGGGCCCCGGCCGCCGCGGCGCCGCCGCCCAGGCTGAAGCCGCCGCCGATCTTCGGGAACACGTAGGCGAACACGAAGACGAACAGCAGCGGCTGCATGACCGCCCGGGTGAACACGGAGATGGCGTTGCGCCGTAGCACCCGGAACTCCCGCGCCATCATGGCGTTGAAGGTCCTGAGCAGGGTCGGCCGCGGCACCGGCGCGTGCGGCGATCAGCGCGGCGATGTCGGCGGACGAGGGCGCCCCGGCAGGCTCGGCCGCCTGGACGGGTGCTCTGGTCGTGGTGGTGGTCACTATTCTCTGTACTCCCGTCCGGTCAAGGTGAGGAAGACGGTCTCCAGGCTGGGCTTGAGCTGGGTGGCGTCACGTACGGTCAGCCCGGCGGCCGACCCGGCGGTGACCAGCTCGCCGAGCACGCCCTCGGGCTCGACGGGTGAAGACCCGGACGAAGTTGCCGTCGGATTCCACCTTGCTGACTCCGGGGCGGTCGGCCAGCCGGGTCCGGGCGGCAAGGTCGTCGGGGACCCTGTTCTCGTACCGGACCGTGATCACCGTCTCCGCGCCCGCGCCGTCCTTCAGCTCGTTCACAGTGCCCTGCGCGAGCACCTCGCCGTGGTCCATGACGGCGATCTGCTCGCACAGCGCCTCGGCCTCTTCCATGTAGTGGGTCGTCAGCAGGATGGTCTGGCCCTCGGCGTGCAGGACGCGGAGGATGTCCCACAGGTTCACCCGCGTCTGCGGATCCAGGCCGGCGGGGTCGGCTCGTCGAGGAACAGCACGTCCGGCCGGTGGACCAGGGCGCGGGCGATGAGCAGCCGCCTGGCCTGCCCGCCGGACAGGTCGGTGGACATCGCCTTGCGCCGGTCGCCCAGCCCGAACACCTCGAGCAGCTGCGTGGCGCGCCGGGATGCCTCGCGCAGCCCGAGGCCGAAGAACCGGCTGCGGAACTCCAGGTTCTCGGCCACGGTCAGCTGCATGTCCAGCGTGTTGTTCTGGGTCACCACGCCGATCCGCCGCTTGACCCCGACCGGGTCGGCGACCACGTTCAGGCCCGATACCCAGGCCCGGCCGCCGGTGGGCACGGTCAGCGTGGTCAGCATCCCGATGGTCGTGGACTTGCCGGCCCCGTTCGGCCCGAGCAGCCCGAAGAACTGGCCCTTTTCGACCGAGAGGTCGATGCCGCGCACGGCGGGCACGTCCCCGCGGGACGACTTGTAGGTCTTGCGCAGGTCCTCGGTGCGTATCGCTCTCGCGCACCCCGATGTGCCCATCCCCGATATCACCGCCATGATGTCACCGTCATGAATGTCAACCTATGTTGACAACGGCCCGCTGTCAACCTTGGTTGACATTTTTGCGCATTCCCCGGCGTCACCGGCTGCGCTCCTTCCTGGTCAGCTCGCTGAACTGACCGATCATGTCGACGAAGAACTTGCGGAGGACCGGCTCGTCGGCCGGGCTTACGAAGTCGAAGGCGTCCCGCCATCGCGGGCCCGCCATCGCAAGGTAGTCCGCGCAGATCTGGCGGCCCTCGTCGGTTACGTACAGCCTGACCATCCGCCGGTCCCCCGGATCCGGGCGCCGCTCCACGTAACCCTCGCGCACCAGCGTGTTGACCACCGAGGTCAGCGTGCCGGGCGACGACCAGCCGCGGGCCGCCACGTCGCTCGACTTGAGCCCGTCCGCGGCCAGCAGGACCCGCAGCACGCCGAGTCCCGCCGGGCTGATCCGCAGGCCCGCCTGGGCCAGCGTGCTGGCGTAGAAGGCGCCCATGACCCTGGAGGCGGCCAGCAGCAGCGTATGCAGTGGCGCGTCCGCGGGAATCCCGTCCGCTGGATCCCCCCAGATCCACCCGGCGCCATGGCCTCCGGCTAGTCCCGGCCCGCATCCGGCGTCCCCTGGCTCACCATCCGTTATCCCCGATGACCCGTCCGTTATCCCCGATGACCCGGTCGATCCGCCCGCTTTCCCTGGTGGCGCCGCCCCGGCCACTTCGACCTCGTGCACGTCGTCAGTCTCCACCGCAGCTATTTCTAAGTCAAATCATTTGAGGTCAAAGTATCGTAGCGCACCGGCAGGCCGGGCTAGTGCGGCAGCGGGCAAAACGTTGCCTGCGGCGGCACTAGGCTTAGGCGGAGTGAGCAGTGTCACGAGCGAGCACGGCCAGTCCGTTCCGGACGAGTCGTCCCCGCCCGAGCCCGTACCCGGCCGCCGCACCGCGAGCTGGGCTGGATGGCTGGTCGTGGGGCTGTACCTGCTGGCCTCCTTCGCACTGACCTGGCGGCTATGGGCTGATCCCGCAGGGCGGATGGTGGCCGGCAATCCGGGGGACACCAACCTGTTCGCCTGGTTCATGCGGTACAGCGCCACCGCCGTCTCGCACGGGCGGCTCCCGGCCCTGGTCACGACCGGACTGAACGCGCCGCAGGGCATCAACCTGATGTGGAACACGTCGGTCCTGCTCCCGGGGATCCTGCTGGCCCCGGTGACGCTGCTGGCCGGCCCGCAGACCAGCCTGACCATCCTGCTGACGGCCGGCTTCGCCGGTTCCGCGGCCAGCTTGTTCTGGGTGCTGCGGCGGTGGGGCGCTGGCCTGGTCGCGGCGGGGCTGGGCGGCGCGGTGTACGGGTTTTCGCCCGCCCTGCTGGCCGCGGGCATTGGTCACTTCCACCTGCAGTTCGCCGTGCTGCCACCGCTGATCATCGACGCGCTGCTGGGTATCCTCACCGGCCGCCGCAGCGCCGTGCGCTCTGGCCTCTGGCTCGGCCTGCTGGTCGCCGCGCAGCTGTTCACCGGGGAGGAACTGCTGGCCGACACCGCGGTGGCCGCGGCGGTAATGGTGGCGGTGCTGGTCCTCGGCCATCCGCGCGCGACCGTGGCGGCGGTCAGGACGCGGGCCCGGCCGATCCTGGGCGGCCTGGGCGTCACGGTCGGAGTCATGGCACTGACCTGCGGGTACGCGCTGTGGGTTCAGTTCCGTGGACCGCTCGCCAGCCGCGGCAGCCCGTGGCTGGTCACCGAGTTCCACAACTATCCGTACGCCTTCGTGACGCCGTCCGGCGCGCTGCTGTTCCACACCAGCGCCAGTGCGGCGGCGGCCGCGAGCTATCCCGAACCGCTGCCCGAGTACCTTGCCTACCTGGGCTGGCCGCTGCTGATCGTGCTGGCCGTCTCCGCGGTCTGCTTCTGGCGGGATCCGAGGGTCCGGCTGACCGCGGTGACCTTCGCGCTGCTCGAGCTGTTCTCCTTCGGCGCGGTCCCAGGGACGGTGGACGGGTGGCGCTACCCGGTCTGGGTCCTCCCCTGGCACTGGCTGCAGCACGTCCCGTTGCTGGCCGACCTGCTCCCGGATCGGCTCTCGATTCTCGCGGCCGGGGCGGCTGGGGCCTTGCTCGCGTTCGCGCTGGACCGGGCGCGCGGACTGGGGGTGCGGGCCGGGCATCCCCGGTTGATCGGGCTGCTGGCGGGGGCGGTAGCGGTGCTGGCCGTGCTGCCGCTGATCCCGCGGCCGGTAACGGTCACCGGCGTCAGCCCGCTGCCGGCCGGCTGGCGGGCGGCCTTCGCCGATCTCCGGCTGGCAGCCAGTGACCACGTGCTCCTGATCCCTGATCTCAGGTTGGGCACGCGCTGGCAGGCCGAATCCGGCGTGCCCGGCTCGATGGTGGGCGGCGGCGCGACCATCGCGCCCGCTCCGGACGGCCAGGCCACCAGCTACATCTACAACCGGCGCCCGACCGCGAAGTACCTCGAGGCGCTCTACCTCGGGTCGCCGGGCGCGCACGCGCCCTCCCCGGCGCAGCTGCGCGCGGATCTCGCCTACTGGCATCTGACCGCGATCGTCGCCGTCACCACCCGGGACACGCGGCTCGGACGCTACCTGGCCGCCGAGTTCGGGCCGCCGACCATCCAGGTCGGCGACATGCTCGCGTGGCGGCAGCCCGTGCTCCACGCTTCGCGCGGTAGGTTAGCTCCTTTACGGAGGGAGCGGTAGGTTAGCTCCTTTACGGAGGGAATGGACATGTCTGGCCTGGAGACCATCGTCATCACCGGCGGAGCCGGGTTCCTCGGCTCGCACCTTTGCGAACGGCTGCTGGCCGATGGCTGCTCGGTAATATGCCTGGATAACTTCTGTACCGGGACCCCGGCCAACCTGGCGCACCTGATCGAGAACCCCAGGTTCCGGCTGATGCGCTACGACGTGACCGAGTACCTGTACGTGGGCGGCCCGGTGGACGCGGTGCTCCACTTCGCCTCCCCCGCCAGCCCGGTCGACTACCTCGAGCTGCCCATAGAGACGCTCAAGGTCGGCTCGATCGGGACCCTCCACGCGCTCGGGCTGGCCCGGGAGAAAGGCGCGCGCTTCCTGCTCGCCTCTACTTCCGAGGTCTACGGCGATCCGCTGGTCCACCCGCAGAGCGAGGACTACTGGGGCAATGTGAACCCGGTTGGCCCGCGCGGCGTCTACGACGAGGCAAAACGCTTCTCGGAAGCGCTGACGGTGGCGTACGGCAAGAACCACAGCGTGGATACCAAGATCGTCCGCATCTTCAACACCTACGGTCCGCGGATGCGCCCGGACGACGGGCGCGCCATTCCCACGTTCATCAGCCAGGCGCTGCGCGGCGAGCCGATCACCGTGTCGGGCGACGGCGGCCAGACCCGCTCGGTCTGCTACGTCAGCGACCTCATCGAAGGCATCCTGAGGTTGCTGCGGTCCTCGCATCCCGGCCCGATGAACATCGGGAACCCCAGTGAGCTGTCGGTCCTGGAACTGGCGCAGACGATCCGGCGCATGACCAGGTCACAGTCGCCGATCACCTTCGTTCCTCGCCCGCAGGACGACCCGATGGTGCGGCAGCCGCGTATCGACCTGGCCCGCGAGGTCCTCGGCTGGAAGCCCGAGGTCGGCCTGGAGGAAGGCCTGGGCCGCACCATCGAGTGGTTCCGGGAACGTGCGTCATGAGCGGCGCGGTGAAGCTCTCCATCCTGATGCCCGTGTACAACGAGGCCAGGACCGTGCAGACCGTGGTCAAGCGGGTCCTCGACGTCGACTTTCCCTGCCCGGTGGAGGTGGTGATCGTCGATGACGCCAGCACCGACGGAACCGCCGAGATCCTCAGCCACCTCGACGACGAGCGACTGGTCAAGCTCCGGCACCCGGCGAACCGGGGCAAGGGGGCCGCGATCCGCACCGCGGTCGCCGCGGCGACCGGTGACTTCATGGTTCCCCTGGACGCGGACCTGGAGTACCAGCCCGAGGAGATCCCCAAGCTGCTCGAACCGGTGCTGAGCGGCGAGGCCGAGGTGGTGTACGGCAACCGGGGTTTCGGCAGCCACGCGGCGTATTCGTTCTGGTACGTCATGGGCAACAAGGCCGTGACCACCATCGCGAACGTCCTGTTCAACGCGTACATCGCCGACCTGGAGACCTGCTTCAAGCTCATGCCCGTGGATCTGCTGCGGAGCCTGCGCATCACCTCCGAGGGATTCGGCATGGAAGCCGAGATCACCGGCAAGCTGCTGGCCCGCGGGATCCGCCCGTTCGAGGTGCCGATCACCTACCGGGCCCGCAGCCGCGAAGCGGGCAAGAAGATCACCTGGCGAGACGGGGTGGAGGCGGTCTGGATCCTGGCCAGGATCAGGCTGGGCACGTGGGGCGCGGCTGGCCGACGTACTTCGGCTCAAACGGGCTTAAACGGGCTTAAACGGGGTTTAACGGGCCGGTAGACCGAGGCCCCGTCGGCCCGGTAGGCGAAGCGGAAGCCGGTGGCGGACAGGTACCGCGACAGGGACTGATCCGGCTTCGGCAGCCACACCACCACCCAGCCCACGTGCAGGTCGCGCAGGTCCGCGCGGGCCTTCGCGACCTGGTCCCGTCCCACGGTCCGCCCCAGCTGGGCCCGGTTGAGCTGGACATAGAAGGGATGAGCCTCGATCGCGGCGATGGTCTTGGTGGGCACCCAGGACGTGTAGCAGATGGCCCGGGGATGACCATCGGCGGTCGCCATCAAGATGGCCTGGGGGGCCGGCTCCAGTCCGTAGGACGGGACGTTATCCAGCCCGAACGGAACGTCGACCACGATCGAGCCGGAGTGATCAGCGGCGATCGGGCGGTCCAGGGCCGGGAACGTGGTCGGCATGACCGGGAGCCCGCCGGGAGTCCCGGACCAGCCCGCCTCCAGGGCGCCGAGGACTGCGACGACGAGGATCACCGGCCAGACCCGCCGCCCCGCCAGCCAGTCCACCGCGGCACCGGCGAGGAGGGCCGCGCCGACCAGGCCGAGCAGGGCCAGCCGGTCGGCCTCGCGGAAGACCGACAGCCCGGGAACCCTGATGAACCAGGTGTACGGCATCAGCGCCGAGACCCGCACGCCGTCCCAGGTTTGGGCGAGCGGCAGGTAGCGGTGGCGGCCCACGTACAGCACCGGCCCGAGCGCCAGCGCGGCGCCGCCCAGCCAGAGCAGCAGGAGCAGCCAGGCGCTGCGCCGGCGCCAGCTCACGACCAGGCCCAGGACCGCGAGCAGGCTCAGTACCACGCCGAAGGTGTTCAGCGTCTCCAGGCGAGTCTGAGAGATATAGATGTGCCCCAGGCCGATCAGCCCGTCGTCAGCGAGCCGGGGCGAGGGCGCGAACAGGCTGGGCACGTTGGCCACCCACGTGGCGTACCCGAGCGAGGCCGCGCTCGTGGCGTTCCCCCCCGCCCGGGCCTGCTGGATCATCGCGACCAGCTGCGGGCTGGCCACCACCACGCCCGCGGCCCCCGCCGCCGCCACGGCCCGGAGCCGGGTCATCGCCGTGGCCCACGCCCGCGTACCCGCCAGCCACGGAACCACGGCGAGCCCGGCCACGATCAGGGCCATCACCGCTGACTCCTGGTTGACCAGCGCCGAGGCGCCGAGCACGACGCCCAGGATCACGCCCCGGCCGATCGTGGGACCGCGGCGCAGCCGGACGGCGGCCTCCAGCGTCAGCGGCAGGAACACCGTGCCGTACGCGATGTTGAGGTGATACCAGGCCTGGTAGGTCAGCATCGCCGACAGCCCGAAGAACGCCCCGGCCGCGATCGCGCCTGCCAGCGTGGGCAGCCACAGCCGGGCCACCCGGTACATCGCGTAGCAGGCCAGGCCGGGTACGGCGACGACCAGCAGGTTGTAGGCGACCGAAGGGCCGAAGGCCAGCGTGACCGGAGTCATCAGGGCGGCGAGCAGTGGCACGAGCGTGTGGTACCCGAGCTGGAGCCCGGCCGGCGCGGCCAGGTGGGTGGTGGACCACGGGTTGTGCAAACCGACGATCTGGTGGGCGACCCACCACATGTCCCAGACGTAGACGGCGACGTCCCGGCTGGCTGGCAGCCTGCCCGTGAGGTAGGACCCCAGCGGCCAGGTCGCCGCCACTCCGGCCGCCAGGTAGGCGGCCAGCACCGCCACCTCCCGCGCCCACGGGCGCCGGGCGGCAGCGAGTATCCGCTCAGGCCTGCCGACCGTCTGCCCTCGCCTGCGGACCACCTCCCGGACCATGACCGAAGCCTAGTGGGCCTTCAGCGAGCGGGCGACGACGTACACCCCTCAGCTGGCGAACTCGCCGGTGAAGACGCTCACCACGTAGTCGTTGTCACCCTGGCCCAGGGCGGCGCAGAGCGGGCATCCCCGGCCGGCCATCCGTTCGCTCCAGTCGCCTGGCCACCCGCGATCAAGCTCGCTCCCGCCCGGTCCGGACATGAGGCGATGCTAGCGGTGCGATGCGGATCACACGCGCGCGGGGCGTACGGCGGTACGGGGCCAGCCGGGAGTGCGTCATCCTTGCTTCAGATGAGATTCTCCGAGGCGCTGGTGCTGCTGGCCGCCGGGACGGCGGGCGGCATCTTGAGCACGGTGGCCGCCATCGCCTCGCTGGTGACCTATCCGGCGCTGCTCGCGCTGGGGGTGCCGCCGCTGGCGGCGAACATGACCAACACGGTCTCGCTGGTGCTCACCGGGGCGGGCTCCGCGGCCGGGTCCCGGCCGGAACTGGCCGGGCAGGGCCGGCGGGTGCTCCGGCTGGGCGTCATCACCGCGCTCGGCGGCGCGGCGGGGGCAGTGATCCTGCTGCTGACCCCGGCGAGCACGTTCACCGTGGTGGTCCCGGTACTGATCGGCGGCGCGTCGCTGGTGCTCCTCGTCCAGCCCAGGATCAGCATGCTGACCCCGCACGCGGTCCTGGACACCAAACGCCGTCTGGCGCTGGGCGCGGCGCTGTTCGCGGTCGCCCTGTACGTGGGGTACTTCGGCGCGGCCGCGGGCGTCATGCTGCTGGTGGTGCTCAGCGCCATGATCACCGAGCCGCTGGTCCGGGTCAACGCGATCAAGAATGCGGTGTCCGGGATGGCGAACGCCATGGCCGCGGCGTGCTTCGCGCTGTTCGGCGACGTGCGGTGGAAACTTGTGGTGCCGCTCGCGGCGGGCTTCCTCATCGGCGGGTGGATCGGGCCCAAGATCGCTCGCCGGGTCCCCGCCGGGGCGTTCCGCGTCTTCGTCAGCCTGTGCGGGCTCGGGCTAGCGGTGAAGCTGGGTATCAGCGCGTACCGCTGACTTGGCTGATATCAGGGGTGGGCTCGTGGGGAAGATACGTCAAAATTAGGTAAGTGGGCTCATGGTGCGAACTACCGTGACAAAATCCTTCACATATACATCCAGGATGATTTACTCTGTGCTAGTGAGTCGGCACTGGGGGTGAGCCTGGACCTCTGGTGTCGGCGGCGGTGGTCAACTCGCGCTGGGTCGCTCTGCTTGGTGGCAGAGCCTGGGGCCTGTAAACCCGTAAAACCCACGAACGGCACGGGGCTACGGGCGATTTCAGCGTGGGCAGGATAGGAGCTCGGGATGCTGATTCTCATCATCGTTATTATTGCCGTCGGTTACTTGGTGTCACTGCGTATTCACCCTCTGCGCAAGTGCCCTCGGTGCAACATGAGCGGCAGGCACTTCGGTGCCGTCTTCACCGGCACGTACCGGCGTTGCCGCAGGTGCGACGGCCGGGGCCAGCTCGACCGTGTCGGCACGCAGATCTTCTACGGCGGCACCAAGCACACCGGGGTCTTCCCTAACAAGAAGTAGCGGCCAGCCCCGCCCGGCCAGGAACGGCCGGCCGCGACCCCGCCCGCGCCGCCCCGGCCCCTGCTTTTCGCCCCTGCTTTTCTCCCGGGCCCGCCCTAGAGCGTGACGATAATCTTGCCGACGACGCCGGCTTCGGCGGCCTGGTGCGCGGCGGCGATGTGGTCCAGCGGGTATTTGTGCACGGGCAGGCCGGTGAGATCGCCCGCGGCGAGCGCGGCGGTGATGTCGGCGGCCGCGTGTTCCAGCGTCGCCGCCGGGACGCCGTACAGCAGGACGAACCGAAGGATCACGTTGGCGCTCATGCAGGCACGGACGGGCAGGACCGGGTCGGCGGATTCGGCCGCGTAGGTCACGACCGTGGCCCCGGCCCGCGACAAGGCCAAGTCGAGCGCGAGGTTGGCGCCGAGCGCCACCTCGATCACCCGGTCAACGGCCGGAGCGTACGCGCGGATCTCCCCGGCCGCGTCCGCAGTGCGGTAGTTCACCACCAGATCCGCGCCCGCCTTCTCGGCCAGCGTCCACTTCTCGCCGCTGCTCACGGTCGTGATGACACGCGCCCCGGCCCGTTTGGCCAATTCAATGGCGTAGTGACCGACAGCCCCGGCACCTCCGGCCACCAGTACGGTCTTTCCGTTCACCGGACCGTCGCAGAACAGGCAGTAGTGCGCGGTCAGGGCCGGCACGCCCAGCGAGGCGCCCAGGTCGAACGAGGCGCCGTCGGGTAGCAGCACGGCCTGCCGCTCAGGCACCACGGTCCACTCGGCGGCCGTCCCCCAGCGCCGCCCGGCCGCGGCCAGCCACAGCCACACCCGTTCCCCCACGCGCCCCGGGTCGACGCCGGGGCCCACCGCCTCGATGATCCCCGCGCCGTCCTGGTGCGGGACCTGGAAGCCGTCGATGGAGCGCGGCGTCATCCCCGCACGGGTCTTCCAGTCGGTGGGGTTGACACCCGAGGCGTGCACCCGGACCAGGACCTCCCCCGGCCCCGGCTGCGGCCGTTCGATCTCCTCGACGTGCAGCACCTCAGCTGCCGGTCCGGTGCTCCGGTACAAGGCTGCTTTCATCTATGCAGCGTAGCGCCCTTGAGTACCTTGTCCACGGCGTTGCGCGGCCCGTGCAGGGCCAGCCCGGCGAATTGCAGGTCAGCGGCGGCGACGGCGCACCACAGCCCGGTTGTCGTCGTCGTGGCCGGTCGCGAACATGTCCATGGTGTAGATCGCGATCGGAATGCCCCGGGCCAGTGCCCGCTGGTGCGCCTGTCTGAGCGTCTGGCCGTCGGCGGCTTCACAGGCACTTGGAACATCGATCGTCCCGACCTGAGGTGAGCCCGCAGGCTTCTCTCAGGGAATCCCCAGCTCCAACAGCGATTTCTGACCGTCCTTGCGGGATTGCCTCTGGTACTGTCGCATCCTGTACATCACAATTAGGTATCAACCCTAATTCGTGACATAGCGAGGGAGAACGGGAGCAGGTGCGGTTGCCAGCGGCGCGGCCAGCGGGGCGGGACCCGGCGGCCCGCGGCGACGAGGAGCGCCCGGCCCGGGGACGATAACGGCCCGCGCAAGCGGGCACGTTGGTTCTCCCGGACGTCGGTCGTGGCCGTGCTCATCACCGCGCTGGGCGTCGGTGTGGCCGTCACGGTGACCCCGGTCGAAGGCGCCGCCGGCGGCATCGCCTCCAGTTTCGCGCGGGTGGTCCGGCACCTGGTGTCAACCTCGCAGAACGGGCGGGCCTTCGCGGGCACCCCGGCGGTCGGGGCGCTGTTCACCA
This sequence comes from uncultured Actinomycetes bacterium, assembly GCA_963801155.1. GTDB lineage: Bacteria > Actinomycetota > Actinomycetes > Streptosporangiales > Streptosporangiaceae > Palsa-504. The sequence continues at coordinate 37,143 of CAWDEB010000012.1, forward strand.
CGTCCCACGGCAAGCTCGGCCGTCATTTCTGCACGGCCAGCGTAGTCAACAGCCCAGGCGGCGACCTGGTCGTTACCGCCGCGCACTGCGTGAGCGGGACCTCGGGCCTGGTGTTCGTGCCCGGCTATAACGGCGGCGCGAAGCCCCCGTATGGGGTGTGGAGAGTGACCAGGATCTACACGGACCGATCGTGGAAGGCCTTGTCTGACCCGGACGACGACGTCGCCTTCCTCCAGGTCGGCCAGTCCTCCTCGATCGTGCCGATCGAGGACGTGACCGGGGCGGAACAGCTCGAGACCGGCACGCCGGCCCGGCAGCTGGTCGAGGTCATCGGGTACCCGGACGCCACCAATAAGCCGATCGCCTGCCGGAACTGGACCAGGGAGCCGATGTCGGATCAGCTCGAGTTCGACTGCGGCGGCTACACCGACGGGACGAGCGGGGGACCGTTCCTGGCCGACGTCAACCCGCTGACCGGGCAGGGCACGGTGATCGGGGTCATCGGCGGATACGAGCAGGGCGGCCTCACCCCGCAGGTCTCGTACTCATCCATGTTCCGCGCGAACGTCGCGGCCCTGTACCGGCTGGGCGGAGGCCGGCGGCTGATCCCGGCCGCCTGCTGGCCCCAGCTCACCGGCGGGGCGGGACGATCTGATCGATCTCGGCCAGTTCGGCCGCGGACGGGATCCACTCCGACGCCGCCGCGTTCGCCTTCACCTGCTCCGGGGTCATCGCCCCCGCGATCACCGACGAGCAGCCCGGCTGGGCGGCCAGGGCGCCGATGGCCGTCTCCAGGATCGTGACGCCGTGCTCCTGGGCCCAGGCGATCAGGGCCTCGACCTTGGCCAGCTTCTCGTCGGTGACGTAGCCCGCGCGGCTGGCCAGCCTGCTCCCGGCCGGGACCGGCTGACCCCGCCGCACCTTCCCGGTCAGCAGCCCGTTGGCCAGCGGGAAGTAGGGCAGCACGCCCAGGCCGAAGTGCCTGGCCGCGGGCACGACATCCGCCTCGGCCGCGCGCTCGAGCAGCGACCAGTGATTCTGGGCGGAGATGAACGGGGTGCGGCCGGCGATCGCCGCCAGGTGCGCGGCGTCGGCGAGCTGCCAGCCGGAGAAGTTGGAATGGCCCAGATACCGGACCTTGCCCTCGGCGACCAGCTCGTGCAGTGCCGCGATGGTCTCCTCGACCGGAGTCACCGGATCCGGCGTGTGCAGCTGGTACAGGTCAATGTAATCGGTGCGCAACCGCCGCAGCGACTCGGTCACGGCCCGCCGGATGTAGGCCCGGCCGCCCTTGGCGCCCGCCGCCGGCCCGTAGCCCATGTCCGCGCCCTGGTGCCCGAACTTGGTGGCCAGGACGATCTGGTCCCGGCGTCGGCCGAGGATCTCGCCCAGCGCGCGCTCTGACCCGCCGCCTCCGCCATATGTGTCCGACGTATCGAACAGGGTGATGCCGACGTCGATGGCCGCGTCCACCACCGCGCGCGTCCCGTCGGTATCCAGGCGCCCGCCGAAGTTGTTACAGCCGAGCCCGGCCACCGATACCACGAGTCCCGATTCACCCAGCGGCCTATAGCGCATGGACCTATTTTAGGGATTCCCGCCACGTGGGCCGGGGCCGCGATAAGACCATTAGTACCGAACGGACCGTAGCTATCCGCCTGCCCTACGCAGCTACGGCTTCCGGGCTACGAGCGTGCCCTGCAGCATGTTCCTGGCGTGCGCGAGCACCACCGGGTCGTGATCGACGTAGACGACGCGCGCGGCCGGATGGGCGGCCGTCGCCACCTCGTGCACGTTCCCCATCGTCGGCAGCCCCGCGCCGATGTCGATCAGCTGCCTGATTCCCGCCTCGCTCACCAGGTAGCGGACCGCCCGGCGCACAAAGGCGCGATTGACCCGGGCGGCTTCACGTATATTCGGCAGATACGTGGCGATCTGGTCGGCCGCATCCCGGTCGGCCTGAAAATGGTTTTTGCCGCCGAGGAAATAGTCGTAAATCCGCGCTGAACTCGGAATGTCGGGCCGGAATGTCGTCCGCCAGTCATCACGGCCTGGAGGATCCGGCGAGGCGTATGGCGCCTGCGGGCCGTCACCGCTCATCGGCGTGATTTTCCTCCCGTTCTTTTACCCGGCATTTCTTTGTGTTTTACGAGCCCTTACTGGGTTTACGGGGTCCGGCGCCCGGTAGCTGATCCGCCTGGGCCACGGCCTGCCGCCCGCCGCCACCGCCACGGTGCAGGCCCTCTCACCAGCTCTTTTTGGTGTCCTCGGTCCTGGGACATTAGAGGTTCTGGGAGGCCGGGAAAACATAACCGCCCCGCTGCGGCTGGGCGGGCGCCGGGGCGCCCGGCCGCCCGCCGGAGAACGATCACGGCCTCGATCCGCCAATGACCTTTGACTAGACAGAACTGTCCGGTTAAGCCAGGCCGAGAGGTCGACATTGGGGGTGGGCGTGCAATCCCATCTGGGATATCATCACGATTACCGAAGTTTGAGATGGCAACGCCTTGCCACGCAATTGCGTAATAGAATTCCTTGGCTTGGCGGACCTGGGAGGCGACATGCCAGAGGCGACGGAAGGGCCAACTGTGCTGCGCATCCTGCTTGGCACCCAGCTGCGCAGGCTCCGGGAGAGCCGGGGGATCAGCGCGCAGGCCGCGGCGAAGGCGATCCGCGGATCGGAGTCCAAGATCAGCCGCATCGAGCTGGGCCGGAATGCCATCCGCGAGATCGACGTGCTCGACCTGCTTACCTTCTACGGCGTCGGCCCGCTCGAGCGGGAGCAACTGCTGACCCTGGCCGAGCAGGCCAACCGCCCCGGCTGGTGGCACCGGTTCAACGACATCCTGCCCGACTGGTTCCAGTCCTATGTCGGGATGGAAGAGGCGGCGACATCCATCCGGGTCTACGAGCCGCAGTTCGTACCGGGCCTGCTGCAGATCCCGACCTACACGGCCGCGGTCCTGGCCGTCTGCGACATCCCCCTCGGCGAAGCGGAACGGCACGTCATCCTGCGAAAGGAGCGGCAGCGCCGGTTCACCGAAGGACGGCTCAAGCTGTGGGCCATCATCGAGGAGACGGCGTTGCGGCGGCCGGTCGGCAGCAAGGAGATCCAGCGCGACCAGCTCCGCTATCTGCTCAGCCTGAGCAACCGGCCAAACTTCACCCAGCAGATCATCCCGTGCGGCATGGGCGGCCACGCCGTGCCCAGCGGGTTCACCATTCTGCGGTTCGCGGAGCCGGACCTGCCGGATGTGGCTTACCTGGAACACCTCACCAGCGCTCTCTACTTCGACAAGAAATCCGACGTCGACCGGTACCTGCTGGCCATGGAACGCCTCAGCATCGTGGCCGCGAAGCCCAACCACACGCCAAGCATCCTGACCGCGATCATCGACGAGCTGGAGGAAGAGCTGTAGCTCCCGGCTGCGCAGAACGCCTCAGGCCGCGGCCCAGGGATGTCCTTCCTGGCCGCGGACATGCGGCGGGCGGTGGTCCGGACGGACCACCGCCCGCCCTCTCCCCCCAGTCTTGACGTCCTTGGTACTGGCTGGAAAGACCCCGCAGGCCCCCGGGGTGCTGCGCTCAGGAGACGGGAAGGTCGAACTCCCCGTTCTTGGCGCCGATGAGGAAGCACTCCCACTCGTGCCGGTTGAACACGTGCGGGGTCCTGGCACGGTCCTTCGAATCGCGGACCGCCACACCTCCGTCAGGCAGGTGCGCTATTTCCACGCACCCAGCTGCGCTGCTGGCGCTGCTCTTGAACCAGAGCAGGCTGTCGAGGTCGGTGTCCATCCGTCCTCTCCTTTCCGGTTGATCGTGTGCTTCTCTTGGATGAGTCATGGTCAGGTGGGCTCTTCCAGGACCTGCTGGATCAGCTCGACTGAAGCGGCCGGGGAAAGCGCCGCGGCGCGCATCCGGTCAAAGGCTTCGGCGCAGACCCGGACGTCCCGTTCCTTCTCCAGGTAGATCATGCCGCCCACGGATTCGGTGTAGGCGACGTCAGAGTCGCCTCGCTCGGGGAACTCGAGAATGGAGAACGGCCCGACCAGTCCCGCGTGCGCACCGGATTCGAAGGCCAGGATCTGCAGGGTCACGTTCGACCACCGGCTGGCCTGGATCAAGTGCTCGAGCTGAGGCCGCATGACCTTGGCCCCGCCGATGTTCCGCCTGATCGCACCCTCGTCGAGGATCAGCCACAGGTCAAGCGGCGGATCCTGGTCCAGCAGCCGCTGCCGCTGCATCCGCAGGTCCACCACCCGTGAGATCTGCTCCTCGCTGTCCCTCGGCCGCAGTTCGCGCAGGACGGCCACGGCATAGTCCGTGGTCTGCAGCAGCCCATGCACCACGTCGGTCTCGTAGCTGCGCAGCGCGCTGGCCTCCGCCTCCAGGCCGACGTAGATGTCGAACCCGCTGGGCAGGACGTCGTCGTAGATCGACCACCAGCCCTTGCGGTGGCCCTCGCGGGCCATGTCGACGAGCACCTTCCGCGCCGCGGGGTCCTCCACGTGGTACATCCCGAGCATCGCGGTCAGGTACGCCGACTTGGTAGGCGCCTTGCCGGTCTCGATGCGAGAGAGGGTTGACGGAGCCAGGCCGAGCTGCTCGGCTACTTCCTCGAGCTTGAGCGAGTGTGCTTCGCGGAGACGGCGGAGCTCGGCACCGAGCCGACGTCTACGGACGGTAGGGCCAAGGGGCACCGGAGCTCACCTCCTCATCCGTTTCATCGAGCCAGCCGAGCGCTCGGACGATGCGAATGACCAAGCCGTCTCACTTGCATCGGGAGCGTAAGTGCAACACTCCACGTCGTCCGTGACAACCAGTACGATACAGCACCAACAGCAAGTTTGAAATCTCATCTAAGATTTCATCTAGGATTTCACCTAGGAAATTTGCTCTACGCACTTGCGTCCTGGGTACTGTCGGGCTCATCATCGGGTTTGACGCCAGGCCAGGCCGACCAGTTGAAAGGTATAAATTAGGACAATTTTCACTAGTAAGGATACGGCCAGATAACGGCCTTCACCCGCATTTCCGGCGATACGCCAGGCATACGGAAGGCCGCACCGGCGTCAACGGCTCGTTTGCACGTCCGAGGTTGATTTTGGTGGTAAGCGGCGATCAGTGGTACCGCGGTGGCACGTGTCGTTGGCGTGGCACTCTGGAGCTGGAGGGGCCGGCAATGGCCCCCCTGGCCCCTGGGCCCCTGGGCCCCTGGTCGCGAACCGGTGAGACGATCTCGGCGATAGTGGGAGGCAGTCGATATGGAAACGCCCGCCGGCAATTCCCGACATCCGCGGCGCGGGACCGAAGGGAGGCCGGGAGACTCGAGGCCCGCCGGGGGGCGGGGGGCGCGGAGCGCCGCGCGGAACCCGCGCGCCATGGTGCTCGGCTCCCTGACCATACCGGGACGCCCGGAACAGGTTGGCCTGGCCAGGGCCTTCGTGGCCCGCACGCTCGGCACGAACCAGGTCGGCGCGGACGATGACGCGGCGACATTACTAACGTCAGAGATCGTCACCAACGCCATTCAGCACACCAAGTCCGGTGTCGATGGCGGCACCATCACCATCGTGGTGATCGGTGTCTCGCGCGGCATCCTGGTCGAGATCATCGATGACGGTTCGGCGGGCACTCCCGTCGTGAAGGGTGACCTCTACGCGGCGGAGGGACACGGGCTGTTCCTGGTCCAGCAGCTGGCCGCCCAGTGGGGTTACCTGCGGGACCCGGCCGGCACCACGGTCTGGTTCCACCTCCCGGCGACCTACGAACCACATCAGGCCGCTGGCCACTCTGGTCCCCGCGGCCACTCTGGTCCCCGCGGCCAGTCTGGTCCCCGCGGCCAGTCTGGTCCGCGCGGCCAGTCCGCCGGGCACGACCTCGGGAATCCCGCGCAGCCCGATGACTTCACCCCGGACACTGAAGCCGACCGAGCCGGGCCCAGCCACCTCTGGGTCGCGGCCACACCCCCCGCGTCCGCCCCGGCCTGACCGCTCCCCCCGGCGAACGGCTCATCCTGTTTGCCACCGCCGCCGCGCCGTGCCTCTGCCGCCGCGCCGTGCCTCTGCCGCCGCGCCGTGCCTCTGCCGCCGCGCCGTGCCTCTGCCGCCGCACCGTTCCTCAGAATGGGGGCATGAGCGCGGTGCCACGGTCGTACGGGACAGGGCCTGGTGTGATCACGCCTGATGGGTGTGCGGTCGACTTCTACGCGATGTTGCCGGACTTCGGCGAGCCGGCCATCGTGCACGAGGCCGCCGGGCCGGGAGCGTCCATTCTCGAGCTCGGCTGCGGGGCCGGGCGGGTCACCCATCCGCTGATCGCGCTGGGGCACCCGGTCGTGGCCGTGGACGAGTCGCCGGAGATGCTGGCGCATGTCCGCGGCGCCGAGACGGTGTGCGCACGGATCCAGGATCTGTCCCTCGGGCGCCGGTTCGGCGCGGTCTTGCTGGCCTCGCACCTGATCAACGCGGACGACAAGACCAGGCGTATCTTCCTCGACGCCTGCAGGCGGCACGTGGCCGACGACGGGTGCGTGATCGTCCAGCAGCACAGCCCTTCGTGGTTCGAGGACGCGCGGGACAGCGAGGTGACGCGGGACGGCGTCATCATGCGGATGCGTGACGTGTCACGTCCGGCCCCGAACCTGGTCTCGGCGACCGTCGAGTACGTGGCTGGTGACCGGCGCTGGACGCAGACGTTTACCACGACGCGCCTGGACGAGGCTGGCCTGACGGCGGCGCTCGCCGCGGCGGGACTGCGCCTGGACCGCTACCTCACCGAGGACCGCAGCTGGTTCCGTGCGGTCCCGGTCATCGTCCCGGGCTGAGAACGCTATCCGCCGCTCTTGCGGCGGAACGAGCGGCGGCTGACGGCGGGGCCATGAGAGCCGTGCACCTTGCTGGTGTCGTGCGCGCCTTCCGCGCTGGCGTGAGCGCCGCGCTTGCGGTCGAGCGCCTCGCGGAACTTGCGCTTCAGCTCGTCGAAGTCAGATTGGGCGCTCGGCGGCGCGTCGTCAGCCTGACCTGCGGCATCGGCAGGCTGGGCGACTTGGGCCGCGTCCGGTGCGGCTTCGGCTCCGGATTGCTCGACAGCCATGCGGACCTCCCTGGCGGCGTGGTCGTACCTACCATACTTACGTTATGGGCAGGCGGGCGACTCCGGGCCCGGTCGACGGCGCCGAAGGCGATGCACGGCCGGGCCGAGCTGTTGCGGGACGCCGACCGGCGGGCGGCGTGGATGCTGCTGGTCGACGGCGTCCCGCAGTCGCACGTCGACCTGGAGGACCCCGGCTACCTGGACTTCGAGTACGTCCGGCGGCTGGGGCACGTGATCGACACGGCGGCACCGCCAGGGCAGCCGCTGCGCGTGCTGCACCTGGGGGCCGGGGCCCTCACCCTGGCCCGGTACGTGGCGGCGAGCCGGCCGGGCTCACCGCAGCTGGCCGTCGAGGTCGACGCGGCACTGGTGGACCTGGTCCGGCTCAGGCTGCCGCTGCGCCGGGTCCGGGTCAGAGTCCGGGTCGGGGACGCGCGGGAGGTGCTCGAGCGGCTGCGGCGCGGCTCCTACGACGTGGTGATCGCGGACGTGTTCGCCGGGGGGCGCACTCCGGCCCATCTCACCACGGTCGAATTCGTGAGCGCCGTCCGGCGGGTGCTGAGCGAAGAGGGCGTGTTCGCGGCCAACGTGGCGGACGGCGCGCCGCTGGCGCACGCACGGGCGCAGGTCGCGACGGCGCGCGCGGTGTTTCCGCAGGTGGCTCTCATTGCCGATGCTGGAGTGCTGCGCGGCCGGAGGTTCGGGAACCTGGTGCTGGTGGCGAGCCCGGAGCCGCTCCCGACCGGCCGGCTCACCCGGCTGGCGGCCGCGGATCCGATGCCTGGCCGCGTACGGCACGGCGAGGAGCTTGCGCGGTTCACGGCGGGCGCGAAGCCGGTCACCGACGCGGACGCCAGCCCCTCCCCCGCCCCGCCGCCCGACGCGTTCGCAGTGTTAGCGCCGCCGCTGGGCCCGCGCGGCCGGACGGCGGCCGGGACGGTTCTCGCGCTTGGCCCGGACGCGCACCGAGACCTGCACCGGGCTGCCCTCGAAGCCGAACTCCTCGCGCAGCCGCCGCTCGACGAACCGGCGGTACGCCGCCTCGAGGAACCCGGACGCGAACAGCACGAAGTGCGGAGGCCGGATCCCGGCTTGGGTGGCGAACAGGATCTTGGGCTGCCGGCCGCCGCGCACCGGCGGCGGGGTCGCGGCCACCAGGCCGGTGAGCCAGGCGTTGAGCCTGCCGGTCGGGACCCGAGTCTCCCAGCTGGCCAGAGCCTTCTCCAGCGCGGGCACCAGCCGGTCGGTGTGCCGCCCGGTAGCCGCGGAGATGTTCACTCGCGGCGCCCAGCGGGCGGTATGCAGCTGCCGGTCGATCTCCCGCTCCAGGTAGTGCTGCCGCTCCTCGTCGACCAGGTCCCACTTGTTGTACGCGATGACCAGGGCCCGGCCGGCCTCGATCACCATGGAGACGATCCGCAGGTCCTGCTCGGTGAGCGGCTCGCTCGCGTCGATGAGGACCACGGCCACCTCGGCCCGGTCCAGCGCGCCGGCGGTGCGCAGCGCGGCGTAGTAGTCCGCGCCCTGATTCTCGCGGAACCGGCGCCTGATGCCGGCCGTATCCACGAACCGCCACGTCGTGCCGCCCAGCTCGACGAGCTCGTCCACGGGATCCCTGGTCGTGCCCGCCACCGGGTCGACGAGGGCCCGCTGGTGACCGGCCAGCTTGTTGAGCAGGCTGGACTTACCGACGTTCGGGCGGCCGAGGAGCGCGACCCGGCGCGGGCCGCCTTCGGCCTCTTCGGTTTCCTTCGGCGCGTCGGGCAGCGCGTCGAGGATCAGGTCGAGCAGGTCGCCGCTGCCCCGGCCGTGCAGCGCGCTGACCGGCACGGGCTCGCCGAGCCCGAGCGACCACAGCGCAGCGACCTCCGGCTCGGCCTTGGCGTCGTCGACCTTGTTGGCCGCGACCACGATCGGCTTGCCGGACCGGCGCAGCACGGCGGCCACCGCGGCGTCCGCGTCGGTGACGCCCACGGTCGCGTCCACCACGAACAGGACCGCGTCCGCGGCGTCCACCGCCACCCTGGCCTGGGCGGCGACCCGCGCGGCCAGGCTGGGCTCGCTCTGCGGCCCGTGGCCGCGGGCGGTTTCTCGGCAGAAGGTTCCCAGCCGCCGGTATCGACCAGCGTGAACGCCCGCCCGTTCCAGATGGCGTCGTAGGCGACCCGGTCCCTGGTCACTCCGGGGGTGTCCTCCACGACCGCCTGCCGGCTGCCCAGGATGCGGTTGACCAGCGTGGACTTGCCCACGTTGGGGCGGCCCACGACGGCCACCACGGGCACGGGCTCTGCCGGTGGAGGAAGGCTTGCTTGGCATCAGTGTCTGCTCTTCGCTATCGGGTCTGCTGGCGCGGGTGCGGAACGCCTGCGCGCTCGCGGGCCAGCCGGACGATGATATCGATCACCTGGTCCAGGTCGAGCCGGGTGGAATCGATCTCCACCGCGTCGTCGGCCTTCGCGCTCTGCGCGGCGTCGAGCCGGTCGCGGCGTTCCTGATCGACCCGGGTGGAGGCGGCTGACCAGCTGGCCTCGGCGGCCCGGCGGTCGGCCCGGGCGGCGCTGTCCGCGGTGAGGAACACCTTGACCTGGGCGCCGGGCGCGACCACGGTGCCAATGTCGCGGCCCTCGGCGACGATCCCGGGGGCGCTGGAGATGATGGCCCGCTGCTGCGCGATCAGGTGCGCCCGGACCCGCGGGACCGCGGCCACGGCGCTGACCGCGCTGGTCACCTCGCGGGTCCTGATCGCGGCGGACACGTCGGTGCCGTTGACCCGCACCCACGGAGCTTGCGGGTCGGTGCCGACTTCGATGTGCGGTTCGGCGGCCAGCTCGCCGACCAGGCCGGCGTCGGCGGTGTCCACCCCCCGCTCGAGCAGCCACCAGGTCAGGGCGCGGTACATGGACCCGGTGTCCAGGTACCGCAGGCCGAGGGCGATCGCCGCGCCGCGAGAGGCGCTCGACTTGCCCGCGCCCGACGGCCCGTCGACCGCGACGACGAGCCTGGCCTGGTCGCGGGGGGACCCGAGGGGGCCGAGGGGGCCGAGGGGGTTTGGGGGGAACGGTTTCCCCCCAAGAGCAGGGGGGGTCTGGGGGGCGGATGCGTTCCCCCCGAGACATCACCGTCCGTTCCGCTCTCCTCGCCGGTGTCGCTGTCCAGGCTCGCTGAAATATTCACCCGTGCGATGCTACCGGCGGACGGAACCTGGAGGGACGAGTCCATGCCGGTAGGCGTAGCCCACGGCCTGGGCCCGGTCGCGGGCGCCGATTTTCGGCAGCATGTGGTTGACGTGACTCTTCACCGTGGCCTCGCTGACGAACAGCTTGGTCGCGATCTCGGCGTTCGACAGGCCGGCCCGATGAGTCCCAGTACCTCCGCCTCACGGGGAGTCAGCCCGTCAGGTAGCTGAGGTGCGGGTGAGTCAGGAGTGGCTTTGCTGTCAGTTGTGGTGGTGATCGCTTCGATCAGGTGCATCTGCACCGCGGGATCGAGGGAGGCCTGGCCGTCCGCGACCCGCCGCAGGGCCTGGTGGATCTCGTCCGCGCCGGCGTCCTTGGTCAGGTAGCCGAGCGCACCGGCGCGCAGGGCCTCGATGACCGAACGGTCGTCGGCGTACGTGGTCAGCACGACGACCTTGATCTCGGGGTGGCTGGCGCGCAGCCTGCGGGTCGCCTCCACCCCGTCCACCTTCGGCATGCGCAGGTCCATGAGGATCACGTCGGGGCGCAGCTCCCCGGCCATGGCCAGCGCTTCCTCGCCGTTGGCGGCGGTGCCCACGACCTCCACGCCGGGCAGCAGCCCGAGCAGCATGGCCAGCCCGTCGCGGACCACCCGCTGGTCGTCGGCCGCCAGTACGCGGATCCCTGGACTACTCATGCAGGCACCCGAAGCACGACCCGGAAGCCACGACCGGTCGGCGCCGCGGTGAGCGTACCGCCGAGCAGCTCGGCGCGCTCCCGCATGCCCGTGAGGCCGTAGCCCCCGCCGGAGTCCCCTATGGCCGCGGTGGACGCCGGCCTTCACGTCGGAAACGGAAAAATCCTCCACCGTCAGGCTTACGTCCCCTCCCAGGTACTCCAACCGGACCTCGACCCGTTCGGGATGGGCGTGCTTGCGGATGTTCGTCAGCGCCTCCTGGGTGACCCGGTAGAGCGCGAGCTTGACCGCCGGGCGAAGCTCGGCCGGATCGCCTGCCTCGGCGTACCGGCAGGAAACGCCGGTATCGGCCTGGAAGGAACGGGCCAGCAGGGCCAGCTTGTCCGGGCCGGGAAGTTCGTCGTCGCGGAGCATGCCGATCGCCCGGCGGGCCTCGTCCAGGCCGCTGCGGGCCAGCTGGTGTGCGCGGTCGATGGTCGCCGCCAGCCGCCCGTCCGCCGGGTCGGACAGCGCGAGCAGCCGGGCGCCCTCGAGCTGCACGACCAGACCGGACAGCGAGTGGGCGAGCACGTCGTGCACCTCGCGGGCCAGCCGCTGCCGTTCGGCCAGCGCGGCCGCGCGCAGTTCCGCGTCGCGGGTCTCCTCCATCTGGGTCAGCAGCCGCTGAGATTGCTCATCGTGCCGGCGGAACCGCCAGACCACCATGGCGTACAGGAAGATGCCGCCGAAGGACAGGATGGTGCCGAGGAAGCCCGTGAACCCCTGGTGACGCTCTTGCGGCCTGGCCGTTTCGGTGATCACGAGGGCGGCGGCACCGATCGTGGCCACGATCAAGGCGATGCCGACCCGGGACGGGATCACCCGGGCGACCATGGCGACCGAGATGGCCACCACGCACCCGCTGGCGCCGGGTCCGGTGGGCTGCGCCCAGATCAGCAGGCCGGAACTCAGCAGGAGCAGGGCCAAGAGCGGGGCGACCAGCCGGACCGACGTCTCACGGGCGAGCATCGTCTGGCGGATGCCGAGGGCGCCGACGACGAAGCCGGCCAGGCCCACCGACAGGCCCAGGGACTTGCCGTGCAGGCCGAGGTGAGGTGACTGCCGGGCCGAGAAGTAGGCGACGGCGCCCACGAGCACCACTAGGAAGGGCAGCATGCGCCGCTGAAAGCTCGCCCGGCTGGCGCGGGCCGCGCGGACCGCCTCGAGCGTGCTGCTCCCGGGGATCTCGGCGGTCATGTTGACCAGGTTACGTTTGCGCGCTCCGCCCGTCCTCAGTCCCAGGGCGGAGGGATGGCCACCCGGGGGTGGAGGCCGAAGTTCCGCCCTGGCGCCGAAGACCGGGGAGAGCCCGGCGAGCCAGTCTGTAAGCGTCCGCACCGGACATCGAGCTAAGGAGTCATCATGCTTCTGTTCTTCCTTCCCCCCGTCGTCCAGGTCCTCATCGGCGTCGTCATCCTCGTGGTCGGGCTGGCCGTGGTGCACATGTACATCATCGCCGGGATCGGGCTCGTGGGCATCGCCGTCGGATCCACCCGCTACGTCCGCTCCCGTCGTGCGAACGGGTTCCAGCGATGAGCGCGATCATCGTCAAGGACCTGGTCAAGCGCTACGGCCGGTTCACCGCGGTGCAGGACGTCAGCTTCGAGGTCGCCTCGGGACAGGTTACGGCGCTGCTCGGGCCGAACGGCGCGGGCAAGACCACCACGATTGAGATCCTCGAGGGGTTCCTCGCCCCGACCGCGGGCACCGTTCAGGTCCTGGGCGTCAACCCGCGGACCGGGGGCCCGGCGCTGGCGGGCCCGGATCGGGCTGGTCCTGCAGACCACCAGCCTGGACGCCCAGCTCACGGTCGCCGAGGCGCTGATGATGTTCGGGGCACTGTACCCGAAGCCGCGCCGGATCGCGGAGGTCCTCGACCTCATCGACCTGGCCTCGGACGCCAGGACCAGGATCGGGGCGCTGAGCGGGGGCCAGCGTCGCCGGGTCGACCTGGGCCTGGCCATCATCGGCCAGCCGGAGATGCTGTTCCTGGACGAGCCGACCACCGGCCTGGACCCGGAAGTACGCGCGGCTGTGGTCGGTCATCGAGAACCTCACCGCGGCCGGGACCACCGTGCTGCTCACCACCCACTACCTGGACGAGGCGCAGTACCTGGCCCACAGAGTTATCGTGCTGGCCGACGGGCGAGTGGTCGCGGACGCGTCCCCGGACGAGCTGCGGGCCATGGGCGGGGTCCCCGTGATTACCTTCCGCCTGCCGTCTCCCGCTCCGGCGCTACCGGCGCGCTCGCGCAGCACGTGGGCACAACGTGCTCACGATGCCGTCCGCCGACGTGACCGCTGACCTGGCCATGCTGGTCGGCTGGGCCCGCGGGAACTCCGTGGACCTCACCGGCCTCGAGGTCGGGCCGCCCAGCCTGGAAGACGCCTACCTGACGCTGACCAGCGAGGGAGAACTGAGCTATGTCTGAAATCGCACTGCGGCGGCCTGGTCCCGGCTCCGTCCTGGCCAGTCAGATCCGCTACCAGCTGACCCTGCTCATGGCAACCCGCGGGCCATCGCGGCGGGCCTGATCCTGCCGGGCGCGCTGCTCGCGCTCGAACGGGGCAGCGCACAGCACATCACGATGGCGCAGGCGGCACCGAAGATCGCCGGGCTGGTGGCCCTCAGTGCGATTGCCATCGCGTACTTCACCCACGCGAACGGGCTGGTCGTGGCCAGGGAAGACGGCGTGCTGCGCCGCTGGCATGTCTCACCCCTCCCGGCCTGGGCCTACTTCGCCGGGCGGATCGCAGCCACCATGCTGGTCACCGCGGCGGCGGGACTGATCCTGGTCCTGGCGGCGGTCGGGATGACCGGGGTCCACCTGACCGCGCACGCGGTCCTGGGCCTGCTCGTCGTCGACATGCTCGCCGCGCTGGCCCTGGCCGCGGCCGGGACCGCGATCACGGCCATCATCCCGAGCGCGCAGTCAGCCCAGCCTATGCTCATGCTGACCTACATCCCGCTGATCGTGCTGTCCGGGGCGTTCGGTGCGATCCAGAGCCTGCCGCACTGGGTGAACACCGCGATGACCTACCTGCCGGTCCAGCCGGCGATCGACGCGGCATCGCGCGCGCTCATCCACAGCAGCGGGGGCCCCATGGACATCATGTCCGTCCACGACCTCGCGGTCCTGGCCGGATGGGTAGTGGGCGGCCTACTGGTTTCGTTCTGGTGCTTCCAGTGGGACCCGCACCGGCCGGCGCACGCACGGCCCGCGGAGGCACGCACCACGGCCCGTTCGGCTCGACAATAAAAAGAGAAAAGAAAGAAAGGGAGCACTGGCCGGTACCGCTCAGCGGCGGACCGGCCAGCCGCCTGCCTCCAGCGCCTGGAGCAGCAGGGCAGCCTCGGCGGGGCGGACGGAGAGTTCCGCGACGCCGACCGGGAGCCCGGGTGAGTGCTCGATCCGCACGTCCTCGATGTTGACGCCGGCCGCGCCGGTCGCGTGGAACAGCCGGGCCAGTTCGCCGGGCTGGTCGGGGATGACCACCTGGACGACCGCGAACTCCCGGGCCGCGCCGCCGTGCTTGCCGGGAATCCGGGCCACGCCAGAGCGGCCGCGGTCCAGCAGCGCCGCTACGCCCTTGTCCGGGTCATCGCCGTCGGCTAGCATGCGGGCGGCCTCGGCCAGGTCCGCGGCCACCGCGGCGAGCACCTCGGCGACCGGCGCGGCGTTGGCGGACAGGATCTGCGTCCACAGCGCGGTGTCGCCGGCCGCGATCCGGGTCACGTCGCGCAGCCCCTGCCCGGCCAGGTCCAGGGCGTCGCCCGGGGCCTCCTCCAGGCGCGCCGCCATGGCCGCGGCGACCAGGTGCGGCGCGTGGGAGATGAGCGCGACCCAGCGGTCGTGCGCGGCCGGGTCGGTGCGGACCGGGACCGCGCCGCACGCGCGGACCAGGTCGGTGACCGTCTCGGCGGCCTGGCCCGAGGTCTCGGGCAGCGGGCACAGCGCCCAGCTGCGGCCGAGGAACAGGTCGGCGCGCGCCGCGGCCGGCCCGTGTCTCTCCCGCCCGGCCAGCGGGTGCCCCGGCACGTAGCGGGTCAGGTCGCAGCCGATGCTCCCGGGCCATGGCTACCGGCATTTGTTTCACGCTGGCCACGTCGGTGTAGCAGCGGGCCAGGTTCTTGGCTTGCGCGGCGGCCAGCGTCGGCGCGACGGCGTCCGGGGGTACGGCGATGACCGCGACGTCGGCCGGGTCCTTGATTATCCCGGGGAGCGGGTCGCCGGCACCGAGGTCGGCGGCGAGCTGGGCGGCGGCGGGGTCGGAGTCGGTGAGCCAGACCTGCCATCCTTGCTCGCGCAGGGCCAGCGCGATCGACGTGCCGATCAGGCCGGTCCCGATGATGATGGCCCGCATGGGGTCGATCACTGGGCGATGTCGAGGCGGAGGGCGGCGGCGCCGCGCAGGTAGACGTGCTGGATGGCGGACCGCGGGCGGTCGGTCTCGACGTGCGCCAGCAGCCGGACGACACGGGGCATGGCCCCGGGCACGGCGATCTCCGCGGCGCAGATCAGCGGCACGTCGTGGAAGCCGAGCTTGCGTGCGGCCAGAGCGGGGAACTCGGCGGTGAGGTCCGGCGTGGCCGTGAACAGCACACTGATCACGTCGTCGGTGGTGAGCTCGTTGCGGGCCATGACCTCGTTCACGAGCTCGGTGGTGCCCTCCAGTATCGCGTCGCGGTCGTCGGTGTCGATCTGCACCGCGCCGCGCACCGCCCTGACCGTCATCCTGGCTTCTCCCTCCTCCGCCACACGTTACAGCCCTACCGCCGCGTACAGCTCGCCGATTTCCCTGGTGCTCAGGTCGCGGGAGGCGCCCGGCTTGAGGCTGCCGAGCCGGATCGGGCCCACGTCGGTGCGGACCAGGCGGGTGACCGGATGACCGGTCGCGGCCAGCATCCGGCGGACGATATGCTTGCGGCCCTCGTGCAGGGTGATCTCGACCAGCGCCCTGTTTCCCGACCGGTCGACGACCCGGAACCGGTCGGCAGCGGCGACGCCGTCGTCGAGCTCGATCCCGGTCTGGAGGCGCCGGCCGAGGTCCTTCGGCACGGGACCGGTCACCTCGGCCAGGTAGGTCTTGGCCACCTCGAAGCTGGGGTGGGCGAGCCGGTGCGCGAGTTCGCCGTCGTTGGTGAGCAGCATCAGGCCCTCGGTGTCGTAGTCCAGCCGGCCGATGTGGAACAGGCGCTCGGTCCGGTCGCCGAGGAAGTCGGACACGGTCTTCCGGCCGCGGGGGTCGGACATGGCGGTCAGCACCCTGGGCGGCTTGTTGAAGGCCAGGTACACCAGCCCGGGCCGGGCCGGGATCCGCTTCCCGTCCACCCTGATCACCTGGTGTTCGGGGTCGACCCGGGCGCCGAACCGGCGGACCGTCTGCCCGTCGACCTGGACCCGGCCCGCGCCGATGAGTTCCTCGCAGTGCCGGCGGCTGCCGATCCCCGCCTCGGCCAGGACCTTCTGCAGCCGGACGCCGCCGGGAACGTCGGTCAGGCTGTCTCTTTCATCCCCTTCGTCCGCGTAGTCCTCTTCGAGGTCAGGGTCGGGCGTTCTCATTCTCGATGTCCTCGATGTCTTCCGGCAGGAACGGCGCGAGGTCCGGCAGGTCCTCCAGGCTGGCCAAGCCGAGCCGCTCCAGGAAGTACCCGGTGGTCCGGTACAGCAGGGCACCGGTCTCGGTGTCGGTGCCGGTTTCCTCGACCAGGCCGCGCAGCACCAGCGTGCGCATCACGCTGTCGCAGTTGACCCCGCGGACGGCCGAGACGCGGGCCCGGCTGACCGGCTGCCGGTAGGCGACCACGGCCAGGGTCTCCAGCGCGGCCTGGGTGAGGCGGACCTCCTGCCCGTCGCTGACGAACCGCTCGACCAGCGGGGCGCAGTCCTCGCGCGTGTAGTAGCGCCAGCCGCCGGCGATCTCGCGCAGGTCAAAGCCGCGGCCCCCTGATTTGTATTCCTCGGCGAGGTCGTGTAGGACCGCGCTGACCTCGTTCCTGGGCCGTTCCAGGACCTGGGCCAGGACCACGACCGGGACCGGCTCGTCGGCGACCAGCAGGATCGCTTCCAGGCCGGCGCGCAGGCCTGGGCTTTGCGTGTCTTCCTCGGGTTCAGTGCTCATATTTGGATTCAGTCGTCGCTTTCGGTTAGCTCATCGACGCTATCAGCATCGTCGTGGTGGCCGGTCCACGTCACGTACAGCTCGCCGAGCGGGGTGACCTGCTCGAAGGACACAGCATCCTCCCGGTACAGCTCGAGCAAAGCCAGGAACGAGGCGACGACCTCGTAGCTGCCTTGGGCGTTCGCGGTGAGCTGGCGGAAGCTGGCGCGGCCGAGCTTCCTGAGCAGGGCGGTCAGGATACGGGCCTGCTCTTTGATGCTGAGCATTGGGGCGTGGATGTGCTCGGTCGAGACCTTCGGCGGGGGCTTGGGCGCGAGCGCGAGCGCGGCGAGGCGCGCGAACTCGGCCGGCCCCAGGCCGAGCAGCACCTCGGGGAGAAGTTCGGCAAAGCGCGGCTCGAGCGGGACCCTTCTTGGGAAGCGGCGGGCGGCCGCGGTCATCCGGGCGGCGAACACGCCGGCCACTTCCTTGTAGGCCCGGTACTGCAGCAGCCGGGCGAAGAGCAGGTCCCTGGCCTCGAGCAGAGCGAGATCCTCTTCGTCCTCCACCTCACCGGAGGGGAGCAGCCGGGCGGCCTTCAGGTCGAGCAGGGTGGCCGCGACGACCAGGAAGTAGCTGACCTGATCCAGGTCCCAGCCGTCGGAGCGCTCCGAAATATAGGCGATGAACTCGTCGGTGACCTGGGACAAGGCGACTTCGGTGATGTCAAGCTTGTGCTTGGAGATCAGCGCGAGCAGCAGGTCGAACGGGCCCTCGAACACGTCGAGATGGACTTCGAAGCCCGTGGTGGGGCGGGCTTGGCCCTCGGTGCGGCCGCCGGCCCCTTCGCCGTCCACGGTGTCGTCCACGTTCACAGTCACGACGGTAGCGGAGTCCTGGCTCGGGTCCGAGCCTTTGAACGGTCCCGGTCCTGAGCGTCAGCCGACCGATTGGGCGTTTCCGCGGTCGACGGGCGGGCCGGCCTCGGCCGCGGCCGCGGCCGCGTCGGCGGCTTTTTTCGCGTTGGCGATGCGGCGGGCCAGCAGGCTGTCCTTGCCCCGCGCGTCCAGATCGGCGAGCAGCACGGCGATGGCCTCCCGGACGATCCGGCCACGGTCGGCGGCGGCGCCGTAACGCAGCAGGGCGAGCCGGGCGCGTTCCAGGTCAAGCAGTTCCTCGGCGGACAGGTAGACGGTGATCTTCTGGGTGTGCCTCTCCCGGCCGCTGGCCCGGCGCTGATCGCCTCCGTCCGGACCGGGGGCAGCGGGTCGCAAGAGTTCCGCGACCCCGGGCAGGCTTACCCTCCGTGATCGACTCCTGCCTGCCGCCACCGCTCCAGTACCTCCTTGGCCAGCTCCCGGTAGGAATTCGCCCCCATTGATCCGGAATCGAAGCTGGTAATAGGCTCTCCCGCCACCGTAGCGTCCGGGAACCTCACCGTGCGGTTGATTACAGTATGAAAAACCTTGTTGCCGAAACCATTGACGATGCTGGCCAGAACCTCACGGGTGTGAAGCGTCCGAGAGTCGTACATGGTGGCCAGAAGGCCGTCAATCGTTAGCTTGGGGTTCAGGCGGCGCGAAACCTTGTCGATGGTCTCCATCAGCAGGGCTACGCCGCGCATCGCGAAGTACTCGCACTCCAGCGGGATGACCACCCCGTCCGCGCAGGCGAGCGCGTTGATGGTCAGCAGGCCCAGAGACGGCTGGCAGTCGATCATGATCACGTCGTAGTCGGGCACCAGCGGTTCGAGCACCCCGCCGAGCACGTACTCCCGGCCGACCTCGTGGACGAGCTGGACTTCGGCACCGGACAGGTCGATGTTGCTCGGGAGCAGGTCCATGCCGTTGACGCTGGTCTTGTATAGCACGTCGTGCGCGGTGACCTCACGCTCCATGAGCAGGTTGTAGATGGTGCTGTCGATGTCGTGCGGCTGGATGCCCAGCCCGACCGAGAGCGCTCCCTGAGGGTCGAAGTCGACCAGAAGGACCCGGCGCCCCTGTTCGGCCAGGGCTGCGCCGAGGTTGATCGTGGTGGTCGTCTTGCCGACGCCACCCTTCTGATTGCAGACGGCCACCGTGCGTGCGGGGCCGTGCTCCATTAGCGGCTCTGGATCGGGGGAGGCCGAGAAGGGCCTCCCGGTCGGACCCAGCTCACCTGCCTGGGGCTCTGTCATACGGGATGCTGCCACAAGCACTAACCTCCTGGGCTATGGCCGCGACGTTGCCCACGGAACCTGGCTCTGGACTCTAAGGCTTAGGCCTGGTGCCGGCAAGCAGGCGCGCCGTTTGAGCCCGATATCCACCTGGTGATTTACGTTCCCCCTCGCCGGCCGGCCACGGCCCGGCGCTGCTCCGGTGCTGGTCGGATGCCTCTTTAGCCTTCAGTGGTCTCTTTAGCGGCAGTGGACTCGAAGCTTCCGTTCGATCATGGGACCCGCTGGGCCTCGCGGGGTTGACCACCGCGAGGCCCAGCTCAACCGATCGCATTAGCCGGCTATGACTCGGCGCCGATCAGCAGCCGTCGTAGGCCGACCAGTTGGACTGGCCGCCGGCGGCCAGCGCGCTGGCGAACACCTGGTTCTGCTCGGCCGCGCTGGCGTGGCCGAAGTCAGCCGGGGAACCGCCGTACGCGGCCCACGTCGACGCGCTGAACTGATAGAGGCCGTAGTGGCCGGTCGAGTTCATGACCTGGGCGTTGCCACCGGACTCGCGCGCGATCACGCATTGGCCGAACGACCCGCCCGGCGACCCGCCGGTGTAGCTGGCCTGCACAGGGTCCTGGGCAGTCGCATACGCGGGGCCAGCGGACGGCGCGGCAGCCTGGGTGGCCGGCGCCGGCGCCGGTCCGAGCAGCCCGGGTGGAGCGGGGAGCCGGCCGGGCTTGACCGGGACCCGCAGAACCTGCCCGGGCTCGATGACGTTCGCCCAGTGGATCCGGCTGCGGTTGGCCCAGTACAGCACCGGCCACGCGTCCTGGTTGTGGTAGGCACGCCCGGCAATCGCGGACAGCGAGTCACCCGGCCGGACGGTGTACCAGGACGGCCCACTGGAGCCTGCCTGGTGCTGCGTGGCCTGGTGCTGCGTGGCCTGCTCAATCGCGGCCAGCAACTGCGCCGACGAGGGGCCGAGCCGTGTGACGGCGTCCGTGACCACGGCGTGATGCGCGGCGGGATGACTCACCGATGGGTCGGCGAGCGCCTGCGGCGCCAGCCAGAACGCCGCGGCCACGCCGACCAGCGCGGGCACGGCGGCGGCACTCGGCAGTCGGCGCGGGATCCGGATACGGGATTGTTTCTTGTGGCAGCCCAAAGGGCTCCTTTCCGTGCAGTGCGCGCTCACTGGGAAGGCCGCACAACGTGCGGGCAGCCTTCGGAGCGCCTGACATCCGGGCAGCCTACGTGCATTTGTGCGTTATTTCGGGCAAATGCGCCAAAACTCGTTTAATTACCTTAAAGCTGCTAAACTGCGGAACCGATGCCACAGGAGTCACAGAAGTTAACCCTGACCTCTGCAGAGTCGCGTCCTTGTTGTCACGAATAGTGTCGACCTGATAGCTATCAGTTGACTGAGGTTGGCCGGACGCCGACTGCGGAACTCATGAACGTGGCGAAACGCCGACCGGACAGCAGCCGGCCTACCCACTCGCCCAGATGGGAACGCGCCGACTCTGGAAACCGGCGCGCGCGGCGGGACCCGGGCCGGTCAGGTGTCTAGGTCGCTGATCAGCGCGCGTACCCGCGCGCTGATCTCATCGCGGATGGGCCGGACCTGCTCGACGGTGAGCCCGGCGGGATCGGGCAGGTCCCAGTCCAGGTAGCGCCTGCCGGGGTAGACCGGGCAGGCATCGCCGCAGCCCATGGTGATCACGATGTCGGCGGCCTGGACTTTCCCGGCGGTCAGCGGCTTGGGAAACTCATGGGAGATGTCCAGGCCGATCTCGGCCATGGCCTGCACCACGGCAGGGTTCAGCCCACTGGCCGGCTGGGAGCCCGCCGAGGTGACCCGGACCCGCCCGGCGGCCTGCTGGTTCAGCAGCGCGGCGGCCATCTGAGACCGGCCCGCGTTGTGGGTGCACACGAACAGCACCTCCGGCATGTCAGCCATCACGCACGCTCCTTCTGGTCCGCCCCGGCTTGCCCTCTTGTCCGCTCCGGCTTGACGGCCCGGATGATGGCCGAGTGCATCCCCGGGGCCGCCTGGTGGGTGAAGGTCACCGACGCGCCGGTGAACCCGGCTGCCGCCAGCCCGTCCAGGTACTCCGCCCGCGACAGCGCACCCGCGATGCACCCGACATAGGACCCGGCCGCCGCCCGGTCCGCCGGGCTTATCTGGTCCTCGGCCACGATGTCGGAGATCCCGATCCGCCCGCCGGGCACCAGCACCCGGAACATCTCCGCCAGCACGGCCGGCTTGTCGACCGACAGGTTGATCACGCAGTTGGAGATCACCACGTCCACCGAGGCGTCCGGCAGCGGCACGTCTTCGACATGGCCCTTGAGGAACTCCACGTTGTGAGCGCCGGCCTGGGCCGCGTTGCGTCGAGCCAGGGCGAGCATGTCATCGGTCATGTCCACGCCGTAGGCGAATCCGGACGGCCCGACCCGCCGGGCCGACAGCAGCACGTCGATCCCGCCGCCTGACCCCAGGTCCAGCACCCGCTCGCCGTCGCGCAGTTCCGCTACCGCCAGCGGGTTCCCGCAGCCCAGGCTGGCCAGTACCGCGTCGGCCGGCAGCCCGTCGGTCTCCCCCTCGCGGTACAGGCCCTCGCTGAAGCCGCCGACGGCCGCCGCAGCCGACGGCCCCGCGCCGCAGCACGATCCGCCGTCACCGCACCCGGCCTGCCCGGTACCCGGCTCCAGGACCGCGCGAGCCGCCTCGGCATACCGGGAACGGACCTCCTGTCGCAGTACGTCGGCCGTAGTGTCGCTCACTGCGAGCCTCCTCACATAGATAATCATCGATGCCTACTGTGCCGGAGAAATAGACACCTGTCAATACCTAGGCCATACTGGGCACATGACCGCACCCGCCGCGACCCGCGGCCGGCCCGCGCTGCCACTGGCCCAGGACTGCTGCGTGCCGCTGCTGCGCGAGCCGCTCACCCCGGACCAGGCCGCCGACCTGGCCCGCACCCTCAAGGCCCTAGCCGACCCGACCCGGCTCCGCCTGGTGTCCATGGTCGCCGCGCACGAGGGCGGCGAGGCCTGCGTCTGCGACCTGACCGAGCCCCTCGGGCTGACCCAGCCAACCGTCTCCCACCACCTGAAGATCCTGGTCGACGCCGGGATCTTCACCCGAGATAAGCGCGGCGTGTGGGCCTACTACGCGCTGCGCCCCGCAGCGCTCAGTGCGCTGGCCGCCATCCTGGCCGGGGAGCCGGGCCTCGGCGGAGAGCAGGACCTCGGCGGAGAGCCGGGCCTCGGCCGGTGACGAAGGCCCCTGGCTCCCGGCAAGACCTGCCCGGTACTGCCGAGCATCGCCGCCGCCCTCCTGCTGGCCGCAGGTCTCTCAAATTTTGTTAAACGAATCCATTGAGATCACGCGGCTAGATGCTTCAGTTACCTGCCGCAAAGCGCATGTGTCACGATCCGTTTACGGTTGCCGTCTAGTTAGCAGCAATACCGGGATGCACAGGTGAATAACCAGCAGGTCGGATGGGGGCATCAGCCGACCCCGGTACCCAGCACGTCAACGTACCGGACCAGTGCCCTCAGGGTCAGGAACTGGCGTGTGCCACGTCCACTGACACCAGGAACGCCTCCTGCGCCGTGCCAGGAAACAGACGTCAAGCCCAGGAGGGCTCGGTGGCAGCCGCTACGTCAGGCCGTGGGGCGTTACGGGTGGTTAATGTCAATGTGGCGGCTGACGGCCGCTGCGATAGCCGCTAGGTCTCCTTCGTCGGAGCTGACTATAAGGTCGCCGCGCCGGAGGAGGGCGCCTTCGACGACGCTGGCGTCGACGATGTTGGTGGCGCGAGCGCGCCCGGCGAGGGTTCCGGTGGCCCTGGCCCTGCTGTCATCGAGAACTTCGACCTCGCATCCGGCCAGCAGCCGGGCGAGCTGCGCCTGGCGGGGCGTGCCTCGCCAGCACTGGGCAACGACCGAGGCGGGAACGGTCGGCACGACGCGGCGGAGCAGCAAGGCGCGATGGCGGGCCCACACCGGCCGCTCACCGCGCTCGGCGGCAATCAGCGCCCCGGAGTCATGGCTGTGACATGACACTGGTTGATTCCGGGATCGCCATCGATCCGTTCGCCCAGCTCAAAGGATAGGACGACCCTGGCAACCGTCCCGCCCAATGGACCAGATACCAGGGTCGTCGTCTCCTGTGCCGAATAGCACGGGAAATCTTCAGCGCAATCCCGGTACCGTTTGAGCTTGGGACCTCGCTAAATGGCGATCCCGCGGCCGGACCGCGTGGCGAATCTCCGCCAGGGTTCGATGAGCAGCCGAGCGCGGAGTGTGAGTACTGGCCGGCCGCGGGCGCGTGCCCGCCGGATCTGGAGTCTGCGCCCGAAGTTACCGCTGGGGCAAAAAGCAAGCGAGAACAGCTGAGAGGCGCTCGTGCGTCTCGCGCAGCCGGCGGAGGTCATCCTAGGGCAGCGGCGTGAGAGATAAGGGGCTGCTCCTGATCGCGCCGGTGTGTGTCAGCGGTTCAGAACAATCCGAGGTTCGGGAGGAGCCGGGCGGCGGCGTCGATGATCTCGCTGGCAGTCTGCAGTGCTTCAGCGGCCTCGCCGGCGCTGGCTTTCTCGGTCGGGTAGTCCGGGTATTCCAGTTCGTTGCGCCGGCGGCGCAGCCCTCCGAAGGCTCGCAAGCTGGCGCCGAACTGGGCGCGGATCGCATCGTCAACGGCCTTGTGGCCGCCGGCTGTGGTGGGGCGCAGGCCCTGCTGGGCGAGCAGGGCGATGCAGGCCTGCCGGGCGGCATCATAGGCGAGGATGATGCTGCTATCGGGTGCCGCCTCCGCGATCAGGCGTGCCGCACCCAGGGCCTGCCGTGCCCTGTCCAGCCATGATCCGCCGTCCGCCTGCGCGCCCTGAACGCGTTCTAGGTGTCGTTCCGCGAGTAGCTGCCCGATATCAGCCTCTCCGGCGCCCCACCGCATCAGCCGTCCTCCTCGCCTGGTGGTTCCCCCGTGACCCAGACCAGTGGCGCCGAGCGGATCTGCTGGATCAGCGGGTCAGCGGCCGCGATCCAGCGGGATCCGGAGCATAGGACAGGGTTGACTGGCAATCTGAGGCGCTGCTCGGCGCGCTCGGCCGCTTCATACAGGTCGCGGCGCGCCACCTCGCCGATGACCAGGACGTCGATATCGTGCGGCGGGCGTCCGGGGATGCCCTCATAGCGTGCTGCCCACGAGCCGTAGATCGCCACGGCGATCGCGTCGAGCGAGCCGAACTCCTCGCCGATGACCAGGTGCGGCCCGAACGCCAGGGTGAGCAGTTCCGACAGCGGCCGGGTGTAGCGGCCGGCCGGGTCTGCGGACACCAGCCTGGCTCGCCCCACCCGGCGGTCCCGGATCAGCCCGGCCCCGGCGAGCCGGGCTGCCTCGCGTTGCACCGTAGTCAGCGGCAGGCCCAGCGTGGCGGCGAGCTCGCTGAGGCTGTACTCGGTGTCTGGGTGCAGCAGGAGAAGGGTCAGCACCTCGGCGAGGTGGCGGGAGCGCAGAATCGGCAGGAGCGCCGGAGCCTCACTACGCATAGATGAAATATATCATCCGTTTAAGAGAAGCTGACCGCCAGGCCGGACGCCAGGCGAGGACGGCGCAGTGGTACTAGACCAAGCTACCTACCGGCCGGCCTCCGATGGCATCGAAATATGACGCCTACTGGGGCGGTCAGCTGCAGCGAATCCGTGCCGAGCTGCAGCTCGCCGCCACCGGTGTCCCAGCGGTGGTCAGCCTGCCTGACCTGGTCCGGCTAGGCGCACGACAGTCGTGGTACGGGATCGCCGAGGTACGCGGGCAGGAGCTGATACACAGCTCGAAGGCACATTGCAACGTCATTGGGCAAGCAGATCGCGGCGAGCGGCATCTGCGAGCAGTGGCCAGGGTCTACGTTCCGGTTTACGATCGGCGCCGTCGGCGACGTTCTGACATCCGGACGTCGACTGGGCCTCGGACCAGGCCATGCAACACCGCTTGCGGCCGCGCTGCACCTTGTCGGAGATATCGGCGCTGTAATCGTGCGCGGCCCTGGCCGCTCGCGGAACGACCGGATCTCATCCCGTGCACCGTCTCGGGCGACCCGGACCTGGCCCGGGACCTGGCCGCCGCCGCGGCCCGCAGCCCCCGCTCCACCTGGTGCGTCACGGTCACCGACAGCCAGGGCCACGCCGTTGGCCACGGCTGCGCCCGGCCCGCACCCGCCGGCCGCCACGGCAACCCGGGCAAGCCGCCGGGCAACCCGGATAAACCGGGCACATCCGGCGGCCCGGACCCGCCCGGCCGCCCATCGTTCACCCTCACCCAACTGATCAGCCCAAACCACCTACGTGACCGAGCCGACCCGGTACCCGATATAGAGCACCGCGGCTGGAACGCTTACCGGGGTTCAATATATGGAGGGCTGTCTCCAGAAGGCGGAAGCACCTTCGCTACGATCGCACCTGACGGCACGATCGTGTCGCGTCCAGCCTGTGGGGGGGAGCAAAGGAGGCCCTTTATGGGCAACTGGCAGCTCGATCCGTATCACACGCAGATTGAATTCTCCGCCAGGCACCTGGGGATGATGACGGTACGAGGCTATTTTGACGAGTTCAGCGCGATCGCCGATATCGACCCCAACCACCCGGAGACGGCGACTGTAGAGGTGACTATCTCCACCGCTAGCATCCGTACCAACAACGGGATCAGGGACAATGACCTCCGCTCGTCGAACTTCCTCGAAGTAGAGAAGTACCCGGAAGTCAAGTTCAAGAGCACCAGCGTCGAGCCGAGCGGTGCAGACAGCTACAAGCTGACCGGCGATCTGACCATCAAAGAGACCACTCACCCGGTGGTGCTCGACGTGGTGAAGTACGGGGAGTTCAACGACCAGGGGATGATGGGACACCGTATTGCCTACGGCGCCACAACCAAGATCAACCGGAAGGATTTCGGCCTGAGTTTCAGCATGATGCTGGATGGCAGGATGGTCGTGAGCGAGGAAATCCAGATCACGATCGAAGGTGAACTCGTCGAGCAGAAGGAAGCCGCGGCTGCGGAGACCGCCAGCAGCTGAACCGCGACCAATCAGGCACTCGCTTCTATACGCCCCCAGGCTGATCCGGCCAGATCGCCCTGGGGGCTTCGGTCGCTATGGGACTTCGTGCTGTGGCTAGTGCGCTGGCCACATACGTTCACCGGGTGCTGACATGCCGCGGTGATACGCCCACACTCGGGTCTGTAAGGCAGGTGGAGTGGTGGGAGGGTGCGATGGCTGAGCCGGTGCGGGCGCGGCGGCTGACTGATCAGGAAGGGCCGGCGGCTGCTGCAGATCGTGCGGCGGGGGAAGCACGGGTCGGTCATCGTCACGGCGGCCAGGACCCGGCCGGAGAAGCCAGTCCAGCCGTTCACCCACTGGAGCTTGCGCAAGCCGGCCGGGTATTTAGCGGGCCTGGGCCGGCCGGTGCGGATCGGGCGGGAGCGGCTGCGGCAGCTCCTTCACGAGCGCGGCATCTCGTTCCAGCGGACCCGGACCTGGAAGGAATCCACCGATCCGGACCGGGACGCCAAGCTGGACCGGATCGAGTACGTGACCAGCGCCTGCCCGGACCGTTGCTTCGCCTCCGGCCAGTCCGGGCCGCTGTCGATCCGGCCCTGCCACGGCGTGTGCCGGGCGCCGCGCAAACGGCCGGTACGGCTGCGCGCGACTTATCATCGCACCCACGGCATCCGCTACTTCCATGGCTGCTACGGCGTGGGTGATGACCAGCTGCGGGGCTTCACCCGCGAGCATAAGGGCGCCGGTCACACCCTGGCCGCGCTGAAGTCGATCCGGGCTGCCCGGCCGGACGGGTACCGGCTGTTCGTCATCATGGACAACCTGGCGGCGAACAAGACCCCGGCGATCCGGCGCTGGGCCAGGCGGGAGAACGCCGGGCTGTGCTTCACGCCGACGAACGCGTCCTGGGCCAATCCGGTCGAGGCGCAGTCCGGTCCGGTACGGACCTTTGTCATGGGCGGCTCAGACCACCGGAATCACCCCGCGCTGGCCCGCAAGCTGCAGGACTACCTGCGCTGGCGTAATGCCCACGCCCGCCACCCCGGCGTGCTGGCCGCCCAGCGCCGCGAACGCGCCCGCCTCCGCAGCGAACGCCAGCAACGCCGGGGCCGCCCGAAACCTAAAGCTGCATAACCGAGCCGGTGCACGTTCGTGGCCAGCGCACTAGCGATGGCCGCGCAGGTCGTCCAGGAAGCTGCGGGCGGCGGAGACGGCGTCGGTGCCGCGGCGGAAGGCCTCCGCGGCGGCGCGGGCCGCGGTCCCGGTCAGGCCGGGCATCCCCATGGTGGCGTCGACCAGCGGGTCGCCGGATTCCTCGACGACGCGGGTGCCGGGCGGGATGTGCGGGCGGAATCCGGCCGGGTCAGCGGTATCGCCGGGCTCCGCGGTGACATCGTCCAGTTCCCACCATTCCGCGGGGGCGTCGCCGTCGTACGCGATCAGCCGGAGCAGGCAGCCCGTCTCCGCGTCCACGATCGCGTCGGCCGGGTAGAACATCGTCGGTCCCGCGTGCGCCGCACCGTCGCCGCGGGTCACCCGCAGGTGGTAGCCGCGGCGGCCGTGGTAGGTGATCTCCACTCCGCCGGACAGCCGCTCGCCGAGCAGCCAGGACGAGCCGACCAGGCTCGCGATGTCGCCCGCCATCGGCCGCGCCGGCCCCACCCGGGCCCTGTTTTCGTGGATCCCCCAGTACTGCTCTCCGTCGCAGGCCATCACGAGCGGTCCGGGCAGGCCCTGCCAGGACGAGTAATCGAGGTAGTACAGCTCGGGGCCCCCGATACGCAGCCGGCCGGTCGACAGGGTCACCGTTTCATTCCGGGCTAGCGTGTCGAAGAGATAGCCGACGCCGCCGTGTCCCGCCGCGCGGAACGTGCCGGGCACCTGGTCCAGCCACGCCGTCGTGTCGTTCCACCGCCGCACCGCGGCGCCGCGGACCTGGGGGTCGTCGCCGTCATACTGACCGCTGCGGTAGAGCAGGCCGAGCAGGTCGTCGGAGGGCAGTGGCCCGTCTCCGGGGTCGAGCGGGCCCGGTTCGGGAGACGGCATCGCGGCCAGGAAGCTGGCCTCGGCGGCCGGGCGGTGGCCGGGCAGGTGCGGTGCCAGCCGGAGCCAGGCCCCGAGGCCGCCCGCCGCCAGGCCGGCCGCGTTCGCCGCCACCTGCCAGCCGAGCCCGCTCCGCCCGGGGGCATCCTCCGGATCCCGGACGGGGCGGCTGCCCGCGGGCGGCGCGAACCGGGCCAGGTCATCCGCTTCCGGCGGGCTCATCGTCACGGCCGTCAGCTCGAAGAGGGTGAGCAGCTGGCCCTCGAACGTCTCCTCGCGGCGGAGCAGGATGCCGGTCTCGGCGTCCACGATCAGCTCGAACGCGGTCGCAGGCGCGGGGGCGCAGGCTCGTCCCGGACCCCACGGCACCGTGCCGAGGCACGGCCGTCACAGCGATCGCCTCGCGGCCGCAGGCGGTGACCGGGCCGCCCACGTCCAGGGTGAACCGGGCGAGCAGGCCAGCCGGGCGGAACAGGGCCGGAACCGGCAGCCCCGGGCCGTTCTCGAAGTCGCGCGGCGGGAGCGGCGCCGCGTCCGGCGGCCGGAGCGTCCAGGCCTGCTCGCCGTCAGATCCGTCGGCGCGGCCACCATGGTCGCCCTCGTACTCCAGGCGGTACCGCCGGCCGGGCGCGATCAGCAGGGCCGCGTGCCACCGGTGATAGACGTCCCGCTCGGCGTCCGGCTCCTGCTCCACGTCCGGCATGCCGGGAGATCCGGGGCGGAACCCCATCCGCCGCATCGACTCCGTCCGGACCGCGTTTTCCCGGCGGCGGGCCAGGTCACCGTCCTGTTCGAAGCGCACCTCGGCGGACAGGGACAGGCGGGTCCAGCCGGCCCGGTAGAGCAACCCGATTACTTCTGGCAGGCCAGCCATGATGCACCATCCGAGGCGAGTCGGTGGCGGGAGGCGGGAACGCCAGCCCGTTTGGTCAAATTATGCCCTGTGCCAGGCTCGGGACCCGCACGGCTTGTGGTGACGCACAGGGGGCGGGATTCACCGGCTCGGTTATGCAGCTTTAGGTTTCGGGCGGCCCCGGCGTTGCTGGCGTTCGCTGCGGAGGCGGGCGCGTTCGCGGCGCTGGGCGGCCAGCACGCCGGGGTGGCGGGCGTGGGCATTACGCCAGCGCAGGTAGTCCTGCAGCTTGCGGGCCAGCGCGGGGTGATTCCGGTGGTCTGAGCCGCCCATGACAAAGGTCCGTACCGGACCGGACTGCGCCTCGACCGGATTGGCCCAGGACGCGTTCGTCGGCGTGAAGCACAGCCCGGCGTTCTCCCGCCTGGCCCAGCGCCGGATCGCCGGGGTCTTGTTCGCCGCCAGGTTGTCCATGATGACGAACAGCCGGTACCCGTCCGGCCGGGCAGCCCGGATCGACTTCAGCGCGGCCAGGGTGTGACCGGCGCCCTTATGCTCGCGGGTGAAGCCCCGCAGCTGGTCATCACCCACGCCGTAGCAGCCATGGAAGTAGCGGATGCCGTGGGTGCGATGATAAGTCGCGCGCAGCCGTACCGGCCGTTTGCGCGGCGCCCGGCACACGCCGTGGCAGGGCCGGATCGACAGCGGCCCGGACTGGCCGGAGGCGAAGCAACGGTCCGGGCAGGCGCTGGTCACGTACTCGATCCGGTCCAGCTTGGCGTCCCGGTCCGGATCGGTGGATTCCTTCCAGGTCCGGGTCCGCTGGAACGAGATGCCGCGCTCGTGAAGGAGCTGCCGCAGCCGCTCCCGCCCGATCCGCACCGGCCGGCCCAGGCCCGCTAAATACCCGGCCGGCTTGCGCAAGCTCCAGTGGGTGAACGGCTGGACTGGCTTCTCCGGCCGGGTCCTGGCCGCCGTGACGATGACCGACCCGTGCTTCCCCCGCCGCACGATCTGCAGCAGCCGCCGGCCCTCCTGATCAGTCAGCCGCCGCGCCCGCACCGGCTCAGCCATCGCACCCTCCCACCACTCCACCTGCCTTACAGACCCGAGTGTGGGCGTATCACCGCGGCATGTCAGCACCCGGTGAACGTATGTGGCCAGCGCACTAGCCGCGACCCGAATTGGTCTGCAGGACCTGGCCGATGGCCGCGATGATCACCTTGGCCGATCCGTCGATCGCCTGTGCTACCGGACTGGATGGATTACTGAGCTGATCGGCGATCTGGGCCGCGGACAGCCCGGCCAGCACCTGAGGGTCGTACTGCGCCCCGGCCAGGATGAACCGGTTCCCGATGTCCAGGAAGGGGACGGCCCCGGACTGGTCCACGCTGTTGACGTACGGCGGCACGTCGTACCTGGCAATGAGCCTGGCGTCCAGCTGGGTCTGAGGCTGCAGGGGGTAGCCGACATTGTCCGTCAGCTCGGTGGTGCTCAGTGTCAGTTGCGTGCTGCGGTAGCGTGCCGAACGGAACGACAGGGTGGCGGTGTTGGGGTTGACGTCGGCGCCCGAGGACTTGGTGATGCCGAGCTGACTCCAGGTGCCGAAGTGTGACAGGGCGACGGTCAGTGCCCAGCGCTCGGCTGCGCAGAACGGGCAGGACTCCTCGCCGACAAAGACGATCGCCGGCTTGCCGTCGAGCGTCAGCAGCGGGCCGGGTGTCCTTGCCATCTGCAGCAGGGTGGTCGCCTGGCCCGCGCTCACCTGCGCGAGGGTGGCAGCGGGCACGGTGGTGACCTGCCGGACGAGGGTTGCAGGCGCGGCGGATTCGCTGGCGGCCCGGTGTGCAGGACTTGCGGTCAGCTTGACCACCACCAGTACCGCGACGATGGCCAGCACCGCCGTCACCGCCCCGGCGGCGGCCAGCAACCGTCGGCGTGCTTCAGCGCGCTTCCTGGCCGCTCGCTCGGCGGCGATCCGCTCGCGGGCACGCTGCTTCGCCGACGTTGCTTTCGCGTGCACGGCGGACCTACCCGCGGTGCGGCGGACCCCGTAATCTGCCACTTGCTCTTCCTTCCTCATCCGCACGGCACCGATCCGGCCGGTGCGCACGAATCTCGGCGTACTACCTCCGATAGGATTTCTGAGACGTCATGCGACGCTGCTTCCAGATGCCCCGCGCCCGGGCGGGATCCAGCGGCGGCGCTAACTGGACCGGGCGGAGCGGCCGACCCTGGTCGGCCGGATCGTCGGCGCTCCCGGGAACCACTCGCAGGACGCCAGGCCCGCGGGGCGCGCGCAGGGTGCGGGCGCGGACCTGCCAGGCAGCCCAGCCCGTCGCGAGCAGGATGATCAGCGTCTCCACGCTGAGCGCGGCGATGCCCAGCGGGCAGCGCCAGTTGCCGACGTCGCCGTGATCACCGAGGAATCCCCCTGACAGGGAGCGAGTCAGCACGTAGCCGCCCATGGCGGTAGCCGCCAAGCCGCCGCCAACCGCCCAGGCCAGCCAGTGGGAGCGGATAATCATGGCCGCCCCCGCCAGCGTCGCGACCACGATGATCCCGAAGTACCCGATACCGACCAGCGGGATCGTACCCAATGTCCCGGGCAGGTCAGTCAACGACGTGAATCACCGCCAGGGCGGCCAGCGCCACGGCGGCTACCGTACGCGCCGCCACATCGGCGTCCTGGGCCGGCCGAGACTGGCCGAGACACCCGACCATCAGCATCCTCCTAACCTTCGGGCCATAACTTCCTACTACTAAGACGAATAGTAGTTAACAAATGTTCGGCACGGAGGACGCCAGCTGGTGCGACCTGCGTCACACCGCCAGAGGGACGGCCGGTATCTAGGGGCGGATGGCCGGTATCTAGGCGGACGGCCGGTATCTAGGCGGACGGCCGGTATCTAGAGGTGAGGAACCCGTCCCAGTGCCAGCGCGAGAACGGCTGGGGCCAGCGCCATGATCGGCGGCCCCAGTACAAGCCCGGCGGCCATGGCTCGCAGCAGAAGGCGCCGCGACCTGCCGAGGGGTTCGGCCGGGCGCAGCAGCCGATGTACCCGCTGCGCCGCGTCGGTAGCGGCCGAGGCGAGAACCGTGGTCGAGGCGGCAGCGTCGGCCGCAGGCAGACCCGGAGCGGGGACGGCAGCGTCGGCCGCAGGCAGACCCGGAGCGGGGACGGCAGCGTCGGCCGCAGCCATAACAACCAGGGCGGTGGCCAGCGAATCCGGATCGCGGGCCTGAGCTGCTGCGTCGTCGGCGTGCAACTCCACCAGGCGTTCCACCTGCTCTTCCGCGTCCCGCATCAGGGGCAGGAACGGCAGCGCCCGGCAGCTGATCTTGGCCATAGCTACCAGCCGGTGGTGACGCCAGGTCAGGTGGGCTCGTTCGTGGGCCATGACGGCCTCGAGCTGACCGGGAGCCAGGATCCGCAGGGCGGCGGTGGTCAAGATCACGGTGGGGTGTCGTCCCGCGACGCAGTAGGCGGCCGGCTGGGAGTGCTCCACGACCACGGCGCCGAGGGCCGACTCGGGACGCCCGACCAGCCTGGCGGTCCGCGCGTGCCGTAGTGCCTCCCGCCGGGTGAGGCGAAGGTGGCGGGCCGCGGTCACTGCGGTGCGAACCGCGACCGCACCGGTCAGTACGAGCCCGGCCCCGGCCGCGGCCATGCCGCCCGGCGTGGCGTACGTGGCGCGGAGCCGCAGCACGCAGGCCCCGATCAACTGGCTCAGCGCACCGCCGAGGGCGGTCGCATGGACCGCGAGGGTCAAGCCGGCCAGGGCGAGCGCGGCGACGACAGACCAGGCCGCCGCCAGGTAGGTGAGAATGGCGAGCAGCGGCGCCCGGACCGTCCAGCCGGCCCGGGCCAGCATCCCCGCGCCCAGCGTGCCGATACCCACCGCGTAGGCCAGCAGGACCGCCGCTATCGTCACCGGGAGCCGCCTTCTTCCGGAGAGTTCGGCGCCTGGCCGCGCGCCTGGTCGAGCGCCTGCTGCAGCAACTTCACGTCATGCGGGCTCATCTGGAGCACGAAATGGGCCAGCGCCGTGCGCCGGTCCGTGCTGGTGCCGAGCGCGTCGTTCATCAGCGCCGCCGTATACGCCGACCGGGAGCTCGTAGGCTCGTAGCGCCAGGCCCGGCCGTCCCGCTCCCGGCGCAGCCAGCCCTTGCGGTGCAGGTTCTCCATCACCGTCATCACGGTGGTATAGGCCAGCGGCCGGTCCCGGCGGAGGTCCTCGACCATCTCGCGGACCAGCGCGGGACGTCCCCATTCCCACAGCCGGTCCATGATCACGGCTTCCAGCTCGCCGAACTGACGCATCTCGCTCCCGGACGTGATCGCACCGGACTATCCTGGCCGGCGCCATCTACTATCACGCATAGGGTACGGCACCGGTTCGGCCCGGCGCCCCTGGCGCCCGGCGGGGGTACAGGCCAGTCGGCCGATGGCCGAGCAGCGCGAATTCCCGGGCCAGCATGCCCGCCGCGGCGAACGCGGCTGGGACCCGCCCGGCCGCGGCGGCGTACTCCCCTATCGGGTCGGCCGCTGGCGCCCCTGTTTGCCAGCGGACGAGATCCGCGCCTTCCCCGCCGCGGCGGCGGCGAAGCCGTTGTGCTGCGCCGTCATGTGCGCGAGCAGCTCGGCCAGCGTCCAGTCAGCGCACGGCGTCGGCCGGGCCAGATCGGCGGCGCTGGCCTGCAGCACCACCCGGACGCTGGCCCGTACGGCCCGGGCGTCCAGCCCCACGATGTCCCCGCTTTCTATGTCTGGGGCCTGCCATGCTGCGTATGCCTCCTCATATAGTATGCTGGCTCCTATCGTAGGATTGAGTTTATTATCTGCGCAACCCTGTTATCATGCCGGCACGATGAGCGCGTTCCCCGACGAGCGGAGGGACCTCGCCGCGATGTTTGCGCCCCTGACCAGGGCGCTGATCGCGCGCGAGGAACCGGTGCTGCACGCGCACGACATCTCCATGTGGGGCTACATCGTGCTCACCGCGCTGGTCGAGCAGCCGGTGCGTACCCAGGCCGCGCTCGCCCAGGCCATCAACGCGGACAAGAGCCGCATCATCGGCGTCCTGGACGAACTGCAGGAGCGCGGGCTCATCCACCGCCAGCCGGACGACGCCGACCGGCGGGTGCACCTGCTGTCGCTGACCCCGGCGGGCGACCGGCTGCGCCGGTCGGTGGAGGCCGGAATCCGGCGCCGGGAGGAAGAGGTCCTCGCCATGCTCCCGCCCGCGGACCGGGAGGCGTTCCTGCGGTCGCTGAAGGCCCTGTACGAGCGCCGGCCGGAGCTCATGAGAGGCTAGGAAGCCGGACCCGGCACCGGAGGTAGCGCAGTGCAACTCGGCCTGCAGATCCCCGACTTCACCACCCCCGACGGCCCCGCCCGCCTCGGCGCGGACCT
The DNA here is from genome assembly GCA_963801155.1 of uncultured Actinomycetes bacterium. Lineage (GTDB taxonomy): Bacteria > Actinomycetota > Actinomycetes > Streptosporangiales > Streptosporangiaceae > Palsa-504. Next base: position 71,771 of record CAWDEB010000012.1, read on the forward strand.
GGGCACCGTCGCCCGCACCGCGGACGAGGCGGGCTTCGACTTCATCGCGGTGATGGACCACTTCTTCCAGATCCGCGCGGTCGGCGCGCCAGAGCGCGAGATGCTCGAGGCCTACACGACGCTCGGCTACCTGGCCGCGTGCACCTCGCGGGTCAAGCTCCTCACCCTGGTCACCGGGGCCGTGTACCGGCACCCCGGCATCCTGGCCAAGACCGTCACCACGCTGGACGTGCTGTCCGGCGGGCGCGCCTGGCTCGGCATCGGCGCCGCGTGGAACGAGGAGGAGTCGCGCGGGCTGGGCATCCCGTTCCCGCCGGTGGCCGAGCGGTTCGAGCGGCTCGAGGAAACCCTGCAGATCTGCCTGCAGATGTGGCGCGGCGACGAGAGTCCCTACCGCGGCAAGCACTACCAGCTGGAACGCCCGCTGAACTCACCGCAGGCGCTGACCCGGCCGCATCCGCCCATCATGATCGGCGGCGGCGGGGAGCGAAAGACCCTCCGCCTGGTCGCCAGGTACGCCGACGCGTGCAACCTGTTCCCGACCCCGGACCTGGCCCATAAGCTCGACGTGCTGCGCGCGCACTGCGACGCTGAGGGCCGCGACTACGACGAGATCACCAAGACCTGCTACTTCTTCTTCGACGTGGGCGAGAAGGGCGAAAAGTCGGCCGAGGTGGTCGACCAGCTCGGCCGACTGGCGGGCCTGGGCTTCCAGGCCGCGATCGGGGCGGTGGCCAACGTCTGGCAGGTGACCCCGCTCGAGGTGATCGCCTCAGAGGTCATCCCGGCCGTAGCCAGTCTTTGATTAGCCGAACGAAACGTGGTGCTTGAGGCCCGTGGAGCTGTGGGCCTGTGGGGGTTAGTGCGCGGCGGGCGAGCCGTTGACCCGGTCGGCGTTGGCTTGCTCGACGGCGGCGGCGTTGCGCTCCTCGCCGCGTGCGGACAGGCCGGCCACGATGCCGGCGATGTCGCCCACCGGGCGGTTCTGGCTCAGCTTGGCCTTGGCCTCGATCCTGGTGATCTGCAGCTCCAGGCCGACGATGGCGCGCAGCTGGCCCTCGATGAATTTACGTGGCGCGTCGTCCACCGACCACGCTGTGCTTTCTTGGCCGGAGGCCTGCGGCCCGGCGGGGCACTGCCCGCGCGAGGCAAGCCGGGCGGCCTCGTGCTTGGCCGTCAGCCGGCGGACCAGGTCCTCGACCCAGGCCGGGTCGTCGTGCACCACGAGCCGGCCGTACACGTGGGCCGTAACGTAGTTCCAGGTCGGGACCACCCGGCCGTGCTCGGCCTTGGCCGCGTACCAGGACGGGGACACGTACGCGTCCGGGCCGCGGACGATGGCCAGCGACTCGCCGCGGGCCGGCTTGCGCCACTGGTCGTTGTTCCGGGCCACATGACCGTACAGGGCGCCACGGGGGCCAGCCGACGGCTCGTACGCGAACGGCAGCATGGTGGCCAGCAGGCCGTCGTCGGTCAGCGTGACCAGATCGGCGGCGCCGTGCTTGGCCAGCAGCTCGTCGATCGCCGCGTCGTCGACCGCGAAATGAGCGGGAATGTACATGGGCTCCTCCGTATCTAAGGCTAAGCGGAAAAGCCAGGGCTGAGGTTGGCCCAGAACGGCGTCGTAGTCCTGCTGGCGGTGGCCGGCCCGCATGGCCTGCTGGGTGGGGACCATCATCCAGCGGCTCTCGAACATGAAGGCCAGCGTGCCGTCGATCTTCTGCGGCCGCAGCTCGGCCGTGCTGGCCCGGGCGAACGTCTCGGTGTCCGGGCCGTGCGAGGTGAAGGTGTTGTGCAGGCTGGCCCCGCCGGGCTCGAACCCTTCGGCCTTCGCGTCGTAGACGCCGCGGACCAGGCCCATGAACTCGGACATGATGTTGCGGTGGTACCAGGGCGGGCGGAAGGTATCCTCGCCGACCAGCCAGCGCGGCGGGAAGATCACGAAGTCGACGTTGGCCAGGCCGGGCAGCTCGCTGGGCGAGGTCAGCACGGTGAAGATGGACGGATCGGGGTGGTCGAAGCTGATCGTGCCGATCACCATGAAGTTCGCCGTGTCGTACTTGCAGGGCACGTAGTTCCCGTGCCAGCCGGCCACGTCCAGCGGTGAGTGATCGTAGTCGGCGGCCCAGAGGTTCCCGCCGAACTTCTGCACCACCTGAACCATCGCCGTGGCGTCCTCGTAGCGGGCCGTCGGGACCATGAAGTCGCGCTCGTTGGCCAGGCCGTTCGCGCCGATCGGGCCGCGTTCGGGCAGGGTGAACGCGGCGCCGAAGTTTTCGCACAGGTAGCCGCGGGCGGCCCCGGCCGGGAGCTCGACCCGGAATCTGATGCCGCGGGGCATCACGGCGATCTCGCCGGGCGCCACGGCCAGCGACCCGAGCTCGGTGTGCAGGGTGATCGCGCCACGTTCGGGGACGAACAGCAGCTCGCCGTCGGAGTCGACGAAGTATCTGCTGGTCATGGACTGGTTGGCGGCGTAGATGTGCACGGCCATCCCGTTGCGGGTACGCAGGTCGCCGTTGCCCGCGACGGTGTAGAGACCGTCGATGAAATCGGTGTCGTCGCCCGGCATCGGCAGGGGATCCCAGCGCAGCCGGTTCGGGTCGGGCTCGATCTCGTCGAACGGGGTGCCGCGGAGGGTCCCGTTGCCGATCCGGGAAAACCGGGGGTGCGCCGCCGACGGCATGATCCGGTACACCCAGGTCCGGCGGTTCACCGCCCGCGGCTGGGTGAACGCGGTGCCGCTGATCTGCTCGGCGTACAGGCCGAGCGGCGCGCGCTGAGGCGAGTTACGTCCCGCGGGCAGCGCGCCCGGCACGGCCTCGCTGGCGAACTCGTTCCCGAACCCGCGCTGGTAGGTGTAGTCGTCGTCCACGTTTCCATGTAATCACTGGACGCAGCCGAGGATGGCCTCGGCCTCTCCGCGGGTCACGGGCACGATCTGCCGCAGCGCCTCGAGCACCAGGTCGGTCATGATTCGGCGAGGTGCATCCTGATGACGGAGTCGAAGTCAGGGTCCGGGGTCAGGCCCAGCCGGGCGGCCCGGTCGGCGCGGATCCGGGCGGGCCAGGTGTCGAACATCCGGGCAATCATGGGGTCGGGGATCCAGTCGATCAGCGCGGCGACCGCAGGCCCGGCGACCCGGGTCAGGGCGGCGGCCATGTCCGCGACGGTCAGGGTGAGCGCGGGCATGGTGAGCGCGGTCCGGCCGCCCCAGGCCTCGTCGGTAGCGGTGGCGGCGCGCAGCAGCGCGCCGACGGCCTTGGCCGGCGACGCGAGGGCCACCTCGGTGCCCGGGTCGACCGGGCAGACGGCGCGCTGGCCGGCCAGCGGCTCCCGGATGATGCCGGACAGGAAGCCCGAGGCCGCGGCGTTGGGCCGCCCCGGGCGCACGCTGACGGTCATCAGCCGAACGGCCCGCCCGTTCAGGAAGCCCTTGCGCGTGTAGTCGGCCAGCAGGTATTCGCACATGACCTTCTGCGTGCCGTAGCTGGTCTGCGGATCGGGCCGGGTGTGATCCTCGATAACGGCCGGGAGCGGCTGCTCGGCGGACCCGCCGAATACGGCCACGGAACTGGAGAACACCACCACCGGAGTGGTCCCGAGCGCCCGGCAGGATGCCAGCAGCGCCTGGGTGGCCTGCAGGTTCGCGCGCAGGCCCAAGTCGAAGTCGGCCTCGCACTCGCCGCTGACCGCCGCCGCGAGGTGGAAGACCACCTCGGCGCTGCCCAGCGTGTCCTGGACGGTCGCCTCGTTGTCCAGCACCTCGGCGAGGTCGCCGCGGATCAGGCTCACCCGCTCGTCGGAGGCCAGGTCCGGCGGCGCGGGTGCCCGGTCGATGAGCGTCAGCCGGGACAGCGGGCGGGCCGCGCGGCCCGCGACCGGCAGCGATCCCGCGGCCAGCAGCTCGCGGGCCAGCCTCGAGCCAAGGAAACCGGCACCGCCGGTGACCACCACGTGCACCCCGGCATCTTACGTGCCGCGGATGACCCGCGGAGCTACCGGCTGGGCCGCGTGGCCGGCATCAGCCGACGCAGCCGCAGGATCTCGGTGTCCCGCGCCTGCAGCACCGGCTCGATGACGTTCATGGCCGCGTGCACGGCCGTCTCGGGATCACCGGGAACGCCGTAGCGCAGAAAGCTGCGCGCCAGCGCACGCCGGAGTCGCTGCGCGGTGACGGCCAGCAGATCCGGCGGATCGGGCAGGCCGTCGCGCTTGGCTCTGCTTCTCGCCCCCCGGGGGCCCGCCGGGCCGCGGGGGCTCGCACGCCGACCGCGACCGGGCGCCTGCTGGACGACCTGGCGCGCCGCCCGGCGCCCGGGGACCACCGGGGCAGGCTCGTCCTCGTCCGGTACGCAGAACAACGGAGTCATCACCCACGGTTGCGGGGCCGATGAGGCGGCACGCCGCTTTGGTATGGTCGGTTCCGGGAGCATTGGCGTGGCCTTCCTATCTGGAATGTCTGCACAGCGCTGATGCTCCCCCTTTAATGCGCCCGTGTCACAGATGTCCAGGTCACACGGCGTGTCACACGGGCTTCGCAGCGTCCTCTAACCTGGTGGCGTGAAGTACCTGAGCATTGGCGCTAACGCCAGGATCTCCCGGATCGGGCTGGGCGCGTGGCAGTTCGGTTCCCGGGAGTGGGGCTACGGGACGTCCTACGCCGGGCAGGAGGCGCACGCCATCGTACGCCGGGCGCTGGAACTGGGCGTGACCCTGTTCGACACCGCCGAGATCTACGGTTTCGGCCGCAGCGAGCGGATCCTGGGCCAGGCCCTGGGCGAGGACCGGGACTCGGCCTTCCTGGCCACGAAGATCTTCCCGGTCCTGCCGGTCGCCCCGGTCGTGGAGCAGCGCGCGGTGGCCAGCGCGAACCGGCTCGGGGTCCGCCGGCTCGACCTGTACCAGGTACACCAGCCCAATCCGCTGGTCCGGGACGGGACAATCATGCGCGGCATGCGCGCGCTGCAACGGGTCGGGCTGGTCGGCGAGGTCGGCGTCAGCAACTACTCCCTGGACCGCTGGCGAACCGCCGAGGCGGCACTAGGCAGCCGGGTGCTGAGCAACCAGGTCCAGTACAGCCTGGTCGCCCGGTCGCCCGAGCAGGACCTGCTGCCGTTCGCCGAGACGACTGGTCACGTCGTGATCGCCTACAGCCCGCTCGCGCAGGGACTGCTCTCGGGCCGGTACGACCGGGACCACCGGCCGACGAACCGGGTCCGGACCGCCAACCCGCTGTTTCTGCCCGAGAATCTCGAGCGGGCCGACGAGCTGATCGCGACCCTGCGCGAGGTGGCGGACGCGCACTCCGCCACGCCCGCCCAGATTGCCCTGGCCTGGACCATCCACCGGCCGGCCGTGGTGGCGATACCGGGCGCCTCGAGCCTGGAGCAGCTGGAGAGCAACGTGGCCGCCGCCGACATCGACCTGACCGACGGCGAGCACCAGGCCCTGAGCGCGGCAGCGGCCCGGTTCCGACCCGTCACCGGTCCGGCCGCCCTCCCCCGCCTGGTCCGGGCCCGCTTCACGTAGCGTAGTGGCCATGCAACCAGCGCCCGGACCCCGGTGGCGTCCGCTGAAACGCCACGACAGCCACATAGCGGAGCAGATGGTGGAGCGGGCGGCCGAGCTGGCGCGGGATTCCCACGCCCGGACCCGGCACGCCGCGGTGCTGATGCGGGACGGCAGCATGCTGGCCTGGGGCACCAACGGGGTCCCGTTCCCCGGGGAAGACCACTGCTACTGCAAGTTCGGCGACTTCGGGCACCACGACCAGTGCCGGACCCACGCCGAGCAGCGGGCGATCACGCTGGCCCGGGAAGGCGACGGCTGGCGGCTGATGCAGGGCGCGAAGCTGATCTACGTCCGGCTCGAGGCCGACGATTCGGTGCGGCTGGAGGAACCGCACTTCTGCGCGCGCTGCAGCCGCCTGGCCTTGTCCCTGGGCGTGGCGGAGTGGATCTTCGCGCTCTCCGAGGGCCTGGTCGGGTACTCCTCGGCCGACTACGACCAGATCGCCCAGCTCCAGTGGTAGACGGGTACCGAGTCCGCCGAGTGCAGGATCGCCGCCTTCATGCCGTTACCTCCTTAACGATGTTAAGCGATGGTATCCAGCCTGCCTTAACAGTGTTAAACTGTCAAACCATGCCCGCCGGACTGACCAAGGCCGTCATCGTGCAGGCCGCCCTTGACCTGCTGGACGAGGCGGGGATGGACGGCCTGACGGTGCGGGCCCTGGCATCCCGGCTGGGGGTCCAGGCCCCCGCGCTGTACTGGCACGTCCGGAACAAGCAGGCACTGCTGGACGAGATGGCCACCCAGATCTGGCGGCAGATCGGCGAGGTGATGGCCGGGCTGCCCGACGGCCTGCCGTGGCGTGAGGTGATGCGGACCTACGCCGCGACCGTGCGGCAGGCACTGCTCGGCCACCGCGACGGGGCCAAGGCGTTCAGCGGTACGACGCTGACCGACCCGGACGTGGTCCGGCGGCAGGAGGTCACCTTCGCCAACCTCGTCCGCCAGGGATTCACGCTGCCGGACGCCGCCCGGGGGCTGGTCCTGCTGCACGACTTCACCATCGGTTTCTGCGTCGAGGAGCAGGCGGTCAGCCAGGCGGTCGCGGCCGGCGACGAGCGCTACTCCCCCGGCCGACGGGCCGAGCTGATCGGCCGCCAGACCGCCCCGCTAGCGGTTGAGGCGGGTCCGGTGATTTTCGGCAACCCGGACACCCGCTTTACTGAGCTCGTGGAGCTTCTGCTGGATTCCGTCGCCCGGATGCGTGATGTACCAGATTGAGGTGGCCGCCCAGCCGCGGCGGGCGATCGCGGCGGTGGCCTGGACCACCAGCGGTGGTGTGCTGCCCAGGGCCGAGATCTCACCGGTGAACGCTGGGAGGTCTACGGCGATTGGCACGAAGACCCGGGCCTGCTGGAGACCGATATCTTCTATCGCCTCGCGGGCGCGTCCGAGCTGAAGTGAGGCGAGACAATGGGATGCTGAACCGACCGGCAAGTGGAGGTGAGCCATGGCCGACAGGTGGCTGACGTTCGACTGCTACGGGACGATCGCGGACTGGAACACCGGCATGGGCGGGCCATTGGAGAAGGTCACGGGCCGTGACGTGGGGCGGCTGCTCAGCGCCTACCACCAGGCCGAACTCGAGCTCGAGGCGGGGCCCGGCTGGATGCCGTACCGGGAAGTGCTCACCGCCGGGCTGGCCTCCGCGGCCCGGCACGAGGGGATCACCCTGCCGGAGGGCGGCGAGGCTACGTTCGTCCGGGCCTGGCCGGACATGCCGATGTTCGAGGACGCGGGTCCCGCGCTGACCGCGCTGCGGGAGCAGGGCTGGCGGCTGGCCATCCTGACCAACTGCGACGACGACCTGTTCGCCGCCACCCGGCTGCACCTGCCGGCGCCGTTCGACATGGTGGTGACGGCGCAGCAGGTGGGCAGCTACAAGCCGGACCTGGGGCACTTCCGGGCGTTCGCCGACCGGGTCTCGGTGACCCCGGCGAACTGGATCCACGTGGCTAACAGCTGGGTGCACGACATGCTGCCCGCGGCCCGGATGGGCCTGCGCAAGGTGTGGGTCGACCGGGACGGCACCGGGCATCCGGCCAAGCTGGCCGAGCGCCGCATCACCAGCATGCGCAGGCTCCCGGAGGCGGTCGCCGACGTCAGCGCCATCACGCCGCGCTGACCCCCGGTGCTCAGGGACTGAGCGGGCCGGCGAAGGCTGAGCTGTCGCTGGCGCAGCTGGCGGCCGCGGTGATGCCGTTGTCGGACTGGGCCAGGTTGGCGACGGCCGAGCCGGACGCGCTGGGGCTGGCCGAGGCGCTGGGGCTGGCCGGGGCGCTGGGGCTCGCGGAGCTCGGCGCGGTCTGAGCTAGCCCGGTGAAATCTGAGCCGAGGATCAGCTCCACCGTGCCCGGGGTCAGGCTGCTGTCCTGGAGGGTCGTGACGTTGGTCAGCTGCTGCTTGAGCGTGTTCACCGCGGCGAGGTCCGCGACGGAGGCGTACTCGATCACCGACTTGGTGTACGCGAAGCTGGCGGCGTTGCCGGTGCCGGTCACGTCGAAGCCCCGGCCGGTCAGGCCGGAGGCCGCCTGGGCCGCGATGCCGACCGCGCCGGAGCCGTTCAGGATCTTGACCTTGACGTTGGACGGGCTGGTGGTGAGCACCTGGGCCCCCCCGGACGACGGCGTGGCCGACGGGGCGACCTTGACCTTCGGCACGGTCACGTCGTGCGCGATGGCCGAGAACACCTCGTCGGCCTGCGGCTGCGCGAACTGAACGCGGGCGGTGGGGTCGGCTGGCCAGGCCTGGTTGGGAGCGGTGATGAACTGGACGTTCTTGCTGGACACGTTGCGCAGGCTCTCGGCGACGCCCACCAGGTCCGACACGGTCATGCCGCTGTCGGTGGTCATCGAGGCGGCGGCGTCGGTGACCACCGAGAGCAACCGGAGCGGATTCGACAGCAGCCCGCTGCTCAGCACCCCGTTGACCACCTGTGCGGACATGAACTGGTCCCGCTGGATCCGTTCCAGGTCCGACCCGGTCCCGATGTCCTCGCGGGTACGCCAGAAGGCCAGGGCCTGGATCCCGTCGATGTGATTCTCGCCGGCCGGGAGGGTGAGGCCGGACACCGGGTCGTTCACGTTGAACGGGACGCAGACGTTGACGCCGCCGAGGTCGTTGACGACCTTGACGAAGCCGAGCATGCCGATCCCGATGAAGTGGTTGATGAAGATGCCGGTCGTCTGCTCGACCGTCTTCCACAGGCACACCGGGCCCCCCGCCGCCAGCAGCGAGTTGATCTGCACGTAGCCGTCGGGGCTGGCCTGCTGGCCCGGATAGCCGGGGCCGGCGGCGCACTGGTACATCGGCACCATGGTGTCGCGCGGAATGCTCATCACGGTCACCAGATGCCGACCCGGCGACAGGTGCACGATCATGATCGTGTCGGTGTTGTCGGTCTGGTCGCTGCCGGTGTGCAGGATGTACTGCTGGTGCGCGTCCAGGCCCTTACGGCTGTCATCGCCGTAGACCAGGATGTTTTCCGCGGCGGTGCTGTACTCCGGAGGCCGCTGGCCGAGTTCGGACCCCGGGACGTTGACCCGGGTGATGCTGTCGTAGACGGCGCGGTATTTCAGGTAGGCGGCCAGCGTGCCCGCGGCGAGGATGACGACCGCCCCGACCGCGACCCATCGGAGCACGTGCCGCTTACCCTCGCGCGGCGTTCTGCCCCTAGTGGGCCGCATGCCTGACCTCCCGCTGCGACTGGGTAAGCCAGTCCCCTGCCCAACGGATAACGGATAAATACTGCCTGTAGTTCCCGAAATGCTACCCAGCATCGTGGGTCTATATCCGCACCAGGCGCCCGAACTTTAATGTAGCGGTAAGAGGGTTTATGCCCGGTAAGGAGGAGTCCGCGGCGGAAAGGCGGCGCAGCGCGGCCCGGACCAGCGCCGGGTCGGTGGTCGTCCAGAACGGCGGCAGCGACACGCGGAGGAAGCCGCCGTAACGCGCCGTCACCAGCCGGGGATCGAGCACCGCGACCACGCCCCGGTCGGTCATCGTGCGCAGCAGCCGGCCGGCGCCCTGGGCCAGCAGCAGCGCCGCCTGCGCCGCGGCCACCGTCATGAACCCGTTGCCGCCGCGCGCCGCCACCGCGCGCTGCCGGGCCGAGGCCAGCGGGTCATCGGGCCGCGGGAACGGGATCCGGTCGATGACGACCAGCCGCAGGGACGGTCCCGGTACGTCCACCCCCTGCCACAGGGACAGGGTGCCGAACAGGCAGGTCGGCTCGTCCTCAGCGAACTGCCTGACCAGCTGGGCCGTGACGTCATCGCCCTGGCAGAGCAGCGGCTGCTTGATGCGGTCGCGCAGGGCACCGGCCGCCTGGATGGCCGCGCGCATGGAGGAGAACAGCCCGAGCGTGCGCCCGCCCGCGGCGTCGATCAGCTCCTCGAGCTCGGTCAGGTAGGCCTCGGGCAGCTGGTCCCGGCCGGGCGGCGGGAGATGCCGGGCCACGTACAAGATGCCGCTGCGCGGATGGTCGAACGGGGAGCCCACGTCGAGGCCTTTCCAGGACAGCTGGTCTGCGCCGGGAAGATTGAGCCCCCACTGGCTGGCCAGGGGGTCAAAGGAGCCGCCAAGGCTGAGGGTGGCCGAGGTCAGGGTGACGGTACGCTCGCCGAACAGCCGTTCCCGCAGCACCGGGCCGACCTCGAGCGGCGCCACCCGCAGCGTGGGCGGACGCCGGGTGTCCTCGGTGAACGGCCGGTCGAGCCAGACGACTTCCGCGCGGGCGGCAAGCTCCGCGTCGTAGACCGCGAGGATCCGGCCGGCGGTGCGTTGCAGGTCATCAACCATGGCCAGCGTCATCCGGGCGGTGGCGAGCCACTGCGGGTCGTCATCCCCGTGGTCCCCGTGACTCGCCGCGGTGGCCGTGATCGCGTCGGTGCAGGCCTTGGCCGCGTCGCGCACCGAGCGCAGCGTAGCGGCCAGCGCGTCGGACAGCTCGTCCATCCGGCCGGCCGGGGCGTCGCCCAGGTCCACGGCGAGCGCGGCGGCGGCGTGGCGCAGCTGATCGGTCACGGCCGTGGCCCCGCCCTCCGCGCTGCCCGGCTCGGTCAGGCGACCGGCGCGGCGGGCCGCGACCTCGACCGCGGGACTGGACAGCTCCCCCGCGATCGCCGAGGTGACCCGGTCTACCAGGTCGTGGGCCTCGTCGATGATCACCAGGTCGTGCCCGGGCAGCACGTCGATGTCCGACGTGGCGTCAATGGCCATCAGCGCGTGGTTGGTGACGACGATGTGCGCCTTGGCCGCCACCTCCCGGGCCTTCTCGGCGAAGCACCGCGACCCGAACGGGCAGCGCTGGGCGCCGATGCACTCCTGCGCGCTGACCGAGACCTGGCGCCAGGCCGCCTCCGGCACCCCGGGGACCAGTTCGTCCCGGTCCCCCGTGGTGGTCACCTCGGCCCAGTCGTGCAGCCGCTTGACCTGGCGGCCCAGCGGCGACGTGGGACCACTATCGGCCGGCTCGAACAGCGCATCCTGCGGGTCGTCGCCCGGCCCGCCCCGCTGGCGGTGCAGGCAGAGGTAGTTGCGGCGGCCCTTCAGGATGGCGAACGTCGGCTCCTGGCCGAGCAGCGGCCGCAGCGCGGTGACCAGGCGCGGCAGGTCACGGTCGATGAGCTGGCGCTGCAACGCGATGGTGGCCGTCGCCACCACCACCGTGCTGCGGGTCATCAGCGCGTACCGGACGGCCGGCACCAGGTAGGCCAGCGACTTCCCGGTGCCGGTCCCGGCCTGGACGGCCAGGTGCTCGCCGGTCTCGATGGCATGCTCGACCGCCTCGGCCATCGCGACCTGCCCGGGCCGTTCCGAGCCGCCGATGCCGGCCACGGCCGCCGTGAGCAGTTCGGTCACCGCGGGAACGTCATCTTGGGTGGGCTTGGGGGGACAAACAGAGCTGGGTCCGGGGGAACCGACAGAGCTGGGTCCGGGGGAACCGACAGAGCTGGGCCTGGGGGGACGAACACCGGCTGACACGGTGGAACGGTACCTCGCGCCGGGCCGTGCGGCGACCAGGCGGGCACCGAGCCAGGTGGGCGCGGCGTGTCACCACGGTCGTTCGGGGCGCCGGGACGCGGAGGGGGGCCCGGGATGAAGCACCACGCTCCGTTCCGATAAATTCTGTTCTTCATGACCAGTGCGGAGCTTCTGACGGACGCTTTCGGGCGAGTGCGCGAGACCGTGCACCACGCGGTCGACGGGCTGTCCGACGGTCAACTGGCGGCGCGGCTGGACGACGACGCGAACTCGATCGCGTGGCTGTGCTGGCATCTGACCCGGGTGCAGGACGACCACGTGGCCGACGCGTTCGGGACCGAACAGGTGTGGCCGCGTTTCATGGATCGCTTCGGGCTGCCGTTCGCGCCGGACGCGACGGGCTACGGGCACAGCTCGGGGCAGGTGGCCCTGGTCCAGGTGCCGGGCGACCTGCTCACCGGGTACCAGGACGCGGTGCACGCCCGGACCGTCACGCTGGTGTCCGGCCTCACCGACGCGGACCTGCCGCGGGTGGTAGACGGGCGGTGGGACCCGCCGGTTACCCTCGGCGTGCGCCTGGTCAGTGTGATCTCCGACTGCCTGCAGCACGCCGGGCAGGCCGCGTTCGTCCGCGGCATCCTGCTGAGGTCAGCGGGCCGTCGCTAGCAGATCGCGCTGGTGCCGTTTGCTTTGCTTTGCTTTGCTTGCGGCCCGTTGGACCGCATGGTCATCCCGCACGACAGGTCGCCGCACCCGGCGGGCGGCCAGGACGGCCATTTCGTGCAGGAACTGCTCGACGCTTTCGGTATGGACCAGCGCCTCCTGCAGCTCCTTGAAATCCTCGGGAAGATATCCGCCGGTTTCTCTCACAGGGTCACATCTACCCACGGCGAGCAGGTTAAACGGCTGCGCACGTTCGCGCCGACCGGGATCTCTGGTCAGGACTATTGCCGGGACTAACGGCACTTGCCGCGCCAGCCCCCCCGCGGGCAGCGTCGACGTAGGGGTGGTGCAGATGAATGATTGCGACGCCGCGCCGCTCGCGGACGATGAGCGCGGACTACGAACGACCGTGCCCCGTGTGATCCAATCCGGCGGGCGCGCCCGGGCGTTTGCCGCCGACGGCGACTGGGGGAAGTTGCGGGCCTCTGACACGGACCGAGACCGCGTGGTGGAACTCCTCAACGTGGCCTACAGCGAAGGCCGGCTGTCCAAGGAGGAGTACGACGGCCGCCTGGAGAACGCCTTTTCCGCGCGTACCTACGCCGAGCTGGACCAGATCGTGATCGACCTGCCTGTCGCGCGGGCGGCGATGGCGGCCCCGGGGGCCCGGGTCGCCCCGGTGGCCCCGGTGGCTCAGGTCAACGGGCTCGCGATAGCGAGCCTCGCCTGCGGGGTCGCGCAGTTCGCGTTCGGGCCGCTGGCGACCATCCCAGCTATCGTGCTCGGCCACACGGCCTTGCACCAGATCAAGCGCAGTGGAGAACAGGGCGCTGGCCTGGCGCTCGCGGGCTTGATACTCGGATGGGCGGCGGTCATCCTGGTCATCCTCATCCTCGTCGCCGGCGTGGCCATGTCGGTCAGGACGCAGGGCACCATGCGGTGAACGCCCGAGAGCCGAAAAACGCTGCAACGCAGACCAGTGGCGTCTCCACGGCCGACGGGCCAGTGACTGATCTCAGCCACCGCCGCATACTCGTGATCATCGGCGCCTTGATGCTGGGGATGTTCCTGGCGGCTCTGGATCAGACGATCGTCTCGACGGCGCTGCCGACGATCGTCGCCGACCTGCATGGCGCCTCGCACCTGTCCTGGATCGTCGTCGCCTATCTGCTGGCGGCGACGGTCTCCACGCCGCTGTGGGGAAAGCTCGGCGACCAGTACGGCCGGAAGGCCTTCTTCCAGGCGGCCATCGTCATCTTCCTGGCCGGCTCGATCTGCTCGGGCCTCAGCCACAGCATGATCGAGCTCATTGCTTTCCGGGCGGTCCAGGGTCTGGGTGGTGGCGGGCTGATGGTCGGCACCCAGGCGATCGTCGGGGACGTTGTCTCCCCCCGTCAGCGTGGCCGCTACCAGGGTCTGTTCGGTGCCGTGTTCGGCGTGGCGAGCATCATCGGGCCGCTGCTAGGCGGAGTCTTCGTGGAGCAGCTGTCCTGGCGCTGGATCTTCTACATCAACGTCCCGATCGGCGCCGTCGCTCTCGCCGTCGTGGCCGTCCAGGTTCCGGGTCAGTTGCGCCGGGTTCACCACGTCATCGACTATCTCGGGACGGCCGTCCTCGTTCTCGCCGTGAGCTGTCTCGTGCTGTTCACAAGCCTTGGTGGCACGACCTACCGGTGGGGCTCGGCGACGATAATCGCTCTAGGTGTTGCCGGTGGCGTGCTGGTCGTGATCTTCGTCTTCGTTGAGCGGCGTGCGACCGAACCGGTGCTGCCCCTGCACCTGTTTTCCATCCGGGCCTTCTCGGTCGCCAGCGCTGTGGGCTTCATCGTCGGCTTCGCGATGTTCGGTGCCATCGTGTACCTGCCGGTGTTCTTCCAGATCGTGCACGGCGAGTCGCCGACGATCTCTGGTCTGCGGCTGCTGCCCCTGCTGGCCGGCATGGTCGTGTTTTCCACAGCATCCGGGCTGATCATCAGCAAGACCGGCCGCTACCGTGTCTTCCCGATCGTAGGGACCGGTCTGATGACCATCGGGCTCCTGCTCTTGTCGCGGATCGGAGCCGACACGAGCTCGTCCGTCACAGCGCTGTACATGTTCGTGCTCGGCGTGGGCCTCGGTTGCGTGATGCAGGTACTCGTGCTCATCGTGCAGAACGCCGTCCCATACTCCGAGCTCGGGGTCGCCACCTCAGGGGCGACATTCTTCCGATCTATCGGCGGATCCTTCGGCACCGCGATCTTCGGCGCGATCTTCTCCAACGTACTCATCGGCAACCTGGCCAGACACCTGCACGGCGCCAGGCTGCCGAGCGGGCTCTCGACCTCGAGCGTCACCCCGGCCCTGTTGCACACGCTATCCCCGGCGGTCCAGCGCGGCCTGGCCGCCGCCTACGCCGAGTCGATCCAGACGGTCTTCATCATCGCGGCGCCGATCGGCCTCATCGCATTCCTCGCGTCCTGGCTCATACCCCGTCTGGAGCTCCGACAGGGGGTGCGAACCCCCCAGGTCAGCTCGACAGAGAGCGGAGCGGATGTCCCAGCACCGCAACCCCCCGCGGGTCCGCCCGAGCCGCTCGTCCCAGATACCACGCACCGCTCGATCTGACCGACCCTCGCCTGGAACGCTGAACCTCGCGAGTGACGAAGTGAATTGGTCCAGCCACGCGGAGCATGATGAGCAAGGCTGCGCCGAGTTCGGCGAGCGAGCGGGCGCGCTCAAGCAGCGCCTGGCTGATTTGTTAGGCCTCGGCCGGTTTCGGCTGGATCATCGCCGCAACCAGCCAGGCGACGGCACGCGGCCGGCACCGGCGCGGGTCGGCGGGGCGAGTCGTGCCGATCAGGAAGCCGGGGATGACTGATCAGCTGCCGAGCTGGGCCGACGGGCAGTGCCGGTCGCATCATGCCAGAGCAGCGGGAAGTTGCCGGCCCCAAGCTCCTCGGCGCGTTGGAGCCGCCGGGTGATCGGCGGCTGGCGCGCTGGCGGTGCCGCGGTCAGCAAGGTGGTGAGCAGGGCCTGGGCCCGCAGCAGGACCATGGGAGACTGGGATGCGGACTCCAGGAGATCGTCCAGGGCGGTGCGCAGGTAGTCATCCCAGGACGGCAGGGCCAGCACGACCCGGACGGTCCCGGCGTCATCGGCCACCTCGGCCATGTCCAGGTCGCGTGAGACCAGGAGCTGGAGAAGGCTCTCGGTGGTGTCCAGTACCTGGACGGCGGTGGCCGGGTCGTTGACCGCCGGTGACAGCGCCCGCAGGGCGATGTCGGCCAGCAGGCGGAATGCGAACAGCGGATCCTGGTGAAAGGTGCGCTCTGGCCCGGTCACCAGCCCGGCCAGGACTGCTTTGTCGGTCACCTCGCCGCCGTGCAGGTCGGCGACCGGGGCGCCCTGCTGGAGCGTGTCACCCATGCCGGCCCGCAGCACGATCACGGCGCCGTCGGCGGTGCGCAGCAGCCGGCCCAGGTCCAGTTGCTCCAAGGTGGCCTGGCGGTGCGGCCACAGGATGGCCCGGCGCCGCGGCGGCAGCGGGGCAGCCGGCTGCCGGTCTGCCGTGTACGGCCGGGGGTACAGGTCCTCGAGGATGCCACGGCCCTGCCCGGCGATGGCCGACAGCGTGGGCGCCAGCTGGATGGAGGCAAAGGCTTTCACCTGCAGGGTCCGGATCAAGGCGAGGGCAGCGAGCACCGCCACCACCTCGGCGACCGGCACGATCACCGACACCTTCTGCTGGTCGCCGATGACCAGGGCGGTGGTGACCGAGAACACGAACACCCCGATGGCAAGGGCGAAGGTCCGCCACACGATCGGGTCGTCGCGGAACAGGGTCAGCCGGGGCGACAGGCTGCTGAAGGCCCACTGCACGACCAGGAACAGCAGCGAGAAGATGACGGTCACCAGCCCCAGCACACCGAAGCCCACCGCCACCAGCATGTCCGTCACCTGGGTGCTGGCCACCGTGGTGTCCAGGGTGATCCGGGGCAGCAGCAGGCCAAGCCCGAGCCCGGCCAGCGCGCACAGCAGCTGGACCAGGCCGGCCCGCAGCCGGCGCCGGGGCCGGCCGAACCGCCCGAACCGCCCGAGCCGGCGGGCGGCCAGCGGCCTCATCACCGCTCCTGGACCCGGCCGGGCGGGAACGCCGCCCGGCGACGTCTGCCGCCCGTTGCCGCAGATCTGCCGGACCGGAGGCATCCGGGCCGGCACTCCAGTGCGCCGGCGGGGTCTTCCCCGGGCAGGACCTGGTCTGTTGTCATCAGCGGTTTCCTCCTTCTCCGGGTCAGCCGGCGGCCGGGGAGCGGCGGATGAGAGGTCGTGCGGGTATCTCGGCCAGCCCGGGCCCGGTACTGGCGGCGTGCTCGGCGGTGGCCGCGCCGGCGAGGGCGACCAGCACGAGCGGGGTGGCGATCCCGTCGTTGAGCCCGCTCTCGACGTTGATCAGCCGCCGGATCCTGGCCGGGACCGCCCGGTTGACCATCACGCCCGCGCCCAGGGCAGCATCGGTCGGCGCGAGCGCCGCGCCGACAGCGTGCCCCACGCGAACACCAGCCCGGCGATGATCGCCAGGTCCGTGACCGTCATCGTTGCACTGCGGTGGGCTGCTATCTCAGTGGGCTACTGGCGGGCCATGTGCATGCGTAGTTCGGCATCGGTGTCCTCGATCAGCTTGCCGCTGACGTCGACCGTCACGCTGTGGATGGTGCCGGTGAACTTGAACGGGCTGGCGTAGTCGTCGGTGATCGCCGAGCCGGGGTTGGCTCCGCAGGTGAGCGCACCCGGATTGAGTACCAACGGCGTGGTGACGGGTGCTTCCGCGTTCCCAGCGAGGGTGCCGTCCACGTAGAGCTGGAGCCTGCCGGGCGCGCCCTTGCCCTGGGTCACGTCCGGCTGCCCGGTCGGCTCGAACTCGAACCTGAGCGCGTGCCTGCCTGGCTGCAGGACGATGTCGGATTCCACTCCGTACACGGCCCGGCCCACGTAGTTGTGGGCGTAGCGGAGCTTGCCGTCCTTGACGAACAAGGAGTACCCGCCGGCCGCCGTGCCCTGGCACAGCAGCACCCCCTCGGCCCCGCCCGCGGGGATCTCGACGTCCGCGGTGATGCTGTGCGGGCGGTTCAGGACCCTGGGGGCGGCGAAGAACGGGATCGACTGCGTCCCGGGCCGGTAGGTGTAGCTGTCGCGGGGCAGCGCCACGAGCGGCTTTTCGGCGATCATCCGGGCCAGGCCGCTGCCGTCGACCGGCATCACGTTGTACCTGCCCGCCTCCACATACCAGGTGCCGATCATCGCGATCAGCCGGTCGCGATGATCGGCGGCCACGTTGTGGTTCTCGGCAAAGTCCTGCGCCACGTGGTACAGCTCCCAGCCGGTGGCGTCCAGCTCGGACAGCGTCTCGGGACGAGATCGGCTGCCCGAACGGCATGCCCGCTTCGGTGAATGATGGGCCGGGCCAGGGGCAGACGGCCCGCCAGCCGTCGTGGTAGATCGCCCGGTGACCGAGCATCTCGAAGTACTGCGTGTGGCGGCTGGTCTCGGCGGCAGCGTCGTCCAGCGTGTGGGCGAAGCTGACTCCGTGCAGGGG
Source organism: uncultured Actinomycetes bacterium (assembly GCA_963801155.1). Classification (GTDB taxonomy): domain Bacteria; phylum Actinomycetota; class Actinomycetes; order Streptosporangiales; family Streptosporangiaceae; genus Palsa-504. The sequence continues at coordinate 89,565 of CAWDEB010000012.1, forward strand.
CGACTGGGTGACGCCGCGGATCGTCGCGGGCGGCTCGATGCCCAGCAGGTCCAGGACCGTGGGCACCATGTCGACGATGTGCGCGTACTGGGTGCGGACCTGGCCCCGGGCCGTGATCCGCCGCGGCCAGCAGACGATGAACGGGTCGCTGGCCCCGCCCCGGTAGGTCTCCCGCTTCCACCGGCGGAACGGCGTGTTCCCGGCCCAGGTCCAGCCCCACGGGTAGTGGTTGAAGTGCTTGGGCCCGCCGATCTCATCGATCAGCTTGAGGCTTTCCTCCAGCGGCTCCTGGGCGTTGTTGAAGAACTGCGCCTCGTTGGTGGTGCCGGTGGGCCCGCCCTCGGCGCTGGCGCCGTTGTCGGAGATGACCATGATCAGGGTGTTGTCCAGCTGGCCGAGCCGGCGCAGGTACTCGATCAGCCGCCCGACCTGATGATCGGTGTGGGACAGGAAACCGGCGAAGACCTCCATCATCCGGCTGTACAGGCGGCGGGCCGCCGGGGGCAGCGACGCCCAGTCGGGCACGTCGGGATCGTGCCGCGACAGTTCGGCGTCCGCCGGGACGATGCCGAGTTCCTTCTGCCGGGCGAAGACCTTCTCCCGGTACGCATCCCAGCCGTCGTCAAATTGGCCCGCATACCGGTCTGCCCATTCCTTGGGCACGTGATGCGGCGCGTGCGTGGCACCGAAGCACAGATGCAGGTAGAACGGCTTAGCCGGGTCGACCTGCTTGACGTCGGCGATGAACTCCATCGCCTTGTCCACCAGGTCCTCGCTGAGGTGATAACCCTCCTCGGGCGTGCGCGGCGGCTCCACCTGGTGGTTGTCATACACCAGATCCGGATACCACTGGCTGGTGTCACCGCCCAGGAAGCCGTAGAAGCGCTGGAAACCGCGGCCCAGCGGCCACCGGTCGAACGGGCCCGCGCCCGTCTCCTGGTTGCTCGGCGTCAGGTGGTACTTCCCGACCATGAACGTGCTGTAGCCGTGCTCCAGCAGCATCTCGGACAGGAAACCGTTCTCGAACGGGACGACGCCGTTGTACCCGGGATAACCGCTGGCGAGCTCCGTGATGCAGGCCATCGCGTTGCTATGGTGGTTGCGGCCGGTCAAGATGCACGACCGGCTCGGCGAACACAACGCCGTCGTGTGCATGTTGCTGTAGCGCAGGCCATCCGCCGCGATCGCATCGAAGCTGGGCGTCGCGATCGGGCTGCCATAACAGCCCAGCTGCCCGAACCCCGTGTCATCTAGCACGATGAACAGCACATTCGGCGCGCCCTCACGGGCCCGCACCGGAGCCGGCCACGCCGGCGTGGACTCATCAGCGGTCCGCCCGATCACGCCGGGGAACGCAGCACCCGGCCCATACTCGGTAACTGGCACCTAGACCCTCCCAACGTCCTCCCGGGCTCTCCTGATGCCGCCATCCTGCGCAACCGTGGCGGAGCGCACATCACCCAGCAGGGATGACTCCGGCTCCGGCGCCGCCGACCAGAACGAACGCCGTGACCCGGGGCCTGAGGGCTAGCGCGAACCCGGCGGCTGTTGCTTACTTCCTGGCCGCGATGGCCTGGTCCACTGTCTGGTAGATGCCGAAGACCTTCGTCAGCCCGGTGATCTTGAAGATCCTCAGTATCCGCTCCTGCGTGCAGACCAGATCCAGCGAGCCGTCATGCGGCCGCACCCGCTTCAGGCCGCCGACCAGGACCCCCAGGCCGGTGGAGTCGAGGAACCCGACCTTCTCCAGGTTGACGATGAGCTGGTAGTTGTTCTTGCCGACCAGATCGATCAGCAGCTCACGCAGCCGGGGCGCGGTGTAGATATCGATCTCGCCCTCGACGTTGACGACCTCGATGCCATCTTTGCTGTAGTGACCCAGCTTCAGATCCACAAGTCCTCCAGCCGCCATGCGTGGCGTCACCGCAACGTCCATCCCGGGCGAATGGGCCAGGCGTAGCCACGGCCAGGGCGTGATCCCCTGCCATATTTAACCACGCTCCGTTATCATTTCTATACGAAATCATGCCTTTCGGGTATCCCCCAGCGGGTGACACACTGAAAACTTGCGTCGGCGATCACGCCGGTCACCCCAGCCGGGTCCCGGACCCGGCCACAGCGGCACGACCGCCGCCGTGCTCATCGCGGGTGATGACTCGCCCGGCCGGCCCCGCCGTGGCCGGGACAACGCAGGCTGACCGGCGCGCCGCGGCCGCCAGGCTCAGCCCCTTCACCGTCTCTTTACCGGCACCCGTAACGGCCGTATGGCCGGGGACTCGCGGCGTGTCCTCAACCATAGAAAGGACCAGACAATGGCCCGGACCCTGCCGATCCCGGCGGAGCAGCCGCTGGACGCAACCCGGAAGGCAGCCGAGCAGCTCGCCACGCTGGCCGCCGCCGAGGCGGCGGCCGTGCAGGCGGCGGTCTCCGTCGCGCTGGCCGCACTGCTGTGGCCGCTGATCCCCGCAGCCCGCGCAGTCGCCGGCCTGGCCAGCGTGCTGGGCCAGCGGCTCCCGCTATGCCTGCTCCCGGGACAGCAGGTCGTGGTCATGCCCGGATCGGGCGGCGCAGGACGGGCCGCGACGGTGCCCGGCGGCCCGCCGGGGGCGGTGCGCACGGCCGGCGTGATCACGCTGGGGGTAGAGGAGGAGTTCGTGCTGCTGGACCCGTCCACCGGCGCCACCGTGCTGGCCGGCCCCGAGCTGGTGCGGATGCTCGGCGGGGAGCCGGGGGTGCAGCAGGAGCTGATGCGGTTCCAGGTGGAGACCGGAACCAGGGTGTGCACCAGCCTGGACGAGGTCGGCGGCGAGCTGATCCGGCTCCGGCGGCTGGCCGCTGACGCCGCGGTGCGGCTGGGCTGCCGGCTGGTCGCCTCAGGGGTCGCGCCGTACCGCACGCCCGGGCTGGACGCCGTGACAAGCCAGCCCCGTTACCAGGAGCTGGCCCGCCGGTACGGCCCGGTGGTGGCCGATGCCGGCACCTGCGCCTGCCACGTGCACGTCGGGGTCCCCTCCCGGGACCTGGGCGTCCAGGTCCTGGCCCGGCTGCGGCCCTGGCTCGCGCCGCTGCTCGCCGTCACCGCCAACTCCCCCATCGCCGGCGGGCACGATACCGGATGGGCCAGCTGGCGGTATGTGATCCAGTCACGCTGGCCGACCGCGGTGCCGCCCGCGGCGTGGCCGGACGCCGCCGCCTACGACACGGCCGTCCGCCGCCTCATCGGGCGCGGCGCGGCGCTGGACGAGCGGAGCGTCTACTTCCTGGCCCGCCTGTCCCCGCGCTACCCCACCATCGAGGTCCGCGTCGCCGACGTCTGCCTCGACGCCAGCACCGCGGTCCTCATGGCGGGGCTGACCCGCGCCCTGGTCGCCACCGCCCTGGCCGAGGCCCGCCGCGGGATGCCGGCGGCAGCGCCGCCCGCCCGGCAGGTCGCCGCGGCCCTGGCCGCCGCGGCCCGGCACGGGCTCGCCGGGGCGGGAGCCGACCCGGTGACCGGGCAGGCCATCGATGCGACGACGCTCCGCGCCCGCCTCCTCGAGCATGTCCACCCCGCGCTCAGTGACCACGGCGACACCCAGACGATCACCAGGCTGCTGCGCCGGCTCGATGACCGGGGGACCGGAGCCGACCGCCAGCGAGCCCTGTTCACCAGCGCCGCATCCACTCCCACGTTCATCACCGCACTCGCCCGCGCCACGCTGTCCGGCCACGAGCCGGGCCGCTGGCACCGGCCCGATGCCCGGGTCCCGGCAGCGGCAGGCGCGCAGTAGCGGTCGATGCGGACCCGGCCCTCAATTCGCGGCAGTTGGACCGGGGTGAGCGGTCCGGGAACTCGATGAAATCGGTGATGGCCGGTGACTTGTGGTAGAGCTTGCGGGTCGATGTCGTGATGGCCGCCGGTACGGTGTGATCGTTGCCTCCGGCCGTGAGCAGCAGCGGCCCGCGGGTCTTGTTGGCGGTATTCACCTTCGCTGGCGACCCCGGGGTGAAGTTCGCCAGAGCGGCTTCGAACAGTGGCTTGCCCGGCGAGGGCACTGTCCAGCGGTCGTACAGCTCAGCTGACTCCTGCTCGGGAAGCACGTTCCCGAAGCCGTACCGGAACTGTTCGGCGGTGAGCGATATCGCCAGGTTGCGGTTGGCTGGCTTGCGCAGCGCGATCGAGGCGACTTTCAGCGCGGAAACGGGCAGGTTGAGCACGCCCTTAATGGGCGCAGCGTCGATCGCCACTGCGGCAGCGGCCAGGTCCTGGCCGAGCAGCCGCTGCGCGATGAGACCGCCGAAGGAGTGGCCGATGACGACCGGAGGGGCCTCAAGCCCGCGGATGATCCGGGCGTAGTGGTCGACCACATCGTTGATGCCCTTGCCTGCCACCTGGCTGGGGTTCTGGCGGCTCTCCTCTACCGTGTCCGAGTCACCTGGCCAGCCAGGTGCTGCCGGTGCGTACCCTGCCTCCTGGAACAGTTCTAGCCACGGGCCCCACGAGCTGGCATGCAGCCATAGGCCATGAACAAATACTGCGGGCCTGCCTGGTTGTGTCCTTTCGCGCTCTCTTCCTCAGCGTGGCGGCGACGTCCGCAGAGCCGATACCTAACAAGCAGTTCTACTCCGTCCGCCCGGTTGCCGAAGCTCCTACACTGCTTGACGCCCGTCACGGATCCTGTGCGGCATGGACCCCGGCTAGGATGCCGACCCGGTCGTGACGTGCGATCTGGTCGAGCAGACGGCGGGTATCTGCGGCCACCCCTGGGGCGTCGGTGACGGCACGGGCCCGGGCGAAGGCTCTGTCCGCTTCTGCGGCCCGGGCCGGGTCGCTGGTGGCTGCGGCGAGTCCGGTCAGGGCGAGCGCGCGGGCCTGCAGCACGTCAACGTTGCTGTCCGCGAGGGCCAGCAGCGCGTCTGCAGCCGCGACGGCTTCGCTGAACGCTTGCACGCTGTCCTCGGAGCGGTTCAGTTCGAGCAGGGCTAGCCCTTCCAGCAGCCGCATGGCGGGCTTCCCAGGCGGGTACGGGAGTTCCCGCCGGTGGGCTACGGTGAGCAGGGCCGCCGCCGGATCACCTAGGCGAAGGTGGGCCCGCGCTAGGTCCGAGCGGGCCATTACTGTCGGCTCGATGTCGCCGGTGGCGTCGGCGATGCTCACCGCCTGGCCGAGCAGTGTCACCGCCTGGGGCGCGTCGTCTGACGCCAGCCATACCCGGCCAAGATAGTCAAGGGCATTGGCCTGGCCGTAGCGGTTGCCGGTGTCGCGGGCGATGGCCAGGGCCTGGGTGTGCAGGTCAATGGCCTGCCGGTACTCGCCCAGGCTGGCATGGCAGTTCCCCAGCCAGTTCAGCTCGTTGCCTTCCAGTTGGCGGTCGCCGATGTCGCGGGCAATGGCCAGGGCCTGGGTGTGCAGGTCGATGGCCTGCCGGTACTCGCCCAGGCTGGCATGGCAGATCCCTAGGTTGCCCAGCTCGCTGGCTTCGATCTGGCGGTTGCCGGTGTCGCGGGCGATGGCCAGGGCCTGGGTGTGCAGGTCGATGGCCTGCTGGTACTCGCCCAGACTGGCGTGGCAGTTGCCCAGGTTGCCCAGATCGGCGCCCTCGCCCTGGCGGTCGCCGATGTCGCGGGCGATGGCCAGGGCCTGGGTGTGCAGGTCGATGGCCTGCTGGTACTCGCCCAGGCTGGCGTGGCAGTTCCCAGGTTGCCCAGATCGGCGCCCTCGCCCCGGCGGTCGCCGATGTCGCGGGCGATGGCCAGGGCCTGGGTGTGCAGGTCAATGGCCTGCCGGTACTCGCCCAGGCTGTAGTAGCAGATGCCCAGGTTGCCCAGCTCGCCGCCTTCGCCCCGGCGGTCGCCGATGTCGCGGGCGATGGCCAGGGCCTGGGTGTGCAGGTCAATGGCCTGCCGGTACTCGCCCAGGCTGTAGTAGCAGTTGCCCATCGCGGTCAGGTGAACGGCGTTCAAGATGGGGTCGGCGATCCGCCCGTGGATGCGCCCGTGCAGCTCGACCAGCATGCGGTAGTGGCCCCACACCTGCAGGTAGTCAGTCCATGTCTTCCAGCACGGTGGCCGCGGTATCGTAGTCGCCGGCGTCGCAGCGCAGCTCGAACTCGGCCAGCTGTGGCCGGACATCGTCCAGAGTGCGCCAGGACTCCCGCGGCGTGCGGATCTGGGCGTAGTAGTCCGCGGCGCGGGCCTGCAGGCCCGCCAGCGTGAACGCGGCCGGGGGATCGCCCGGGCTGCCCGGAGGGATCTGGCTGCGCGCGTAGTCCCGGTCTATCGGGTGCAGGTAGTAGCTGCCATCCTGGAACCGCACCAGCTGTCGGCGGACCAGCCGGGTCAAGATGGGCGCGGCGTCGGTCGTCGGGTTGACCGGCCGGAGCAGGAAGTCGACCCCGACCGCCGAGACCGGCTCGGGGAAGACCGACAGGGCCTGCATCACCTGCTGCGCCGGGGCGTCCAGCAGCTGATAGGCCTCCCCGACCAGTACCTGGACCACCTGGTCTTCAGGCAGGTGGCGGGTACGGTCGAGCAGGTCGCTGCGGGGTGAGGGTGTCATTGAGGTCCAGGATGGCCTTGACCGCCTCTAGCGCCCGCGGGAACCCGCGGGTGTGCTGGCGCAGGCCGTCGAGCAGCTCCTCAGGGGCATCGCGCAGCCCGAGGTGGCCGTCGTCGTCCAGCGCGCGCAGGACAGTCTCGGCGTCCGGGGAGCCCAGGCCCTCCTCCAGCCGCAGCTGGCGCTGCCGGCCGGGCGCAACCGTCAGCAGCGCCGTAGGTGCCACCCGGGTGGTGGCGATCACCGTGAGCGCGTGTGCGGGCGCGGTCAGCACCGCGCTCAGCGCCTCGTACAGCGCCTGCTCGGTGAGGGTTTCCCGCTCGCTGTCCATCACCGATTCCAGGTTGTCCAGCAGCACCACCACCGGTTTCCCGGCGGCGGGGAAGCACTCCAGCAGCGCCAGGATCATCTCCGCTGGAGAGCGCTGCGGGTCGTGGTACATCTGCTCCAGCCTCTGCGCCGCCTCAGCTGGCAGCAGCCGTAGCAGATCCGCGACCAGGGTGGGGTACTTCACCTGGTGCACGCCGTTGCGGCTCAGGTATACGATCCCGCCCACTGTGATCGCCGCCGACTCGCCTTCCAGGTCAGGGATCCGGCCCGCCTCCAGGCCCTTGAGCAGCCGGCACACCATCGCGGTCTTGCCGACCCCGCCGCGCCCGGTCACGGTCACCATCGCGATACCGGGATCGGTCACATACTTAGCCAGCAGGCCGGTCTCGATCTGCCGGTCCTGGAACCAGGACGGCGCCGTCGCCGGCGGCGGGTTGACGAACTTCGACGCCCGCACCGGCTGAGGCTCGGCCGGAACCTGCTCACGCTTGATCCCGCTGCCGATCCGCCGCCGCGTGTCGGCCAGGTTCCGCAGCGAGTCTCCCACCAGTCGGCGCAGCGCGTCCGGGTTCGCGAACGAATGCGTGGTCAGCCCGCTGTCTTGCACCCGGCGGCGGAACGCGTCCTGCCGGGCGCCGAACTCACGATCGATCAATCTCGACGGCGGGATACCCACATCGGCAGACTCGGTGTCCAGCACGAACACCAGCCGGTCCAGGCCCGCCTCGGTCGCGGTATCGAACTCCAGCTCGGTATACGACACCTCGGGCCGGTCCCGCACCGGGGAGCCGTACCGGGTGCCAAGAACCCCCACGTACACCTCGCACCCGCGCACCCGCTCGGCGCAGAGCTCCGCGGGAGCCTGATCGGCAGCAGGAAAGTCCGCCATGTCCACAATCACGTGCCCGACCGCGGAGATCGCCCGCTCCGCCGCCGCCACGTACGACGTTCCTTCCGGGAAGTCCCGCAGCTCGGAGGTGTGCGAGATGAACACGCGCCACCCGGCACCGGGATCAGCTGAGCCAGCCAACCGCACCACCCCCACAGGTAAGCGCCTGCAAACGCCCAATCCGGCGCAGGCGACGGCGCTGCGTTCAGCAGCGACCAGGTCGCTGGCCCAGCGTAGTCCCGCCGTCTCAGACGAGGAAAGAGCGCTGGCAACAGGGAGGCCGCCCTGCAGCTGGCCAAGTTGCTGCCAGAGCCGTGGTCACCCGATGTGCTGTCCCGATGCGTCATTGATGTCGATGCCGTGGTGCGCTCCCCTTCCGCGGCGCTGGTCCGCCAGCGCGCACGGCTCGCAGAGTCCCTCCGCGGACTTACCACCGGGGAGTGGAACACGCCCAGTCGATGTGGCGGATGGACCGTACAGGACGTCGTTGAGCATCTGGTCGGGGTGAACCGGTTCTGGTCGCTGTCGATCCAGGCCGGCCTGCATGGCGAGCCGACCTGGCTTCTGGCGTCCTTTGATCCGGTGCGGGTTCCGGCGGCCATGGTGGAGGCGGCCCGCGGCGCCAGCGCTTCCGCGACCCTCGATAGCTTCCAGGTGACCAATGCCGAGCTTGGGACTCTGGTTGCGTCGCTCACGGACGCAGACTGGGACAAACTGGCCGAGGCGCCTCCGGGGCACGTCGCGATTCGCGCTGTGGCAGTGCACGCGCTGTGGGATTCGTGGGTGCACGAACGAGACATCCTTGTCCCGCTCTCACGTCAGCAGGCCGTCGAGTTCGACGAAGTCCTCCTGTCGCTTGCCTATGCCGCCGCGCTCGGGCCGGGGCTTCGCGCCGCCGCCGGATCGACGGCAACAGGGTCGCTCGGGCGTGATCGGGCACGACCCGGAGATCGAGCTGACGGTGGAGGCCGGCAGTGAAGTCACCGTTCATCTCGGCGTCCCGGAAGATGCGGACGCGACGATCGAGGGAGACGCGGTCCAGCTTCTTGAAGCACTGAGCCTCCGGGCACCGAGGCTTGCGCTCGCAGATCAGTACCGGTGGCTCCTCGCGGGCCTCGACGAGGCCTTCGACGCTGGTCCGTATCTGGGTGCAGCTCCCCGGGCGCCATCGTGATGCGGAGGAACCCGACGCGAGCGCGACAGGAATAAAAAATAACCCCAGAGTGGCAGCTTCGATCAGGCACCGGCAGTCGGCCGGGACGCGGCATTGCGAGCGTCATGGGCATCAGCGATCGTGATGACCGCATCGATGCGCATCTGCTCCTCCGGTAGCCCCGGGAAGCTGGCCGCTGGTGGCGGCCGACGTCCGGTGCCTGATGTCACGCTATACCTGCACCGAGAAACTAGCAAGTTTTTTCCGGAATCTGATAACCTGCTTGCATAGCGAGCTGGACCTTCCTGACTTATCACGCCCAGGTTCTCCTGCTCGTCGCCCATGACCCCGGGGTGCGCCTGCGCGACATCGCGGCCAGCCCAGCCAGGCACGTACACGCCGCGACGGAAACAACTGGACACCGAAGACGCAGCGCCGGCTGGTGAATGGGTGTCCTTCTTCGCGGGCCGCGGGTCACGACGCGAGGAGCTCTTGCGTTTCCTCCGGCTCGCTCATGTGCCACTCGCGGTGAGTCTGCCTCAGTGACTGGCTGGGCACCAGCTGCTTGTCGGCGAAGTGGACCGTCGCTTTCGGCTGTTTCACCTTGTAGATCAGGTCCAGCATGGCTAGCAGCTGGATGAGCCTCCACGTGGCGTCGGGATGCCAGCCGCGCTCGGGCTTGACTCCGGCCGCCACCGCCTCGGCGTCCAGTGCGACCCTGCGGCCGTGGCGGGGGCAGGCGGGGTCGGCGTGGTGCCAGCTGTGGTTACCCTCGCCGCCGGCGACGACAGCGACGAAAGAATTGTTGCGGCTGTCGTCCGCGCGGTACTCGTGCCCGCGGCTGTCCTTGGCCCGGCGGCCCCATTTGTGGCAGACGGAGTTGACGAAACCGGTGGCGGTCATGAGGGCTGCTGTGCGCAGCGCTCCGGCTATCAGCACCGAGTTCCATCCGTACAGCGGGTAGAACGCCAGCGGCACGAGGAAGTTCGCCACGACCAGGAACGGGAACGCCCGGCGCTGCCACTGCACCAGCCGGTCCTGGGCTAGGTCGCGATGCAGTGCGTATTCTGGCGGCCGCTCGTAAACGAAGAACAGCCAGACGCCCTGCGCCCACACCAGGCCCTTGTACCCCCGCCACCCCGGGTATTCATAAGGCGAGTGCGGATCCTTGCCGACTATGTTGGCGAAGCGGTGGTGGGCGCGGTGGTTCATCACCCATTGCTGGATGTCGCCCTCCACTGACATGCCGCTCGCCACGGCCAGCACGCCGGGCGCAGGCCATGACCCGCAGACTGCGACCGGGGCCGCCAGCAGCTGAGGCGGTGGCCGCCCGGCCCGGGCACTGGCTTGAACGGGAGTGAGCGCCTCCGGCGGGCCCGCCCATTACGAGAGCCGCGTCGAGGGCGCCCTGGACAGCCGCTGGGCTGCCTGGTTCGGCGGCCTGCATGCCGAAACTGCGGACACGCAGACCGTCATCTCCGGAGGGGCTCGCCGATCAGCCCGCGCTGCACGGGCTGCTGGCCAAGATCGGCGACCTCGGGCTCTGCCTGATCTCGGTCCGCCGGCTGGACCCTGATGAACCGGAAACCGGCAAGGTCAGGCGGTTACACCTGTGGCGGCCATCGACGCGCTGACCACGATCTGTGGTCAGCGCACACTGATCCGGCTCGCCTGTGCGGGCGCCATCCTGGCAGTGGCTGGGCGGGTCACCGGCGCGTCATGGCCGCGGGCTTGCAGTCCGGCCACATCATTGTGCCCGGATTGCTGTCGCAGGCGGCCGCTTTGGACGGGGGTGTGCCGGGGGATGTCGTTGCTGTGGTGAGTTCCAGCGTTCCTGGCAACAGGCATGAACTGTCCAGCGCAGGCACGACCGACCAGCCACGTTCCTGTCAGTGCAGGCAGTGGATTTCAAGGCAACATGATGACCAGGGAGGAGAGATGACTGTTACCGTCCACCGGTACGTCCAGGCCGGTGAGGTCCGCGTCTTCTACCGCGAATCGATGCCCGGTCCGGACGCGCCGGTGCTGCTTCTGCTGCACGGATTCCCGTCCGGGTCACACCAGTTCCGCAGCCTTATCGATGCGCTCGGCACCCGTTACCGGCTGATCGCTCCCGACTATCCGGGATTCGGCCACACCCAAACACCGGGCGGCTTCGCTTACAGCTTCGACAGCCTGGCTGAGATTACCGAAATCTTCATCACCTGGCTCGGCCTGACGCGGTTCGTGATGTACGCCTTCGACTACGGGGCGCCTGGCGGCTTCCGGCTAGCGGAGCGGCACCCCGGATGGATCGCCGGCCTCGTCATTGAGAGCAGGGATCGCTGGCCTTTCTCCTGGGTCCGCCAGATCCGTCCGGAGATGCCCGGGTGGACCGGCCCTGCGTGGTGCCATGCCGTATGGGCTAGCCAGCCTCTTAGAGGGCTGGCGTCGGTGGCTGCTCGTCCCGCCCGGCACGGCCGGACGGCGTCAGGCCGCTCGCACCGTCGGGGTCCGCGGGGCGACACCCAGCGCAACGCCTGTGCTGGTGACGAAGGCCAGCAGCAAGATCCCGGACACGTACACCGCTGAGGCAAGGCCCTGGGCAAGCAGGACGAAGCCAAGGCCGGACACCGCCAGGGACGCGGCCAGCAGGAAGCCAAGTGGCGCCAGCCAGCGGGGCAGCGCGTGCGAGGTCAGGGCCACGGCCGACAGGGCCACAGCCATCGCGGCCAGCAGGAACATCTTCGCCCCGTCAAGCCGGGTGAGCACCTGGTAGGCGGTCCCGGCAGCGGCGGTTCGCCGGCCGGCGACGGGGCCGTACACCAGCCAGGCTCCCAGAAAGAGCTCGATCCAGGACACCACCGCGGCGGCGATCCCGAAGCCGGCGCCTGTCAGCCCGGCCAGCCGTGCCCCAGAGCGGCAGGCGGTCCGGGCTGCCGAGATCACCACGACCGCCAGGGCGGCGGCGGCGACCCCTTCGGCGAGCACGAACATGGCCATCGCCGGCCCGCCGTGCCCGGCGAACGCGGCCACGACCTGGCTTCCCCGCGCGGCCACGGCCGGGTTCGGGGCGCCGACCGACACGCTGATGATCCAGGCCAGGCTGTAGCCGACGCCCGCGACCACGGGAAGGCCGCGAGCAGTCCGGTGCCCGGCGCGGGCCGGATGCCTGGTTGTCATCTGGGTGGTCACCGTAGTGCTCCTTCGTCCTGCGGGTCCGCGATGCCCGGCGCGGGCAGCCTCAACTGACCGGTCTGCAGGCCGCCCGGCCTGGGCCATGCGATGCTGTGAGTTTTCTTCGGTGGTTCCAGCGTGGCTGCTGGCGGCCTTCCTGGCCAGTGTCGCGGATGACATCATGCGCAAGAAAACAGACGTTGTCCCGAAGGGGCGCATGCGGCAGAATCAGGCCATGACAACGCGACGTCACCGCGTGGTATGCGTACTCGCCGACGGGATGACCTCGATCGGCCCAGCCATCGCCAACGACCTGTTCGGCGCCCCCTGGGACCTCGGCGTCCCCTGGTACAGCTACCGGGTCTGCACCGCCGACCCGGTGCCCATCCGGGTCGGCGCCCTGCGGGTCCAGGTCGAACACGGCGTCAGCGCCCTGTCCCGGGCCGACACGGTGATCATCCCCGGGCGCGGGCTCCGCCCGCCCACCGCCGAACTGCTGGCCGCCCTCACCCGCGCCCACCAGCGCGGCGCGCGGATGGTGTCGTTCTGCACCGGCGCCTACGTGCTGGCCGAGGCTGGCCTGCTGGACGGGCGGCCCGCCACCACGCTGTGGACGCACGCCGAACGGTTCCGGGCCCGATTCCCGGCAGTACGGCTGAACCCCGCCGTCCTGTACGTGGACGACGGCCAGGTCCTCACCTCGGCCGGGAACTCCGCGGCCGCCGACCTCGCGCTGCACATCTTGCGCAGCGACTACGGGGCAGAGGTCGCCAACACCGTCGCCCGCCAGATGGTCGCGCCGCCGTACCGGCGCGGCGGCCAGGCCCAGTACGTCGAGACACCACTGAGCACCCGCGCCGAGACCGGCGACCAGCTCGCCGCAACCCTGGAGTGGGCGATGCAGCGGCTCGGCCAGCCGCTGCCGGTCAAGATGCTCGCCACGCACTGCGCGCTCAGCCCCCGGCACTTCACCCGCCGGTTCCGGGAAGCCACCGGCACCACCCCGCACCAGTGGCTGCTCACCCAGCGGCTCGCCCTGGCCCAGCAGCTCCTGGAGACCACCGACCAGCCCATCGACCACATCGCGGCCAGCGCCGGATTCGGCACGCCAGCCGCGATGAGGCTGCAATTCCAGCAGGCCCTGGACACCAGCCCGGCAGCCTACCGCCGGACCTTCCGCACCCCATCGGCCGCCGCCTGACCAGCCGTGCCGCTGTCCGGGCACCACGGCTCAGGCAAGCCCCACCGGTCGTCATCGATCCAGGCTCGCGGGTGAGCTGCGCCGGGTGCATTCCGCGCTGGGCCATGCGGCTGAGCCGCTGCAGGCGGAATGAATGAGCGGCGGTCAGCCAGTTCCAGGCGTGCCCGCTCAGAACCAGACGATCTGGGCGGGGCGGTCGATACGCACAATGCAAGGGTCAACCGCGCCGAGTCGGCGATCTGAAATGGTTCGAGCCAAAGACAATGTGTCCGCTTATAGCGGGGCGTGACCGCGAGGAACGCTAGCCGGGCCTGGTCTGGCCATGTGGATCGAGGTCGATGTGACCTGCCGGTTTACACTCCGCTGGGAGGTGGCGTTCGTGGCGGGGATATCGCTGATTTGTAATCTGCACGTTGCGGAGTCGTGCCGTGCCGCCGGTGGCGGGTGGTGCCTCCCGGGGCACGTATGGGGCATGAGGACCCGGCCCCCGGCGGGGCGTCTGGTCGCGGTTGCTGCTTTGTGCGCGTTTGTGCAGCTGGCGGCCGCCTGCGGCGGCCCCGCTCAC
>CAWDEB010000013.1:0-23540 GCA_963801155.1 uncultured Actinomycetes bacterium
CGTGTCCAGAGGGCAGTGACCCTTTCGACACGCTTACGAATTACGTAACTGCGCCCGGACCGGGGCCCCGGCGGTGTCGATCGCGACCCGGAACAGTTCGGGTTTCAGCATGACCACCGTGAGCCCGGCCGGGGCGCCGGTAGCGGGGTCGTCGAACCTGACCGTCACCGTGATCACCGGCTGCCCCGGCGACAGCCGCAGGCTGCGGGCGACCGATGGCTGCGGCGGGCTCATCTCCAGGCTGACGGCGGAGGCGTGGGCGTGGAGTCCAGCACCGAGTTCGAAGGACGCGAACTCGGGATCCGCCTCCTGGTCCGCCTCGGGGTCGCCGTCGGCCGACGGGTTCGTGCAGGTAGGCGGTGGATACGGCCGCCGGATCGCCGGCCGAACCAGACGCAGCGCACGATGCGGATAGGCGCCCGGCCGGCAGGCCGAGCGCCCAGGCCACGTCCTGCGGTGCCTCACGCCGCGACACGTGCCGGGTCTGGCAGGTGATCGTGGCGCCCATCGGGTCCAGGCGCGTGCCGAGCCCGCCCGCACCCTCGACCGGGATCCAGTAGTCGGCCGGGCTGGCCCGGTACAGCTGGCCGTCCGGCAACCGCCGGACCAGCGAGCGGCGGGCGAGGTCGGTGAGCGCGGCGTCGATCTCGGTCAGGCTGACGTTGTACCTCCGGGCCAGCGCGCTGCGCCGGGGCAGCCGCCAGCCCGGCTCCCGGTGGACCAGCGCGGCCGCCATCCGGTCGGCAAGCACCCCGGCCGACCGGGCCGCGCTGCCGTCCGCGCCTGTTCGGCCCTCGCCCGCGGCGCCTTGGACAGCGGCGCGGCCGGAGATCGGATCGATCATGTCCCGCGGCGCCAGCGGTCATTCCGCATATCGCCGTGACCGGGCAAGGATCAGGCCGCCGGTCGCTGTGGGCGGGAGCACGGCAGCAACAGGATCAGCCCTTAATCTTTGCGATTTGGGCCTGGGACAGCGTGACCACGGGACGGCGGCAGCGGCTGGAAGTTCACCTGCGCCAGCTGCGCGGTCCCGGTATCTGATCGCCCAGTTGAGGAAGGCCCGCAGGTCCTGAGCCAGGGTGGTGCTGGCCTGCGAGATGCTCACGATGGCGTACTCGTAGTTGATGATCGGGTACACGTCGGCGCCCGAGCCGTTGATCAGCGAGATGGTCTCGTTGGCCGGGGTGTTGGTGAAGCTGGCCAGGCCCGCCTGGATCGTGCTGGCGGTCGGCAGCACGTAGTTGCCCGCGGAGTTGCCGAGCGCGGCCTCGCCCTCGCCGTCCTTGGTGACCGTCGACAGGTAGCTCACGCCGACGTAGCCGATGGCGCCCGGCGTGGCCTGGACCGTGCCGATGATCCCGTTGCTGCCGGTCACGCCCTGCTCGCCCGGCTGCCCGGGCCAGGCCACCTGGGTGCCGATCAGCGCGGAACTCCAGTCGGCGGGGTCCTGGGCGTTCAGGTACGAGGTGAACAGGAACGTGCTGCCCGAGGTGTCGGACCGGTGGACGAGCACGATCGCGGTGCCCGGCAGGGTGAGGCCGGGGTTCAGGTCCCTGATCGCGGGGTCGTTCCACGTGGTGATCCGGCCGGCGAAGATCCGCGCCAGCACCTTGCCGTCCAGCTTGAGGTGCGTCGACGGGCCGAGCCCGGGGACGTGGTAGATCACCATGAGCGCGGCGACGGCCAGCGGGATGTTCACCAGGTTGGTGTGCTTGCTCACGTCGGCCGGCGACAGGTAGGCGTCCGACGCGCCGATGTCGGTCGTGCCCGCCGCGGCCGACGAGATGCCAGTCCCCGAGGAGGAACTGGCGGTGCCGATCCTGACCTGCGGGAACCGCGCATGGTAGGCGGGACCCCACAGGGCGAACAACGGGGCCATCAGCGAACTGCCGGTTTCCGACAGCCGCTGCGGCGCGGACGCCGGCGTGGTGGCCAGCGCCGGGCCGCTCGCGGGTGACGACGACGGAGCGCTCGCCGCCCCGCCGCTGCAGGCCGTCAGGGCCAGGGCGCCGACCAGCGCGAGCACGGCCAAGGCGAACGCTGTCACGGCGAGAGGGCGCCCACCCGGACGGGGTTGCGCCTCTTCCGCATCCAATGACACCGTGCCCCTCACTCGTCCTCGACCGCAGCGGGGAAGGCAGGACGGCGCCTGCCCACGCCCATAGTTACGCACCCTAAGTGAACAGGAATTGAATGAGAGAGGAACGAACAGACGGCCAGTTGATGTCATATAGGTGAACGACGCCTATCCGGTGCGGAACGCAAACCACGGGAAAGCCGCCCGCGGGAGGGCTGGCGAGACCGGCGGCACCGGCCCGGGGCCCGGGGTCACGACGGCCGTATGGCCACTCCCACCTGGGCGTCTCTCCGGCTGGATCGGCCTTCCCGGGCGCGCTCCGGCGCGGACCCGGGCCACCTAAGACACCAGAACTTAACCTTCTAGCCCGATTCTGTCCATCTTTCATTTACCCGCAGGTACCGGCGACGCCGGCAAACTGTACTCGCACACCACGGTTGGCAGGATGACCGGGCTGCTCGCTGCGGCCCAAGACCCGATAGACCCTGTAAGGAGTACCCGAATATGCACCTTCGACGTAGACGGCAGGTGACAACGGCGGGGCTAGCTGTCTGTGCGCTAGCCCTCGCCGCATGCTCCTCATCGAGTTCGTCGTCGACCAGCAGCACCACGTCGTCGAGCAGCAGCGCATCGGCGTCGAGCAGCAGCGCCCAGCTCAGCGGCACGCTGAACGGGAGCGGATCGACGTTCCAGACTGTCTACCAGCAGACCGCGATCGCGAGTTTCAAGTCGATCCAGCCCAACATGACGGTCAACTACGGCAGCGGCGGCTCGGGCAAGGGGCGCACCGACCTGGCCTCCGGGGTGACCAACTTCGCCGGCTCGGACTCGCCGATCCCCTCAACCGAGGTGGCGAACTTCAAGGGCAAGACCGTGCTGTACTTCCCCGTCTTCCTCGGCCCGATCACGGTCTCGTACAACCTGTCCGGCGTCAGCAGCCTGAAGCTGGACGCGACGGTCCTCGCGGAGATCTTCTCCGGGAAGATCACGTCCTGGAACAACTCGGCGATCACGGCGCTCAACCCGGGGGTCAGCCTGCCCAGCACCCCGATCACTACCGCCGTCCGCTCCGACTCCTCGGGCACCACGCAGAACTTCTCCCTGTACCTGATGGACGCCGGCGGGAGCGCGTGGACGCTCGGCAGCAGCTCGACCATCAAGTGGCCCTCCACCGCCCGGGCCGGCAACGGCAACCCCGGGGTCGCGCAGATCATCAAGTCCACCCCGGGGGCCATCGGCTACGTGGACTACGCCGACGCCAAGGCCTCCGGGCTGAGCTACGCCTCGATCAAGAACTCCTCCGGCGCCTATATCGCCCCCTCGCCGTCATCGGCGTCGGCGGCCGGGAACGGGATCACCGTCGCGTCGAACCTCACGTTCCACGCGGTCGATTCTCCGAACGCTTCGGCGTACCCGATCACCTACCAGTCGTGGGTCCTGGTCTACGCGATGCAGCCGAACGCGAACGACGCGGCGATGCTTAAGGCCTACATCGGCTACCTGATCGGGTCCGGCCAGCAGCTGCTGGGCAACCTGGGGTACGCGCCGCTGCCGAGTAGCCTCCAGGCGCAGGCGCAGGCGCAGCTGAGCAAGATCACCAGCTAGCGAAGGGTTGACGTGGCGCAGGCAGATCAGATGGACTCGCCATCGTGAGCACTATTACCAGGGTGGATCCGGCCAGCCCCATGGGCCCGGCCGGATCCACCCGCGGCTTGGAGCATCGGCGGCCGCTCGGCGACCGCGGCTTCGCGATCCTCGCCCTCGGGTGCGGCCTGCTGGTGCTGGTGATCCTGGTCCTGATCGCGGTCACGACCAGCCAGCAGGCCGCGTCGTGGTTCTCCTCCCTGGGCTGGAAGATCTTCACCAAAGACTGGAACCCCACGCCTAACAGTGCCGGCCAGTACACCCAGCTCGGTGCCCTGTCCTTCATCTACGGCACGGCCATCACGGCGGCGATCGCGCTCATCCTGGCCGTCCCGGTCAGCGTGGGCATCGCGCTGCTGCTGACCGAGGTCGTGCCGCGCCGGTGGGCGCAGCCGATCGTGTACGTGGTCGACCTGCTGGCCGTGGTCCCGTCGGTGGTCTGGGGCCTGTGGGGGATCCTGGTGTTCGCGCCATGGCTGCAGCACATCTACACCGACATCGCCTCGGGCGTGAAAGGCGTGCCGGTGCTCGACTCGCTGTTCGGGCAGCCGGTGAGCGGGGCCTCGTTCTTCACCGCGGGCATCATCCTGGCCTTCATGATCACGCCGATCGTGACCTCGCTGTCGCGCGAGGTCATCGCGACCGTGCCGGCCATCGACAAGGAGGGCGCGTACGCGCTGGGCGCCACCCGGTGGGAGATGATCACCGGTGCCGTCTGGCCGCACAGCCAGGGCGGCGTCGTCGGCGCGGTGCTGCTCGGGCTGGGCCGGGCCATGGGCGAGACGATCGCGGTCGCGCTGGTCATCGGTTCGTCGCCCGTGATCACGTCGCACCTGTTCGCTCCCGGCTACAACATGCCCGCGGTCATCGCGAACCAGTTCGGCGAGGCCACCGGCACATTCCGCGCCGCGCTGATGGGGATCGGGGTGCTGCTGTTCGTCTTCACGATCATCATCAACGTGCTGGCCCGGTGGATCGTGGAACGCAACGCCCGGCGGAAGCGTGGTGCCTGATGGCTGCTGTCACCGCTGAACCGCGGCAACCCGACCTGCGAGAGGCGAAGGGCTGGCGGCGGACCAAGAACCGCATGATGACCTGGCTGATGGTGATCTCGTTCGTGGTCGTGCTCATCCCGCTGGGGTTTGTCCTGGTCACCGTGATCGCCAAGGGCGCCTCGATCATCAGTTGGTCCTTCCTGACCAGCGGGCCGATCCCGGGGATCGTCGTGCCCGCGGGCGTGGGCGGGATGGGGCCCGCGGTGCTCGGCACGATCGAGATCACCGCGCTGGCCACGGTCATAGCCGTGCCGCTCGGCGTACTGGGCGCCATCTACCTCAACGAGTACGGCGGCAAGAATCCGCTCGCGGCGCTCATCGGGTTCATGAGCGACGTGATGACCGGCGTGCCGTCGATCATCATGGGCCTGTTCATCTTCACGATCTGGGTGCTGCACTTCGGCTTGTCCGGCCTGGCCGGCGCCTTCGCCCTGGCCTGCCTGATGCTGCCGATCGTGATCCGCTCCAGCTACGAGATGCTGCGGCTGGTGCCGAACTCGCTGCGCGAAGGCAGCTACGCCCTCGGCGCCACCAAGGCCCGCGTGACGGTGACCGTGGTGCTGCCCGCGGCGATCGGCGGGATCGTCAGCGGCGCGCTGCTCGCGGTCGCCCGGGCCGCGGGCGAGACGGCGCCGCTGCTCTTCTGCATCGGCGCGGCGCTCTCGACGAACAAGAATGTGTTCAGCGGAGCCACCACGGCGCTGCCCTCGCAGATCTTCGCGAACGCCAACCAGCCGTACGTCGGCGCGCAGGACCGCGGCTGGGGCGCGGCGCTCACTCTGATCGCCCTGTGCTTCATCCTCATGATCGCTTCCCGCCTCGTCACCGCCCGATTCGCCAGGTACTCTCGCTAGGAAGGTCATGGAACAGTCTGAGCAGAACACCGCCCCCGGCCCCCAGGCGATACCCGAGTCGGCGACCCGGCAGGCGCAGGTGCAAATGCCGGAGCTCGCGGCTCTCCGGGAGCCGGGGCAGGCGGACGTCGGGACGGGTACGCCCATCTTCGAGGTGAAGGACGTCTCGATCTACTACGGCTCGTTCCGGGCCGTCACGAACGTCTCGCTGACCATCTACGAGAACCAGATCACCGCGTTCATCGGTCCGTCCGGGTGCGGCAAGACGACCGTGCTGCGCACGCTGAACCGGATGAACGACCTCATCCCGGGCGCCCACGTCGAGGGCGAGGTACGTTACCGGGGAGAGAATCTGTACGGCAAGGGTGTCTCCGCGATCGCCGTACGCCGCCGCATCGGCATGGTCTTCCAGAAGCCGAACCCGTTCCCCAAGTCGATCTACGACAACGTGGCCTACGGGCCGCGCATCAACGGCGAGCGCAACAAGAAGAAGCTGGACGAGATCGTCGAGCGCTCGCTGCGGCAGTCCGCGCTGTGGGACGAGGTGAAGACCCGCCTGGGCACTTCGGGCCTGAGCCTGTCCGGCGGGCAGGCCCAGCGGCTGTGCATCGCCCGGACGCTCGCCGTGGAGCCGGACGTCGTGCTCATGGACGAGCCCGCCTCCGCGCTCGACCCGATCGCGACGGGTGCCATCGAGGACCTGATGAAGGAGATCAAGGACCGGTACACGATCGTCATCGTGACCCACAACATGCAGCAGGCCACCCGGGTCAGTGACCGCACCGCCTTTTACTCCGTGCTCGTCAATCCCGAAAGCGACACCCGGACCGGCACGCTGGTCGAATACGCCCCCACCGACCGCCTGTTCGGGGACCCGCAGGACGACCGGACCAAGGCCTACGTCACCGGCCGGATGGGCTGACCGGGCGCCTACGCGGCGGCGTGAACCCCGGGCACGATCACGACCGGGCAAGCCGCGTGGTGCATCACCTGGCTGCTCACCGACCCGCTGAGGAGCTTGGCGAACCCCTGGTGGGCCGGCCCCACGACGAGCATGTCGGCGTCAAGAGAGGCGACGGCCAGTTCTGCCGCTGGATCACCCGTCACTACCTTCACGCTGACCTCGGGCGCCGGACCGCCGAGGTCGCTCACGGCCTCGTCCACGATTTGCTGGATTCTCTTCCGGATGAGCTCCAGGTCAACGTCGTCCCCGGGCAGGTCGGGCTCGGCCCAGTAGATCCTGGCGGCCGGGCGGGCCGGGTTCGGGTGGACGGTGACGACGGTGAGCGGGAGACGGCGCTGCGCGGCCTCGCGCATCGCCCAGCCAAGGGCATGACGAGATTGGCCCCAGTCATCCAGCCCGACAACGATTCCGGACATGGTGGCGCTCCTTACGATTCCAAATCCAATTCATCCCGCTCACAAGTCTGGCCGGGCGATCGGGTGAGAAACAGGGCCTGCAGTCCCGGGCCGACGGGACTCAAGGCCCGGCGGACGCGAGGAAGGCGCGCTAGTCCGGCGCGAGCCCCGAGGGCCCCGGCGCGGATCCCGCCAGGTAGACCACCCGGCGGCCGACGTTGACCGCGTGATCGCCCAGCCGCTCGTAGAACCGCGCCACCAGCGTCAGCTCCATCGTCACCGGGATCGACATCTGTCCCGAGGCCAGCTCGGCGGTGAGGCTGGAGTACAGCTCGTCCATCTCGTCGTCGCGCTCGCTCAGCGCGAACGCGGCGGTCCGGTCGCGCTGGTACCAGCAGTCGGCGGCCTGGCGCCACATGTCGGAGGCGAGATTCCCCATCCGCTCGGCGAGCCCGCGGGTGCGCGGCGAAAGATCCTCAGAGAGGAAATGGTTGCCCCGGGAGGCGATCTGCACCACCAGGTCGTGCGACTGCTCGATCTCCGGCAGGATGCGCAGGACGGACAGCAGGAAGCGCAGGTCGTCGGCGACGGGCGCCTGCAGCAGGATCTCCCGGTCGGCCAGCTGCTCGATCTCCGGGTAGAGAGCGTGGATGGCCTTGTCGCGTTCGGCCAGCTGCTGCATGGCCTCGTTGTCGCCGGTGAGGAGGGCCTTGGTGGCCTCGGGCAGGTCCTCGGCGATCATGGCGAACAGCTCGATGACCTTGGCCTCGATAGCCTCCAGCTCACGCTCGAATTCCGCTCGGTGCTCGCCCATAGGGCAAGCGTAACGGTCGCTCCGCTCCTCGTTCATGTCCGGCGGGTGAACAAATCTGGATGACGGCCGGGTGTACGGAGTCTGGCGCCCGGCCCTCAGCCGACGGCCAGGCGCTCGTCCCGCTGGCTGGTCAGCTCGCCGTAGAACTCACCGAACGCGGCGAACGCTCGCGCGCCGTAGACGGTGCCCGGGCCGCCGTTCATCAGGAAGGTGACGCCGATCGCCTCGGCGGCCTCCTGCGGGCTCGCGCCCTGCAGGACCGCGGCGTGGGCGTGGGCGGCGATGCATCCGTCGCATTCCTTGCTGACCGCGATGGCCAGGGCGATGAGTTCCTTGGTCTTGGCGTCCAGCGCGCCCGGGGCCAGCGCGGAGTCAGAAAGCTCCTTGTAGCCGGCGTAAACGTGCGGGATCGCGTGCCGCAGCTCGCGCGTCGGCACCCGCAGCTCCTCGCGAACCACCTTGCCGTAGCTCATCGTCGCTCCTCCGGTGCTTGATCCATACCACCGGGAGTATCCGATGACGGCCGGTCACGCCGGGGTCCTTCGTCCCTAAGGCGCGAGCCACTGGTCCCCCGTTCGGATTTCAGGGGACTCGGCCGCCGTCTCCGGCACGGCGGCCGCACCCTGGGCCGCCTTGGTTCAGATCGTGACGTCGACGGTGGTGACCCGGCCGTAGTCCGCCTGCACGGAACGCTCGGCCCGCAGGCCGCCGGGGGCCAGGACGCGCAGCGTCCACGAACCCGGCGCAGCGAAGAACCTGAAGCCGCCGTCGTCCCCCAGCGGGACCTCGGCCACGAACTCATCACCGGTGCCGAGCAGTCGCGCGTATCCCGGACTGACCGCGGCGCCGTCGCGCGTGACCTTGCCTGCCACCACCGCCTGGCTACCCGCGGAGGCAGGCGCGCTGACCCCGCCGGCAGGCGCGCCGCAGCCGTCAGCCGTCGCAGTGCTGACCGGATTCGCTTCGCTCATCGTGCCTCACCCAGCTCGATCGGCACGCCGACCAGCGACCCGTACTCGGTCCAGGAGCCGTCGTAGTTCTTGACGTCGGGCAGGCCGAGCAGTTCGTGCAGGACGAACCAGGTGTGCGCGGAGCGCTCCCCGATGCGGCAGTAGGCGATGGTGTCCTTGCCGAAGTCCAGCCCCGCGTCGCCCTCGTACAGCCGGCGCAGCTCGTCGTCGGCCCGGAACGTGCCGTCCTCGTTCGCGGCCTTGGACCAGGGCACGTTGCGCGCGGTGGGAATGTGCCCGGCCCGCTGAGCCTGCTCCTGCGGAAGGTGCGCCGGGGCGAGCAGCCGGCCCGCGAACTCGTCCGGGGACCGGACGTCGACCAGGTTGCGCTTGCCGATCGCGTCGATCACCTCGTCGCGCAGCGCACGCAGCGAGCGATCCTGTTCCTGGGCGGTGTAGCTGGTCCGCGGCCGCTCGGGCACGTCGGTGCTCAGCTCGCGCGAATCCAGCTCCCACTTCTTGCGGCCGCCGTCGAGGAGCAGGACCTTGTCGTGCCCGTACAGCCGGAAGTACCAGTAGGCGTAGGCCGCGAACCAGTTGTTATTGCCGCCGTAGAGCAGGACCGTGTCGTCGTTGGAGATGCCCCGCTCGGACAGCAGCGCCTCGAAGCCGGTCCTGTCCACGAAGTCGCGGCGGACCGGGTCCTGCAGGTCCTTCTTCCAGTCGATCTTGATCGCGCCCGGGATGTGGCCCTTGTCGTAGGCGCTGGTGTCTTCGTCTACTTCCACGATGACGACGTGAGGGTCACCGATATGGGCCTCGGCCCAGTCGGCGTCCACGAGGACGTCGGAACGACTCATGGTGGAATTCCTCTCTTGTTTCAGAAGCTCGCGTTTCTCCGGGCGGCCCCTAGGCGGACGGCCGGACCCGCAGGTTCCGCTGGATGAACAGATACACCTGGCAGCCCAGGCAGAAATCGAAAGCCGCGTTGAGGAACGCCGCGATCAGTGCGAAGGCGGTGAAGACGATGCCCACCACCGGCACGCCCAGCGCGTAACCCAGAACGCCGGCGGCCGCGAAGACCATACCCACCCCTTGCGAGAATCGCGGCGGGGCTTCGGCCTCGGTCCTGGCGGGCGGCCCGAGCCGCGGCCGAACGAGACGGCGGTACACGACGCCGTACGGCGCGTACCGCAGCCCGAACACGGCGCCGATGGCGAACACGAGCAGCTGCGCACCGAGCAGCCAGGCGCTGCCGGTGACCAGGACCACCGCCAGCACGACGGTGGTGATCACCGCCCCGAACCGGGGCCCGCGCGGGTCGATGTCCATGGTCATACTCCTCGCCATCAGACGGCTACGATTGTCAGCCGCCGCCGCGCCTCCCGGCTGCCGCGGGCGCCGGCATCAGCCGAACGCGGCGCCGCGGGGTCCGGGAATCCGGGCGGCCGGACGCGGACAGATGGCGGTGGCGACGTGGCAGAAGTCGACGGCACGCCGCTTGGTCAGCATCTCCGCGGCCCGGAACATCACGAACCCGATGGTATTCGGGCGAGGTCCGGCTGTCACTCTGCGCCCCCGTGCGGACCGGGCCCGGGGATCACCGGGCCGAGCGCGGCGATCACGTCGGCCTTGCGCGGCAGGCCCACCGCGCGCCTGATGATGGCGCCGTCCGGTCCCAGCACCAGGATGGTGGGGGTGCTGTTGATCCGCAGCCGCCGTACCAGGTCCAGCCGCGAGGCAGCGTCGATCTCGACGTGGGTCACGCCGTCCACCATGTCCGCGACCTGGGCCAGGATCTGCCGCGTCGGACGGCACGGGGCGCAGAACGCGGTCGAGAACTGAACCAGGGTGGCGTGAGCGCCCAGGCTGCTGCCGAGGTCGGCTTCGGTCAGGGCACCGGCCTCCGCGCGGTTCGTCGTCGCCACGGTCCCGGCCGGGGAGGATCGGAATCGCCCGGCGCGGCGGCGCACCGCCACCCCGAGTACCGTCGCCACGAGCAGAGCCGCGGCCAGCGCGATCAGCCCGCCAGTCACGCCCAGAAACAGCACCGGCGCCGCGCGATCCATTCCCGGCGCCGCCAGCCGCGCCCCCGTCAGGTCGGGGTGACCGTGAGCAGGACCTTGTTTCCCGCCGTGATCTCGAAGTTGCCGATCGACCCGGCGGTGCTGGGCATCGAGCCGGCGTACCAGACCTTGCCCTCGTCCCGGGACGTCGTCCAGGCGGCCACCTGGGTCCGGGTCCCGTCCGGGTGGACGACCCACAGCTGGCACGTGGTCCCCACGGGAATGTGCTCGACCGCGACCTGGAATGCGTTGCCCCAGACTCCTGCGCGTAGGCGACGGTGGCGGTCGCCCCGGTGGCCTGGTTGAACCCGGCCGAACTCTCCCAGCTTCCGGCCCCGGGCGACACCGGGACGGCCACCGTCCGGGTGACCGTGGTCGACGTGGCGGCCTTCAGCCCGCCGAACAGGCCGCCGGCGATCGCCACCACGGCCGCGGCGGTGGCCAGGTAGCGCCAGCGGTTCCTGCGGCGCCTGGCTTCGGCCAGGCCGAGCACGGTACCGAGCAGCTCCTCGGGGGGATCGTCGGTGGCCATCGGGCGGACGGTGTCGTCGGCGCAGATCCGGCTGATCTCGTCCGGGTTGACCCGGGCCAGGAGCGCCGGCAGGCCAGCCAGGCCGGCCAGCTCGTCCCGGCAGTCGCGGCAGGTGACCAGGTGAGCATCGACGAGCCCGCGCTCGGCGGGGTCGATGGCACCGAGCACGTAGACGCCAAGCGACGGCCTGGCCTCCACGCAATCCCACGTCTGCTGTGTCATGGCGCCAGCCCTCGTTCCTGCAGCGCCAGCTTGAGTGCCTTCAGCGCGTAAAACGTCCTCGATTTAACCGTACCTGCCGGTATGCCCAGCGTGGCCGCCGCCTCCGCCACCGAGCAGCCCCGGTAGTAGGTCTCGACGATCACGCGCCGGTGGTCCGGGCGCAGGGAGGCCAGGGCGTCCGCCACGGCCCACGATTCAAGCGTCCGGTCGGCGTCGTCGTCAGCCGGGAGTAGTTCCAAGGCCGCCTGCCCGGTCTCAGGCGGACGCGCCTGCCGCGCACGGTAGGAATCGACCGCGAGGTTGCGCGCGACGGCAAACAGCCATGGTCTGGCCGGCCGGTCGGCCAGCGCCTCGGGGTGGCGCCACGCCCGCACTATCGTTTCCTGCACAAGGTCCTCCGCACGCTGCCTGTCTCCGCCCGTCAGGTGGAGGGCGTAGCGAAGCAGGGCGCCGCCGTGTTCGGCGTATAGGGCCCGGACAAAGGCTTCGTCTGCCACCCGCCCTGAGCGGGGCGCGGTTCCCGCGTTTGGCACACCATTGAAAACGCGAGGCGCGGCCTGGTGGTTCAATTCGCCGGGGAAATCCCTGCCTCCGGGCCCCTGGCCGGGCAGATCAGGACTCGGACGGCTGGGTGGTACGTGCTGGCTCATGCTCACCCGCTGCGGGTACGACTTCGGAACGTACTGGTGCGACCACTCTAGGGTGTTATCCACTCAGTGTGCCGCAATACCGGCGGATTGCCCAGTGCTATCTCGGGGGGACGATCCCCCCCAGACCCCCCCTGCTCTTGCGGGGGATGCCATCCCCCCAAACCCCCCCTGGCCCCCCAAACCCCCTCGGCTAGCCGCCGGCGAAGGGGGGAGCACCTCGATGCGGGCTGCTTCCGGAAGGACCAGGTCGGCGGGCAGGCGGCGGCCCGCGGGCACGCCGTCGACCAGGAAGGAAGATGCCGCCAGCACCGAGCGCAGGCGCTCGTCATACCCGCGCCGCTCTACGATCACATCCAGCGCCTCGGCCAGCGTCTCCGCGTCGACCGACTCCGCGGCCACGCCCGCCGCTTCCTTGGCCGCGGCCCAGTACTGGATTGTCACTTTGGCCATTTCGGATATCCTTTTGTCAGCGGGACCCGGGCGTTGTTGCCCCCGGGTCCTCGTCTGTTTATACAAGTAGTGAGGGTGCGCCCGCACCAGCGAGTGGAGGTGCCATCGAGTGAGTGACCTGCTGCTGATCACTGCCGCGCTCGAGCCGTCCGCCGAGGTCCTGCCCGCTCTGGGGCTGCTGCTGCACCCGGTCCGGGTGCTGCCCGCGGATGCTTCCGCCCTGGTCGAGGCCCCGCCCGCCGACGCGGTGCTGGTGGACGCGCGGCGGGACCTGGCGCAGGCGAAAAGCATTTGCAGGCTGCTGAGCACCACCGGCCTGGACTGCCCGTTGTTCGCGATCGTGACCGAGGGCGGCCTGGCCGCGGTCAACGCGGAGTGGGGCGCGGATGACGTGATCTTGCACACAGCGGGCCCCGCCGAGGTGGAGGCCAGGATCAGGCTCGCCCTCGGCCGCCGGGCCATCGCCGCGGTGCAGGAGGCCCCGGACGAGATCCGGTCGGGCGAACTGGCCATCGACGAGGCCACCTACGCGGCCCGGCTGCGCGGCCGGGTCCTGGACCTGACCTTCAAGGAATTCGAGCTGCTCAAGTTCCTCGCCCAGCATCCCGGCCGGGTCTTCACCCGGGCCCAGCTCCTGCAGGAGGTCTGGGGATACGACTACTTCGGCGGCACTCGCACGGTGGACGTGCACGTCCGGCGGCTGCGGGCCAAGCTCGGCCCCGAGCACGAGGCCCTGATCGGCACCGTGCGCAATGTGGGCTACCGCTTCGTGCCGGTCAAGACCGAACGGGCCGAACGCGGCGGCGACGACCGGGCCCGGAGTGCCCCGCGCGGCGCCGGGCCGGTCCGGGGCTCGGGCGCCCGCACCGCGGCGTCCGCCCGCTAACCTATGGCGCAGTGGTCGATCACCGGCGGCAGGCTCACGCCGGCCCAGATCACCGGCGTCCTGAACCTGGCCGGGGCCGCGGCCGCGGCTGACTCGGTGGCGCCGCTGTCGGAACACGTGCTGCTGCACCTGCGCTACGACGCAGCCGAGCCCAAGAACCCGGGGCCGGGGGCGTGATCTCGTTCTGACCGTGGACGACGAGATCGCCGGCTACGCGTACCTGGACTCACCCGGGCATTCCGATCTGGACGTCAGCGGCGAACTGGTCATCCACCCGCTCCACCGCGGGCACGGGCTGGGCCTGGCCCTGGTGCGCGAGCTGATCGCCCAGGCGGGCGGGCACCGGGTCCGGCTCTGGGCGCACGGGGACCTGCCCGCGGCGGCCCGGCTCGCCCGGGCGGCCGACTTCGAGCGGTTCCGCGCCCTGTGGCAGATGCGCCGGTCCCTGCGCGACCCGCTCGAGGCGCCCCGCCTCCCGGCTGGCACGACGCTGCGCACCTTCCGCCCCGGCCAGGACGAACCGGAGTGGCTGAGCCTGAACGGCCGCGCGTTCGCCAAGCACCCGGAACAGGGCGCCTGGACGCGGCACGACCTCGAACTGCGCGAACAGGAGCCGTGGTTCGACCCGGCGGGCTTCTTCATCGCCGAGCGCGGCGGCGTCATGACCGGCTTTCACTGGACCAAGGTCCCCGGGCCCGCGGACGCGGACCAGGGCATCGGCGAGGTCTACGTGGTCGGGGTGGACCCCGGCGAGCGCGGCACCGGGCTGGGCCGGGCCCTGACCCTGGCCGGGCTGCACTACCTGCGCGACCGGGGCCTGACCGAGGCGATGCTCTACGCCGATGAGGACAACGTGCCGGCCATCCGGATGTACGAGGGACTCGGCTTTATCCGCTGGAGCACCGACGCCATGTATACCGACGCCATGTATGAGGAGTGTTAGCTGTGCTCCCTCGGGCGGAACGATCCCCCCCAGACCCCCCCTGCTCTTGGGGGGATGCCATCCCCCCAAACCCCCTGGCCCCCTCCGGGGGGACGGGCTAGACGGGCTAGATGGGCTAGACGCGGGGCTAGTTGTGGTGGATGCCCAGCGCCTGGTCGAGTTCGGCGGGGGTCAGCGGCCGGTCGGCGGCCGCGACCGCGCTCAGCACCTCGGCGTAGAGCTCGATCTCATCGAGGGCGACGCGGTCCTGAACACGAAGGTCCAACTGCCTGGGAATCGTGCTCACCTCCGGCGCTGATCGCGACTCCGTTCGCTTGGGCCCCAGGTTACGTGCCGACACTGCTCCTCCGCATGACCCAACAGGGCCATTCGCTTACCACCTTCACGTGCGGTTTTACCCAGCCAGACGGTAACGATTCCGCCAAACTGCCGCGTAGTTGCCGTCAATCCGGTAGTGCGTAGTCACAGAAGGCACAGCGGCATCTCCGCCCAAAGTACTCACATGCCGCAACAGTCTCATATGGGATATATAGGTATAAATGGGGGCAGTAGTTCGTTTCGGTTGCGCAGGGCGGTGATAACCGGCCAGAGTCATGCTCGTATTGCTCTGTCCACCCCGTCCTGAGCACGCACACTACAGAAGTAGCGGTCCCGCTCTTCACTTAGGCGGTTCTGCGCCTCACTAGCACCGCTAGTCTCCGGACACGTTTCCCGCCTACTTCGGACTACTTGATCTCGGAAAGCCATGAATGACAACAGTGATCTCCTGCCGAACCTCGTGCACGAAGATGCATTCGAAATGCAGATGCGCGGGTACAGCCGCCGCCAGGTGGATGAGTTCATAGCCCGCTGCCGGAGCCAGATCCGGGACCTGGAACAGCGACTTGCCCGTGCCCTTGACGACCAGGAGGAGCTCAAGCGCGACCTGGCCACGGCGCGCCAGCAGGCGCTGGGCGCCAAGCCCGCGCACGAGGAAGTAAGCGAGCGCATCGCCCAGATTCTCAAGCTAGCCGACGACGAGGCCAGGTCCCAGAAGTCCAAGGCCCATGAAGAAATCGTCCGGCAGCGCAACGACGCCCAGCAGGAGGCGGACAAGGCCCGCGCCGAGGCCCGTGAGCAGGCCGAGCGCATGCTGACCGCGGCCCAGGAACAGGCCGAGCGGGCCGTCACGTCGGCGCGGGCCGAGGCGGAAAAGACGCTGAACGCCGCCCGCACCGAGGCCGATAACACCACGTCCGAGGCCAAGAAGAAGTCCGAGGCGGTCCTGGCCAGCGCGAAGGCACAGGCCAAGAAGGCGCTCGACGAGGCCACGGCGCGGGCGACCGCCATTCACGACGGGGCGGAGCGCCGCCTGAACCTGCTGTCCACCAGGCACGCGGACACGATCAAGCGGCTTTCCGACATCCTGGACGGGGTGTCCTCGCTCGTCGCCGCGGAGACCGCCCGCATGTCGCTCGAGGAAGAGGTCGACCAGGCCACCACGAAGGCGATCGCCGCAGGCGAGTCCGCCAGCGCGGCACGCCCGGCCGCGACTCCGGCGGGCTCGAACGGGCCCACGGGCCCGGCCGCGACGAACGGGCCGACGGGCCCGGCCACGCCCAGCGGGCCCACGGGTCCGGGCACCTCGGCCGGCCCTCGCCCGGCCGCGCAGTCACCGGCCGGCACCGCGGCGGCCTCACGCCCGGCCGCCGCGGCCCAGCCCTCCTCGGGCACACCGAGCCAGACAGCCCCGGGCTCCCCGCCGTCTGCGCAGGACAAGCGCGCGCCGGCGCGTACCGGGGTCCTCGACTCGGACGAGCACGGCGACGGCGTCCGCCTCGTGCCGGGCAGCGACAACTAAACGCGCGCGCCCTGCTCATTTTCGGCGATCAGGCGTCATCCTCGAGGCCCTGGGCCAGCAGGTCCAGGCGTCTCAGGATGACGCCTTCGCGTAGGGCCCAGGGGCAGAGTTCGAGCTGGTCGGCCCCCAGCAGGTCCAGGGCGGCGTCCGCGACGATGGCGCCCGCCGGGAGCTGGGCCACCCGGCTCGCCGACACGCCGGGCAGCCTGGCCCGCTCGGTCTGCGACATCCTGGGCAGACGTTCGGCCAGCGCGGTCAGGTCGGCGTGCCGGAGGACGCGCTTGACGTACGGGCCTTCGCCGGACGGGGCCGCGCCGGCGATCCTGGCCAGCTGGCGGAAGGTCTTCGAGGTTCCCACCACGTGATCGGGCGGGCCATTCCGCAGCATGCTGCCGGATTCCCGGCCGATCTGCGCTCGCACGTGCTTGCGCAGGCGGCGCACGTCCGGCGCGGCCGGTGGATCGGCGGGGATCCAGTCCCTGGTCAGGCGGCCCGCGCCCAGCGGCAGCGAGGCCACCGCATCCGGCTCCTCGTCGAGTCCCGAGGCCAGCTCGAGCGACCCGCCGCCGATGTCGATGATCAGCAGCCGACCCGAGGACCAGCCGAACCAGCGCCGGGCGGCCAGGAAGGTGAGCCGTGCCTCCTCGTGCCCGGTCAGCACGGTGATCTGCGCGCCGGTCTGGTCCTGGATCCTGGCCAGGACCTCCTCGCCGTTCTTGGCCTCCCGGACCGCCGAGGTCGCGAACGCGATGAGGTCCTCCACCCCCTTGTCCTCCGCGACGCGCAGCGCCTCGACCACCACGTCGCGCAGGCTGCGCTCGCCCGGCCGGGACAGCGAGCTCCCGTCGTCCAGGTGATCCGCGAGCTTCAGCTCGGCCTTGTGAGAGAAGGCCGGCATCGGCCGGGCGCCCGGGTAGGCGTCCATCACGAGCAAGTGCACAGTATTCGACCCGACGTCGAGCACCCCAAGTCGCATACCCTGACGCTACCTTGCTGGTGATCCAAAAAGCCTGGCTGCGCCGAGGCTGTCGCATCTGATGGCGATTCGACCCGCCTTGGATACTACTCTTGGCGGCTTTTCAGATAATTTATTCCGAACGACCGGTGGTGCGCGTACCGAGGAAAGACTTTACGGGGCGGAGGCCGCCATGCGAAACGGCGAGGTGTCCTACTGGTGGCAGGCCCGCGGCGTGCCGCCACGGCGGCCGTCGCTGCCGGGCGGAACCGAGGCCGACGTGTGCATCGTCGGGGCCGGCTTCACCGGCTTGTGGACGGCCTACTACCTCAAGCGGGCCGACCCCGGGCTGCGGGTCATCGTGCTGGAGCAGGACTTCGCCGGGTTCGGCGCCTCGGGCCGGAACGGCGGCTGGGTCACCGCGGCCCTGCCCGGCTCACGTGCCCGCTATGCCCTGTCCATTTCCGGGCACCCGCGCGGCCGCAGCGGCGTCCGCGAGCTCGAGCGGCACCTACGGGAGACGGTCGACGAGGTGGCCCGGGTGTGCGTAGCGGAGGGCATCGACGCCGGCCTGGTCAAGGGCGGCACGCTCACCGTTGCCACCTCGCCCGCGCAGGACGCCCGGCTGCGGCGCCAGCTGGAGCACGAACGGTCGTGGGGCGATGGACCACGGATCGTTAGGTATCTGAATAAAGCAGAACTGGACTCCAGGGTGCAGGTGACCGGGGCCGTCGGGGCCCTGTTTTACCCGGACTGCGCGCGCGTGCAGCCGGCCGGCCTGGCCGCCGGCCTCGCGGAGGCGGTGACCCGCTCCGGCGTCCTGCTGTATGAATCGACCCGGGTGACGTCGATCTCGGCTGGCCTCGCGCGCACCCCGGCGGGTGACGTACGGGCGCCGTACATCCTGCGGTGCACCGAGGGGTTCACCACGGGCCTGCCCGGCCAGCACCGGACGCTGCTGCCGATGAACAGCTCGATGGTCGTCACCGGGCCGCTCAGCGACGCCGCCTGGAAGTCCATCGGCTGGGAGGGCCGCGAAACGCTCAGTGACGAGGCGCACGCGTACATGTACGCGCAGCGCACCGCCGATGGCCGGATCGCGCTCGGCGGGCGCGGCGTCCCGTACCGCTTCGGCTCCGGGCTCGATCACGACGGGGCGGTGCCGGCCTCGACCGTGGCTCAGCTGGGCCGGATCCTGCGCCGGATGTTCCCCGCGACGGCCGAAGCCGGCCTCGACCACGCGTGGTGCGGGGTTCTCGGCGTGCCCCGGGACTGGTGCGCCACGGTCATGATGGACCCGCGCACCGGCCTGGGCTGGGCGGGCGGCTATACCGGCCAAGGGGTGGCCGCGGCCAACCTGGCCGGCCGGACGCTGGCCGACCTGGTACGCGGCGTGCCGAGCCCGCTCACCACGCTGCCCTGGGTGGGCCACCGCTCACCGCGCTGGGAGCCGGAGCCCGCCCGCTGGGCCGGGGTCCACGGCCTGTACGCCTTGTACCGCACGGCGGACCGCCTGGAATCGGCGGCCCGCTCGTCGCGCACGTCCCTGCTCGCCCGGGCGGGCGACCTGATCTCCGGTATCCCGCACTAGCCCGCCGAAATGGAGCCTTATCGGAGGCACCGGAAGCGTGGTTCTATCAGCAGGCCACGTCAGAAGATCTTCTTGTAACCGCTCCTGTACGAGACGTACCCGTGGCTGTTGTAGCTGATGAGGTACGTCTTCAGGTGCGAGGAGTAGGGGATCGTCCCGAACCGGCACTGGGTCGTGCCGTGGCCAAAGGCCACCGCGCCCAGCTGGCCCGAACGGGAACCCCTGGAGTTCGTCGCCACGACGACCGCCCCCACCGCGAACGCGCTCCGGGTGTCCTTGGCGCAGACGTTCACGTAGATGCCCTTGTTGGTCTTCTTGTAATTGCCCCAGGCAGATATTCCGCTGTGGCTGGGGAAGGAGAGCTTGTGCGTGCTCGACTGCGGAGCTGCAGAAGCCGGCAGCGCGCTGAGAGCGAGCATCGCCGCGGACGCGGCGATGACAGAGAGTCGGCGCAGCATGGGAACCGTGTACCTCCGTGTCATCTCTGGCGGGGAGAGCCAAACGTAGCAGTATCTCCTGGGCGAGACAACAAGGCGCACGGTAACCGGGCCGGCGTGTCCGGTGACGGGCCAGGCCGAACCGCCGCCGGCTCGCTTGACCCTGGCTAATGCGCTGGTTACCCTCGTATTCACCATGTGGGGCTTCGCGGCGAGACATCTGCTGAAACATTTCAAAACCGGCATGATCCTGCTCGCCGTGACGGTTGCCCTGTCCCTGGGCTGGTCCTACCTCTCGCACCTGTGGTTCGCCGTCATCGTGTCGTGCGCAGGCGGCGCCGCGCTGCTGGGCGTGGCCAACCGCGACGGGTGGCGTCAGACCGGCCGGGCCGACCCTCCCCCGGCCAGGGCCGCCAAGGCCCCGGCACGCGGCCTGCGGTCCCCGAAGGCGCAGGCCCGCACCCGCAAGCGCGGCGAGCTGCTGCACCCGGACGCCACGGTCACGCTGTCCGACGAGCGCGCGGAAACCGGGGTCGACGACGTGTTCGCCGCCTTGAACCGTGAACTGGTCGGCCTCCTCCCGGTGAAGCAGAAGGTGGAGGAGGTCGCCTCGCTGCTGCTGGTGGACCGGGTCCGGCAGAAGTTCGGCCTTTCCGCCCCGCGGCCGAACCTGCACATGTGTTTCACCGGGGAACCCGGGACCGGGAAGACCACGGTGGCGCTGCAGATGGCCGATCTCCTGCACCGGCTCGGCTACCTGGAAAGCGGGCATCTCGTCCATGCCATGCGAGATGACCTGGTCGGGGAGTTCATCGGGCACACCGCGCCGAAAACAAGACAGGTCCTGGCTCGCGCCATGGGCGGCGTCCTGTTCATCGACGAGGCGTACTACCTGTATCGTTCGTCCGATTCGAAGGACTACGGCCAGGAATGCATCGATATCCTGCTCCAGGTCATGGAGAATGACCGCGACAAGCTCGTGGTCATCCTCGCGGGTTATAAGGACCGCATGGACGAATTCTTCGCGTGCAATCCGGGCATGAGCTCGCGGATCGCGCATCACATCGACTTCGCCCCCTACCAGCTGGACGAGCTGGTGGCCATCGGCCGGGCGATGCTGGACCGGGCCTCGTACTACCTCTCCGACGAAGCGGAAGCGGCCTTCCGTGAGTACCTGACCCGCCGGATGCGGCAGCCGCGATTCGCCAACGCCCGGAGCGTCCGCAACGAGCTCGAGCGGGCCCGGCTCCGCCACGCGCACCGCCTGGCGACCGATCCGCAGCTGAGCCGGAGCCGGGATGACCTCATGCGCCTCGAGCCCACGGACATCCTGACCAGCCCGGTGTTCTCCCAGGCCGTCACGTAATCTCTCCTAAACCGTGGCGCTCGCCGCGGTGCGGACAGTTCGCCCTGAAGGAGAGTCGACGTGAAGGCGCTGATGTTCCGGCACAACCTGGCCCGCGAGGCGGTCGCGACCATCGGCGGGCGCGTCGACCGGCACGCCTTCGTATCCAGGTTGGCGCCGGTCCGCATCGAGGACGTCGACGAGCTGCCGCTTCCGGCCGGGGACTGGGTGCGCGTCGAGACGACGTTCTCCGGGCTGTGCGGCTCCGACGTGAAACAGATCCTGCTGAACGGCTCGCGCGACAACCCGCTCACCGCGCTGGTGTCCTTTCCGCACGTGCTCGGGCACGAGGTGGTAGGGCGGCGCACCGACACCGGCGAGCGGGTCGTGCTCAACCCGTGGCTGTCCTGCGGGCCCCGCGGCATCGACCCGCCCTGCGAAGCCTGCCGGGCCGGGCGCTACCCGTGGTGCCGCAACTTCCGCTCCGGCGACCTGCCCGTCTCGATCCACCTCGGCAACTGCGCCGCGGCCTTCGGGGCGCACGCGGAGCGCTTCGCCGCACACCCGTCCCAGCTGTTCGCCATCCCCGGCCACGTTTCCGACGAGGCGGCCGTGCTGGCCAACCCGGTCAGCGTCTCGCTGCGCTCGGTCCTGCTCGCGCCCCCGCCGGACGGCCGGCCCGTGCTGGTGTACGGCTCGGGCACCCTGGCGTTCGCGGCGGTCGCGCTGCTCCGCCACCTGTATCCCGGCACCGAGGTGTGGGCGGCGACGCGACCCGGCGCCCGGGCCGCGCTGGCCACCCGCCTCGGCGCGCACGCCGTGCTGTCCTCCTCGCCCGACGAGCTCGTCGCCCAGGTCGCCCGTCGCGTCGGCGCGACGCCGCTGCAGCCGTGGAGCAAGCACGACTGGCTGCGGACGGCCCGGCCGTCGTCTACGACACCATCGGCTCGACCGAGACCGTCGAGACCTCACTCCGGCTGCTGGCCACCGGCGGCACGCTGGTCATCTCCGGGGTCGAGCCGCCCAAGCGCTTCGAGTGGACGCCGCTGTACTTCAAGGAACTGCACGTCATCGGGTCCAACGGCTTCGGCATCGAGGAGGTCGGCGGCGTGGCCAAGCACTCCATGGAGCACTACTTCGACTTCGTCGCCGACGGCCTGGACCTGACTCCGGTCATCACGCACCGCTTCCCGCTCGAGCGCTGGGACGAGGCGGTCCTGACGCTGAAGGACTCGCGGCGCACCGGCGCCGTCAAGGTGCTGCTGGAGCCCGCGCGCTGACGGACCGCCTGGGCACCAGGCCCGCGGCCGGCTGCGGCGATGTCACGCGACGCCAGCTGAGCGTCAGGCCGACGGCGGCCACCGCGCCGATCCCGCCGCCCACGGCGATGACGGACGCCGGGGTCACGACCTCCGCGGCGGCGCCGGCCGCCACGAAGGCGGCCCCCTGGGCGACGACGACGCCCATGCTCGCGATGCCGAATGCCTGGGCCCTCCGCTCGTCCGGCACCCTGACCACGAAGGCGGTGTTGACCGCGAGCTGGTAGGCCCCGGATGCGGCCGCGGCCGAGAAGATCACCAGCGAGATGACCAGGCTCGGGCGAAGCGCCGTCAGGACGAGGGTGGCGCCGGTGGCCGCCGCCAGGGGCCCCATCAGCGTGAGCCGCCGGCGGGGGCTGACGAACCGGCTGAACAGCGGCGTGGCGATCGCCGTGGCGGCTGCCGTGGACGCCAGCACGAGCCCGGTGGCGGCCGGGCCGCCGCCGAGCCGGGCCGCGTACGGGGCGGCGATGCCCTGCGGGATCGTGTAGAAGACCACCAGCCAGCCGAGCAGCACGAGGGTGCGCAGCGCCGGGTCGCCGAACACCAGCCGGAGCCCGGCGGCCGCCCGGGCCAGCGGCGAGCCCGGACTGGCATCCGGGCGGGCCGCGGCGGGCCTGGCCCTGGTGCCGAGCCCGATGAGCAGGGCGGAGGCGACGAACGTGACCGAATCGATGAGCAGTGAGGGCCGCACGCCGAAGAAGGTGACCGCGGCTCCCCCGGCGGCCGCGCCGGCCACCTCGGCGGTCAGGTAGGTGGTCTGGATTACCGCGGTGCCCAGCGCGTAGCGCTCGCCGGGCAGGATGCCAGGGGTGATCGACGCGCGGGCCGACTCGAACGGCGAAGCGAACATGGTGGCGGCGAACAGCAGCAGCACCAGCGCGGTAACCGGCATGCCCGGCACGGCCATCGCCGCGACGAGGACGCGCGCGGACCGCGTCGCACGCCACCATCACCGTGCGGCGCGGACGGCGGTCAGCCAGGTCGGAGAGGAACAGCCCGCCGATCACCCACGGCAGGTACCCGGCCGCGTACGCCACGGCGGCCAGCAGCGGCGACCTGGTCCGGTCATAGACCAGCACCGCCAGCGCTACCAGGGCCAGGCGATCGCCCGCCGCGGACAGGATCACCGACAGCCACAGGGCACGGAACTCGCGCACCGCGAATACGTCGCGGAACGTGGCGCGCGGCGGCGGAGCAGCATTCACCGTGCGGGTCAGCCGGTGGCTGTGGGCGGCTGGCGCCGTAGCGGTCACGCTCCGCGATCCGAGCGGCGCGCGTCAACCTGCATGCCATCCGGCCGGCCTCCCCTCTCCGGCGGGAGTCCCCTGACCGGGCGGCCCGCGGGAGGAAGGACCGCCCAGCCTTCGCGAACCCGGGGCCTGCGGTGAGTGGCCGGTCAGGTCCAGGTGTTACCGCAGTGCGTCTCCGTTACTCGCGCCGCTTCCTATGCTCCATTCACCGTCCGCCGGTCACTGAACGCAACAGGACAGGGGTATTAGTCACAAAATGGCCAGATGTGACCGTATGCACACAGTCACATCTAGCTAT
>CAWDEB010000014.1:0-89666 GCA_963801155.1 uncultured Actinomycetes bacterium
GGCGAGCATCCGCGAGCATGTGAGCTGGGTAACGGCCGATAGCGGGGACGCGACGGAGAAGGCGAATGCGCTCGTCGCGGGCGCGGTGCGGCGCGTCGGCGCGCACGAGCAGCTCGACCGGCGCCGCACGCCTGTCCACCCGGACGTGCTCGTCGTCGGCGGCGGGATCGGGGGGATCCACGCGGCGCTCACGCTCGCCGACGCCGGCAAGCACGTCTACCTGGTGGAGCGTGAGCCGTGCATCGGCGGCCAGATGGCCAAGTTCGACAAGACCTTCCCGACGCTCGACTGCGCGGCCTGCATCCTCACTCCCAAGATGGTGCAGGTCGGCCAGCACCCGAATATCGACCTGCTCTCCTTCACCGAGGTGCAGGAAGTCTCCGGCTATGTGGGCAACTTCAAGGTCAAGGTGGGCAGGAAGGCCCGCTACATCAACGAGGACGCCTGCACTGGCTGCAATCTGTGCGTCGAGAACTGCACCTGGGACGGGATCCTGTCAGAGTTCGACTACGGCCTCGGCACCCGCCCTGTCGCCTACAAGCCGTTCCCGCAGGCCGTGCCGGCCTGCCCGGTCATCGACCGGGCAGGCACCTCGCGGTGCACGCATCGTTGCCCGGCCGGCGTCAAGGCCCACGGTTATGTGTCACTCGTCAGAAAGGGCGAGTACGAGAAGGCGTTCAACCTCGTGCTCGACGCGACGCCCCTGGTCGGCAGCTTGGGCCGGGCCTGCTACGCGCAGTGCGAGGCCGACTGCACTAGGGCGAGCCTGGAGGGCCCGCTGCCGATCCGGCGGCTGAAGCGCTTCATTGCGGACACCCACTACGACCGGGGAGCGCCCCCCGCGATCGAGGCGGCTCTCCCGAACGGCAAGCAGGTCGCGGTGGTCGGCTCGGGACCGGCCGGCCTGACCGCGGCCTGGCAGCTCGCCCGAAAGGGCTACCGCGTCAAGATTTTCGAGGCCGCGGCTAGGGCCGGCGGGATGCTCGCGCTGGCCATCCCGGATTACCGGCTGCCGGCGGCGGTGGTCGAACAGGACATCGGGAACGTGATCGCACTTGGCGTGGAGATCGCCACCGGCACGCGCGTGGACGACCTCGAGGAGCTGCGGCGGGACGGGTACGACGCGGTGCTTGTCGCGACCGGCGCGCCGGTCTCCACCAGCCTCGGCGTGCCGGGCGAGGACCTGGACGGCATCATCTCCGGCCTGGAGTTCCTCGAGGCGGCCAAGCGCGGCGACGTGGCCGGCCTGGCCGGGAAGCGGGCCGTCATCGTCGGCGGCGGGAACGTGGCGATGGACGCGGCGCGGACCGCCCGGCGCCTCGCCGGCGAGCCAGAGGCGCCGGCGGAGCCGGAGGAGATCGTGGTGACGGACGCCGCGCGGGCCGCCTGGCGGCTCGGCGCGCCGGAAGTGACCGTGGCATACCGGCGCGGGCGCGGCGAGATGCCGGCCTACCCCGAGGAGGCGGACGCGGCCGAGCAGGAGGGGACGACGTTCAGCTTCCAGGTCGCGCCGGTCGAGATCCTGGGCGATGAGGAGGGGCGGGTGTGCGGGCTGCGCTGCGTGCGGACCGAGCTCGGCGCGCCCGACGCGTCCGGCCGCCGGCGGCCGGAGCCGGTCCCCGGCAGCGAGTTCGTGATCGGCTGCGAGGTGGTGATCGCCGCGGCCGGGCTGCGGCCGGAGGCGGCGTTCGCCTCCCGGCTGGCGACCGCCGCGAACGGGACGATCCAGGCCGACCCGGGAACGCTGCAGACCGATATCCCGTACATCTTCGCCGCCGGCGACGTCGTGTCGGGTGCGCTGGACATCGCGCACGCGGTCGGGCGCGGGCAGCGGGCCGCCTTCATGATTAACCGCTGGCTGCAAGGTGAACAGCTGGATCCAGCGAGCTTCGACGCGAAGCTACCGGTCGTCGACCAGGCCGACGTGCTGGCGAAGCAGCATCCGGCCCGCGGCCACCTGGACCCGCGGGCGCCGGCCACCCGCTTTGCCGCCGCGCCGGCCGATTTCGCAGAGCTGGAGCCGCCACTGACCCAGGCGGAGGCGCGGTACGGCGCCGAGCGGTGCC
This sequence comes from uncultured Actinomycetes bacterium, assembly GCA_963801155.1. GTDB lineage: Bacteria > Actinomycetota > Actinomycetes > Streptosporangiales > Streptosporangiaceae > Palsa-504. The sequence goes on from CAWDEB010000014.1 coordinate 2,067, forward strand.
TCGACTGCGGCGGCTGCTCGGAATGCGGGCAGTGCATCGCGGTCTGCGAGGCCAACGCGATCGACCTGGCGATGCATGATACGGAGATCGAGCTCGACGTTGGGGCGATCATCGCGGCCACTGGCTACAAGCCCTTCGATGCCAGGCGGATCCCGCAGTACGGCTACGGTAAGTACCCGAACGTATACACCGCCCCCGAGGTGGAACGCCTCCTCAACGCCTCTGGCCCGACCCAGGGCGAGATCGTGCTGCGCACCGGAGGGCGCCCGCGGACGGTTGGCATCGTCCATTGCGTCGGCTCGCGCGACGCCAGGTACAACGCCTATTGCTCCCGCGTGTGCTGCATGTACTCGCTGAAGCTGGCCCACCTGATCAAGGAGCACACAGGGGCGGAGGTGTACAGCTTCTACATCGACATGCGGACTCCCGGCAAGGGCTATGAAGAGTTCTACGGGAAGGTGATGAAGGAAGGGGTGCACCTCATCCGCGGCCGCGTCGTCGAGGTGGGCGACGAGGCGGACGCACCCGGGGCCGAGGGGAAGCTCGTCCTGCGCGCGGAGGATACGCTGGCCGGCCGTGTGCTACAGATCCCGGTCAACATGGTCGTGCTCGCGGTGGCCCTGGAGCCGCAGGCCGACGCCGAGCATGTCGGTAGGCTGCTGAACATCAGCTGCGGTCCGGAGGGCTTCTTCACCGAACGGCACTCGAAGCTCGCCCCCGTGTCCACGTTCACCGATGGCGTCTTCCTCGCCGGCGCCTGCCAGGGGCCCAAGGATATCCCGGACACCGTGGCCCAGGCCGGCGCCGCCGCGGCGGAGGCCCTGGTGATGATCGACCGCGGCTCCATGGAACTCGAGCCGAGCACGGCCTTCGTCGATGCGGCGAAGTGCTCCGGCTGCCGCACTTGTCTCGGCCTGTGCCCGTTCGGGGCGCTGTCCTTCGACGCCGAGGGAAACGTCGCGGTGGCCAACGAGGTGCTCTGCAAGGGGTGTGGCGTATGCGTCGCCGCCTGCCCGTCGGGCGCGATGCAGCAGCACCTGTTCACCGACGAGCAGGTCCTCGCCGAGCTCGAGGGGGTGCTCAAGAGTGTCTGAGAATCACTTCCAGCCCAAGATCGCCGCCTTCTTCTGCACCTGGTGCACGTACACGGCGGCCGACCTGACCGGCATCTCCCGGATGGCGTACGCGCCGAACGTCCGGGTGATACGCCTGATGTGCTCGGGCAGAGCTCGATCCGCAGTTCGTGCTCGCGGCCTTCCGCGCACGGCGCGGACGGGGTACTGATCGGTGGCTGCCACCCGGGTGACTGCCACTACCAGGAGGGCAACTACAAGGCCCGCCGCCGGATGGAGCTGCTGCGCGCGGTGCTCCGCGACCTGGGCGTCGAGGACCAGCGGCTGCGCCTCGAGTGGATCTCGGCATCCGAGGGCGAGAAGGTCCAGCGGGTCTGCAACGAGATGACCGAGGAACTGCGCGGACTCGGGCCGCTGCGCCTGCGGCTGCCCGAGCGCCAGGCTGCGGAGCCCGCCGGGGAGGCACGATGACCAGCACGATGACCAAGCCGAAGATCGCTTTCTACTGGTGCGCCTCGTGCGGCGGCTGCGAGGAGGCCGTCGTCGACCTCGGCGAGGACCTGCTGGCCGTCGTCGAGCTGGTGGAGGTCGCCTTCTGGCCCGTCGCGCTGGACTTCAAGCGCGCGGACGTCGAGGCGCTGGAGGACGGCGAGCTGGCGGCGGCGTTCATCAACGGCGCCGTCCGCACGTCGGAGCAGGAAGAGATGGCCCGGCTGCTGCGGCGCAAGTCCGCCGCGGTGATCGCGTTCGGCAGTTGCGCGATGTTCGGCGGTATCCCCGGCCTCGCCAACCTTTACGAGAGCCGGGACATTCTCAACGCCGTCTACCGCGAGGCGCCGAGCGTCCAGAACGGCGACGGGACCTGCCCGCGGAGCACAGCTGCGTGCCCGAGGGGGAGCTGACCTTGCCTGAGTTCAGCGCCTCCGTGCGCACGCTGGACCAGGTCATCGACGTCGACTATTACCTGCCCGGCTGCCCGCCGCCCGTGGGCCTGATCGCCTCGGCCGTAACCGCGCTCATCGGAGGGGAAGCTGCCCGCCAAGGGAGCCGTGCTCGCGCCCGACGTGGCACTGTGCTCCGAGTGCCCGCGTGCCGCGACCAAGCCGGACAAGCTCCTGGTGCAGGCGTTCCGGCGGCCGCACCAGGTGCTCATCGATCCGGAGCTCTGCCTGCTCGCGCAAGGCTTTATCTGCCTCGGCCCCGCTACCCGCGCGGGCTGCGCGGCCGCCTGCCCCGGCGGGAACATGCCCTGCACCGGCTGCATGGGACCCACGAGCGGCGTCATCGACTACGGGGCGAAGGCGCTGTCCGCCGTCGCATCGGTCCTCGACGCCGACGATGAGGACGAGATCGCCGCTCGCGTCGCCGAGATCGCCGACCCGGTCGGTACCTTCTACCGCTACAGCCTGCCGGCTTCGCTGCTGCACCGTCGCGTGCGGCCGGCGGCGAGGGAAGAAAAGAAAGAGATGGCGCCATGAGCCGTGAGATCCTCATCGACCCCGTGACACGGCTCGAGGGGCACGGGAGGATTCACATCTTCCTCGATGCCGACGGCGGTGTCGACCGGGCCTACCTCCAGATCCCCGAGCTGCGCGGCTTCGAGAAGTTCGTCCAGGGGCGGCGCGCCGAGGACATGCCGCAGATCACCTCGCGCATCTGCGGCGTCTGCCCCATGGCCCACCACATGGCCGCGACGAAAGCCCTCGACGACCTCTACCAGGTGGACCCGCCGCCCGCCGCCGGAAGATCCGCGAGCTCCTCTACAGCGCCTTCATGGTCGAAGACCACGCGCTGCACTTCTTCTTCCTGGGCGGGCCTGACTTCATCGTCGGCCCGGATGCGCCGCGGCAGAAGCGGAACATCCTCGGCGTCATCGACACCGTGGGGCTCGAGATCGGCAAGGAGGTGATCGGCGTCCGCAAGCAGCTCCGTGGCCTGGTCGCCGCGGTAGCGGGCAAGGCGATCCACCCCGTCTTCGGGCTCCCGGGCGGCGTGTCGCGATCCCTGAGCGGCGAACTCCAGCAGCAGGCAGCCGCCGCGGCGGCCCACGCCATCGAGTTCAGCCAGTTCGCCCTCGGCGCGTTCCGCGAGACGGTGCTCGGCAACCCCGGCTACGTCGAGTTCATCACCTCCGAGGCCTACACGCACCGCACCTACTACATGGGCCTCGTCGACGACGCGAACAAGGTCACCTTCTACGACGGCACGCTCAGGGTGGTCGGCCCGGACGGCAAGGAGCTGCTCAGGTTCACCGGGAAGGACTACCTCGATCATGTCGCCGAGCACGTCGAGCCGTGGTCGTACATGAAGTTCTGCTTCCTGAAGGACATCGGCTGGCACGGCTTCGCCGACGGCGCCGCCAGCGGCGTCTACAGCGTCGCGCCGCTGGCCCGGCTGAACGTCGCCGACGGCATGGCGACCCCTCGCGCGCAGGAGGCCTACGAGGAGTTCGTCGCGACCCTGGGCCCCAAGCCCGTCCACCACACGCTCGCCAACCACTGGGCCAGGATCATCGAGCTCGTGTACGCGGCGGAGCGGATGGCCGAACTCGCCGCCGACCCGGAGATCACCGACCCGCAGGTGCGCACGCTGCCGACCGCCGTGCCGCGCGAGGGCGTCGGCGTCGTGGAAGCGCCGCGGGGCACCCTGTTCCACCACTACCGGACGGACGAGCGCGGGCTCATCACGGCCGCGAACCTGATCGTCGCCACGCAGAACAACGCCGCCAGGATCGCGCTGTCCGTCGACAAGGCAGCGCGCGCGCTGATCAGGAACGGCCAGGTCGACGAGGGGCTGCTGAATCAGGTCGAGATGTCATTCCGCGCCTACGATCCGTGCTTCGGCTGCGCCACGCAGAGCCTGCCTGGCCAGATGGCGCTGATCGTCGAGGTCAGGGATGCGGGCGGCGCGCTCGTGCAAGAGCTACGCCGGGACTGACCGTGCGAACGCTCGTGCTCGGCCTGGGCAACGAATACGCGGGAGACGACGCCGTCGGCGTGCTCGCAGTGCGGGCGCTGCGCGGTGCGCTGGCCGGGGATGCCGACGTGGTGGAGAGCGCCGCCTCGGGCCTGGCGCTGCTCGAGGTCTTCGCCGGCGTATGACCGCGCGCTGATCGTCGACTCGATCCGCACCGGCCGCAGCCCGGCGGGCACGATCCTCGAGCCCGGGCTCGCCGAGCTGGGCCGGGCCACAGCACCCAGCCTGCACCAGGCCGGCATACCCGAGCTTGCCGCGGTCGCCAGGCGGCTCGGCATGGGCTTCCCCGACCGGACACGCGTGCTCGCCGTCGAGGTCGCAGGCCCGCTGATGTTCGGCGAGCCGCTGAGCGAGCCCGTGGCCGCGGCGATAGCCCCGCTCGCCCGGCGCGTCCTGGAGCAGGTCATGCGCTGGGCATCGGAGGACACCGTGCTCAGGGGACCAGGAGGAACACCGTGCATGACTACTACGCGGTCGGCGCGCTCGTAGCGCGCCTGGCCCGCGATCCCAGCCTCGCGCAAGGCATCGCCGAGGTCCGCGTGCGGGCGAGCCCGGTGTTCTCGCCGGAGGCGCTGCGGCAGGCCTACCAGATGCTGACGGAAGACACACCGCTCACCGGATCGCGCCTGCTCGTCGAGGAGCTTGCCGACCGCCGCGAGTGCGCGCAGTGCGGAACGGCCTGGGCGGTGTCTCCCGACGACGTGGCCGGCCACCTGGTCATGTGCCCATCGTGTGGCGCCCTCACGCCCCTCGATGCCGGAGCCCTGATCGAGCTGCTCGAGATCAGGAGTCACCCGTGCTCGTGACCTGCTGGTGGTCAGGTGACGTCGCGGATGCTGTGCTCGCTGAGATCAGGGGCGTGCCGTGCGACCGTGCGGTAGTCGGCGTCGTCGTGCAGGACGGTCAGGCCGTGGTGCGCCGCGGTGGCGGCGATCATGAGGTCTACCGCCGAGGCGCTGCGGTGCTCTCCGGCGTGGGCCATGGTCCTGGCTACCCTGGACGCGATGTGTGTAGCGCAACAGCTACAATGTAGTTATGACGACTCCGCTGTCCATCCGCTTCACCCCGTCCTTGCTGGCCCGGTTGCGGCAGCGCGCCAGTGCCATGCCGGGTGCCAGTGCCGCGGGACTGGCGCAGCGGCTCATCGACGAGGGCCTGCGGATGGCCGATCACCCGGGCGTGATCTTCAAGGACGGGCCGTCCGGTCGCCGGGCCGCGCTGGCTTACGGGCCCGATGTCTGGGAGGTCATCAAGTTCCTCCGCGAGGTCGATGAGCGCGGACCCGCCGCGGTCGATGCCGCGGCCGAGGTGTTCGCTGTGGATGCCAGCCGGATCGCCGCGGCGATCAGCTACTACGGGGATTACTCCGACGAGATCGACGCGGAGATCGTGGCGGCCGACGAGGCTTCGGCCGTCGCGGAAGCGGCGTGGCGCGTCCAGCAGCAGCTGATCGCGTGAGCGATCGACCTGAAGTCACGCTGCTGCTGGACGAGATGTTCTCACCGGCCGTCGCGGCGGAACTGCGCGCGCTCGGCCACGACGTGATCGCGGTCGCGGACCGGCCTGACCTGCGCTCCAAGTCCGACGAGGAGGTCTTTGCCTGGGCGAACGCAGAAAAGCGGTGGTTGCTCACGGAGAACGTCAAGGACTTCAGGCCGATCATGCTGCGGGCCTTGCAGGCCGGGCCACTCGGCTGCGGGCTGCTGTTCACCAGCAGCCGGATCTTCCCCAGGTCCAGGAAGAATCCCGGCCCGCTGATCAGGGCGCTTCACGCATGGCTGACCGCCGGTCCGCCAGCCCCGCCCGTCACCGAGTCCTGGCTTCCCGGCGCATCAGACTCTTCGTGACAGCGTGGCGGGCGAGCTGGCCACGGCGTCAGCGTGGGCCGAGTGCCCCCGCCGGCGCCCCCCGGTCGCGATCGTGATCTCGGTCTGGGTGGCAGCCCGGCACCTCAGCACCTCACGGCAGGCCAGTGAGCATTCTCCGGGCAGCCGGGATGCGCCAGAGTTGCTACTATTACGTAATAGATGTAATACAGGCTACGTGCCTCCAGGAGGTCCTCGTGGTGCTGAACAGTAAGGGCCAGGTAACCATCCCGGCGCATCTGCGGGCCAAGTACGGGCTGCACGCCGGCGACGAGGTCCAGGTCGTCGAGGCTGACGGCGTGCTGCAGATCGTCCGTACCGAGGGAGCCGAGAGCCGGGGACAGCGGCTGGTTCGGCGGCTGCGCAACACGGCCACCAGCCAGGACGTGGCGGGCATGAGCACTGACAAGATCATGGCGCTGATCCGTGGCGAGTGATCTCGCAGCGATCCGGCCTGCCACACTGGTCGACTCATGCGTGCTGCTCGATGTCATCACCGGTGACCAGCAGTGGGCCGACTGGTCGGCGGGGCAGATCGCGGCGGCCGTGGACGCCGGCCGGGTGGTGATCAACCCCCTCATCTACGCCGAGGTCTCGGTCGGCTACCAGACCATCGAGGAGCTTGATGAACTGCTCCCGGCCGGCGACTACGAACGCGAGCCATTGCCCTACCTGGCGGGTTTCGCTGCCGGGAAAGCGTTGGTGCGGTACCGGCGCAGCGGCGGTGACAAGCGATCGCCAATGCCGGACTTCTACATCGGCGCCCATGCCGTCCTGGCGGGCTACCGGCTGCTGACCCGCGATGTCCGCCGATACCGGACATACTTCCCGGCCATCGATATCATCGCCCCACCTCCGGACGACGAGACGGCCGGGTAAGTGCGTTCGTGGCGCACGTCCGGTCATCCAGCCCAACGGGAATGGGTACGGCCGGACCGCGGCCAACGGTCCGCTCGTCAGCCGGGCAGGCCTGCCTGGTCGAACCGGTCCAGCAGGCTGGGTTCGCGCTGGTGCTGGGCGCCACGGATGGTAGTGACTTTGCCCGCCCCGGGGCGCTGCTAGCCGAGCTCGAAGATCTGCGTCGTCTTCGCGTCGTAGATCCTCGTAAACCTCGTGTCCCGTTCCATCTGGTGCTCGAGGCCGATCAGTTCGCCGGGCGCGAACAGACCGTGCCGGTAGTCGTAGCGAATCTGGGATGTTGAGAAGACGAAGAAGGCGTGATGCACCCCCTTGTGCTCCATCGATCTCGCGATATCCACAGCATCCTGGGCGGTCATGTCGTGTGGGTAGTACTGCTTGTAATCGGACAAGCTCGCGATGCCGTTCACGATGAAGTTGTAGTGTGGCCCGATCAGCGCGGGGAAGGTTGGAGCGGCGGATATGACAACATCGCCACCGGCGACGCGGCCGTCCAGCCACGTGCTAGCGGCGACGTCGCTGGCCGAGACCTGGTCGTCCGCTGCCGGCTGGAAGCAGGTGGGGATATATATCGCGGCGAGTACCACGACAACGAGCCCGCACAGCACTGACCGGTGCCTCGGCATACGCGGGTAAAGCCGCGGTGCCGCCTGCTCCGGTCCCTCCGGTCGCTCCGGCTGTCCGGGATGTTCCGGCCAGACCATCCATGCTCCTGCCATCGCGGTGAACGGAAGCGAGAAGAACAGCACCCGCAGCCGTCCCTCTCCTCCATAGGACTGCACAGCCAGCGACAGCGCGGGCGCAAATGACAACCATGCGATCAGTAGTGGCCGTCGGCTATCACCGCACCTCAGTCGCCTCAGCAGCCCGATCAGAGCGAACAGCCAGGTCAGTCCCGACAGTGCCCACGTTCCGCGCGCTTGCCAGACGCTCGCCGCTGACTCGGTGCCGTGGGGCGGCGTATAGGTGGCGTTGGCCGCCGGGTTGAAGCTGCTGAACAGGCCGAAATGCTGTGCCACATATCCGAGATTCGGCAGTAGATAAAGCCCGGTGATAACTGCCATCACCAGGCCAACCCAGGTCGGCCGAAGATAACCCACGACGAACAGTGGCAGCAGGTCGGCGACAGCGAGGTAAGGAGTCAATTGATGGCTGGCCACGACGACGGCGAACGTGACAAGTACGCAGGCGATCGCGACAGCGCGGTGTCGAGGTGGCGAGGGCTCCCACGGCACCGCGCCGTTCGGGTGCGATGACGGCGAGGCCATCGAGATCCGCGACAAGAACCGTTCCAGCATGCGCGCGAGACGTCGCGGCTGACCCCGTAGGGCACTGAACGCGACGAGACAGATCGCCAGGAACAACATGAACGCAAAGGCCTGCGGCGAATAGTAATTCTGGCCGATCCAGTTCTCCAGTGTGAACAGAAGCGCGGCCATCCAATACCATCGTCCATTCCGCGAAATCGACCTGGCAATCAGCGCGACGAGCGCAACATCCGCGAGGGCGAATGTCGGCTCGGCCCACGCGGCGTAACTGAGCGGGCCGTCCTTCCCGACGATTGCGTCCAGCTGCGCCGACAGCGCGAAGAAACCGGGCCAGTGCTGATAGATGTCGATGGCCGTGTCGACGTGGCCATGGCTGCCGATATAGCTGGTGACGGCGATGTGCTTATACACCCATGGAAAGCGGGGTACCGCCTCGACGGCGGCCGGTGACACGTAAAGGAATGCGACCAGTGCGGCGATATACGCGGTCATCCGCATGTCGGACACCCGGCCAGACACAAGCTCCGCCACGGTGAGGGCGAGAACGATGGCGACCGCGATGTACCAGATCACCGGGAACGCCGGAATGAGCCCCCACTCGCCCAGTTCGCCGACCTGGGTGCGCTGCAGTGCGGCCAACCACAGCACGACCGCCACGATCAAGGCAAACCATGGGGCCGATGCGACGAGCAACGGGCCCGTCCGCAGCCCTGCGGGACGGGTCCGCCGGCGCCACGCGCGCGCCAGCTGCGCTCTCACGCTCACCGGGACCGCGTTCCCCTGAATCTGCCGAACCGGGCGAGGAGGGTCGCTGCCGGGCAATGTGTGACATGTGCCTTCGGGCCGGTTTGTCCAGGTCCGCGACAGCCAGCCGGCCGCAGGGCCGATGCCGCCGGCGGCGAACAGCACCACCCCGAACGCGCGTGGATGCCAGAACCCCGTCTCGACCATGATCAGTGCGGCGAGTGTCTCGACGACTATGCTCACGATGATCGTCAGGGCAAATCTCGCGGCCGCATCGGTGACGGGCAGCCAACGTCGGAGCATCCAGCCCGGGACCAATACGAAGCAGATGGCGGCGCAGGTCATCCGAGCCGGGCCGCCCACGTCGAGCCCGACCAACACGGCGGTAACGGCCGCAAGCACGGCAAGGGCGCGGCTGAACCCATCACTCGCTCGGCCCGCGCGGCCGGCGGATCGGGCGGATCGGGCGGATCGGTTCGTCATCGCGGCACCTTGCTGACGGCCGCGCCCGGCCGAGTTATGCCAGCTATTTGCTCGGTTCGACAGGGCCGGAACCTCCTTCCTATACTTGTTGCGAAATCTTTCCTATAGTTGCTGTGGAATGCCGCGAATCAGCACTTATGTCGCGGTGCTAATAGGGTTAATTAGCACTTATGTCGCGGTGCCGGGGGGTAATGGTGCAAGAAATTCTAACAGCGATGTCTTCGCGTGACCGGCCGCCACGGTCGGCCGTCGCGCTGTCCGGTGCCCATTCAGTGAATCGCAGCGCCTGCGACTGCGGGTAATGGCCGCCGCGGGCACGCCGACAGGAATGAATACCCCTGCGCCATCGTCTGCAGGCGGTACGGAGTCCTCGGGTCCCGCTGCGCGCGGGCTTTTTGGCCGCAGCATGCTCTATGTCGTCGTCTTGTCGCTGCAGACGGTCGCGGCCGGGGTGGTCTCTCCGGTGCTCGCGTACATGCTCGGGCCCACGGAGTTCGGGTCGCTCGCGGCGGCGATCGCATTGCACCAGGCACTGATCGTGCTCGCGATTTTGGGTTTGGACCAGGCACTGGTCTTGCAGCGAGCCGCCGACAAGGACAGCCGCGCGGCCCGTGGGCTAGTGACCGTGGGGATCGCGCTGTCGATGGCCGTGACTCTCGTCATCGGCGTGACGGGACCGCTGTGGAGTCGCCCACTAGGCTTCGGCGGTTTCTCATCGCTGGTGATCGCCACAGTGCTGTGGACCGCGCCGGGCGCGATCGTGCTGCTCACACTCGCGGAACTGCTCACTGAGGATCGCCTCGGTCCGTTCGCCGCCGTCAGCGTTCTTTCGGCCGTCGGGGGCCAAGTGTTCGGCATCGCCCTGCTGTTCGCCGTGAGCCGCACGGCGGCCACCTACGCCTGGGGTGGCGTGATCAGCCAGTCCTCCGCGATGGTGGTCGCGCTGATCTGCACCCGGCCGCGTCTCGCCGGCTTGCGCGACCGGGCTGTGGCAGCACGCGCATTTCGCATCGGAATCCCGATGGCCTTCAGCGGTGCCGCGTTCTTTGTCCTGAACGCCGGCGACCGGATCATCGTGCAGCGCGACCTGGGCGCATTCGAGGTTGGCCGCTACCAGGTCGCTTACACGGTCGGGTGGGTCGTGGTCCTGCTGCTCATCTTCACTAGCCAGGCATGGACACCTCGATTCGCGAGGGTGCAGGACGAAGCCGAACGCTGGGCACTGCTCGGCCAATCGCGCGACGAGCTCTACCGCCTGCTCGTACCGGTGACGCTGGGAATCACGCTCGCCGCGCCGGTCGCGCTGCGCCTCGTGGCGCCGCCGACCTTCCAGCCCGCGTCGCTGCTGATCGTCGTCTACCTGGTTGCGGTGTCCGCCTTTCCGATAGCCGCCGGCGGCGCATCAGGGCGGGCGTTGCTCACGATGCGCCGAGCGAAGCCGCTCGCGGTCGTCGCCGGCGTGGCCGCGGCGGTCAATATTGCGCTCAACATCGTCTTGGTACCAGTGATGGGTATCACCGGTGCCGCTCTCGCCACGACGGCCGCCTTTGCGCTGCAGGCCTTCCTGCAGCTGCGAGCGCTGCCCAAGCACCGGACGTGGCCGGTTCCGCCGACGCCGCTGGTCGCGTCCGTACTGGCCGCGTGCGCGGTGAGCGCCGCTTCGGTGCTCATACCGCAGACTGCGCTGTACGACGCCGCGAGACTGCTGGTCGCGTGCGCGTGCCTGCCATGGTTCATCGTCCGGTTGCGGACCGCGCGGGGGGCCTCCGACCGCGGCAAGTCGGAACGCCACCTGCCGGAAGCGTCGCCAGCCCACGACCGAATCCGCGGCGAGCACGCGGATGCGCCCGAGATTGGAGCAGCCGTGAACCGGATTCCGCAGCCGATGCGGGTTGTCGTCATCGATCTCGACGAACCACTTCCGGAGCTGACCGCCGACGACCGCTACGTGCGGGCATGGGTCGTGGGGCGATACCACGGTATCCCTCGCCGCGCGATCGAGGTCGATCTCACCAACGCCAGTGAGCGAATCCAGGACCAGCTGGGCCGGCTGCGCGACGAGGTTCCGGACCCGGCTGATTGCCGCGCGATGCCGGCGGAAGACCAGCTGCCCACGATCTCGGTCATCGTGCCGACCATCGTCCAGCGGCTCGGCGACCTGCGCGACTGCGTGGACCAGCTCGCCGCCCAGGACTACCCGAAAGAGGTAGAGGTGCTGCTGGCCGACAACCGCAGGAGCGCGGTCGAGCCGGACTTGCTCGCCGCCTTGGTCGCTGGCCGTGACGGCTTTCGGATCGTCCGCGAAACGAGACCCGGGATCTCCGCGGCGCGTAACGCGGGACTGCGCGCCGCGCGTAACGAGATCATCGTTTACACCGACGACGACGTGCGGGCTGATGCTGGCTGGCTGCGTTCCATCGGCACCAGGTTCGCCCGGGAACCCGAGCTGGACGGCCTCGCCGGGCTCATCCTGCCGGCCGAGCTGGATACGCCGGCCCAGCTATGGTACGAGCGCTACTACGGAGGCTTCGGTGGTCAACGGACCTTCGAGCCGCTGACGCTCCAGGTTGCCGACGCAGCGGGCCGACCGTGGCGCCGCGCACGAGTCGTGCTTACCGACGATCATCACCGTCAGATGCGCGAGTTCGCGATCTACGGTGTCGGCGCCTACGCGGCCGGCGCGAACATGGCCTTCCGGCGAAGCGCCCTGAAGCGGATAGGCGGGTTCGACATCGCCTTGGGTACCGGGACACCGTCCCGGGGCGGCGAGGACCTTGCGGCCATCATCGCCCTGCTCTGGCAGGGCGGGCGCATCGGGTATGAACCGGGAGCAATTGTCTACCACCGGCATCGACGCCGCTACGACGACCTTCGCCGCCAGATGCGGGGCAACGGCGTTGGCTTCACTGCCATGCTCACCTCGCTAGTCGTCAACGATGCGGCCCACGCGGTCGGAGTCGCGTCGCAGCTTCCGCTTGCGGCTCGGCGGTTCGCCGGGCAGGCCACCTACCGGCTGTCCCACGGCCGCCAGCCGGCCGTCGGTCGGCAATCGGCGCAGCCCGTCGGCTCATACCCACGCGCGCTAGCTCTCGACGAATGGCGCGGCTATACGCAGGGCCCGGTGCGCTATATCCAAAGTCGCCGTGAAGCCAGGGCCTGGCGGCAACCGCGTCAGGAGCCCACGTGACTGACGGGCCCGCACCGCGGGGTCTCCGGGTGCTGACCCAGCTGCTGACCACAGCGCCGGTCGGCGGAATCGAGCTGTGCACCCGTCAAGATGCCCGAGCGCTCGTTCAGCGTGGCCATCGCGTCGACATCGCGTACGGCCCGGACGTCGCGGACGGCATCGACAGGCAGTGCGGTGACGACATCGAGGCAGCGGGCATCGGGATGTCCGGCCCGTTCCCATTCGCCTTTGCGCCGCGAAGCGCGCCGCGAGACATCGCGCGCTTCATCCCGGCGGCTCGCTGGGCGCGTAGCCGGCACGCCGACGTGCTGTGGCTGAATCGCTTCGAGCACATCGTCTGGGCACAGGTCATCAGCAGGGTGGCGCGCATCCCGATCGTCTGCCAGTTGCACCACGTCCCGAACTACCGGCGGGTAAGCCAGCTCGGTCATGGCGTCGCGCATTTCATCGCCGTGTCTGACTTCATGAGGCGGACCTGGATCGACAGCGGGGTGGCTCCGGACCGGATCAGCGTCGTCCACAACGCCGTGCCGGCCGCCGAGTACCGCTTCGCCGGGTCCGCCGAGCGGTCGAGCGCCAGTGAGCTTCTCGGCCTGCCCGGTGGCGCGGTCGTGCTGTACTACGGACGTATCCGGCTGGACAAGGGCCTCGGCGTTCTGCTCGACGCCTGGCGCCGGCTTGACCTCTCGCGCTGGCGGCCACGCTCGTACTCGTCGGATCGCCAGAACCGACGGCGGATGCCGCAATCGCCGAGAAGGTTAAGCAGGTCAATCCCGCGACCTTGCGCTGGTACCCCATGCAGGCCAGCGTCGTGCCGTTCCTGCAGGCTGCCGACGTCGTAATCTTCCCATCGCTGATGCCCGAGGCCTTCGGGCGGGTCGTCATCGAGGCCATGTCCACTGGTCGTCCGGTCATTGCCTCGTGCATCGGAGCGGTGCCAGAGATTCTCGATGGGCCGATGGCACGGTTCCTCGTGGAGCCAGGCGACGCCGGGGAGCTGGCGGCCGCGATGGACTCAATTCTCGACTGGCGGACCACCGAGCCCGAGCTGGCGCAGCTCTGCGCGGACTGGGTGGCAGTTCACTTTCCTTACGACGCCCACGTCGATCAGCTCGAGCGCTTGCTGCTCAGATACGCCCGGCACCGGGTGAGTTAAGGAACTGCGTGGTCTGGATGTCAACACGACGTGCGCACCTCCGTTCGCGGCTGCGGTTGCAGGCATGGCGCGCCGGGTCGGGCGCTGCGGTGCTCCTGTCCCGGATGCCGTTCACAGGATGCGTAGCCGCGGAACTCACGTCGGCCTTGTCCCTCTATGTCGTCGCACACGCAGACGACCCCATCCTGTTCCAGAGTCCCGATCTGCTGCATGACCTCAGCAGCGGACGGGGAGTGCGGACCGTGGCGCTTACCGCCGGATCCGCCGGCCGGGGCAAGCGCTACTGGTCCGGTCGCGAAGCAGGCATGATGACCGCGTATGCGAAGCTGGCCGGGCTCGCGAACTCCTGGCGGGCTACCACGCTGCGCATTAACGGCCATCAAATCGCCGAGTACGCGATGACTGCGCGCAGCAACGTGGTCATCGACTTCCTCAGGCTCCCGGAGGGCGGCTGGCCGGAGGGCGACGGTACGTCGAGGTACGGGTATCAGAGCCTGAAGAAGCTCTGGAATGGCTCACTGGCCGAGCTCGTCGATTTGGACAAGTTGAATAGCTACACCAAGGACACGCTCACGGCGACCCTAGCTGCGATCATGCAACTCGCCCGGCCGGTGACTATCAACGTTCAGGACTACGTGGGTACCTTCGGTGACGGGGATCATGCGGATCACCACGCGGGCGCGTACTTCGCCGTCGCGGCCAACAAGTTGTACCGCGCCGCGCACATCCTCCACGGCTATGCCGACTACGCCACGGCGGACATGTCGGCGAACGTGTCCGGGAAAGACCTGACCGCCAAGACCGCCTCTTTCTACGCGTACGCCCGCTTCGACCCGCTGGTATGCCAATCCCCCGCGCAGTGCGCGGACAGGCCGGAGTCGGCCTGGCTTCGCCGTCAGTACGTGGTGGGCACCATCGTCACGGCCGATCAGGCCACGGATGCGCGGCTGACGGGACCGCCATGACAGGTGGCACCGACCTCGGCTGTGTGGTGCTCGCGCACAACGACCCGCGCCACCTCCGGCGGCTGGTGGCCGCTCTCGACCCGTTCCCGGTGTACGTGCACTGCGACCTCCGCACTCCCCGCGGCACATTCGAGGAGATGGTCACTGGCCTTCCGCAGCGGTGCTCTGTGCTCGACCGGGTCGCGACCGGATGGGCGCGTTGGGGGATCGTCGATGCCGAAATCGCCGGGTACCGCGCGGCGCTGGCTGACCCTGGGGTTTCGCACGTCGCGCTGCTGACTGGCAGTGACTACCCGCTCGCGTCGACGAGCGAGATCAGCGCGTTTCTCGCGCGGCACCGGGGCGAGTCCTTCACCTCGTTTCACCCGTTGCCCTACCCGCCCTGGGGTCGCAGCGGCGGCATTGCGCGGATACGCTTCCGCCACTGGGCGTACCGCAAGCACATGATCCGGCTTCCAGTTCCGCGGCGGCTTCCGTCCGCGGTGGTGCTGGTCGGCGGGTCGGCGTCGAAGATCCTGGCCCGAAAGCACGCCGAGGCGGTGGTCGCCGCCTATGACGCGAACCCTGACCTGGTCCGGTTCTGGCGTCGGAGCTGGTGTGCCGACGAAACGTTCGTCCCTTCGATCCTCAGCACGCCCGAATTCGCCCCCGATTGGGCGCAGGAGCACGTTGACAGGTCGATGTGGTGGATCGGGTGGGATGGCTCGGCGCGCAAGAGCCCGCCGTGGCTCGGGATCGAGCAATTCGATGCGCTCGCCCGGGCCCGCGCTGCAGGGACCGACGGGATCGGGTGCGCATTCGCCCGGAAGTTCGCTACCGCGTACGACACCACGGTGCTCGACGCCATTGATCGCGAGCTGCGTGGCGCGTCAGGGGAGTGAACTCGGCGGCGCGCCGTTGCCGACGTCTGTGATCAGCTGCCCCCACGCGGGGGATCGTACAGGCCTCGGGAACGAGCCGCGCGGCGGCTGAGGAAGTAGAGCAGCGGGCCAGTCAGATAGCCGGCGAGCTCCAGGCGGGTGAGCGAACCAGGGTAATCCCGCGTGCGACGGTCGTTCTTGGATGAGCCCGGCGCGAGCAGCTTGCGCACACCGGCCGGCATCCGCCGGGCGATCTGGACGGCACTGGCCGGGTGGGCGGCGAAGTGCTTGGCGATGACGGCCGACATGCCAGTGCCGTAGCCATACATCTGCCGTCGCAACTCTGCCATGCCGGAGCGGGCGTGATGGTGAATCAATGCTCTCGGTTCGTACACGATGACCCCGCCCGACAGGATGACGGAAAGAAACGAATCGAGGTCCTCGCCGCCCCTGGTGCGCGAACCGGCGCCCAAGGCTACGTCGAAGCCGCCCCGGTCGCGGAGCGTGGCTGCCCGGAACGCCATGTTGTTTCCGGACCCGAAGACTCCGCAGGAGTAGGGGAACAGCGCGCCTCCCTCACCGCGTCGGCCCAACGCGGTCAGGTCGCGGCCGCTGCGGCCCTCGCGCCATACGACGCGCGTGAATCCCTTGTCGAAGCCGCCGAACTCCTCGAACAGCAGCTGCGGCCTGGTGTTCAGCTCAGCCGGCAGGACCAGACCGGTCGTGCACATGACGTCGCGATGCTCATCGAACGGGGCGATCAAGGCGGCAAGCCAACCCGGGTCGACAGTAGCGTCGTCGTCGGTGAAGGCTATGATCTCGCCGCGGGCGGCGGCCAGACCCGCGTTGCGGGCGACGGACAGGCCGCGGCGTGGCTCGTGGACGATCCGCATCCGGGAATCCCCGACGTGGCGCAATGCCGTGGGCACCCGGCCCGATGCCGGGTCATTGTCGACCACGATCAGCTCCATTTCGGCATGCGTCTGGGCAAGTACCGACTCGGCCGCCTTCGGCAACCGCTCGTCAGCTCCTAGAGTGCAGATGACGACAGTTGCAAGTCGCGTCGAGGCGCGCGGACGCAGAGCGCAGGCGTCGGCACGGAATCGCTGCGCCGCGTCGGCCAGACCCCTCCACGTCGTGCTGGTCGTCTGCAGGCCGTCATTGCGCAGGTGCGCCGCGATTGCCGCGCCGAAACGGTCGAGCAAGAGGTCATCCAGCTCCGGCTGTGCGAGGTGCCGCTGCTCCATCAGGGGCAGCATCCCTAGCGGAACGCCGTGGATCCGGCAGACCACGAGCACCTGCCCGAGACGGTTCGGCTCGATCGTGACCAGGGGCTGGCCGAGGTCAATCTCGATCACCGGTATCGGGACGAACTCGTCCGCGGCGATGGCTCTTCGGCGGCCACTTCCTGGCGGGCCGGTCATGACTGACCACGATCGCCGGGGTCGGGCACGGGCGCGATATTGCCGTTACCCCCGGCAGCTACCGCAGTGGAACGGGAAAAGGAGGTGGGACCGATGGTCACCGCTACCCGCTGCCGCCATTCGGTGTCGGAGGGGGCGCCCCGGTGGGAGACGCCGAAATGAATTGGTGTTTCGGTATTTCTCTCAGGGCAGGGACGCGGTCTCGTGGCGGCGAAGATACCCTTGCGCTCGCACTGACGCGACGTCTTCCTGGCCAGGGGCGACGAGGTGGCCATGTACTGCGCAGCTGGGAGACAATGCCCTGCCTGCCGAACCTCGGGCAGGCCGTCGGCGAGCACAGCGAGCATTCGGTCCCGCCGCGGTAATGCTCGTGCGCCGCGCGTTCGTGCCCGCAGCGGCAGACATCGTGCGCACTTGCATGCTTCCGGTTCGCCAGCACTGCACCCTCCGCGTTCATCCAGACACGATAACGTTACAGCGGCCACCACCCGAACTCACGGCGTGGACCCAGTCTGCGGACGTACCTGCCCGTGAACCGTACCGACCGCAAATCGAGCTGTCGTGGAAGCGGCAAGCCTGCCCACGGCATAGCCGGTTCCGGTGATCACGACCGCCCCGATGAGGGCTAGTGCAGTAGCCAGGCCCGCTCGCCGCCCCCGAGCCGCGCCTGTCAGTGCCATGACCAGGGCACGGGGTATCACCGACCGCACGTAGGCGCGTTCGGAGGCCAGCGCCCGACGGCTCCCGGCCAGTTTCGTGACGGTGGCCTTGGACAACCCCTCCGCATAGCAGCGGGAACGCAGGTAGGCCCAGCTCGCGCGCTTGGCACGCACCCGGTGCGAGACGGAGGCGGCAGGCTCGTAGAGGAGAACTCCCTCGGGGTGAAGCTGACTGGCCCGCAGGCACAGTTCGGTCTCCTCGCAGCCGAGCGGAATAGCGCCCACCCGGCCCAAACCGGCCGAGAACCCGCCCAGCCGGTCAAGAACCTCCCGGCGGAAGGACATGTTGGCGCCGATGAAATTCCGCACCGGCGCACTGACCTCCGTCAAGCCCCGGTAGCTGCAGCCAACCACCCAGTCGAGCTCTGGCGGGAACCAGGAGGGCCGCCCGTTGTCCCAGGCGGGCTTGACCAGGCCGCCGACCCCGAGGACGCGAGAGTCCCGGTAGCAATCGGAGATCGCCGCGATCCAGCCCGGATCCGCTGCCGCGTCATCGTCAAGGAACGCGATCACATCTCCGCTGGCGGCCAGCGCGCCCGTGTTGCGGCCACCCGACAGGCCCTTGCCGAAACTGTTCGGCACCACGGTTACGCCCCTCAGGTCACGCCGCGCGCAGCGCAGCA
This sequence comes from uncultured Actinomycetes bacterium, assembly GCA_963801155.1. Taxonomy (GTDB): domain Bacteria; phylum Actinomycetota; class Actinomycetes; order Streptosporangiales; family Streptosporangiaceae; genus Palsa-504. The sequence continues at coordinate 20,328 of CAWDEB010000014.1, forward strand.
GCCCCGGACAGTGATCGATCACGACAATGATCTCTCGTGCTTGCTCGGTCTGCTGGTGGAGGGAGTCGACGGCCCGTGACAGGTCCTCCCACCGGTCCTCGGTAAAGGCGCACACGATCACGGATACCGTCGGCCGGCCGGCACGGCTCGTGGCAACAGGGACACTTATCGGACGCGGCGTCAGCGCATCACCGCGGTTCTCGCCGCTCGCCAGCGTGGCCACGTCAACGCGGCCATCGGCAGGCGCGGCTACCGCTAGCAGGCCGCCGACTGGCGGGCTCAGCCGCGCCGTATTCCATCCCTGCGGCTTCGGCTGCCGCCCAATTCGCCACAGGCCACGCCGCGCGCCGGCCTGGCGGCGTTCGGCGAGAATCGTCCTCAGCACGCGCAGACCGTCGCCGAACGCATTCAGATTGCTGACGCCGAAAATTCGCGGGTGCTCGAAACTGGGTACCTCGGCAATAGTAAGGCCCGCCACCGCGACACGGATGTTGATCAGCGTCTCGACCTCGAATCCGTCGCCCCACAAACGCCCGTTACTTTCGGCCGGGGGCGGCGAAGTGGCGTCCAGTCCGAAAACCGGGACGTGCCGCCGCCAGAAGACGTTGAATCCGTAGCACAGATCCGAGTAACGCGTGCCGTAGCAGAAGTTGACAAGGCCGCTGAGGACACGGTTTCCCATTCTGCGCAGCCAGGTGATGTCGCTGCTGCCCGCGCCGTCGGTGAACCTGGTCCCCTTGGCGAAGTCGGCGCCCTCGGTGAGCGCCTTGACGAACTGCGGAATCTCGCCCGGGTCGGCCGAGCCGTCCGCGTCGACCATGGCGATGACATCGCCTGTCGCGGCCTCGAACCCGCAGGCCAGCGCGTTTCCCTTGCCCTTGCGCGTTTGCATGACCACCCGCACGTCCGGCCGCAGCTGGCGGGCGACCTCCGGTGTGCCGTCCACGGAATGGCCGTCCACCACGATGACCTCGTGCAGATCGGCGGGCAGCCGGGCGAACACATGCGGCAGGTTACGGGCCTCGTTCAGCGTCGGGACGACAACCGATATCCGCGGCCAGGCCGCACTCGTATAAGGCCGAAGCATTTGTGTATCCTCGTTGGCTGCGGACGGAACAAGCGCTCCCGGCCTCCCGGCGCGGAGTCCTTCTATAACGGCCCTGTGCTTATAGCCGAAGAAGGAGACCTTTCCTCTTGCTCTAACTTTCTCGTTACTCTTCATAATTCAATGCTCAGGCCCGCGAGTAGCAGATGCCTTTCGCGGATGATTGCAGAGCAGTTGCAGCATGCCGTTGAGGGAGACATGTAACGAGCCCGCGCCGAGACCGATGGAACGCAAATTTGCACCCATTTCCGCCCCCAGCAGCTGAGCTACCGCCGGTTCGTGACCGCGCTGGAGCAGGCTTGGGAGTCCGCAGGACCGCGGACATCGCGACCCTGCGGTCTGGGGTCCGGCCCGGCCACGAGGCGGGCCCGCCGAGCGCCTTAGGCGCCGGGTAAGGCGCGCGGGCGGCGAAGATATGGCATTTGCCTGATGCGGCGGCAACGGGCTTAGGGCGAGTGTGGTACGTGAGCGCAGGTGGACCGCCGCCACCCGCCGCCTGCGGAGGATCGCCTGGGAGGCGATGATGGTCAATCCGTACTACGGCATCTACCAGGCCGAACGCGGCAAGTCCGCGGCCGAGATCCGGGTGGCCGATGCCCAGCTCGGCGGGTTGGCCGCCGGGCTCGGTCAGCTCGGCTCGGCGTTCGCCGCCCCGGTCCGCGCGGTACGCCGGTCGCTGCGCAGGCAGCGGCGGGCCGCGTGCCAGGGCGCAGCGGATGCCGGATGAGGGCCGGCCCGTCACCGTTGACCACGGTGCCGCGGCCGCGGGGGAACGGGGAACAAGAGGTGATGGCCCCGGTGCAGTGGCGCGATGCCGCCGTCGGCGGTCAGGACACCACGGGGCTGGGCCTGGATCTGCCGTGCACGGAGGATCCGGAGCTGTTCTTCGCCGAGTCCCCGCGGGACGTGGAGCAGGCGAAGGCGATGTGCCGGGGATGCCGGGCCAGGCTGGCCTGCCTGGCCGGCGCGCTGGAGCGCAGGGAGCCCTGGGGCGTCTGGGGCGGCGAGCTGCTGATGGGCGGCGCGATCGTCCCGCGTAAGCGCCCCCGCGGACGTCCCCGCAAGGACGTCGCCGGGATCGGGCTGGCTACCCCCACTGGCCGGGCTGGGGGCCAGCCGGGGCGTCAGCGCAGGCCGAGTTCCTCTGGTGGCGGCCAGTCGCCCGGCAGTTCGGCCAGGCGCCGCACGTAGTCCTCACGGTCGAAGGGCTGCTTCTCGGTCAGGATCTTGTATACAGTCCCGGTGACCGGGCCCATGACCAGGTGCATCACGTTGTGCCAGTCGTAGCCGAGTCCGGCGAGCCGCTGGACGGTCTGCCACGCCTCGGGCGGGTCGTCGGCCAGCAGCTGGTTCGCGATCGCCAGGTGCATCGTGACGTGCAGCCTGGGGTTCATCGGCTCGCCGTCGGGACCCGTCATCTCTCCCGCCCGCTCGAGCGCCTCCTCCATGTCGGGGTGCTGCGCTTCGAGCAGGAACGTGCGCTCGTCCTCGTCGTCCGGATCCAGCTGTTCCAGGTCGAGGTCCTGGTAGGTGCCGTGTCCCGGTGGCACCGCCCAGGACCGCCGGTCGCCGGGGATCGGCTCGTCGAACCAGTAGTCGGTGCTCTCGCCGGGTACCCACCCGGATATGCCTCCGGCTGGTCGGACCCGTCCGCTCGGGCGGCCTGCTGCTGGACGCCGGCTCCGGCCGCGGCCGGGCGGACGCCCGCGACTCTTCGGGCTCACTCCGTGATTGTCCCAGACGCACACTTTGCCGTCATCTGTTTCCGCCACGCCGCGCTTGGCCAGGCGTCCGGGCCCGTGGTTTACCGCGGGCTGGCACCCCCGTCCGTTCGGTCAAAAATTTACGGAACGGACCGGGACCTTGGACCCGTCGTTTACTCTGTGACGCAGACCAGCTGCGGCTGCTCGGCTTCGCCGGCGGTCCGGCGGATCTTCGCGTCGCGGGAGAGCAGGGTGGCGACGCTGATCGCGGCGAGGACCGCGGCGGCGGCGGCGTACAGGAGCCCGGTGTGGATGCCGTCGGCGAACGCGGTGCGGGCGTGGGTGCCGATCGGCCCGCCGGCGTGGATGGCGATGGCGAAGGACTGCCGGGCCTGATGCGCGAGGGGGGCGGGGACGCCTGGAAGCTGCAGGCTGGAGCGGTAGACGGCGGTGACGATGCTGCCGATGACGGCGGTGCCGAGCGCGCCGCCGACTTCCCGGGACAGGTCGTTCAGCGCGGAGCCCACCCCTTGCTGAGCGGGCGGCAGCGCCTCGGTGATCGCCGAGGTGGCAGGGGTCATGGCGGCGCCCATGCCGATGCCGAGCGGGACGAGGCCGGCGAGCATCAGCAGGTACGGGGTGCCGGTCCCGACGCGGGAAATGATGGCCAGGCCGGCGGCGACCAGAAGCAGCCCGGTGACGCATACGGAGCGGGCGCCGAACCGGGACACCGCGGTGGCGGTGGCTGCGCGAGGCCGGCATCATGGCCGCGGTCAGGGGGAGCACCGCGAGCGCGGCGAGCAGGGGGCTGTAGCCGCGGACTCCCTGCAGGTACTGCAGGGAGACGAAGGTGAACCCGAAGAAGGCGAAGAACTGGATCAGGATGGACAGGGTGCCGGCGGCGAGCTTGCGGTTGGAGAACAGGCGCGGGTCCAGCAGGGGGTGGCGCTGACGGAGCTCGAACAGCACGAAGCCGGCCAGCGCGGCCAGGCCGGCCGCGATGCCGCCGATGGTGCGGGCACTCAGCCACCCGGCGTCGGGAGCCTGGATGATGCTGAAGACCAGGGCGACCAGCCCGACGGTGGCCAGCAGCGCCCCGCCGGTGTCGACCCGCGGCGCGTCCGGCTGGGAGGACTCGGGGACGAAACGGATCGTGCCGGCGATCGCGATCGCGGCCAGGACGACGTTGACGGCGAAGGCGGCCCGCCAGGAGAACCACTCCAGCAGGACCCCGGTGCACAGCAGGCCGAGCACGGCGCTGCCCCCGGCCACCCCGGCCCAGACGCCGACCGCCCGGGTGCGCTCGGCGGGCGGGAACGTGCCGGTGATCGTGGACAGCGTGGCCGGCATCACCAGCGCGGCGCCGGCGCCGATCAGGCCGCGCAGCACGATGAGGGTGCCCGCGGAGGAGATGGCCATCGCCGCCGCCGAGGCGGCCCCGAAGACGACCAGCCCGGCGAGCAGCGCCCTGCGGCGGCCGTAGCGGTCGCCGAGAGCGCCGGCCGGGAGCAGCAGGACGGAGAAGACCAGCAGGTAGGCGTCGATGATCCATTCGAGCTGGGTCTGGCTGGCGTGCGTGCTGCGGACCAGGCCGGGGATCGCGACGTTCAGCGACGCCATCGCGGCCGCGACCGCTCCGAGGGCGATGCAGACGACAGCGGTGACGATGGTGTTGCTGGCCGGCCGGCGGCTGGTCCGGACGTAGGGGGACATGGCGTGGCTCCTTTACCGAAGGAATATTCTTTTTTATGCTAGCGGGTGCTGCCCGGCTGTCAAGAGGGAATATTCCTTCTGTTTGGTGCTATCGTGATGCCATGCCCAGGATCACCGAGGAGCACCGGGAGGCCCGGCGCGAGCAAGTCCTCGAGGCGGCACGCGCCTGCCTGCAAGAACACGGCCTCGAAGCCGTGTCGATGGAGATGATCATCGCCCGCTCCGGCCTGTCGACCGGTGCCGTCTACGGCTACTTCAAGAGCAAGGACGAGCTCATCAACGCCGTCGTGACCGATGGAACGGCCGCGATGGGCCGGCAGCTCGCCCCGATCCTCAGCAATCCCGAGCCGCCGCCGCTGCCGGAGTTCATGGCGCAGCTACTGCGTACCATCACGGAGTTCGGCCAGGACAAGCGGGACGGCATCGACCGCCTGCTCGTCTCCCTGCATGGCTGGAGCCATTCCCAGAGCAATCCCGAACTCAAGGCGCTCACCCACGCCGCCTACCGCAGGCAGCGCGAGCTGTTCGCCGGCACGGTGCGACGGTGGCAGGCGGCCGGGACGTTCGACCCCGGCGCTGATCCCGACGGGGTCGCGGAGCTGCTCCTCTCGATATGCCTGGGGTTCGTCGCCCAGCGGGCCCTGGCCGGGGACGCCGATGTCCAGGCGCACGTCAGCGCCCTGGAGGCGCTCACCCTGTCGCCGGTTTCGTGATTCCCGGTCACCTGCCGACGCGATCGAACCGGACCGGTCAGGTGCCAGGTACCGGGTGAACCGGATGGTCCTGCCGCCGCTTCCGCGGCCCTGGCGATCGCCCATGGACGGCTGCCCCCGTGGAACCGGGCGCGTTCGTCGGCCCGGGGGCATCCATCGCCGTGGCAGCTGGCCGGGCGACGTCCTCGAGCCGCGCCACGTCGTGCGGCCCTCCGGCTAGCGCATCGTTTCACGGCGCTGAACCGGTCCCGGGTTGACACCGTTTCAGGAGATGGCGGTCGGACACGCGGCCGCCGGTGTCGCCCTCACTCGTCCGCGGCCTACCAGTATGCTACCTATTGCGATATATGAGATACTTTCAGTAACACCCTGCGCTCCATGGCGGCGGTGAGATCCGGTGGGAGCCGACCGGCCCGATGACGCCGACCTGCCACCAGACGACCACCCAGATCGCCGGGACGACCAGGATGGCACCGGCGACCATGCGGCCCGCGCCGGCAACACCCGGGCCGAGACGCGCACCCGGCAGGAGTATTACTCCGAGCTGCGCGTGACGGTTTCCAGGGAAGAATCCGCTGCGGCGCGGCAGGTCACCGCCGAGGAGCAGGCCGCATCACAGAAGTGGCAGGAGAAGGAAGCAGAGTCCCGTCGGATGTGGAGCGAGTACCAACGCAAATGGTCACCCGCCGAACGTCCGTCGACCGACAAATCGACGAGCTCGCCGGGCTCCCGGCACGGGGACGGCAGCAGACTCCTCGATGCCGCCGAGAACAGCCGGGTGGAAGCAGAATGCGACCGCATCGCCAAGCGGGAGAAAGAACGGATCTCACCCGCGATGCGCGCCGTCGAAAGCCAAGATCCGGACCGCCACCTAGTCGGCTTCGAACGCCGTCTGAAAGACCGCGACCGCATCAAAGAGAAGGTCTACGACAATGATCAAGGAGTTCAAGCTACTCCCCAGAAGAAGCTGTCTCGATCGTGCCTGACACGATCCGATACACCTTTCAGTACCGGGAGGCTCGCTACACTCAAGGCGTCTGGACGGACATCGAACGCCTGAAAGGCGAGGGCTTCAAGCTGCACACGCTCAAGAATTCCTGGTCCGATGACCAGTACAAAGGCATCAACAGTCAGTGGATCGAGCCAGAGACCGGCCAGCGTTTCGAAGTGCAGTTTCACACTCGTATCAGCTTCGAGGCCAAGCAGCTCACCCATACCGCCTATGAACGGCTCCGAACCAAGCAGGCCGATGAGTTCGAGGAGCTTGTGCTGGAAGCATTCCAGAAGAAGGTCACCGCCGACGTACCGGTTCCGCCCGGAGCCGCCGACATTCCCGACTACCGGAGAGGGGCGCAGATGCCAGAAAGGTCACCTACTACGCAATCGTTAACGACCTTAGCAGTCGTGAGCGGCCTGCCGGGCGTGTTCCGGCGCACCTACTTCGAGGTCGGCGGCCGGCGTGATGAAGCGTTCACCACAGATCTCGTCTGGGAACGCAGCGCATCGCTGGTCTCTGCCGAACGCGGCGACCTGCAAAACGAGTTCATCGAGATCACTGAGGAGGAGGCAAACCAGATCGTGGCACGGATCCGGGCCGACGTGACCGGTGCGAGCAGCACCTAACGCGCGACGGTCAGTCCCTCGGCCTCAGAGCTCAGCGTTTACTGGTCCTGATGTGGTGGCGGGGATGCGGCGCGCGGGGGTCGATGCCGAGTGTGCTGAACCGCGCGGCCAGATCGTCGACCCGCTCCGGTGGCGTGCGAACCCAGCCAGGTGACCGGACCTCCGGCCTCAGGCGGGCTTGCGGGCCAGGTCACAGGCGAAACTCACGGTCTGGCTGAAGGCCCCGCCGTCGCTGTGCGGGCCGAGCCTGGCCGCCAGGTCGGCGTCGAACGCGGCCTCCTGGTCGCCGAGCACCGAGGCCGGGAGGACCGACGTCGACCGGATGTACCCGGCGAGTTCGGCCAGGCTCCAGCGCTGCTCGACGGCGAACTCCTGGCGCCCGGCCGGCTCGAATCCGGCGCCGGACAGGATCTGGGCATCGGGCCGGCGCTGCCGCGCCAGGTCCCAGCCGGCGGGAACCCGGCCCTCGGCGCCGAGCGCCGTCCCCCACTCCGCCAGCGTGGCGGCGAGCGCTCGCTGCCAGTCTTCCTCGCCGGCCCATGGCCCGGACGACCAGCACAGCGCCAGGTGCCCGCCCGGCCGGAGCCAGCCGAGGACCCGGCCCGCGACCAGATCGCGGTCGAGCCGGTGGAACGCGTTGCCGATGACGGCCAGCTCGAAGTATCCGGGCTCGGCGCGCAGGGTCTCGGCACTCGACACGGCCGGCCGGACCTCTCCCGCACCTGCGGCGGCCGCCTTGGCCCGGACCGCTTCCACCATGTCCGGTTCGGAGTCCACCGCCCACACCTCGGTAAACCAGCGGCGCAGCGGGAAGGCGAGCTGGCCGGTCCCGCAGGCCAGATCCAGCAGGCGCCCGCGACCGGAGACCCCGGCCCGCCGGACCAGATCGGTGATCATCGCTTCCGGGTAGGGCAGCCGGTACCGGTCGTAGTACCCGGCGCTGCCCCGGTACAGATCCGGCGCGAACCGCACCTCGTCGTCCACCAGACTCAGCATGCCAGGCGCGACCGGCGAGGTGCCGGGACTAGCCGCCGAACGCGAAGGCGGCGATCGCGGCCCAGGTTCGTTCCGGTTGTTCTTCTCCGTGGGACGCGTGGCCAGCTGATCGAAGAAATAGTCGAAGTACTCCCGCAGGCCGCCGCGGGGGCGGGGGCCAGAACGACTTTCCACGGAACGAACCCGGCAGTACCACTAATACGGGCCGGCATCGAAGCGGACCGGCAGGTTCGGCGGCGAGCGGAACAGCAGCCCGTGGATGTGCGGGTCTTCGGCGCCGGGATCCAGGCGCAACCCCGGCAGGCGGTCGAGCACCGCGTTCAGCAGTACCCGCGTCTCCAGCCGGGCCAGGTGCATGCCCAGGCACTTGTGCGCTCCATCGCCAAACGACAGGTGCTGCTTGTCCTCCCGGAAGACGTCGAAGACATCAGGGAGGACGTACCGCCCGGGGTCGCGGTTGGCCGCGCCGAGTGAGATCGCCACGAAGCCGCCGGCCGGAATGCGCACGCCGCCCAGTTCCACCTCCTCGGTCGCCGCCCGGACCACGGTCAGCGCCGGGGTCTCCCACCGCAGCGCCTCCTCGATCGCCTGCGGCACCAGGTCCCGGTCGGCGCGGACCGCGTCCAGCTGGTCGGGCTGCGAGAGCAGGCCGAATAGCAGGTTGCCGGACGACCGGTAGGTTGTCTCCGCCCCGGCCGGCAGGAGCAGCAGCAGGAAGGGATAGATCTCGTCGTCGCTGAGCCGGCGCCCGTCGACCTCGGCCTCGATCAGCTGGCTCACCAGATCATCGCGGGTGTGCCGCCGCCGGTCGGCGATGATCTCGGCGAAGTAGCCGCGAAGCTCCTGGCCGGCGGCGACCGCGCGGTCCCAGTTGCGCATCACCGCGATCAGTTCGGTCGACAGCCGCAGGAAGCGAGGCCAGTCGGCCTCGGGCAGGCCGAGGATCCGGGCGATGACCCGGACCGGGAATGGGAAGGTCAGCTGCGGGACCAAGTCGGCGTGGCCGTCGCCCGCGAAGGCGTCGATCAGCTCGCTGACGGTGGCGCCGATGATCGTGTCGCTCCACTGGTCCAGGACGCGGGCGCGGAAGGCCTTCGCGACCAGGGCGCGGTGGCGCAGATGCTCGGGCGGGTCCATCTGCAGGATGCTCCGGCCCAGGACCTGCCCGATGGTCGTCGCGTAGCCGGCCGAGGAGAACCGCGCGCTGTCGGTGAGCACCTCCTGCGCGAGCTCGTGGCTGGTGACGGTGAACAGGGACGTCGGCTGGCCAGGCCGCGACCCGCGGCCTGGCCCCGGCCCGTAAGGAACCTCCATGACCGGGCTGCTCTCCCGGATCCCGGCGAACATCGGGTAGGGGTCGCGTACATCCCCGGCGAGTTCGGCGAACTGCCGCATCGGATCGTAGTGGGCCTCAGGAGAACCATCTTGCCGGGACGCCGTAACCAACCCCTTCCAGCTTCATGACATAGCCGCCATGTCAACCTACCGCCGAGCCTCCGTCGGACCCGGTGCCGAGCCACAGCCGTAGTTCTCCAGACTGATGCGCTCGGCCGATCCGCCGGTTACCGTCGGTGGTGTGGTTCGGGATCATCCGGCCGAGGTCCCGTCGCGGCGACCTCTGCTCGCAGCATCCGGCCAGTCTCAGTGGCCGGCCATAGCCGTGCTCGCCGTGTGCGCGGTGCTGGTGACGCTGGCCTCCTGGGACAGCCCGTACCCGCATGAGCGGGGCCAGCGCATTCTCCTCGCGTTCGTGGTGTGCGTCCCGATGACGGCGTGGCCGCCTGCCTGCTCGCCGACCCGGAACTGCTCATGCTGGACGAGCCGATGAACGGGCTCGACCCGGCGGGTATGCACGAGATGCGGGCGATGATCTCCAGCCTGGCCGGCGAGGGCCGCACCGTCGTGCTGTCGCACCTGCTGGATGAGGTGGAACGCACCTGTGACGCGGTGGCGATCGTCGACCACGGCCGGGTGATCCGCCAGGGCCCCATCGACGAACTGATCTGCGGCGCGGGCGCCATGGTCGTTCAGGTCGACTGCGCCGAACCCGCCCGGGCGGTACAGCTCATCGACGAGACGGGCATCGCCGCGGGCACGGCCCTCACCGGGGCAGGGCTGACCGTCACCTTGCCCTCCGGAGCGTCGCGCGAGGTCGTCGCCGACATCAACCGGCGGCTGGTCACGGCGGGGATCGACGTGTACGGCCTCCAGGAGATCCAGGCGTCGCTGGAGGACTGGTTCTTGTCCGTGACGAGCCGACTGGGGGATCCGTCGTGACCGCCACCGAGCCCTCGCTGTCCGAGCGACGATCCGAAGCGCCCGAGCCCAGTCGGCGGAGAACGCCAAGGACAGGCGCCTGGCTGCCCACGTGGAATCTCATCACCACCAAGAACCTGGAGATCCGCAAGCGCCGCGGCCTCATCATCACCATGGTGGTGCTGATCGTCGTGCCGACGGTCCTCTTCTACGGTCTCCGGCTGCTGTTCCACGCGGTTGATCCGCACACCTACGCGCTGGCCGGCAGCCCCAACCTTGGTCGGGCCTTGGCGCCTGGCGGATGATGACCCGCGACGCCTGAGCCAGCCCGGGCCGCGCTAGCCTCCGTCGAGTCATTACGATCACCATCGAGGAGAGTGTCATGAGCTTTGATACCGTCGCTGGCACCCGCGGCGCCCGCCAGCCGTCCGGATTTGCCCTCCGAGCGGTGAACAACCTGATGGCCAGCCGGATCCGCCGCAAGGGCGGTAAGGTCATGGGCTTCAACGCCCTGATCCTGACCACGGTCGGCCGCAAGACCGGGGCCGAGCGGACGACTCCGGTGGGCTGGTTTCCCGGTCAGGACGACAGCTGGCTGATCGTCGCGTCGGCGAACGGGGCGGCGGGGAACCCGGCGTGGTACTACAACATCGCCGCCCATCCCGACCAGGTGCAGATCGAGGTCGAGGGGCGCAAGGTGGCGGTGGCCGCCGAGCAGCTCCACGGGGCGGAGCGCGCGGAAGCCTGGCAGCAGATCACCACCTCCGCGCCCCGCTTCGTTCGTTACCAGCAGAAGACCGACCGGGAACTGCCGATCATCCGCCTGGTCCCGCGAGCCGACGGGCCGACACCGCAGAAATAGACCTGATCGTGCTCACCGGCAGCACGTTTATCCGCACGCGGCGAGCGGCGCCGCTGACCGTCGCCTTGCCCTAGCCGCACACCCCGGGAGCGCTGTAGAAGCCGGGGCCGGCGAGGCCGGGGCCGGTGATCATGGGGCGGTTCGCTCCGCCGCCCGACGGGTAGGCGGTGTCGAACCACTGGGCGAAGAACTGGCTCAGCCGCGCCTGGCAGCTGCTGCTGCGTACCGGCAGCCACCGGCCGAAGACGGCCTCGAGCTGCGCCTCGCTGACGCTGGCCCCGCCGTAGGCGCGCTGAAGCTGCCGCAGCGCCGCGTCGAACCTGGCCGGGCCGAGGATCTGGCGCAGCGCGATGTAGGCGGCACCGGGGCGGTCGTAGGTGTTTGACGTGTCGAACTGGCTGTACGGGATCGGGTTCGACGGCGCGGTCGTCCAGAAACCGTCGCCGCTGCCGTAAACCTGGTTGAACTGCGTGACCAGGCTGGCCTGGAAGGCGGCCCGGCCCTTGGCCGTGGCCGGGCCCCCGGCGGCGTTCTCGGCCAGCCGCGCGTGGTAGAAGAACTCGGCCAGGGTGGCCAGGCCCTCCTTGTCGAACGTCATCCGGTAGCCGCCCTCGGAGACGTTGTCCCCCCACCACTGGTGCATGTTCTCGTGGTACAGGGTGTCGGTGTCGATCTCCCCGCCGGCGAAGGCGATCATGCCCTCCATCTCCTCGTCGAAGCTGGCATTCGGGGTCCCGATGATGATCCCGTCGGAGCCGAACGGGAACGGCCCTCCTCACCGGTGTGCTCTCGATGGCTCACTCAACCACAAAAACGAACAAAACGACATAGCAGCTCTCCCGCGAAAACCACCGCGAGCCCGGCCAGTACAGCCCGGGCTCGCGGCGTCCGGGCCCGCGCCGCCCTCCAGCCGCGGCCACACCCGGTAGAGCCGACCCGCCTCACCATTACACGCCGCGGGACCGGCCCCAGGCTGACATCGTCCCGGCCGGAACCAATGGCACCCCGGTGCCGGCTGATTGATCATCCAGGAGCTAGACTCGGCATGCGGTTGACGAACCAGCCGGCGGCCTTTGTGCGCCCAGGTGCTTGCTCGTCATGCCGGACGAGATCCCCCTCCTGGAGCGTGTGTGGGCTGTCGGCGGTGTCTGCCTGGGGTACCAGAGCTACTCCCAGGCAGCCGCGGCCCGCGCGTCGCTCACCCCCCCAGCGCCGCGCGGGCCCCGTCAACCGTCCGCGCAGCTGAGCCGCTGGCGTCCGCGGAGCCCTGTGCCGGCACCGGCCGGCCGGTCAGACGGCCGGTCAGCAGGACCGCGGAGACCGCGGCCGCCGCGACAAAGAACGCGATGATCAGCACGAGCCCGTTCCGGTACGCCGCGACCGGGTATCGCCGGCGCCACGCGGGACAGGATGGCCACCAGCCCGGCCACCCCGAGCACCGTGCCCACCTGCCGGGCCGTGTTGAGGATCCCGCTGCCGGTGCCGAACCGCCCCGGCGTCAGCGACGCACTGCCCGCCCCGAGCAGAGACGGAATGGTCAGCCCCACCCCGGCGCCGCCCAGCAGCTGCGCGGGCAGCAGGTGGGTCACGTAATCCGGCGTCGCCTGGATCTGGGACAGCCATAGCAGCTGGGCCCCGGCGTTGACCAGGCAGCCGATCACGGCGACCCGGCCCGGCCCGCCCAGCCGGGCGGCCAGCCGCGGCGCGGCGACCCGGGCGAACGGCAGCACCATGAGCGGCCCGGGCGCGATGGCCAGCCCGGCCTCGACCGCGGAGTAGCGCCACACGCCGGTCAGGAACTCGACCGCGCTGAGCACGAACGCGCCGAACCCCGCGTAGTACAGGATCGAGGCCGCGAACGCGCCGGTGAATGTGCGCGAGCGCAGCAGTTCCAGCTCGATGACCGGCGAGTGGTGCCGCCGCGAGCGCATCACCATAAGAACGCCGCAGGCCACCGACGCGGCCAGCAGCCCGGTGAAGCCAGCCGAACCCCAGCCCCAGCCCGGCGCCTCGACCAGGGCGAACGCGAGCAGGCCGACCGCTGCGGCGAGCAGCCCGGCACCAACCAGGTCGGGTCGCCCGCGCGAGGCCGGATCCCGGCTCTCGGGCACCACCCGGACCGCCAGCAGCACGGCCGCTACCCCCACCGGCACGTTGATCCAGAACACCCAGCGCCAGTTGACCTGGACCAGGCTGCCGCCGATCACCGGGCCGAGCGCCGCGCCCAGCGCGCCCAGCGCCGACCAGGTGCCCAGCGCCTTCGCCCGGGCCGCCGCCGGCACCGCGGCCAGCAGCAGCGACAGCGACGCGGGCACCATCGCCCCCGCCCCGACCGCCTGGATGACCCGGGCCGCGATCAGCAGGTCCACGCCCGGCGCCAGCCCGCACAGCACCGAACCCACGCTGAACCCGGCCAGCCCGGCCACGAACACCCGGCGCCGCCCGATCCGGTCCGCCCACCGCCCGGCCGGCACCAGCACCGCCGCGAACACGATCGTGTAGGCGTTGAGCACCCAGGACAGCGAGCTGAGGCTGGTGCCCGGGTACTGCCTGCTGATGTACGGGAACGCCAGGTTGACGATGAACAGGTCCAGGCTGGACATGAACACGGCCAGGGCCAGCACGCCGATCACGGCGGTGACCCGGCGGGAGTCCGCCGCGGCCGCGGGCACCGGGGGAGTGGAGTTCACTGGCCCTCCTTCGAGGTAAGTCCGAAATCTGGACTCACTATAACCCGACCACCATGAGTGAGTCCAGAAAACTGACTGACGAGGTAAACTGGTCTGCGTGACTAGCACCCCGGCTGAACCGCGGCCCTGCTCGATCGCCCGCACGCTGGACCTCGTGGGCGAGAAGTGGGCGCTGCTGGCCGTGCGCGAGGTCTTCCTCGGCAACCGCCGGTTCGACGAGATGGTCCGCCGGACCGGGGCGCCGCGCGACACGCTGGCGGCCCGGCTCCGCACCCTGACCGGCGCCGGGATCCTCGAGCGGCGCCGCTACAGCGAGCACCCGGCCCGGTTCGAGTACCACCTGACCGCCGCGGGCCGCGACCTGTACCCCGTCATCGTCACGCTGATGCGCTGGGGCGACCAGTACCTGGCCGGTGAGGCCGGCCCGCCGCTGGTCCTGGAGCACCACTGCGGCCACCGGCTGACCGCCCAGGTCATCTGCCAGGCCTGCGGCGAACCCCTCCACCCTCGCGACACCACGCCCCATACCGTCACCGCCAGCGCCACGCCCGCTGGACCGCCAGCTCAGGGAACCGTGTAGGCCATCAGCTGCGGGTTACCGCCCCCGCCCGAACTCGTCCCATTCGACCTTGCCGGTGGCCAGGCTGAGCGCCTCTACCTCCCCGGTCTCGGGACCGGCGGCCTTGTCACCGCCGACCGACTTCATGCTGGTGAAGGTGATCGGGAGAGGCGTCTTTGATAAATCCCGCAACGGCCCGGCCAGTTCAGCGCGCCGTCTCGTGATCGAGGCTGTGTACCCGCTCTGACGTCAGGCCCTTGAGGGGTCCCGGATCCGGGCTTGGATTCCCGCTGCGGATTACTCAGGGTTCTGCGCCAGCCTGGTCCAGTAGGCCAGGTTGTCGCGGGCGGTGAGCGTGTGCGGGTGCTCAGTGCCGGAGACCCGCTCGCGGACCGGCACCAGCGCGGCGAACTGGTCCCGGGCCCCGGCCGCATCGCCCGCCTCCCCCGTCCAGGAGGCCAGGTTGGCGCGGGCGGTGAGCGTGTCGGGGTGCTCGGCGCCGGAGACCCGCTCGCGGACCGGCAGCAGCGCGGCGAACTGGTCCCTGGCCCCGGCCGGATCCCCCGCCGCCCCGGTGTAGTAGGCCAGGTTGGCGCGGGCGGTGAGCGTGTCGGGGTGCTCGGCGCCGGAGACCCGCTCGCGGGCCGGCAGCAGCGCGGCGTACTGGTCCCGGGCCCCGGCCGGATCCCCGGCATTCCCGGTCCAGCGGGCCAGGTTATCGCGGGCGGTGAGCGTCTCGGGGTGCTCGGCGCCGGAGACCCGGTCGAAAACCGGCACCAGCGCGGCGTACTGGTCCCGGGCCCCGGCCGCATCCCCCGCCTCCCCGGTCCAGCGGGCCAGGTTGCCGCGGGCGGTCAGCGTGTCGGGGTGCTCGGCGCCGGAGACCCGCTCGCGGACCGGCAGCAGCGCGGCGTACTGGTCCCGGGCCCCGGCCGGATCCCCCGCCTCCCCCGTGAAGTAGGCCAGGTTGGCGCGGGCGGTCAGCGTGTCGGGGTGCTCGGCGCCGGAGACCCGCACGCGGACCGGCACCAGCGCGGCGTACTGGTCCCGGGACCCGGCCACATCCCCCGCTGCCCCAGTGTAGTAGGCGAGGTTGGCGCGGGCGGTCAGCGTGTGCGGGTGCTCGGCGCCGGAGACCCGCTCGCGGACCGGCACCAGCGCGGCGTACTGGTCCCGGGCCCCGGCCACATCCCCGGCCTGCCCGGTCCAGCGGGCCAGGCTGTCGCGGGCGGTGAGCGTGTCCGAGTGCTCGGCACCCCGGGTTTCCTCCCAAGCGTGCAGGACCTGCTGTTGCACGGCCAGCGCCGCGGCGTAGCGGCCGCTCGCGCCCAGGTACCGGGCCACCTGGTCCAGGCCGTCGCTGGCCGGGTCCAGCGCGGCCTGGGCATGCGGCAACAGCGCCGCGAACACCGGCCAGCACCCCGGGTCCTCCGGATCGCCGGGCACCGCCGCCCCGATCACCAAGGCGGCCGCCCGCCGCCAGGCCGCCGCCTCCTCCGCGGGCAGCTGATCCAGCGTGATCGCCTGGACCAGCCGGTGCACCGAGACCAGCCCGCCCCGCGGCACACTGACCAGCGAGAACCGCCGCAACCCCGCCACCGCCTCATCCCGCACCAGCTCATCGCCCAGCAACGGCACCAGCAACGGCGCCACCACCGCATCGAAATCCTCAGCTTCCAGGCCAGGGCGCAGCAGCAGACCCAGCGGGATGTCCTCGGCCGCGCAGCACGCCACCAGCCGCAGCAACCCCGCCGCCGGGCCCGCCCCGCCCAGCGCGGCAAACGCCAGCGACCACGTCGTGGCCACCCGCCGGTCATACCCGGCCGGATCCCCCCGGCCCAGCACCTCAGCCCGCCGCGCCCGGAACAACCCCAGATACTCCCCGACCGTCCGGCCCGAGGCCTGCATGTACGCCCCCGCCTGCTCCAGCGCCAGCGGCAGCCCGCCCAGCTCCCCGGCCAGCACCGACGCCGCCGCCTCCTCCGCGGCCCCGGCCGCCCCGGTGCGGTCCAGCAAGAACCCCGCCGCCACCGCCCGGCCCAGCACCGGCACCTCCAGCACCGCCCGGCCCGGCCAGGACCCGAACTGGCTGGTGATCACCACCCGCCCCCCGCCCGCCGGCGGCACCAGCCCCGCCACCGCCCCCGGGTCTGGCACGTTATCCAGGACCAGCAGCCAGTCATCCCGGCGGGCCAGCACCGCATGCACCCGCCCCACCAGATCACCCCCCGGCCCGCCCCCGGCCCCCAGATGCGCGGCCAGCTCGGCGAACCCCGCCGCCAGCCCCGCCGGATCCTCGCCCGCCAGCTGCCACACCACCCCCAGCCCGGCCGCCTGCCGGTAGGCGTACTCCACCGCCACACTGGTCTTACCCGCACCCCCCAGCCCGCACAGCACCACCACCCCCGGACCCGCACCCCGCCCCGCCGCCAAGCGGGCCTCCAGCCCGGCCAGCAGCTCCTCCCGGCCCGCCAGGAACACCGGCCGCGGCGCCAGCCGCACCGCCACCCCCGCACCACCCACCCCCGCGGCCTGGCCGCCCGCCGCCTGCGGCAGGGTTGTCAGCGCCTGGAACAGCAGCATCTCCAGCCGCTCCGGGGAATCCACCCGCTGCACCGTGATCCCCGCCTCCCGCACCCGCTCCCGGAACGCCCGCTGCCGCTCCCCGAACACCGGATCAGACAAAAACACCCCCGGCAGCGGCAGCACCGCGTTCTCATCCAGCACGAACACCAGCCGCGGCAACCCCCGCTCCCCGGCCGCAGCGAACTCCAGCTCCGTATACGAACAGCCCGGCTCATCCCGCACCGGCGACCCGTACCGGAACCCGATAACCCCCGCATACACATCCGCCCGCCCCACCTGCTCCCGGCAGTACCCAGCCGGCTGACCCTCCCGCGCGGTGAAATACGCCATATCCACCACCACGCCACCCGCCCGGGACACCGCCTGCTCCGCCGCCGCCACAAACGACCGCCCAGACGGATACCGGCGCAACTCCGACGTATGACTCACGAACACCCGCAACGGCCCCTCCACAAACCGTCACGCTACCGCTACCCGCCACCCGCGCAACCCGGTACGTCGACGCCATGCCTGCCATACAGCCACTTACCGCGGCACGACCTGTCCCTTGCCGACCACGGTGATGCCGCCTCGGGACACCACGAGACCGCGGGCCCGGTCATGGTCCTTGTCCACCCCGACCGTGGCCCCCTTCTCGAGGACGACGTTCTTGTCCAGGATGGCGTTCTCGACCACGGCGCACTGGCTGACGCGGGCATTATGCATGATCACGGCCCGGTTCACCCGGGCCGCGCTGTCCACCCGGACCCCGGGCGACAGCACCGAGTTGCACACCTGCCCGCCGGAGACGATGACCCCGTTGCTGACCACGCTGTCGATCGCCCGTCCCACCCGGCCCCCGTCGTCGTGCACGAACTTGGCCGGCGGGTCCGGCGGTACGTGGGTCAGGATCGGCCACCGGCGGTTGTAGAGGTTGAACGCCGGGTGGACCGCGCACAGGTCCATGTGCGCATCGAAGTAGGAGTCGAGCGTCCCCACTTCCCGCCAGTAACCCGCGTCGCGCGCCTCGGCGCCGGGCACCGTGTTCCGCCGGAAGTCATAGGCGTGCGCCGTACGCTCCTGGACCAGCCTCGGGATGATGTCGCCGCCGATGCTGTGCCGGCTGTCCCCGTCCTCGGCGTCCTTTTGCAGCGCCTCCACCAGCACGTCGGTGTTGAACACGTAGTTGCCCATGGACACCAGGACCTCGTCCGGCTGCCCCGGGCGGTCCGGCGGATGAGACGGCTTTTCCATGAACATCTCGATGAGGTGGCCGTCCGGTGCGGTCCGCGCGACGCCGAAGTGCGCCGCTTCATTCCTCGGGATGGGAAGCACCGCGACCGTGGCCCCCGCGCCCCAGGACAGGTGCGCCTTGATCATCTGGCGTGGGTCCATCCGGTACACGTGATCGGCTCCCACCACCACGATGAGGTCGGGCCGGTCGGAATGGATCAGGTTCAGCGACTGGTAGATCGCGTCCGCCGAGCCGGCCTGCCACCGCGGTCCGAGCCGCTGCTGGGCCGGGACCGGCGTGACGTAGTTGTCCAGCAGGGTGCTCAGCCGCCAGGTGGTGGTGACGTGCTTGTTCAGGCTGTGGCTCTTGTACTGGGTCAGCACGTAGATGTGCTGCAGCCCGCCGTTGACCAGGTTGGACAGCGCGAAGTCCACCACCCGGTACACCCCGCCGAAGGGCACCGCGGATGTGGCCCGGCCCGCCGTCAGCGGCCACAGGCGGGTGCCCGCCCCGCCCGCCAGGACCAGGCCCAGGACCCTCTGGCTACCCATCTCGCACTCCACGCCGCACGTCGTCGTGCTCCCTTGACCAAGGTTGCCCGTCGATCACGCAGCCCGGCAGGGCCGAAGGTCCTGGACCCCCCGGTCCCTCGCCCTCCCGCCGTGCCGGGCCCCCGGCCGCGAGCGAATCGGCAGACCCATCGGTGTCGCCGACGCTCAAATCGCAGCCATCTGCTGCGACTCGGGCGCCATCCTGGCCACCCGCGACACCGCCGACTTCGAGGAAACGGGAATCGAACTTATTGATCCCTGGAAGCTCGGCTGATCCCTCCAGCCCCCTCGAGCGTGCGCGAGCGCGTCTACGGCGGACGCTCCGCCGGACCTAGCTGGACTCCGGATGCTCGATCACCGCATCGGGTCCGGGGAAGATGAGCCGCGTATGGCCGTCGTCGAACTTCACCAGATAGGGCGGCTCGCCCTGGCTGCCGTGCACCTCGACGATCTCGCCGTTCTTGTCCGGGTGCCCGACAACGTTGCCGTGAATGCAGATGCGGTCGCCAATAGTCGCCTGCATAGCGGGGTCTCCTCTCCGCGCCGAGAGCTGTGCCTGCCGGCTGGCAGGTTCAAGCCTAGAAGTTTCCCGGCGCGAAGCAATGCGCCAGCCTGGAAGACCCCGCGACCGCCGCATGTATCGTAGGGCCGTCTCGGTCCCAGTACCCCAACCCCTATCTCGCCCATCACCCCCCCAATTCCCATCTCGCTGGAGGCTCGCCATGCGATTCACCAAGCTCGGGCACTCGTGCGTCAGGCTAGAGAAGGACGGTGCGGTGCTGGTCATCGACCCGGGCGGGTGGAGTGACGCGCCCGCGGCCCTGGCCGGAGCCGCCGCGGTCCTGGTCACCCATGAGCACCCGGACCACCTCGACGCCGACGCGATACGAGCCGCGCTGTCCAGCGACCCCGGCGTGACCCTGTGGGCCAACCAGTCGATCTGCGCGCAGTTCACCGACTTCGGCGACCGGGTCCACGAGGTGCAGCACGGAGACGCGCTGGAGGTAGCCGGCTTCTCCGTGCACGTCTACGGCGTGGATCACGCGCTCATCCACCAGGACATCCCGCTGGTGGTGAACACCGGGTTCCTGGTCGAGGGCGACCTGTTCCATCCCGGCGACTCGTACACCGTCCCCGAAGAGCCCGTCAGCACCCTGCTCGTGCCGATCAGCGCCCCGTGGCTCAAGGCGGGGGAGATGATCGACTACTTCCGCGCCGTCGCACCCGCCCGCGGCTACGCGATCCACGACGCGATCCTGAACGACAACGGCCTGGGCCTGTTCACCCGGATGATGTCCGTGGCCGCCGCCCCGAGTGGCGTACCCGTCGCCCGGCTGGAACCCGGGACCAGCCTGGACCTGTGACCCCGGCCGGCCGCCCAACGACTTGTCCTGACCCGCGATCCAGGCCGGAAAATAATGAGATTACTGGTGGTTTAGGAAAAATAGAACGTTCTTCACCGTTAACGGCCATGGTGCGTGTTTCGGGTCTCGATGCACGCTTGCTGTCGCCGCCCGCTGCGACAAGCCGGCGAAAGGCCCTTGGTCCCGCCGGGAGGTGCCCTTCGGCGCTAGCCGCTGCCGGGTCGGCATGCCGACGCTAAAGCGCGGCCCTGAGCCAGGAGGCGGCCATGAAAGACATACTCGACGCAATCCTCGATCCCGCCAGCCAGCCCGCTGACTTCGCCGCACTGCCGCTGCCGGAGGCCTACCGGGCCGTCACGCTGCACCGCGATGAGGAGCACATGTTCGACGGCATACACGACCGCGACCGGGATCCCCGCCAGTCGCTGCACATCGAGGAGGTGCCGGTCCCCGAACTCGGCCTCGGCGAGGCGCTGGTCGCGGTGATGGCCAGCTCGGTCAACTACAACACGGTGTGGAGCTCGATCTTCGCGCCCGATGTCCACCTTCGCGTTCCTGCGCCGTTACGGGAAGCTGTCCCAGCTCACCGCGCGGCACGACCTGCCCTATCACGTGGTCGGCTCGGACCTGGCGGGCGTGGTGCTGCGCACCGGGCCCGGGGTGACCGTGTGGAAGCCGGGGGAGGAGGTCGTCGCCCACTGCCTGTCCGTGGAGCTGGAGAGCTCCGACGGCCACAACGACACCATGCTCGACCCCGAGCAGCGCATCTGGGGCTACGAGACCAACTTCGGCGGCCTGGCCGAGCTGGCCATCGTCAAGACCAACCAGCTCATGCCCAAGCCGAAGCACCTGACCTGGGAGGAGGCCGCGACGCCCGGCCTGGTGAACTCGACCGCCTTCCGCCAGCTGGTCTCGGGCAACGGCGCCTCGATGACGCAGGGCAACAACATCCTGATCTGGGGGGCCAGCGGCGGCCTGGGCGCCTACGCCACCCAGTACGCGCTGGCGGGCGGGGCCATCCCGATCTGCGTGGTCTCCAGCGAGCACAAGGCCGAGCTGTGCCGGGCGATGGGGGCCGAGCTGATCATCAACCGGGCCGCCGAGGGCTACCGGTTCTGGAAGGACGAGAACACCCAGGACCCCAAGGAGTGGAAGCGGTTCGGCGCCAGGATCCGCGAACTCACCGGCGGCGAGGACCCCGATATCGTGTTCGAGCACCCGGGCCGGGAGACGTTCGGCGCCTCGGTGTACGTGGCCCGCAAGGGCGGCACGATCGTGACCTGCGCCTCGACCTCGGGGTTCATGCACGAGTACGACAACCGCTACCTGTGGATGAGCCTGAAGCGGATCATCGGCTCGCACTTCGCCAACTACCGCGAGGCGTGGCAGGCCAACCGGCTGATCGCCAAGGGTATGATCCACCCAACGATGTCGGCGGTGTACCCGCTGGAGAAGACCGGCCAGGCTGCGCTGGACGTCCACCGGAACCTGCACCACGGCAAGGTTGCGGTGCTGTGCCTGGCCCCGCACGAGGGCCTCGGCGTCCGTGACCATCTGCTCCGGGAGAAGCATCTGACCGAGATCAACCGGTTCCGGGATGAATAGTCCGAACGGACCGGCGCTCGACACCCCGGCCCCAGGCCTCGTGCCGCCCGTGCGGGCGCCGGGGGCGGGGGCGGCCAGCCGTGACCGCCCGTGGCTGATGCGGACCTACGCCGGGCACTCGACCGCGAAGGAATCCAACGCGCTGTTCCGCCGGAACCTGGCCAAGGGCCAGACCGGCCTGTCGGTGGCGTTCGACCTGCCCACCCAGACCGGGTACGACGCCGACCACGTGCTGGCCCGCGGCGAGGTCGGCCGGGTCGGCGTCCCGGTCGGCCACCTGGGGGACATGCGCGCGCTGTTCGACGGCATCCCGCTGGAGCGGACGAACACCTCGATGACGATCAACGCCACCGCCATGTGGCTGCTCGCGCTGTACCTGGTCGTCGCCGAGGAGCAGGGCGCCGACCTCGCCGCGCTGACCGGGACGACGCAGAACGACATCATCAAGGAGTACCTGTCCCGCGGCACCTACGTGTTTCCCCCGGGCCCCTCGGTCCGCCTGACCACCGACGTGATCGCCTACACGGTGGCCCGCATGCCCAAGTGGAACCCGATCAACGTGTGCAGCTACCACCTCCAGGAGGCCGGGGCCACCCCGGTCCAGGAGATCGCGTACGCGCTGGGCACCGCCATCGCCATCCTGGACGCGGTCCGCGACCGGGGGGAGGTCCCCCCGGGGAAGATGGGCGAAGTCGTCGGGCGGATCTCCTTCTTCGTCAACGCGGGCGTCCGCTTCGTCGAGGAGATGTGCAAGGTGCGGGCCTTCACCCGGCTCTGGGATGGCATCACCCGGGACCGGTACGGCATCGGCGACCCGGCCCTGCGGCGCTTCCGCTACGGCGTGCAGGTCAACTCGCTCGGCCTGACCGAGGCGCAGCCCGAGAACAACATCCAGCGGATCGTGCTGGAGATGCTGGCCGTCACGCTATCCCGTGACGCGAGGGCCCGGGCCATCCAGCTGCCGGCCTGGAACGAGGCGCTGGGCCTGCCGCGGCCGGTGGACCAGCAGTGGAGCCTGCGCATCCAGCAGGTGCTGGCGTACGAGTCGGACCTGCTCGAGTACGGCGACCTGTTCGACGGCTCACCCGTGGTGGAGGCCAAGACGGCCGAGCTGGTGGCCGGCGCCGAGGCGGAGCTGGCCGAGATCGCGGAGCTGGGCGGGATGATCCCGGCGGTGGAGTCGGGGTACCTCAAGGCCCGGCTCGTGGCCTCGCACGCGGCCCGGCGGGCGCGCATCGAGTCCGGTCAGGACCAGGTGGTGGGCGTCAACTGCTTCCAGGCCACCGAGCCCAGCCCGCTCACCGCCGGCCTCGAAACCGCCGTCCACAACGTGGACCCGTCCTACGAGCAGGCGGTGCTGGCCGAACTGGCCCGGTGGCGCGAGCGCCGCGACCGGCTGGAGGTGCGCGCCGCGCTGGCCCGGCTCAAGGCCGAGGCGGAGGACCCGGGCGTCAACCTGATGGAGGCCACGCTGGCCTGCGCCCGGGCCGGCGTCACCACCGGCGAGTGGGCCTCGGCGCTGCGCCAGGTGTTCGGCGAGTACCGCGCCCCCACCGGCGTCGGCGCGTTTTCCGCCGCCGCCCTGCGGGACAGCGCCCCGCTGGCCGCGGTCCGCCGGGCGGCGGACGCCACCGCGGCCCGGATCGGGGCGGGCCGGCTGCGCCTGCTCCTGGGCAAGCCCGGACTCGACGGGCATTCCAACGGCATCGAGCAGATCGCCGTCCGGGCCCGCGACGCCGGCTTCGAGGTGATCTACGCCGGCATCCGGCTCACCCCGGCGCAGATCGCGGCCTCGGCGGTGGCCGAGGACGTGCACTGCGTGGGGCTGTCGATCCTGTCCGGGGGGCACACCGAGCTGGTGCCCGACGTGCTGCGGCGGCTCCGCGAGTCCGGCGCGGGCGACATCCCGGTGGTGGTGGGCGGGATCATCCCGCCGGCCGACGCGCAGGACCTGCGCGCCCAGGGGGTGGCCGAGGTCTTCACGCCCGCCGACTTCGACATCACCGTCATCGTCGGCCGCATCGTCGACGAGATCCGCCGCGCCCACCGCCTCGAGCCGCGTAGCATCGACAATGGAAGGGTGACGAGAGCCGAGATGACCACCGCACCGACCGCACCGACCCGGCTGCGTCCGCGCCGGTCCTGCCTGGCCGTGCCGGGCAGCAACCCGCGTTTCCTGGAGAAGGCCCAGGGCTTGCCCGCCGACCAGGTGTTCCTGGACCTGGAGGACGCCTGCGCGCCGCTGGTCAAGGAGAGCGCCCGGCACCTGATCGTCGACGCGCTGAACACCGGTGACTGGAGCGGCAAGACCCGGGTGGTCCGGGTCAACGACTGGACCACGCAGTGGACCTACCGGGGACGTGGTCACCGTGACCGAGGGCGCGGGGCAGAACCTGGACTGCCTCATGCTGCCCAAGGTGCAGGACGCCGGGCAGGTGGTGGCGCTGGACCTGCTGCTGACCCAGATCGAGAAGACGATGGGCTTCGAGGTGGGCCGGATCGGCATCGAGGCCCAGATCGAGAACGCCCTCGGGCTGGTGAACGTGGATGAGATCGCGGCCGCCTCGCCGCGGCTGGAGACGATCGTGTTCGGGCCGGCCGACTTCATGGCCTCGATCAACATGAAGTCGCTGGTGGTCGGGGAGCAGCCTCCCGGGTACCCGGCGGACGCCTATCACTACATCCTGATGCGCATCCTGATGGCCGCCCGGGCGCACGACCTGCAGGCCATCGACGGCCCGTACCTGCAGGTCCGCAACACCGACGGCTTCCGTGAGGTGGCCCGGCGGGCCGCCGCGCTGGGCTACGACGGCAAGTGGGTGCTGCACCCGGACCAGATCGCCGTGGCCAACGAGGTCTTCTCCCCGTCGCAGGAGGATTACGACCACGCCGAGCTGATCCTGGACGCGTACGAGTGGTGCACTTCGCACGCCGGCGGGGCGAAGGGCTCGGCCATGCTGGGCGACGAGATGATCGACGAGGCCTCCCGCAAGATGGCCCTGGTCATGGCGGGCAAGGGCCGGGCCGCGGGCATGACCCGCACCTCCAAGTTCGAGCCACCCCAGGAGTGAGCGAGATGCAGTTCGGACGGACGTATGAGGAGTTCGAGGTCGGCGCGGTCTACCGGCACTGGCCGGGCAAGACCGTGACCGAATACGACGACCACCTGTTCTGCCTGCTCACCATGAACCACCACCCGCTGCACCTGGACGCGCACTACGCGGAGGAGACGACCGAGTTCGGCCGGAACGTGGTGGTGGGCAACTACATCTACTCGCTGCTGCTGGGCCTGTCGGTGCCGGACGTGTCGGGGAAGGCCATCGCCAACCTGGAGGTCTCCTCGCTGAAGCACGTGGCGCCGACCTTCCACGGCGACACCATCTACGGCGAGACCACCGTGCTGGCCAAGCGGCTCACCTCCAAGGGCGACCGGGGCATCGTCGAGGTCGAGACCCGCGGCTACAAGCAGGACGGCACGCTGGTGTGCGTGTTCCGCCGCAAGGTGATGGTGCCGACGGAAACCTACGTCAAGGAGCGCGGCGGGGAGCAGCCCGGCCGCCCCGAGCCGCACCGACCCGTATAGCCCCGAGCCCGCCAGGTAAGGAACGAGAAATGGAACGCCTCGCGCAGACCGAAGGCCTGACCGACATCCAGCGCGACATCCTGTCCACGGTGCGGGACTTCGTGGACAAGGAGATCATCCCGGTCGCCATGGAGCTCGAGCACAAGGACGAGTACCCGGCGCAGATCGTCGCAGGGCATGAAGGACCTGGGCCTGTTCGGGCTGACCATCCCGGAGGAGTACGGCGGCCTGGGCGAGTCGCTGCTCACCTATGCGCTGGTGGTGGAGCAGATCGCCCGCGGCTGGATGTCGGTGTCGGGCATCGTCAACACCCACTTCATCGTGGCCTACATGATCAGCCCAGCACGGCACGGCCGAGCAGAAGGAATACTTCCTGCCCAAGATGGCCGCGGGCGACGTGCGCGGCGCCTTCTCCATGTCCGAGCCCGGCCTGGGCTCCGACGTCTCGGCCATCGCCACCAAGGCCGTGCCCGACGGGGCGGATTACGTCATCAACGGCCAGAAGATGTGGCTGACCAACGGCGGAACCGCCAACCTGGTCGCGGTGCTGTGCAAGACCGACGAGGGGCAGGACGCGCCGCACAAGAACATGACCACGTTCCTGATCGAGAAGGAACCGGGCTTCGGCCCCAACCCCACGGTGCCGGGCCTGACCGTGCCGGGGAAGATCGAGAAGATGGGCTACAAGGGCGTCGACACCACCGAACTGATCCTGCACGACGTCCGCATCCCGGCCACCCGGGTCCTCGGCGGCGCTCCCGGCCGGGGCTTCTACCAGATGATGGACGGCGTGGAGGTCGGCCGGGTCAACGTCGCCGCCCGCGGCTGCGGGGTCGCGCTGCGCGCCTTCGAGCTCGGCATCGCCTACGCGCAGATACGGCACTCCTTCGGCAAGCCGATCGTCCAGCACCAGGCCATCCAGTTCAAGCTGGCCGAGATGGGCATCAAGGTCGAGGCAGCGCACCAGATGATGACGATGGCGGCCCGCCTGAAGGACTCCGGCCGGCGCAACGACCTCGAGGCCGGCATGGCCAAGTACCTCGCGGCCGAGTACGCCAAGGAGGTCGTGGAGGACTCCTTCCGCATCCACGGCGGCTACGGCTTCTCCAAGGAATACGAGATCGAGCGCCTCTACCGGGAGGTGCCGATGCTCCTCATCGGCGAGGGCACCGCCGAGATCCAGAAGATGATCATCGGCCGCCGCCTCCTCGAGGAATACCGCATCCCCTGAGCCGCACGGCCTGTCCCTCGGTCCCAGACACGGGTTCGGGGCGCCCCCCAGGGACACCCCGAACGAGCATCCGCGTCAGCCTCGAGCCGAGCCGGTCCACCAGTTCCTCGTGGAGTTGCCAGAGCCGCTCGGGCAGGTGCCGGTGGAAGGTCTGGAAGTGCTCGGGGATGTGCTCGGCCTCCAGCTTCCAGGCCTCGGTGTCCACCGTGAGCAGCAGGGCCAGGTCGGCCCAGGAGATGTCCAGGCCCTCGAGGTCGAGGGAGCCGGGGGCGGGCAGGTAGCCGACCGGGGTCCGGGTCGCCTTGGCCTGGCCGTCCAGCCGCTGGATGATCCACTTCAGCACCCGGCTGTTCTCGCCGAACCCGGGCCACACGAACCGGCCCTCGGCGTCCTTGCGGAACCAGTTGACGTAGAACAGCTTCGGCAGCTTGTCCGGGTCAGCCTTCTGCCCGATGCGACAGCCAGTAGCCGAAGTAGTCGCCCATGTTGTACCCGCAGAACGGCAGCATCGCGAACGGGTCGTGGCGCAGCTCCCCGACCTTGCCCTCGGCCGCGGCGGTCTTCTCCGAGGCGATGTTCGCCCCGAGGAACACCCCGTGGTCCCAGTTGAACGACTCGATCACCAGCGGCACGGTGGAGGCCCGCCGGCCGCCGAACAAGATCGCCGAGATCGGCACGCCCGGCCGGGATCATCCCACTCCGGCGCGATGATCGGGCACTGATCGGCGGGGGTGGTGAACCGGGAGTTGGGGTGCGCGGCCGGCTCAGGGGAGTCCGGCGTCCAGTCCCGGCCCTTCCAGTCGGTCAGGTGCGCGGGCGGCTCGTCGGTCAGGCCCTCCCACCACACGTCGCCGTCGTCGGTCAGCGCCACGTTGGTGAAGATCGAATTGCCCCACATCGCTTGACCGCGTTGGCGTTGGTCTTCATCCCGGTGCCCGGCGCGACGCCGAAGAACCCCGCCTCGGGGTTGATCGCGTACAGCCGGCCGTCCGCGCCGAACCGCATCCAGGCGATGTCATCGCCGATGGCCTCGACCTTCCACCCGGGAATCGTCGGTTCCAGCATGGCCAGGTTGGTCTTGCCGCACGCCGACGGGAACGCCGCGGTGATGTACTTGGGCTGCCCGCCGGGCGGGGTGAGCTTGAGGATGAGCATGTGCTCGGCCAGCCAGCCCTCGTCCCGGGCCATGACCGAGGCGATCCGCAGCGCGTAGCACTTCTTGCCCAGCAGCGCGTTCCCGCCGTACCCCGACCCGTAGGACCAGATCTCCCGGGTCTCGGGGAAATGCGAGATGTACTTGACCGGGTTGCACGGCCACGGCACGTCCGCCTGGCCGGGCGCCAGCGGCGCCCCCACCGAATGCACCGCCTTGACGAACGAGCCGCGCTCCTGGATCAGCCGCAGCGCCGGGGTGCCCATCCGGGTCATGATCCGCATCGAGACCACCACGTACGCCGAGTCGGTGATCTCCACCCCGAGCTGGGAGATGGCCCCGCCCAGCGGGCCCATGCAGAACGGCACCACGTACATCGTCCGGCCCCGCATGCACCCGTCGAAGACCTCCGCGAACGTCGCCCGCATCTCCTCCGGCGGGATCCAGTTGTTGGTCGGCCCCGCGTCATCTTCCTTCTCCGAGCAGATGAACGTGCGGCTCTCCACGCGGGCCACGTCGCCGGGGTCGGACGCGCAGTAGAAGCTGTTCGGCCGTAGCTTCGGGTTCAGCCGGGTGAAGGTCCCGCCGTCCACCAGCAGCGTGGTCAGCCGATCCCACTCCTCCTGCGACCCGTCACACCACACCACGGCGTCGGGCTTGGTCAGCTTCGCGATCTCGCCGACCCACGCGGCCAGCTCCGGGAGGCTCGTTACGGCCTGATCATCGGAAAACATCGAAAATCACTCCTGCGTGAGGCCGAACTGCGCGGCCTGAGAGCGCATCTATCACTCCACACTTGCCCCACGGGCAGCCCTCTCGGGCAGAGCCGAAGGTCCCGCCGTCGGCGGGACATGGGTCATCGCGTCGCAGGCCCTGGCGCCTACGCGTCCGGCGAGCCGCCCAGCGTCCGCAGTTCCCCGCGCGCCACCGCGCCGTCCTGCACGCGGACGGGCACGAACCCGGTGAACCCCGCCGCCTCCAGCCGCCTCAGCTGCGCCGCGAACTTCCCGCTCCGCCGCACCGTCTCGACCACGCTCTGCGCTCCGGTAGCCGAGCGGAGCTCCCGGGCCACCTCGAGCGCGTCCGCGAGCGGCACGTCCGCCTCGGCCAGCACCGCCACCGCGTCTCGCGAGGGGCGCCGGGCCAGTAGATCCACGATCCGTTCGAATCCAATGGAGAACCCGCAGGCCGGAACGTCGTATCCCAGCGAGCGGCCGATCAGTTTGTCGTACCGCCCGCCGCCCGCCAGTGACCCGCTCACGCCCGCCCTGACGATCTCGAAGACCTGCCCGGTGTAGTAGCCCATCCCGCGCGCCAGCGCCGGATCGAACTCCCAGCTCAACGCCAGCCGGTCGAGACAGGAGACCGTAGTGACCAGATCCTCGATCACCGGGGCCGCCAGCCCCGGCACCGCGTCGGCCAGCGCCCCGGCCAGCTTGCCCGCCGGCAGGCCTTCCAGCGCGCGGATCTTCTCCTCCACGCTCGCCACCTGATCCGGGGAAAACCCGAGCTCAGCCAGCTCGGCCCGCACCCCCTCCCAGCCGATCTTGTCCAGCTTGTCCAGCGTGATGAAGAACGCGTCCCGCGCATCATCCGGGACCCCGCAATCGGCGGCCAGCGCCGACAGCAACCGCCGGTCCGACAGCCGGATCGTCGTCCCGGTCAGCCCGATCGCCGCCAGCGCCTCGCTGGTCGCCTCGATCAGCTCCGCCTCGGCCAGCACGGAGGCCTCGCCGATCATGTCGATGTCGCACTGATAGAACTGCCGGTAGCGGCCCCGTTGCGGCCGCTCCGCCCGCCACACCGGCCCCACCTGCAACGACCGGAACGGCGACGGCAGCGACGCGTGGTTGTTGCCGTAGAAGCGGGTCAACGGCACGGTGAGGTCGTACCGCAGCCCGAGGTCCACCAGCTCCCGCAGCGGCGTGTCCGCCGCGACCACCGGCGGCAGCCCGCGCCGCAGCACCTCGTAGATGAGCTTCTCGTTGTCCGCGCCCTCCCCGCTGTGCAGCCGTCTGATGTCCTCCAGCGCCGGGGTCTCGATCCGCTGGTACCCGAACCGCCGGTACACCGCCATGATCGACTCGAGCACATGGTCACGGACCGCGACGTCAGCGGGCAGCAGATCCCGCATCCCCCTGGCCGGACTGTTGTCGATCCTCATGGCACCTTCCCGTCAGGCAAGCCGAGCCGCACATGCAAATGGTACGGGCCTGCCCCGCCCCCCGCGCCCCGATAAATCCTCCCGCCGCCGCCCCGCGGCCAGCACCAGCGCTCCCACCTGGAAGCCCGACGCCGCGATCATCACCGCCAGGAGCACCCCGCCGACCGCCAGCGCCGCGACCATCCTGCTACGGTAAAGGCCTCAACCGACTCGGGCGACCGAAGGGGAAGACTCGGGCAACCGCAGGGGAAGGAGAGATCCGATGTCGGACTTCATGGACGAAGCGAAGAACCTCGCCGGCGAGCACGGCGATCTCGTGGACAAGGGCCTGGACGAAGTCGAGCAGGAAGCCGAGAGCAAGACCGGCGGCCAGTTCGACAGCGAGATCCAGGGGGCCGAGCAGCAGGCCGAGGGCTTCCTGGGCATCGACCAGCAGGGCCAGCAGAATTAGCCGACGCCCGCGACGACCATCAACGGGGTGTCACGGGGTCTCAGGGGTCTAACGGGGTCTTACGGGCTCGGGGCGCCGCGTCAGCGGCGCCCCGTCATGTTTCTTACTCTTCCGTCTTGTCCTCGACCGCGGCGTCCGGGGCGTTGCGCCGGACCGATTCGATGCCGTTCAGGGCCGATTCCTTGCTCTCGTAGTGCTGGCTGGTCGCGATGACCTGGCCGTTGGCCGCGTGCAGGTTGAAGTGGTACTTACCCGTGCTGCCCTTTTCCAGGACGAACTTCCCCGCCATTTCCCTCTCCCTCCCGGGTGGCCAGCCTCGTCGTGGCCGCGACTCACTGTAACGGCGCGGTTAAGCCCCGGCAAGATCCATTCCTATTTACCGGCCGATCGCCGTAGACGTACAATCCCGGTGGAATGACAATTAACCCCTCGGGCTCTGGTACGGCTGAGCGTTTAGTCCGATTTGTCCATATCAGCGTTGAGGCCGACGTACCGGAGTGGGGCTTAGGGGTGGGGGGGTAGCTGGCGTGCGCCGCCGTGGCCATCCGGGCACCCGGGACGGCCCGGTGTCCGAGTGACATCGATATTCGTAAGTGCCCGGGGGCACAGTTACGTTTTTCCCCTCCGGGGCGACTGTCCGTATCGGCAGCGCGCCGGACTCCGAGTTCGTCCTCAGCTCGCCCTTTGTCAACTCCAGCTTCTCGGCGGTCCGGAGCTGGCACCGCTGAGCGTCCCGACCCGACTCACCGTCCGTCCGGGAGGACGATCATGACCGAACAACTGGACACCCAGGGCGAGGCCCGCGAGGCGCTGAGCTCGATGGTCACCGATTACAGCAAGCGCGTCCTCAGCGACCCGCGCATGCTCAGCAACCTCGTCACCGATCTCCTGCCCGACCTGCCGCGGGAGCGCAGCCTGCTGGTCACCGCGGCCGAGTCCGACATCGCGGGTGACCTGACCCGGCACGTCGAGGAGCATCACCTCGACCCGGACACCGCCGTCCAGCTGGTGGCCCGTTCGCTGACCGACCGCCGGGCGCTCGACCCGGCCGCCAGCACGTGGGTCACCACCGAGTATGCCCAGGCCCTCGGTTATCACCCGCGGTCGGGCGGCGCGGCGCCCCCGCCCCAGCCGCCGCCCCGCCTCCGATCGCGCCTGCCGCGGCGGAGCACACGGTGACCACCTACGCCCCCCAGGGGTACACGGCGCCTCCGCAGGGACCGCCCCTGCAGGGGCCGCCGCCGCCCTGGCCGCCCTCCGTCCCGCCACCTGCGAGGCGCAATCGCTGGCCCATCTTCGCCGCGGCCGGCACCGCCGCGGTCGTGGTCATCTTGGCCATCGCGGCCGTCGCCGGGGGCCTGTTCAGCTCGCCGAAACCCAAGCCCACCCCCAGCCCCACCCTCGTGCACAAGACCACTCATCCGGCAACTCCGTCACCACGGCCGACGACGGGTGTCGCCAGCCTCACCGAGCTGCTGCCGGGGGACATCGACGACCCCGCGAGCCAGTGCTCGGCGCATACCCCGAAATTCGCCCTGACCGGCGAGGTGCAGGGCATTCTTTGCAATGATCCCGGGCTGCCGAACGGGTCGGTCGAGGCCTATCAGATGAACAGCTACGCCAGCTACCTGAAGTCCTGGGCGAGCTTCAACAAGTGGTGGGGCTTCACCAGTTACACCCCGGGATCGGCCTGCCCGCCGGCCGGCAGCGACCACCTGACCGCGGAGGGGACCACGACCTGGTACGACAAGTACTTCCCGCAGCGGCGGGGCCAGGTGTTCGAGTGCGAGTGGACCGGCACCGGCAACAACCCCAACGATCCCGCGATCGTCTGGACGTTCCCGACTGAGAACGCGTTCATCATCGCCTGGGGTGGCGACAACACGGCCTTCTCCGCCCTCCAGACCTGGTGGACGAATAACGTGCTCCCGCTCGCGTCGCCCACCCCAGTGGCGCCCTCGCCATGATGACCGGGGACCGGCCTCGCTATGCTGAGCCCGGCCAAGCGACGCTGGAGGTCCGCTGATGGTCATGCCGACGCCGACGACCCGGATGCCCGGCGGTGGCGTCTCGAGGCGCCCGCTGCACGTCATCATCCTGGCCGATTGCTCCGGCGGGATGAAGGGCGAGAAGATCCAGGCCCTGAACTACGCCATCGCGGACATGATGCCGCACCTGGCGGACTGGGAACGTGATCAGGAGCAGGCCCAGGTCTTCGTCCGGGCGGTGGCGTTCGCCACCGAGCCGCGCTGGCACATCCCCGATCCCGTCCCGGTCGCCAGCCTTCGCTGGAAGCCGCTGCAGCCGGTACCCAAGGGGCTGACCAACATGGGTGCCGCGTTCGCGATGGTGGCCGAGGTCCTGGCGCCCGGCCGGATCGAGCGCAAGGCGCTGCGGCCGGCCCTCCTGCTGATCACCGACGGGCTGGCCACCGACCCGCCCGGCAAGTTCGAGGCCGGCCTGGCGGCCTTGATGGCCCAGCCCGCGGGCCGGGCCGCCTTGCGGCTGTCCATCGCGATCGGCCGGGACGCCCAGTCGGACGCACTCAACCGGTTCATCGGCGATCCCAGTGTCCCGGTGCTGGTGGCCAACGGGACCGAGGACATCGCGGACCGTCTCGTCGCCGCGTCCCTGGCCGTGTCCAGGATGTCCGAGGTCGGGGCCGACCGCACGGCGGTGGCGCGCAGGCTGTTCGGCCTGCCGGAGGGGGTGCCGTCCGGGATCTTCGATCAGGACACGATCATCTGACATGGACGGGCTGATTCAGCCGGGGCAGACGCTCTGGATGGAACGCGGGGGCGCCGCGGTGGCGGTGGAACGCAGGCTCGGCGAAGGTGGCCAGGGCGTCGTCCACCAGGCCCGGCTCGGTAACGCGCCGTTCGCGGTGAAGTGGATCCGGCCCGGGCCGGGAACCGATGAGCTGCGCAAGTCGATCAGCGAGCTCATCCGGGCCGGCCGGCCGCCGCACCGGGCCTTCATCTGGCCGATCGACCTGCTCAGGTCGGACATCGTGCCGGGATTCGGGTACCTCATGCCGCTGCTCGAGCCGCGTTTCACCTCGCTGGCGCCCATCTTGAACCTGGAGGCCAGACCCTCGTTCCGCACCATCGCCGCCGTCGGCCGCGAGCTGGTCGACGCGTTCGCCGTGCTGCATTCGTCCGGGCTGTGCTACCGCGACATCAGCTTCGGTAACCTGCGGGTCGACCAGGATGCGTGCGAGGTGGCCATCATCGATGTCGACAACGTCGGCGTCGACGGGGCGTTTACCCTGGTCAAGGGGACGGGGCCGTTCATGGCCCCGGAAATCCTGCGCGACGAGGCACTCCCCTCCACCGTCACCGACCTGCACTCCCTGGCCGTCATGCTCTTCTACCTGCTGATGCACGGCCACCCGCTGCTCGGCATCCGCGCCGATGCGTCCTACACCTGGGACAGCGGCGGCCACGTATCGGAAACCGAGCTGATGGTCCGCAACTTCGGCGTGCATCCCCTGTTCGTCTTCGACCCGGACGACCGGTCCAACGCGCCCGTGCCGGGGGACAGCGTGGCCGCCTGGTGGCCCATCTACCCGCAGCAGTGCCGCCGGGTGTTCACGCAGGCCTTCACCAGGGGACTGCACGATGCGTCCCTGGACGGCAGGGTCCTCGAGGGCACCTGGCGGCGGGCGCTGCTCGCCCTGCACGACAGCGTGTCGGCCTGCGCGGGCTGCGCCGCGCCGGTCTACTACGACCTGGAACAGGCCGGGCAGCGCTGCTGGCATTGCCAGGGGACGCTGCCCGTCCCGCCGACCCTCACCACCCCCGGAGGCACCCTGGTCCTGTCCGAGGGCGCCGTCCTGAGCAGCCACCACCTGCACCGGGATCACCGGTACCGTACGCCGTGCGGGAGCGTGGAGCCGCACCCCGGACGGCCCGGCCGCGTGGTCCTGCGGAACCTGACCGACACGACGTGGACGATAGTGGCCGACGGCGAGGAGCCCAAGCGGGTCGCCCC
Organism: uncultured Actinomycetes bacterium; assembly: GCA_963801155.1. Taxonomy (GTDB): domain Bacteria; phylum Actinomycetota; class Actinomycetes; order Streptosporangiales; family Streptosporangiaceae; genus Palsa-504. The sequence continues at coordinate 54,442 of CAWDEB010000014.1, forward strand.
CAGCCAGCGCCTTGGCGTGCGGCCCATGCAGATCGACTTCGGGCCCGCCCGGGGCCGGATCCGCTGATCCGCGGGACGCTGTTCGTCCAGAGCGCAACGCCCACCGCTCCGCGAGCACGGGAACCGTGGACACAATGACCAACATGAGCGAAAACCAGACCGGGGGACGGCTCGCACAGGTGATCGCGACGCGCGGCGGGCTGGCCCCGCCCGAGGCGCCGCTGGTGATCGAGCACCGCGAGGCGCTGTACTACATGCTGTGCGAGGCCGCCGAACTCGAGCACGGCATCATGTGCCAGTACCTGTACGCCGCGTTCTCGCTGAAGCAGTCCGAGGACGAGGGCCTGAGCGCCGAAGAAGCCGAGGCCGTCCGGAGATGGCGCGAGCGCATCAGCCACGTGGCCACCCAGGAGATGCTGCACCTGTCCCTGGTGCAGAACCTGCTGTCCGCCATCGGCGGTGCCCCGCACCTGTCCCGGCCGAACTTCCCTCATCCCGCCACCCACTACCCGGCCGGCGTGCACCTGGCGCTGCTGCCGTTCGGCGAGCCCGCGCTCCAGCACTTCATGTTCCTGGAGCGCCCGGAGACCTATGACCTGGACGACGCGGAGGGGATGGCCGCCTTCGGCCGCGCGGTCCCAAATTCCCCGGCCATGCAGCCAGGCGAGATCGTCCCCCGCAGCCAGGACTTCAAGACCGTCGGGCACCTGTACCGGTCGATCGAGGCCGGGTTCGCGCACCTGGCCGGCAAGTTCGGCGAGCGGCGGCTGTTCGTCGGCCCGCCCCGGGCCCAGGCCACCCAGCAATACTTCGACTGGCCCGAGCTGGTCGCGGTAACCGACACGGCCAGCGCGCAAAAGGCCATCGACGAGATCCTGGAGCAGGGCGAGGGCCCGCGCGGGTACTGGAAGGACGCGCACTTCGGCCAGTTCGTCGAGATCCTGGACGAATACACCCAGCTCCGCGAGGCCAACCCGGCCTTCCAGCCGGCCCGGCCGGTGGTCACGGTCAACGTCAGGCCGAGCGAGCACGACACCGGCGTCCCGCTCGTCACCGACCCGCTGACCAGGCAGGTCATGGACCTGTTCAACGTCAGCTACGAGGTTTTGCTGCTCATGCTGCAGCGTTTCTTCGCCCACACCGAGGAGACCGACGCCCAGCTCAAGGCTTTGGCCGACGCCACCGTCGCGCTCATGTTCGGCGCCATCAAGCCGATCGGCAACCTGGTCACCACGCTCCCCGCCGGCCCGGACTACGCGGGCCGCACGGCCGGCCCCAGCTTCGAGCTGTTCTACGAGTCCGACACCGTGCTCCCGCACCGGGAGGCCGCCTGGATCCTGCTCACCGAGCGCATCCGCCAGGCCGCCGAGTTCTGCGAGCCCGGCGGCCCCTGCAGCCCCGGGGTCGCGGACAACCTGGCCGCGGTCCGCTCCAGCCTGACCGAGATCGCCCGCTCCCTCGAGGCCCACCTGCCGGCCCGTGACCTCCCGCCCGAACCCCCGCCGTCGGCTGAGCCCGTAGCCGACGTACTGGCCCGCGCCGCAGATTTTTACCGAACGGGCCGGTCTTTCACCAGCCACGCCAACGACCTGCTCTCCAACCTGGGCGACCTGATCTGCTCCGTCTACCCGGTCGTGCAGGCCAGCCAGGCCGACGCCCGCACGCTCGCGCGCCTGGTCAACAGCGTCCTGCGCCCCCTGGCCGAGGCCCTCCCCGCCCCCGCCCAGCCCGCCGCCCCTTCCGCACCACCCGCCTCCGACGTCCCACCCGCCTCCGACGTCCCACCCGCCTCCGACGTCCTACCCGACGCTGTGGCCTCGCTGTGGGATGCTGCGCTCCTCGCCACCCGGCTGCGGACCCAGTTCGGCTCGTCCGCCCCGCCCGGCCTGCTCGAAGCGACCGCCGCGCTGCAGGACCTGGCCTGCCACCAGGGGCCGGAAGCCGAACGCGCCAATCGGCTCGCCGCCCTGGCCGACCAGATGGGCGCCTTGCCGCCGGGCATCGTGACCGCCAAGAACGGCCCGTACCTGGTCACGAACGCCGCGGCCGTCCGCACCCGCTCGGCGAGCCGCTGACCCTGCCGCCGCAGCTGGCGCTGTGCCGGTGCGGCGCCTCGGCGATGAAGCCGTTCTGCGACGGGACGCACGCTACCAGCGGGTTCACCGACGACAAGGACCCCATACGGGTACCCGACCAGCGCGACACGTACCCGGGGGAGCAGGTCACGATCTTCGACAACCGGGGCATCTGCCAGCACTCGGGGCTGTGCACCGACCGGCTGGCCACCGCGTTCCGGACCAGCCAGGAGCCCTTCGTCGCCCCCAGCGGCGCCCGGATGGACGAACTCGTCCGGGCCGTCCGCGACTGCCCGTCCGGGGCGCTGAGCCTGGCCTTCGACACCGTCGAGGCCCGGGACCTGGCCGACTGGCACGGCGTCCGCGAGCAGGCCATCGAGATCACCCAGGACGGCCCGTACCGGGTGACCGGCGGCCTGCCGCTGGCCGACGCCGCCGGGGCCGACGTGTCCCGGGCCGCGGGCTCGTCCCGCGAGCACTACGCCCTCTGCCGCTGCGGTCACTCGCAGAACAAGCCGTTCTGCAGCGGCATGCACTGGTACGTCGACTTCCGTGACCCGGTGCGCCCGCCCGGCGCCGAACCGACCCTGTTCGAGTGGGCCGGCGGCCTGCCCGCGCTGACCCGGATGACCAGGCTGCTGTACGAGAAGCACGTGCCCGCCGACGGCCTGCTCGCGCCGCTGTTCGCCGCCATGCCGCCCGGGCAGCCGCAGCGCGAGGCCGCCGTCATCGCCGAGGCGTTCGGCGCCCCTGCGGGGGGTCAGGGGGGCCTTGGGGCTCGTCCCCCCGAGCCAACAGCGCCGCCATCGACAGCGCCGCCATCGACAGCGCCGCCATCAACAGCGCCGCGACGCAGGCCAGCGGACGGCCAGCCTTCACCGAGGAGCAGCGCGCCCGCTGGGTCGCGCTGGCCGTCCGGGCCGCCGACGACGCCAAGCTGCCCGCCGACCCCCCGTTCCGCGCCGCGCTCACGTCCTACCTGGAATGGACGTCGCGGGTCGGCGATCTCGGCTCCCCCGCCCGCCTGGGACTGGGGCCCGGGCGGGCCGCCCGCCGAGGAGGCCGCGCCGGCCGGCACCGCCGCCGACAACCAGGAGGCGATCACCTTGCCCGGACCCGACGAGACCGTGAGCTTCGCGGCGCACATCAAGCCGCTGTTCCGCGAGCACGACCGCCAGTCCATGTCGTTCGCGTTCGACCTGTGGTCCCGCGACGACGTCCAGGCCCACGCCGCCGAGATCCTCGAGCGCCTCGGCGACGGCACCATGCCCTGCGACGGCGCCTGGCCGCCCGAGCGGGTCGAGGTGTTCAAGCGCTGGACCGAAACCGGCTTCCAGCCGTAACCGAGGGACAGACGCGTGCAGTCCCGCCACCTCACCCCGCCACTTCGCCCTGCCACTTCGCCTGCCACTTCGCCCTGCCACTTCGCCCTGCCACTTCGCCCTGCCGCCCGGCCTGACCGCTATGCAGGCCGGGAAGGGGGGGTGGGTTCGGGTTGCCGGGCGGGCTGGGTTTCCAGCATTTCGCGGACCTTGCCGAGCAGGGTCTCGGCGGTGAAGGGCTTCTGGATGAAGGTCCTTTTCTCGTCGGCCAGGTGTGGCGGGGTGTAGCCGGACATGTGCAGGACCGGCAGCCCGGGGCGCAGGTGCGCGACATTCTCGGCCAGGGCGATGCCAGACATGCCGGGCATGAGGGAGTCGGTGAGCAGGAGCTGGACGTCGTGGGAGATCAGCAGGGTCAGTGCCTCGTATGCGGTGGCGGCCTCCAGGGTGGCATAGCCGCCGTACTGCAAGATGCGCGTGGTGGCCTGGAGGACCGCGGGTTCGTCGTCGGCGACCAGGATGGTCTGTCTGGCGGCCGTGCCGTCGGCGGGCCGGGCCGGGGCGGGCACGTCGAGGACGGCGGGTGCGGCGGTGGCGGGGATGAAGATGTGGAAGGTGGTGCCGGATCCCGGCTCAGAGATGATGATGACGGCGCCGCCGGCCTGCGTGATGACGCTGTGGACGGTGGACAGGCCTAGCCCGGTGCCGGAGGCGAGTTCCTTGGTGGTGAAGAACGGCTCGAAGGCCCGGGCGGCGACCTCGGGGCTCATGCCGGTGCCGGTGTCGGTGACGGTGAGCGTGGCGTAGTGCCCTGGGTGGATGCCGGAGCCGACATGACGGGCACCTTGGTCGGTGAGGTGCGTGCTGGCGGTGGCGATGGTCAAGGTGCCGCCGTCCGGCATGGCATCCCGGGCGTTGACGGCCAGGTTGAGCAGGGCCTGCTCGATCCGCCCGGGGTCGGTGTAGATGTCGGGAGCATCGTCGGCCAGGTCCAGCCGCAGCGTGATATGCGACCCGATGCTGGCGGCCAGCAGTTCGTGGATACCGGCGATGAGGGTGTTGGGGTTGATGGTCTTGGGCTGGGCGGGCAGGCGGCGGCTGAGGATGAGCAGTTCCTTGGTCAGGCGCCCGGCGCGCTGGGCGGTGGCGAGGATCTGCCTGGCGTCGTGGAGGACCGCGGCCCTGTTGTCGGTTTCGGTGGTGATCAGTTCGGTGAAGCCGATGATGGCGCCGACCATGTTGTTGACATCGTGGGCGACCCCGCCGGCCAGCTGGCCGACGGTTTCCAGGCGCTCGGCCCGGTGGATCTCGTCCTGGTAGGCACGGATCTGCGCTTCGGCCCGGTTGCGCTCTGTGATGTCGCGGGCGATGGTGGCGGCGCCGGCGATAACGCCTGTGGGGTCGCGGATGGGTGAGGCGGAGACGGAGACCTCGATGGGGGTGCCGTCTTTGCGCAGGCGGGTCGTCTCGTAGTGCTCAACGTGGTCGCGGCGGATGCGGTCCAGGATCTCGGCTAGTTCCCCGGCCCGGTCGGGCGGGATGATCGTGGCGATGCTGCGGCCGGTGATTTCCGCGGCGGTGTAGCCGTACATGCTGGTGGCGGCGGCGTTCCAGCTGGTGATGGTCCCGTCCAGGGTCAGGCCGATGATGGCGTCGGCGGAGGATTCCACTATGGCGGCCAGCCGGGCGGCCGTCTGCCAGTCATCGGGCGCGGTTACGTGGCGTTCGTCTTCAGTCGGCACGGTTCCCCCCGGAATTCCTTCCGATACTGAAAGTAACAAACTAAATACAAACAGTAACATCATGCGGGCTCGAGCGGCGAGGGCTGGATCACCGTCCGGCGAGAGAGCAGCAGGAATGAGGCCCGGTCGCGTGCGGCTTCAGCGTGGAAGTTGGCCAGCATCCCGGCCGGCCTCTCATGCCACGGCAACACGCAGCAGGACCATGCGAAACGCAGGAAGCCATACCGAACTGCCATCCCCCTGGCAACCGGCGCAAGCTAACGTAGCCTGGATCCCAGGTTCAGAAACAGGCTCTATAGTTGCCAAAATGCTCCGTATAAGCCATTTTCTCCGCATTAAATACGGTTGGCTCGTATTTTTGTGTGAAATTCGGGACTGGTGAGGCATCCGTGCTTCATGATGGGCCGCTGGACCGGAAACTCACCCGTCCAGAGCGGCGAGCGTGCCGCGGACGGGACCGAATCGTGACCTATCCTCGGGAGTTCACCGGAAAACCCGGTGGACGGGAGGGCTACTTGTGACCGGCGCAAGCGCTCCGCTGGATGGCCTGGACCGGTGGGCGCGCGGCGACCTGCTGGAGATCGTGCTGCTGGTGCTGGGGGCGATCCTGCTGACCCGGCTGGCCGAATGGACTCGCGACCGGGTCGTGACGCACATCGACCAGAACGCCCGGGAGACCGATGAGCTGGTGCGCTCCGAGGCGTCCAAGCACCGCCACGTCGTGGCGCAGGTCGTCAGCTGGGCGTTCCTGGCCGTGGTGTATCTCGTCGCCGCCGTGCTGGTGGTGCAGCGGCTCGATGTCCCCCTCGCGAGCCTGGTTGCGCCCGCCGCCCTGCTCAGCGCGGCGCTGGGGTTCGGCCTGCAGCGGTTCGTCCAGGACATCGGGGCCGGTTTCTTCATCACCGCCGAGCACCAGTACGGCTTCGGCAACGTCGTCCGGATCTCGGTCACCGGGGTATCGGAACCGGCCGTCGGCACGGTCGAGGACGTCACCCTCCGGGTGACCCGCATCCGGTCGGTCAGCGGCGAGGTCATCACCACCCCCAACGGCCAGATAACCCAGGTGACCAACCTGTCGCGTGACTGGGCGCGGGCGGTCATCGACGTGCCGGTCCCGGCGGCCATCGAGGTCAGCCGGGTCACCGACATCCTCAAGCGCGTCGGCGAGGAAGCCTGGAACGACGACCGGCTGCGCAAGATGATGCTCGATCCGCCCAGCGTGATGGGCGTGGAACGGATCGAGGTCGATACGTTCTCGGTGCGCATGGTGGCCCGCACGCTGCCCGGCATTCAGTTCGAGGTCGGCCGGGAACTCCGCGCCCGGGTCGCGGCCGCCTTCCGCCATGAGGGCATCAACGTCTCCGCCGACCTCGACACCGGCCGCGCGACCGGAGGCGCCTGATGAGGCGCCTCATCGGCCCGCGGCCCCGGACCTCGACCGTCGTGCTGACCGTCCTGTTCCTGGCCGTGCTCGCGCTGTACTTCCTGGTGAGCCCCGCGCCAGCGACCCAGCCTGCCCCCGCGCCCAGCACCGCGCCGTCCTCGTCCAGCCCGACCCCGAGCGCCGCGTCACCAAGCCCGTCCCGCACACCGCATCCGAGCCGTTCGGCCACGCCGTCCCGTTCAGCCACGCCGTCCCCTTCGGTCACGCCGCCCCTCTCGGCCACGCCGAGCCCGTCACCCTCTCCGGTGTCCGGCTCGCCCGGCCCGTCGCCCACCTCCAGCCCGCCCTGAGCCTGATCGCCGCCACGAGCCGTGGCGCTCCCGCCCGCGGTTATCGGATAGCAACCAAACGATCCGGACAAGTCGTCCTGTTCGCGTCGGCCAGCCTGACATACTCGTGGACGCTCACGGCTAAACGCGACTAACCGTGAGAATCGCCAGCGAGGACGGTGCATAGGACATGGTCCAGCTGAGGACGGCCCGGCTGACGGCCGGGATATTACTCGGGGTGGGTGCGATCGTGGCTCCCTTGGCCGCTGCCTCCGGCGCGGCCGCTCTACCCGTGCAAGGCCCCAACACGCCCACACAGGTGCAAGCGGGCATCAGCGCGGCTGACATACCGGGCACCCAGGTCTTTGGGGACACCCCAGCCGACACACCTGTAACCGTGTCGTTCATTCTCGATGAGCGGAACATCGGCTCGCTCGAGACCCAGGTCGAGGCGGGCTACCCGCGCTTTGACTACCTGTCGGTCAGCCAGTTCGCCGCCCGGTACGGCCAGCCTGCGTCCAACATGAGCGCGCTGACCAGTTACCTGGCGGGTTACGGCATAACGACTGACGTCTACCCGGACAACGTGGACGTGGTGGCCACCGGCACCGCGGGCGAATTCGATAAGGCGCTGGCCATCACCGAGAAGAACGTCCACCGTACCCGCGCAGAAGGGCACCAGCGCGTTCGGCCATATCCGGGCGCAGAACGTGTACACCAACAAGCAGGCGCCGCTGCTGCCGTACCGGCTGGCCAGCTTCGTGACGGCCATCCTCGGGCTGTCGAACTACGGATCGTACGTCAGCCAGATCGCCAAGCCGGCCAGCCAGGACAAGCCGCAGGCGGGCAACTCGAGCACCTGCGTGGCCGAGTTCGGCCTGACCAACGGCTGCCACCTGCCGCAGGACTTCGCCAAGATGTACAACCTGGATCCGCTGTACTCGACCGCGAACGGCTCCGGCCAGACCGTCGGCATCGTCACCCTTGCCGCGGTCGACCCGGGCGCGCCGGAGTACTTCTGGGGCAACATCGCGAACGTGAACCGCACCGGCAGCCTCACCGTCGACAACGTCGACGGCGGCCCCGGCGCGCCGAGCGGAGCCTCGGGCAGCGACGAGACCGACCTGGACATCGAGCAGTCCGGGGCCCTCGCCCCCGGCGCGAACGTGATCGACTACCAGGCGCCGAACACGGACTACGGGTTCGCCGACGCGTTCTTCACCGCGGCCAGCCAGAACCTCGCCAGCGATGTCTCGGCGAGCTGGGGCGAGTCCGAGACCATCCTCCAGGCGACCATCCTGTCCGGCCAGGAGGCCGCGGGCTACGCGAAGGCGTTCGACGAGGCCTTCCTGGAGATGGCGGCGCAGGGCCAGTCCGGGTTCACCTCCTCCGCCGACTACGGCGCCTACACGGCCTGCCAGGACATCGGCACCACGAACCTGTCGGTCGACAACCCGGCGGACAGCCCGTTCATCACCGCGTGCGGCGGCACCTCGCTGCCCGGGACCACGTACCTGTCCGGCCCGGCCGGGACGGCCACGGCCACGACGACGGCCACGCGCATCTGGGGCTGGGACTACCTGTGGCCGGCGATCGCGCAGGTCCGATGGCATATCCGAGGCTCGGTCGCGGAGAGCCTGCCCATCGGCAGCGGCGGCGGCTTCAGCGTGCTCGAGCGCAGCCGTCCTACCAGCAGGACGTGAGCGGCACGAACAACTTCCACGCGGTGGAGTACCTGACCCCGACCGACTACACGCAGGTCGCTCCGGGCCTGACCGAGCCGCAGCGAGTGGACCTTCAACCCTACGCCCAGCGTGACCTCCGGCTTCGGCACCGGCCGGGCTCTCCCGGACCTGGCCACGGACGCCGACCCGCAGACCGGTTACCTCGTGTACGGGCCGTCGGCCGGCGGGCTCAACGAGTACGGCGGTACCAGCTTCGTCGCCCCGCAGCTGAACGGCGCCACCGCGGTCATCGACTCGTACCTGGGCCATCGGGTCGGCTTCTGGAACCCGGTCATCTACCTTGCCGCGGGTGGAGGCTCTGGCGTATTCACCCAGCTCAACACGGCCGGCACCAGCAATGACAACATTTACTACTCCGGGAACCCCGGCCAGGAGTACAACGAGGGCGTCGGCCTCGGCGAGCCGAACCTGGCCAAGCTGGCCAACCTCTTCGGTGCGGCGCTGCTCTTCTGACCCGTTTACCACCGCTAGGTACCTTCCTAGCCCGAACTCCGGTGAATCCCGGGCCGCCTCGCTGGCGGCCCGGGATCCGTCGTTCGTGCGGGCGCCCGGTGCCGGTCAGCTCGTTCTCCCCGCCCGTGCACGGCCGGGGAGAACGCGCTCCGGTATACCCGCTGACCGCGTCGCGCGCGCCCGGCGTTACCGTCGCGCCGCCGCCTGACCTCAGCTCCGGCCGGCGAGCAGCTTGATCAGGCGCGCGGCGATGGGCGAGCCCAGGCCAGAGGCCGGGTCCCAGCCGGGGCCGGCCTGATAGCCGGTGAACAGGGACACGTCCCAGCTGTTGTTGCCCGTCGTGACGTCATGGAAGGCATGGTGGTAGCGCCCGCTGGCCGCGATCGCGTACAGCGCCGGGTTCAGCGGGCCGAGCCGCCGCCCGGCCGCCTGATCGGCGAGCGCCGCGATGGCCGCCCACTGCGGCGTGCCGGCGCTGGTGCCGCCGAAGACGGCGAACGTCTGCAGTCCGAAGTTGCATTCGGAGCAGACACCCAGCACGCCGCCGTAGACGTCCGCGTCGTAGGCGACGTCGGGCACACCCCGGAAGCGGCTGCCGGTGTGCGCGGCCTTCTGGTAGGACGGCCGCGGGTAGACGGTGCTGAAGCCGCCGCCGCCGGCGCCGAAGTCGGGGTTCTCGCCGGAGTTGTTCCACACGGTCTCGGCATGGTAGGCGCCGGTCGTCAGGCCCGCGTCCAGGTGGGTGCCGCCGACCGCCGTGACCAGCGGATCCGAGGCGGGCGTCCCGACGCTGGCGAAGAAGGAGTTGCCGACGCAGCCCCCCTGCGCCGCGCCGGAGTCGCCGGCCGCGGCGAACACGGTCATCTTCTCCCTGCTGGCCAGAACGAACGCGTGGTGCTGCGCCGAGAAGATGCTGGGCTCCATGCAGGTCTCGCCCTCGCCGAAGCTCTGGGACAGCACGTCACCCAGATTGTGATCGACCACGTACTGCTGCGCGAACAAGATGTCGGCGTCGTCATCGCTCTGGGCGAGCACCAGGTCGATGGTGGTGCGCGGGGCGATAGCGTGCGCCCACTCGACGTCGAGGGATGTTTCGTTGGTCCAGCCGACCTGATCGGTGCTGGTGGGATCGAACGTCGGGCAGTGGCGGCCCGGACAGATGATGTTGAGCGCGACCGGGGGAGCCCGAACGTCGAGTCGAATTCTGCCACGTCAGTGCGAATCGTGGGATCCCTGAAGGCGTCGATGATGACGATGGTCCGGCCCGCGCCGGTCAGGTTGCGGGGGATGTCGTACGCCGCCCGGATCTGGGCCGGCCCGTAGCACGGGTCGGGCGCGGTGGCGGACTGACAGGAGAACCCGCCGGACCGGTCCGGCCCTCCGATCTTGTGCACGAGGGGTCCGCTGCTCATGTCGACTGCGGGTACCATCCGGCCGCCGGGCGGGGCCGCCGCCGCCGCGGCCGGCCCGGCGCCGGCCAGGGACACCGCCGGCAGCGACGCCATCGCGGCGAGGCCGACGCAGGCGGCGAGTGAGCGGATTGCTGTACGTGACCCCACACTCGGTCCTTTCGGAAGGGTTCGGGCTGATTACGCCCAGTCACAGCGCGCATGACCGGCCGACTGATTATACGCTGATGCCTGCGGACGACAACGGAGGAGGCCTGTCCGGTGGCTGCGGCCGATGACTGGGTGGCGCGCACGGCGGCCCAGGTGCGCGCGGAGGGCGAACGCCGGCATCCCGGCGAGGTCCCGACCTGTGCGTCGGGGATCAGCCCGTCCGGGCCGGTGCACCTGGGGAACCTGCGCGAGCTCATGACCCCGCACCTGGTCGCGGACGAGGTGCGGCGGAACGGCGCGCCGTGCCGGCACATCTTGTCCTGGGACGACTACGACCGGCTGCGCCGGGTTCCGGCCGGGTACCCGGACTGGCTCGCCGAGCACGTCGGCCGCCCGCTGACCGGCGTGCCCGACCCGAGCGGCTGCCACGAGAACTTCGCCGCGCACTTCAAGGCGCCCTTGCGCGACTCGCTGGACCGCCTCGGGATCCAGGTCACCGAGATCAGCCAGACCGAGATGTACACCTCCGGCGCCTACTCGGCGCAGATCGTGCTCGCGATGCGGCGCCGGGCCGACATCGGCGCGGTCCTGGCCAGGTACCGCACCAGGCGCCCGGCCGCGGAAAACACCGACGCCGACGACGAGGACGAGCAGCAGGCCGGCGAGTACTACCCGTTCCGGCCGTACTGCGCGGCCTGCGGCAAGGACGACACCACCGTGACCGCCTTCGACGACGAGACCACCGAGATCACCTACACCTGCGCCTGCGGCGCGGTGGTGGGACCTATCCCGATCGCCGACGTGGCCGGGAAGCTGGCCTGGAAGGTCGACTGGCCGATGCGGTGGGCCTACGAGCACGTGACGTTCGAGCCCGCCGGCGTGGACCACGCCTCGCCCGGGTCCAGCTTCACCGTCGGCGGGGAACTGGTGACGGCGATCTTCGGCGGCGAGATGCCGCTGCACTTCGGGTACTCCTTCGTCGGCACCAGCGGGTCGTCGAAGATGAGCGGGTCCCGGGGCGGTGCGCCGACACCGGCCGACGCGCTGGAGATCTTCGAGGCTCCGCTGCTGCGCTGGCTGTACGCGCGCCGGCGGCCCGAGCAGTCCATCACCCTGGCCTTCGGCGCCGAGGTCGGCCGGGTCTACGACGAGTGGGACGCGCTCAGCCGCCGGGTCGCCGAGGGCAACGCCGATCCGGCCACGTACGCCGTATTCGCCCGCGCGTCCGGCACCTCGGACGGCCCGCTGCCGGTCACGCCGCGCCCGCTGCGATTCGCCACCCTGGCCTCGGTGGCCGACATCACGGCCGGCGACGAGGCGCAGATGCTGCGGATCGTGCGGGACCTGACCGCCGACGACCCGGTCGGGAGCCTGGACGAGGTCCGGCCGCGGCTGGACTGCGCGCAGGCGTGGGTGACCGGTTACGTCCCGCCGAAGGACCGCACCCAGGTCCGCGAGCAGCCCGACTACGACAGGCTCGCGGCCCTGACCGAATCCGAGCGCGACGCCATCAGGCTGCTGATCAAGCACATGGCGGACGACTGGTCCCTGGAGGGCCTGACCACCCTGCTGTACGGCATCCCGAAGCTCCAGCGCGGGCTGCCCATCAGCGCCCCGCCGACCGAAGAGCTGAAGGACCGCCCAGCGGACCTGGTTCATCCTGCTGTACGAGCTGCTCATCGGCAAGGACACCGGCCCGCGGCTGCCGACGCTGCTGCTGGCCCTGGGCCAGGACCGGATCCGCTCGCTCCTCGCCCCCGGGTAGCCCGCGGGTCCACCGGGGGGCCGCCCCCAGTGGGCCGCCCCCCGGTGGGCCGCTGCTCAGGCCGCCGGGCGCAGCAGCGTGGTGCGGTGCCTGATCCCGGCCCGGACCCGCGAGTTCCTCGCGTGCCGGGCCTGCCGCCGGGACATCGGTGTCCTGAGCCAGGACCGGAGCGCAGCCCGCCGGTCCGGCCGGGCGGAACGACGAGTACGAGGGCTGCCACACCGAGTGCAGCGCCATGGCCAGCCCTGCCGGGGTGAGCACCGGCCGTGGCGCGCCGGGCGGCTGGAGCTGCAGGGCGTGGCAGGTGATCGCGTTCAGGGTGCCGGGCACGCCCGCCCGGACCTGGCGCGGGGTGTACACGCGTCCCTTGTGCTTCGGGGCGGCCGGCAGCGCGGTCGGCTCGTCGCCGGGCCAAAAGCCGGTGAGCAGGGCGTAGAGCATCCGGGCCAGGGCTAGGGTGTCGGCGGCGGCCGGGTCGGCGGCGTTCGTCCCGGACAGGGCCGCGTCGATGCCCAGCCCGGTGATCTTGAGGCCGCTGCTGGTGTCCCAGCGCAGCGAGCGGGCGCCCAGGCACAGGTGCGGCCGGCCGGCCCGGTGCGCGACGGCGAGGGCGTCCGCGGCGTCGGCGATTATGGCGGCGGCCAGGGCCGGGCTGGGCAGCCCGGACAGCACCAGGTCCTCCAGGTGCGTGCCCCGCGTCCATTCCGACACGATGTACGGGCGCTCGACGCTGAAGTCGGTGTCGTAGATGGTGGCCAGGCGCGAATCGCTCACCCGGGCCGCCGCCTGTACCGCCTCCACCACGTGCCGGGGTACCGGGACCCCGCGGGGCAGCAGGTGGATCGTGACCGGGCGGCGCAGCAGCTCATCGTTGGCCTTCCACAGCGACAGCTGTCCCGCCGCGGTGACCCGCTCGTCGAGGCGGAAACGTCCGCCCAGGCAGATCGCCGGCCCGGGCCCGCTGGACGGTACCCCGACGACCCCGGCTCTCCCAGACGCATCGGCTTCCACGGCGACAGTCATGCCTACCCCCTGCTCATCACCAGCCAGTTGACATGTGCCCCTTATACGCCGCGGAAACCAGGTCCCGCCTCACCCAAATGGGGGGATATTCGCCGCCTGGTCGCTATAAATGCCCTCTGAGCTGCGAAAACAACGCAGGTCAAGAATCGGATACTTTTTGGCAGACGGCCGGTCTCTTCGGGACGTTTGTGGTAAAGCTCAGTCGGCTGCGGTGGTCAGGAACCGGTCCATGATCCTGACGGCGGACTCCAGGGCGGACAGCGGGATGCGCTCATCGGTGCCGTGGAACATGGCGTAGTAGTCATACCCCTCGGGCAGCACCAGCGGCGTGAAGCCGTAGCAGGTCATGCCCAGCCGGGCGAAGTGCTTCGCGTCGGTGCCGCCGCTCATGCAGTAGGGCACGATGGTGCCGCCCGGGTCCTCGGTCAGCAGGGCCTGGGTCATGCTGGCCAGCACCGGGGCGCCGAGCGGCGCCTCCAGGGGGCTTTCCCGGTGCGCATAGGCCCAGCTCACCTCCGGTCCGCTGAGTTCGTCGAGGGTCGCATGGAACTCCTGCTCGCGGCCCGGCAGGACCCGACCGTCGACGTACCCGACCGCCTCGTCCGGGATGACGTTGACCTTGTAGCCGGCCTGCAGCATGGTCGGGTTGGCGCTGTTGCGGATCGTGCCGGCCACGAGGGCCGCCGCCGGGCCGAGGTGGGCCATCAGCTCCTCGGGCCCCAGGACGCCGAAGCCGCCCGGGGGAGCCGGCCGCCCGGCCGCGGCCGCGATGGCCTCGACCGCGGCCTGCACGGTCGGGATCAGCCTGACCGGCCAGCGATGCGTGCCGATCCTCGCCATCGCCGCGCTCAGCCGCGTCACCGCGTTCTCCTGGTTCGGCTTGGCCCCGTGGCCCGCCTGGCCCCGGGCCGTCAGCCGCAGCCACGCGGTGCCCCGCTCCGCCGAGGCGATGGGGTACAGCCGCTGCCCGGGGCCCGCGTGAAAGGTGAAGGCCCCCGATTCCCCGATCGCCTCGGTGCAGCCCTCGAACAGCTCCTGATGCCGCTCGACGAGCCACTGCGCCCCGAACTCGGCCGTGTCCTCCTCGTCCGCGGTGAACGCGAGCACGACGTCCCGCCGCGGGCGGACCCGGTCGCGGGCCCACTGGCTGACCACCGCGAGCAGCACCGCGTCCGCGTTCTTCATGTCCACCGCGCCGCGCCCCCACAGCACGCCGTCGCGGATCTCGCCGGCGAACGGGGGCACGCTCCAGGACGAGGGGTCCGCGGGCACCACGTCGAGGTGCCCGTGTACCAGCAGCGCGGGCGCGCCGGGGTCGCGGCCGCCGACCCGCGCCACCACGTTCGCGCGCCCCGGCGCCGACTCCAGCAGGGCCGGCTCCACCCCCGCCTCGGCCAGCCTGGCCGCCACGTACTCCGCCGCCGGGCGCTCCCGTCCGTCCCCGCCGCCCCGGTTGGTCGTGTCGATCCTGATCAGGTCGGCGGCGAACCGGGCGGCCTCGGTTCCGGCCCGGCGTCATCGGAGCCGCGTCATCGGAGCCGCGTCATCGGATTAGGCGCCCCGGGGGAGCAGGCCGGCCGCGCGGTACGCGTCGTCGATCAGGCGCATGGTGGTGACGGCATGTGCCGCCGATGTCGGGACGTCGCCCGCGCCCGCGATCGCCGCGGCGAACGCGCGGAGCTGCTCGGTGTAGGTCGTGTCCCCGGAGCCCCGCTCGTCGGCGAGCACCGACCCGTTCCGGACCGCCACCAGGTGACCCCAGTGCGCCCGGATGAAGTCCTGCACCCACACGTGCCCGTGCTGGCAGCTCACGTGGACGTCGGCCCGGAACTCGCCGTCCAGGGTGAACGCGGACTCGAACCAGGCCGTCGCGTCCCCGGGGAAGGCCAGCCGGACGGCCATCGCACGGTCCGCCGCCGCCCCGGCCCGGTCCGGGCCCCGTCCCGGGACCCGCCGATACGGATCGGCGAGCGCCGCCGTCACCTCGGGCTCGCCCGGCCCGAGCAGCCGCAAGCAGTCGATCGCGTAGCAGCCGCCGTCCATCAGCGCGCCGCCGCCCAGGTCGTAGTCGTACCGGATGTCATCCTCGTTGCTGATGACGAAGCTGGTCCAGCACTGGATGTGCCGCACCGGCCCGAGCTCGCCGACCAGCTCCCGCAGCCGCCGGATCAGCGGGTGATAGCGGTAGTGCATGGCCTCCATGACCACCAGGCCGGAGGCCGCGGCCGCGTCCGCAACCAGGTCCGCCTCCTCCGCGTTGGACGCGAACGGCTTCTCGCACAGCACGTGCTTCCCGGCGGCGATCGCCTGGAGCGTCCACGGGCCGTGCAGCGAGTTCGGCAGCGGGTTGTAAACGGCGTCGATGTCCGGGTCGGCGAGCAGTGCGTCGTAGCCGCCGTAGGCCACCGGTATCCCGTGCCGCGCCGCGTAGGCCGCCGCGCGGGACTGGTCCCGGGCCGCGACCGCGGCCACGGTCACCTCGGGCACGATGGCGGCCGGCCCGAGCAGCGCCGTCGCCGATATCCGCGCGGTACCGAGCACTCCGATTCGTAGCAGGTCCACGTCGGCATCTTAGGGTGGGCGCGGGGGGAAAAGCAGGGCACACCGCGCGGCCGCTTGGCGTACCCCGGCCTGAGGACCGCGGCGGACGGGCAGTAGCTTAAGGTGATCGTTCACCTTCAGTTAACGAAAATGTTACCTTGTGCCACCATCGGGATCCGTAGAACTCCTGCGTGACAGGGTTTCCTGCGTCCGAGAGAGGGTGAAGCGTTGAGCCATGGTCACGGCCGGGTCGCGCTGGTCAGCGGTGGCTCGCGCGGCATCGGCGCGGCCACGGTACGCAGGCTGGCCGCGGACGGCTGGGACATCAGCTTCTCCCATCACCACGACGCCCGGTCCGCCGTCGAAACGGAGAAGGCCGCCTCGGAACTGGGTGGCCGGGTGCTCGCCGTCCAGGTGGACATGGCCCGGGCCGCCGAGGTCACCTCCTGGGTCCGGCGCGCGGAGGAGGACCTGGGACCGGTGGAGGCCGTGGTGAGCTGCGCGGGGATCACCCGCGACCAGCCGCTGGCGCTGCTGCCAGGACGCCGACTGGCGGGCGGTGATCGACACCAACCTGGACGGCGTCTTCCACCTGTGCCGGGCCGTCCTGCCCGCCATGATGGAACGGCACTCGGGACGGATCGTCACGGTCTCCTCGGTGTCCGGTGTGTACGGCGACGCCAGCCCGTGTCCCGAGCGCGGTCTCGGTGCGGCCCGGGCCGGGATCATCGGGTTCACCAGGGCGCTGGCCAGCCAGACCCGCCGGTACGGCATCCGGGCCAACGCCGTCGCGCCCGCTGCGAACAGCAGCGCGAACAGCTACCGGACCGAGATGACCGCCATCTGGCCGGAGGCGACCACGGCCCGGCTGACCGAGGCCATCGCGCTGCGCCGGTTCGCCAGCGCCGCCGAGGTCGCCGAGCGGGTCGCGTTCCTGCTCTCCCCCGCGGCCGCGGACCTCACCGGCACCGTCATCGAGGTGCCCGGCAGCATCGGCCTGGCGACCGGGCCGTCCCCGGCCGGCTACGCCCAGACCGAATTACCCCGCACCGCTACACCATCGGCGAGCCCAGGTCTGCCGCGCAACCGAATAACCGGGCCGATAGCGGGCACATGCCGTGAATGTGAGCGTGCCGCCTGCTGACCGGCGGGCCTTCGTGGCCGAACGCCGTGCCGCCAGCACGCACCGGTTCGATACCATCCACAGCCCGCGCTACGACGAGAACTGGGGCGCGATCAGCCCTTCGCACGCGGCGTTCGTGGCCCGGCTGGCCGGGCTGGTCCGCCAGGGCGGCGCGGTGCTCGATGCGGCCTGCGGCACCGGCAAGTACTGGCCCGCGCTGCTCGCGGCCGGCCTCCGGGTCACCGGCGTGGACCAGTCGGCCGGGATGCTGGCCCAGGCGCGCCGCAAGTACCCGGAGGTCCCGTCCCGCGTGCTCGCCCTGCAGGATCTGGCCACCCTGCCCGACCGGTTCGACGGGCTGCTGTGCGTGGACGCGCTGGAGAACGTGGCCCCCGAGGACTGGCCGGTGGTCACGGCCGGTTTCGCCGTCGTGCTCCGGGAACGGGCTCCCGCGTACGTCACCGTGGAGCTCCCCGACGGGCCGCTGCCCCCTCCGGGCGACCCGCGCCAGGTGCCGGGCGAGGTGATCGAAGGCGGCGGGTATCACTACTACCCGCCCCGCCATCTCGTCCGCGGCTGGCTCGAGGCCGCCGGGTTCGCCATCGCCGGGGAAGCCGACGCCGACCACTACTGGCACCTGCTGCTGACCAGAACCACGGACCCCGCCGGTCCCTAAACAGCGCCCGCCAGCAGCAGGTCGGCGCACGCAGTGGCCAGCAGCCGGTGACCCCCGGCGTTGGGATGAATCCGGTCCGGGCCGAACAACTCCGGGTCGGCAGCGGCCGGCATCGACCAGGCGTCCAGGCAGAGTGCCCCGCGGGCGGCCGCCTGCTCCCTGATGGTGTCACTGGCCTGCCGCATCCGCTGCCGGGCCAGGCCGACCAGCCCTGCGGGCAGCGGCAAGATCACCGCGATATCGGGAAGAGTGCAGGTCAGTACCGTGGCCCCGGTCAGGATCAAGTCGTCGAGCAGCCGTCCGAACCGCTCGTCGAAACGATCCTGGCTGAAACCGGGCTCGCGGATGTCGTTCATCCCCACCGTGACGCTGACCAGGTCCGGGCCGAACCGTGCGACCAAGGGCAGCTGCTGCTCGAGCACGGCGGTCACGTCCGCGCCGTCCGAGGCCAGGTTGGTCAGCGTGCAGGGCACCGCCGTCCGGGTGCCGAGGATCTCGGCCAGCCGCCGCGCCCAGCCGATCTGCGCCCCGCCCGGCTCGTAATCGTCCCGGCCAGCCGTCAGGCTGTCGCCCAGCGCGACATAGTTTGACCAGTTCAGCACCGTTGCCCTCCGTGGATGCAGCGGCCGACGTCAACCCCTGAGACCCCCAAGGTAAGCTTCGCAGCTCAGCTGCGCCGGTC
This sequence comes from uncultured Actinomycetes bacterium, assembly GCA_963801155.1. Taxonomy (GTDB): domain Bacteria; phylum Actinomycetota; class Actinomycetes; order Streptosporangiales; family Streptosporangiaceae; genus Palsa-504. The sequence goes on from CAWDEB010000014.1 coordinate 72,861, forward strand.
AGGGCACGAACACGAGGCGGCCGACCGTGCTGCCGTCGGCCAGCCGCTGCAGCCCGGCGGCGACCTGGTCCAGGCCCAGCCGCTCGCCGATCAGCGGCCGGATCAGGCCGTCGGCCACCAGCTTGCCCAGCTGGACGTGGCAGTCCCGGATGGACTGCGGGTCCTTGGTCTGGTACAGGCCCCAGTGCAGTCCCACGACCGAGTAGTTCTTGATCAGCACGTGATTCAGCGGCGCGGACTGGATCACCCCGCCGGCGAAGCCGACGATCAGGATCCGGCCCTCGAACGCGATGCACTTGGTCGACCGCGCGTACGTCTCCCCGCCCACCGGGTCGTAGACCACGTTGGCGCCGCGGCCGCCGGTGACCTCCTTGACCACCTCGACGAAATCCTGGCTGAGCCGGTCCACCACCACGTCCGCGCCCAGCGCGCGGGCCACCTCGGCCTTGTGCCGCGCCGCCGACCACGCCGATGACCCGGGCCCCGGCCGCCTTGCCGAGCTGGACGGCGCCGCTGCCCACCCCGCCGGCCGCGGCGTGCACCAGCAGCGTCTCCCCGGCGGCCAGCCGGGCCCGCCGGTGCAGCCCGAACCAGCCGGTCTGGTAGGTGATGAAGAACGCCGCGGCCTCCGCGTCGTCCAGGCCCTCGGGCGCCGGGAAGACGCTGTCCGCCCGCATGACCGCCAGCTCCGCGTAGGCGCCCGACGGCAGCGACGACCCGCCGAGCACCCGGTCCCCGACGGCCAGGCCCCCGTCCACGCACTCCGGGCCGACCGCCACGATCTCGCCGCACAGCTCGATGCCGGGGGTGAACGGCAGCGGCGGGCGGACCTGGTACTCGCCCCGGCACATGAGCACGTCGGGGAAGTTCGCCGCCGCGGCGCGCACCCGGACCAGCACCTGCCCCGGCCCCGGCTCGGGCTCCGGGACCTCGTCCAGCACCAGCACGTCGCGCGGCTCGCCGAGCTCGTGCACCCGCCAAGCCTTCATAGCCCTGCCTCCTCGGTTAGCCCTGCCTCCTCGATCCGCTGCTGCATGCGGTTCATCCCGTGCAGCCATCTGTCGGTGTCCCCGGCCCTCATGCCGTAGTAGCCGAGCACCTCCGGGTGCGGCAGGATCAGGAACCGCCCGTCGGCCAGGCCCTCCCACAGCGCCTCGCCGACCTGCTCGGGTTCGATCGCGGCCTCCCGGAGCACGACGTCCCCGGCCCGGCCGGAGGCGGCCAGCATGCTGGTCCGGACCCCCTGCGGGCAGATGCAGTGCACGGCCAGGCCGCGATGGCCGTAGGTCGCCGCCAGCCATTCCGCGTAGGCCTCGGCGCCGTGCTTGGTCACCGAATACGGCGCGGCGCCCAGCATGGTGAGCAGCCCGGCTGCCGAGGCGGTCACGACGAAGCATCCGCGCCCGCGGCTCAGCCAGCCCGGCAGGAGTTCCCGCGACGCCCGGACGTGGGCCATGACGTTGAGCTCCCACGACCGCTGCCAGGATTCCTCCGGCGTGTCCGGGCCGGTGCCCTCGGCTATCCCGGCGTTGGAGCAGAAGATGTCGATCTCGCCGAGGTGGCCGCGGGCCGCGGCGATGAGCTCGCGGACGCCCGGCTCGGTGGCGACGTCCCCGGGCACGGCGTACCCGCCGACCTCCGCGGCCACCGCGGCGGCCGCCCCGGCGTCCAGGTCGTTGACGACCACCCGCGCGCCGCCGGCGGCCAGCCTGCGGGCCAGGGCGCGGCCGATCCCCGCGCCGCCGCCGGTGACGACGGCTCCCGATCCCTCGACGATCGTCATCGCGCACCCACCATCAGCGTCTGGTCAGACCCCGGAGCCCCGGCATCCCTCGCAGGGTATCGCGGCGGCCTACTGGCCGGTAGCCCGCCCGGTCAGGGCGGTCGCGGTGGCCAGGAGCTGCGTCGATCCGGACCGGCTTGATCAGGAACTCATCCGCATGGCGGAGCAGCGCGGCCGTCCTCAGGTGCGCGTGCCCGGTGAGGACCGCAACCGGCAGTGTGGGCGCTATGACTGGCGGAGTGCGTCGAGCAGCTCCAGGCCGGTCATGCCGGGCATGTCCACGTCGGTGAGGACCAGGTCGAAGCCGCCGGCCGCGGCCAGCCGGAGCGCGACGGCGGGGTCGGGGGTGTGCGTGACCTCGAACTCCCCCCGCTTGGCCAGGACGTGGACGGCGAACAGCGCGGCCTCGGGGTCGTCCTCGACCACCAGGATCCGCCTTTTCGGTCCGGCCGGACTCCGGCCATCTGACGTTGTTTTCATACGCCCAATGTGCACCGCGTGCCCGACCAGCCTCGTTGCTCGCACGGTGCAGGACCGTTGCGATCTGCGGCAACCCCGTTCGAGCCGTCCCGTCAGCCGGGTCTGCCCTCACGCGGCGCCGGGACCACGTACCGGTACCCGAACCCCCGGACCGCCTCGATGGCCGAGCCCGGCCCGTCGTGCTGGCCGAGCTTGCGCCGCAGCCGCATGATGCCGAACTTCACCCGTTCCGGGCCGATGCCGAGCGGGTCGTTCCAGGCCAGCTCGAGCAGCTGGTCGGGGATCAGGGTCCGGCCGGGATGCCGGACCAGCGCGGCCAGAAGGCGGAATTCGGTCGGGGTCAGCGCGACGGCCGCCCCGTTCACACTGACTTCGCGGGTGTCGAGCCGCACCAGCAGGCTGCCGTCGTCGAAGACCTCGGCCGGCGGCTCGGCGGACCTCGGCCGCCGCAGCAGCGCCTCGACCCGGGCCGCCAGCTCCTGGTTGCCGAACGGCTTGGTCAGATAGTCATCGGCCCCGGCGTGCAGCCCGCGCACCTTGTCCGCCTCGTTCCCGTGCGCGGTCAGGATGAGGACCGGGACGTCGCTCAGGTCGCGGATGCGCTCCAGGACCTGCCACCCGTCGAGCGTCGGCAGCCCGATGTCCAGGACCACCAGGTCCGGCCGCGCCGTGTGGAACACCCGCAGGCCCAGCTTCCCGTCGCCCGAGTTGGCCACGTCGAACCCGCTCCTGGTCAGCACGGTGCGGATGCCGAGCGCGATGTCCCGGTCATCCTCGATCACCAGGACCCGGCCCTTGGCCGGGCCGCCGGCGCCGCCGTAACCGGAACGGCCGCCGCCGGAGCCGGAACGGGCGCCGCCGGAGCCGGAACGGCCGCCGCCGGAGCCGGAACTCATGACGCCGCCGGGAGGAAGACGCTGAACGTGCTACCCCGGTCCAGGGTGCTGTGCACGTCGACATGCCCGCCGTGCATCTCGGCCAGGACCTTGACGATGGACAGGCCCAGCCCGGACCCGGGCAGCCCGGCGGTCCGCGCGTTGGAGGCCCGGACGAACCGCTTGAACAGCCCGTCTATGTCCTCCGGGGGAATGCCGATGCCGGAGTCGGCCACGTCGATCTGCCACGTCCCCCGCCGCCAGGTGGCGCTGACCCGGACCCGCCCGCGCCGGTGCGAGAACTTGACCGCGTTGGCGATCAGGTTGTCCAGTATCTGCATCAGCCGCCGCGAATCGCCCTGCACGGGCGGTCCCGCGGTCGCCTCGACCTGCAGCTTAACGCCCTGTTTCACCGCGCCCGGCTCCGCGCTCCGGACCGCCTCGACCACCAGTTCGGGGATCGAGACCTCCGTGAGTTCCAGCGGCAAAGCGCCCGCCTCGAGCCGGTCCAGCATGAGCAGGTCGCCGACGAGCCGGTGCAGCCGGTCGGCGTTCCGCTCGATGATTTCCAGGAAGCTCACGCCTTCCGGGGTGAGCCCGTCGGCTTCCCCCCTGATCAGCTCGATGAAGGAGACGATCGAGGTCAGCGGGGTGCGCAGCTCGTGCGACACGATAGCCAGGAACTGGTTTCTGTTCTCGTCGATTCTCTGCAGCCGCTCGTTCTGCTCGGCCAGCTGCCGCTGGGCCTGCTCGGCCAGTTGCCGGGCCGCGAGCTCGGTTTCCAGCGCCGCCGCGCGCCGTTCCTCCAGTTCCGTGCGCTCCGACATGTCCCAGGCCAGCCACAGGTTGCCGCGGTAACGTCCGCCGACGACCACCGGCCAGTAGTCGCACTCGAGGGTGCGCCCGTCCGCGCACGTGGCCTGCTCCCCGGACAGCGGCTGGCGGGCGCGGAATGCCTCGCCGACCCGCCGGGTGAACGTGTCCGGGTCGGCGAACACGCCGCAGATCCGGCGCACGACCGAGGCGGCCGAGGTGCCCATCAGCTCCCCGGGATCCGCGATGCCGAACATGGCGCCGAAGCTCTGGCTGACGTTCGTGACCCGGCCCTGCTCGTCGGTGATGATCACGCCGGGGATGGCGGCGGCGATCAGGCAGTTGAGCCGCTCGGTCTGATCGGCCAGCGCGGCGTGGGAGCGCTCGGTCTCGGTCAGGTCCCGCAGGAAGCCGGTGAAGACGGGCGCGCCGCCCAGGGTCATCTGCACCGGGGTCAGCTCGACGATGCGTTCGGTACCGTCCGCGTGCTGGATGGCCATGCCCATCGCCCCGGTGAACTCCTCCGGGTCGCCGGTCTCCACGTAGGTCCGGATGTGCTCACGGAACCGCGGCTTGAACGACTCCGGGACCAGGAAGTCCGCCAGCTCCCGGCCCAGCACGTCGTCCCGCCGGAAGCCGGACAGCTTCTCCGCCGCGGGGTTGAACTCGATGACGCGGCTCCGGGAGTCCATGGCCAGGATCGCGACCGGCGCCCCGGCGATCAGCGCCCGGGTCAGCGCCTGCCGCTCGGCCAGCTGGGCCAGGTCGTTGGTGTGGCGGATCTGGGTCGCGACCATGGCGGCCACCGCGTGCGCGGTGACGCGGGCCTCCTCGTTCCAGCTCGCCGTGTCGCCGATCAGCGCCAGCGCGCACAGGCACTGGCCGTCGACGGGCACCGAGTAGGTCAGCAGGGCGCTGGCGGAGCCCATACCGCCGGGGCCCGCGCCCTCGCCGGATTCGAGGGTCAGCGGTACCGGGCTGCCCCGCTGGGCCAGGGACATCGCCCCGAGCTTGGCCAGCAGCGCGGAACCGGCGGCACCCGGGGGATGCTCCGCGAGCACCGTGGCGGGCTGCCCCGCGGACGCCTGGAAGGCCAGCGCGGCGCCGATGCCGAACGCGGCCACCAGCCGTTCCAGCACGGCGGGCAGCGCGCCCAGCGTGGTGTCGTCCCGCAGGATCTGCGCGACGGCGAAGTCGAGGACCGAGGCCGCCGGCTCGGCGGGGTGCACCTGGTCCGGGACCAGGGCCGGCCCGACCCTAGGTCCCCGAGAAGCGCCCATGACCCCCCACAGCTCTGGAGTAACATCCGCCCCAGTCTACGACACGGATAGTGATAAGTAGATTGCGCAACGTAGCAAACAGTTCGGCCTGGCCACGGTGGATACGATCGTCAGCGCCGCCGACGGACGCACCGTCCTGGTCTCCAGCCACCTAGGCGCCGCAGATGATCTCCCCGTGCGGGATGAAGAACCAGCCGTCCTCGCTGCCCGCCCAGCGCAGCCAGGCCCGGGCCAGCCGCTCCAGGTCGGCCCGCGTGGCCAGGCCGTGCTCCACGGCCCGGTCCCCGAACGGCGACTCGGTCAGCCGCCGGGCCCAGGACTCGCCCCACCAGGCCCGGTCGGCCGGGCCGGTGTAGCACCACGAACTGCCCGACGCCACGATCTCCAGAAACCCGGCCGCGCGGGCCCAGGCCAGCATCCGCCGCCCGGCGTCGGGCTCGCCACCGAGCGCCCGGGCCACGTTCCGGTACAGTTCCCGCCACTCGGCCAGTTCCGGGTCTTCGGGGTACCAGAACATGCCGCCGTAGTCGCCGTCGCGCGCGGCGACCAGGCCGCCGGGGCGGCACACCCGGCGCATCTCGGCCAGCGCGGCCACCGGGTCGGACAGATGCTGCAGCACCTGGTGCGCGTGGACCACGTCGAACGTGCCGTCACCGAAGGCCAGCCGGTACACGTCTCCGGTCTCGAACCGGACGTTGGCCTGCCCGCGCCGGGCGGCTTCCTGCCGGGCTTCGGCCAGCACGTCCGCGGCGGCGTCGATCCCGGTGACCTGGCCGTCGGGCACCCGCGCGGCCAGGTCCGCGGTGATCGTGCCCGGGCCGCAGCCGACGTCGAGCACGTTCGCGCCGGGCGTGAGCCGGGCCAGCAGGTAGCCTGCCGAGTTCTCCGCGGTCCGCCACCGGTGCGAGCGCAGCACGCTGTCGTGGTGGCCGTGCAGGTAAGTCTCGGATCGCGGTGACATGCGCGGCAATCTCCTGCCCGTCCCCGAACGTGGCGGGGATCTCCGCCGAGTCGGTCAGCCGCAGCTTGCGCCGGGCCCGCTGGTAGAACGTGGTGCGGCCGAGCCGGACGACGCGGGCCGCCGCTGGCCGCGAGATCATCTCGATCCGGTCGCCCGGCCCGACGTCGGCGGACGCGATCCCGTCGGCCTCGACGGCCAGAGCGCCGCTGCCCGGCAGGACGTCCAGCTCCAGCTGATCCCTGCAGGAGATCACCAGCCCGCGGTTGTAGGCCGAGTGCGGCGCCACCGGCGTGACGACCAGGGCCTCCATCCCGGGGCTGACGATCGGCCCGCCGGCCGAGAAGCTGTAGGCGGTCGATCCGGTCGGGGTCGCGACCACGATCGCGTCGGCCGCGTAGCTGACGAACGGGTGACCCGCGGCCCGCACCGCGATGGCGCCCGTCTTGTGGCCGGGGAACCGGACGAGCGCGATGTCGTTGAACGCCGTGATGACCCGGTCCCCGATGACCGCGTCGACGGCCAGCCGGGGTTCGGTGGTGAAGGAGTGCGCGTCGATCGCGGACAGGGCGTCGGGCAGGTCGGGCACGTCCACCTCGGCCAGGAATCCCAGCTTGCCCAGGTTGACCCCGAGCACCGGGAACTGCTGCCGGTCGGCCAGCCGCATGGCCCGCAGCACGGTGCCGTCGCCGCCCATGCTGACCAGCAGGTCCGCCCGCTGCCGCAGCTCGTCGGCGGTCACCGGGTTGGCGCTGCAGGCCAGCCTGGACAGCTCGCTGTCGATGCCGAGCACCTCGATCCCGCGCTGGTCGGCCCAGTCCAGCACCGAGGCCACCGCCCCGCCGCAGTCCCGCTCCGGGTGCAGCATCAGCCCGACGACATGCATGCCCTCACGTTACAGCGGCACACCCGGTAAATCGCTCCCGAGCAGGGCCCGGCTCGGCCCGGTCGAGTACTCCCACGTCGTCCTGCAGGTCGCCGACCAGCCAGACCAGACCCTGGTCACCTACTCCCCGGCTCAGGCCGATAACTCCTCCCCTCCCCGGGTCAGGCCGGGGAGAATCGAGCATGCGACTGAACCTGAACTGGCGCGCCGAGGACGGCGCGCGGCTGCCCATGGTGCTCTGGCACCCGGGCCCGGGCTACCGGATGATCTCCAGCGGCGTGCTGGGCGGTGGCCTCGGCCCGCGCGAGTGGGTGCTCAACGCGCAGGTCCCGGCGGCCTACGCCCGCACCGACCCGGCCGAGCACCTGCGTGAACTGGCCCGCGGCCTGGACCTGACCGGGCCCGGGGTCGGCCTGCTGACCGCCGCCCAGGTCACCGACCTGGTCCAGCGCCAGGATGAGGAGGTGCAGGCCGCCGCCACGGTCGGGCTGCGCGTCCCGACCTGGGCCGCGGCCCCGCCCGGCGACCGCGATCCCGAACTGGCGCCCGGCACCATCAACGTGATCGTCGCCCTGCCGGTGCCGCTGACCGGCGCGGCGTTCGTCAACGCGGTCGTCACCGCCACCGAGGCCAAGGCCCAGGCCGTCCTGGACGCCGGCTTCGCCGGCACCGGGACCGCCAGCGACGCCATCTGCGTCGCCGCGCCGATCGGTCCCGGGCGGGAAGAGGAGTTCACCGGGCCGCGTTCGGCCTGGGGGGCCCGGATCGCCCGGGCCGTGCACACCGCCGTCCGCGCCGGCGCAGACGGCTACGCCGCCCTGGTCAGCGATGGGAGGACACAGTGAAGTTCGGCGTCATGTACAACACCGGGAGTCACGGCGTCGACCCGGACGCGATGATCGCGGTGGCCCGGCACGCCGAGGACCGCGGTTTCGAGTCCTTCTACGTGCCCGAGCACATCGCGCTGTACCCGGACGCGAGCTACTACGGGATGGCCATCCCGCCCGGCCTGCCGATCGCCGACCCGCTCGAGTGCCTGGCCTTCGTGGCACGCCGCCCGCGGGGTGGACCGCCTGGTGGTCCCGCCCACCTCGTCCGACCTGGCCGAGCAGCGCGCCCAGCTCTCGGTCTTCGCCGCCCGGCTCGCCCTCCCCTGACCAGCCCCTGACCAGCGTCCTGCACGAGATGGGCTGGCAGCTGACCGTCCACCCGACGGCACCAGCCAGGTCCGCAGCCCTACGGGGAAGACCATCCGCCGCCCCGCCCCGCCGCCCCGCCCCGGCTAATCGGGCCTGGCCAGCTTCAGCAGCTGGCTCAGCGTGTCCCCCGGCCGGCCGACCAGCACGCGCAGCCGCGGCGCGGAGAAGCCGATCTCCCGGGCTGCCCGCCGGGCAGCCCGGGCCGTCTGCGCGGTCGCCGACGACAGCACGACCAGGTCCGCGCCGACCTCCAGGGCCAGGCCGACCACCTCGGTGACCGGCAGGTCCGCGGCCAGGTGATGGACCAGCCACCGGTCCTCCCGCAGGCAGGCCGCCGCCATCAGGGCGGGCAGCGCGTGCCGTTCCGCGGGCGGCGTGGCAGTGACCGCGATCCCGCGCGGGCGGCCCGGCGGCTGGTGGGCACGGGAGGCGATGAGCCGCTCGCAGATGGCGCTGGCCCGGTGCTCGGCCGCGATGGTGAGCTCGCCCGCGGCCCATTCCTCGCCGATCCGGCGCAGCGCGGGCGCGATGAGCCGTTCGCACAGGTCGATCACTGGCACGCCGAGCGCGAGCCGGTCGAACTCGTGCCGGGCCAGCGTCTCGTCGCCGGCCACGATCGCGTCGTACAGCCGCCCGGCCTGGGCCGGCCAGTCGCGGACCCGGACCTCATGCCGCGGCGGAGTGCCGGAGGCCCGCCGCTCGGCCAGCGCGAGGACGTCGCGGTCGAGCACCTCGTAGCCGCGCCCGGTCTTGCGGGCCGGGAGCGTGCCCTGCCGCACCCAGCCATAGACGGTCTGGTAGTGCACCCCGAGCGTCTCCGCCGCCTCGCGCAGCTGCATCCCGCCTTCATGCCCTTCGTGCTTTCGCGGCGCGTTCCGGCTAACCCGGCGCTTTCCGGCCAATTCGGCACTTTACCACTCATCCTATGATGGTTTAGCTCGAATTTTTAGGGTAGTTTAGTATTGTTTTATACGGACGGCGACGAGACGCCGGGGGAGGACGAAGCCATGGGACTGAAATATTCCAGCGTGGTCGACGCGCCGCTGGATGAGGTGTTCGCCTGGCACACCAGGCCGGGAGCCATCTCCCGGCTGATGCCGCCCTGGCCGCCGGTCCAGGTGGAACGGGAGGCCGGTTCGGTCCGGGACGGGCGGGCCGTGCTGCGGCTGCCTGCCGGGCTGCGCTGGGTGGCCGCCCACCAGCCCGGCGAGTATGACCCGCCGCACGAGTTCGTGGACGTGCTGACCTCGTTCCCGCTGTCCGCGGTGCTGCCGTGGCGGCACACCCACCAGTTCGCCCCGGCGGGCCAGCGGGCCACCCGCGTCACCAACGTGGTCGAGACGCCGCTGCCGGCCCGGGTGCTCCGGCCGATGTTCGCCTACCGGCACCGGCAACTGGCCGACGACCTGGCCGCCCAGACGCGCTCCCGCGAATTCTGCCCGGACCCGCTCACGATCGCGGTCACCGGGTCCAGCGGGCTGATCGGCACCGCGCTGACCGCGCTGCTGACTACTGGCGGGCACCACGTCATCCGGCTGGTGCGCCGGCCGCCCCGGCACGCGGGGGAGCGCTACTGGCGCCCGGAGGATCCCGCGCCTGACCTGCTGGACGGCGTCGACGCGGTGATCCACCTGGCCGGAGCGTCGATCGCCGGGCGGTTTACCCCCGGTCACAAGCAGGCGATCCGCGACAGCCGGATCATCCCGACCCGCCGCCTGGCCGAGCTCGCCGCGGCCGCGGGCCCGCAGGCGTTCGTCACGGCCTCGGCCATCGGGATCTACGGACCGGACCGCGGCGACGAGGTGCTGACCGAGGCCAGCGCCCGGGGCGACGGGTTCCTCGCCGACGTGGTCGCCGGCTGGGAGGACGCCACCACCCCGGCCGCCCGGGCGGGCGTGCGCACCGTGCAGGTCCGCACCGGCATCGTGCAGACCCCGCGCGGCGGCATGCTGCGCCTGCTGTACCCGCTCTTCGCGGCCGGCCTCGGCGGCCGACTGGGCAGCGGCAAGCAGTGGCTGGCCTGGATCGGCCTGGACGACCTGCTGGACATCTACCTGCGTGCGGTGACCGACCCTTCCCTGTCCGGCCCGGTCAACGCGGTCGCCCCCGCGCCGGTGCGCAACTCCGAGTACACCGCGACGCTGGCCGGCGTGCTGCACCGGCCTGCGCTGCTGCCCGTGCCCGGGTTCGGCCCGCGGCTGCTGCTCGGCGGCGAGGGTGCCCGCGAGATCGCCGAGGCCAGCCAGTGCGTCCGCCCGCAGCGGCTGATCGACGCCGGGCACCAGTTCCGCCACCCCGAGCTCGAGGCGGCCCTGCGCCACATGCTTGGCCGCGAGCCGGCCTTCGTCCAGGCAATCCCGGTACCGGCCAGCGCCGAATGACGGCTATGGACCACAAGAGACGAACGTGACCGGGCGCAGGATCGCCGTCATCGGCGGCGGCATCAGCGGGCTGACCGCGGGCTACGTCCTGTCCAGGACCGACCACGTGACGCTGTTCGAGGCCGACCGGAGGCTCGGCGGGCACGCCGATACCCATCTGGTCGGCCCGGTCCCGGTCGACACCGGCTTCATCGTCTACAACGAGCGCACCTACCCGCTGCTCACCAGGTTGTTCGCCGAGCTGGGCGTGAGAACCCGGCCCGCCGAGATGAGCATGTCGGTCCGCTGCGCCGGCTGCGGCCTGCACTACGCGGGCAAGCGGGGTCCGGCCGGCCTGGCCGCGGGCCTGCGCCAGGGCGGCGGCCGGTTCCTGCGGCTGCTCGCCGACGTCCCGCGGTTCCACCGCTCCGCCCGCCAGCTGCTGGCCGGCGACACCGCGGGCGACACCGCGGCCACACCGCCGGCGGCACCAAGGGCGGCCTCCCCAATGACATCCCCGGCGGCGCCCCGGGCGAGCTCACCTTCGGCGATTTCCTGGACGGTGGCGGCTACTCCGGCTACTTCCAGGCACACTTCGCGCTGCCGCTGGTCGCGGCGGTGTGGTCCTGCCCGGCCGGGACGGCGCTGCGCTATCCCGCCCGGTACCTGTTCGCCTTCCTGGCCAACCACGGGATGCTGTCGGTGTCCGGCTCGCCGCCCTGGCGTACCGTGACCGGCGGGTCCCGGTGCTACGTCGAGCGGGTCGCCCAGCGGCTGGCCTGCGTCCGGCTCGGCGCCCCGGTCCGCGCCGTGCACCGCCACCCCGACGGGGCGGAGGTGCGCGACGCCTCCGGCCAGGCGCACCAGTTCGACGCCGTGGTGATCGCCACCCATCCGGACCAGGCGCTGGCGCTGCTCGCCCCGGCCACCCGCGCCGAACGCGAGGTACTGGGCGCCTTCCGCTACACCCCGAACCCGGCCCTGCTGCATACCGACGCCCGGCTGCTCCCGGATCGCCCCGCGGTCCGGGCCTCCTGGAACTACGAGCTCACCCACTGCCAGACGGACCAGGCGGCGGGCCACGGCGGGACGGTGCGGATCAGCTACCACATGAACCGGCTGCAGGGCCTGCCCGCCGGCCAGGACTACATCGTGACCCTGAACGGGCAGGCCGCAGTGGACCCGGACCGGGTCATCAGCCGGATGGATTACGCGCACCCCGCCTACACGCCGGAATCGGTCGCCGCCCAGCGCCGCCTGCCCGAACTGACCACGCCGGTCACAGCCTTCGCCGGCGCCTACCACGGCTGGGGCTTCCACGAGGACGGCTGCCGGTCCGGCGCCCGGGCGGCCGAAGCGCTAGGGGGGGCCTGGTGACGGGAGAGCCGGTGACGGGGAAGCTGGTGACGGCCGGGGCGCGCCCGGTGGCCCCGGGCGCCGTGCTGTACGAATGCCGGATCACCCACACCCGGGTGGCACCACTGCGGAACGCGTTCACCTACCGCACCTACCAGTGGCTAGTCGATCTCGACCACGTGCCCCGGCTCGGCCCCGGCCTGCGGCTGCTGGCGGGCTTTCACGGCCGCGACCACCTGGGCGACCCCCGGCGGGCGATCCGCGAAAACCTCGACCTCTTCCTCGAATCCCACGGCATCGACCTGGCCGGCGGCCGGGTGACGATGCTCGCCCACGCCCGCGTGTTCGGCTACGTGTTCAACCCGCTGACCGTCTTCTGGTGCCACCGGGCCGACGGCACGCTGGCCTGCGTGGTGGCCGAGGTGCACAACACCTACCGGCAGCGGCACGCCTACCTGCTGCACCCCGACGACCGCGGCCGGGCCCAGGTCCCGAAGCGGTTCTACGTCTCGCCGTTCTATCCGGTCGACGGCGGTTACCGGATGTTCCTGCCCGAGCCCGGGCTCCATGGCCGGCCAGGGCCTCGCAGCGAACCCCTGACGCTGAGCGTCACGCTCACCCGCCCCGACGGGCCTTCGTTCGTGGCCACCGTGCACGGCACCGGCCGCGGCCACCGTGCGGGCCCTGCTCAGCGCCGCCGTACGGCACCCCTGGTCCACGGCGGCCGTCTCGGCCCGGATCCGGTGGCAGGGGATCGGGCTGTATCTGCGCGGGCTGCCCGTCATACCCCGGCCACCTCACCAACCCCAGGAGGGAGCCCAGTGAGCAGTAGCACGCAACAAGCCCCGCGCTGCGCCGTCGACGCCGAACGATGGCCCGACCTCGCCGTGCCCCAAGGCTCCGCGGCGCGCACGGCCGTCGCCCGCGCCCTGTTCACCAGGGCGGTCGCGGTACTCCCCATCACCGTCCGGTTCCCGGACGGCCGGCTGCTCGGCGCGGGCTCGCCGGGCGGCCCGGCCACACCGGTCATGGTCTTGCACCGGCCCGGCGAGTTCTTCCGCCGGTTCGGCGACTCCGGCCTGATCGGGTTCGGCGAGTCATACATGGCCGGCGACTGGGACTGCGCCGACCTGACCGGGCTGCTCACCGTGTTCGCCGTCCACGTCAGCGACCTCATCCCGCCCTGGCTGCAGCGGATGCGCTCGCTCGCGGTGCGCCGCCAGCCAAAAGCCGACATGCAGACCCGCGACGGCGCCCGCCGCAACATCGGCCGTCACTACGACCTGTCCAACGAGCTGTTCGCGCTGTTCCTCGACGAGACCATGACCTACTCCTCGGCCCTGTTCGCGGCAGAAGACGACGGCACGCCGCTGGCCGCCGGTCACCTGCTGGCCGACGCTCAGCGGCGCAAGATCGACTGCCTGCTGGACCGGGCCGGGGCCGGCCCGGGCTGTCGGCTCCTGGAGGTCGGCACCGGCTGGGGTGAACTGGCCATCCGCGCCGCGCAGCGGGGCGCCACCGTGGTCACGGTGACGATCTCGCGCGAGCAGCAGGCGCTTGCCGCCCGCCGGGTCGCCGAAGCGGGCCTGGCCGGCCGGGTCCGCGTGGAGCTGCGCGACTACCGGGACATCGAGGGCACGTTCGACGCCATCTGCTCCTGCGAGATGATCGAGGCGGTCGGCGAGCGGTACTGGGGCGGCTACTTCACGGCGCTCGACCAGCACTTGGCGCCAGGCGGCCGGATCGGGCTGCAGACGATCACCATGCCCCACGACCGGATGCTGGCCACCCGCCGCACCTATACCTGGATCCAGAAGTACATCTTCCCCGGCGGGCTGCTCCCGTCCCTCACCGCGATCGAGAACAGCCTGGCCCGCAGCACCCGGCTGCGGATCACCGCCCGCACCGACTTCGGCCCGCACTACGCGGAGACGCTGAAGATCTGGCGGGACCGGTTTTGGGTCAACGCGGACGAGGTCGCCCGGCTCGGCTTCGACGACGTGTTCAGCCGCATGTGGACCTTCTACCTGTGCTACTCCAAGGCCGGCTTCCGCTCCGGCTACATCGGCGTCAGCCAGCTCACCCTGACCCGGATATGAAGGCCAAGGACATGAAGCCCAGGGGACATGAGGGCCAAGGACATGAAGGCCAAGGACATGAGGGCCAAGGACATGAAGGCCAAGGACATGAGGGCTCTGGACGTGAAGGCTCTGGACGTGAAGGCCAAGGACTCGAAGGCCAAGGACCCGAAGGCCAAAGACGCAAAGGCCAAAGACGCAAAGGCCAAGGGCGGCGCTGCGGGCGTCATCGCGGAACTGGTCAAGACCCAGGCCGGCCGCGACCTGCCGGTCCGGCTGCGCGCCTGGGACGGCAGCGAGGCCGGGCCTGCGGACACCCCGGTCCTGGTCGCCCGGACCCCGCGGGCGCTGAGCTGGATCCTGTGGTGCCCGGGCGAGCTGGGCCTGGCCCGCGCGTACATCAGCGGCGACCTCGACGTGGACGGCGACCTCACCCAGGCCCTCCGCCTGGCCCGCCCGAGCCCGGCGCCCCAAAGCAAGGCCGGCCAGAGCCCGGCGCCCCAAAGCAAGGCCGGCCAGAGCCCGGCCCGCTGGGCGCTCGCCGCCTGGGCCGCGACCGCGACGGCGGTCCGCCTCAAGGTCCCCGTCTGGCCCCCGCCCGCGCCGCCGGGCTGCGAGCTCCGGGTCCGCGGCCGCCTGCACAGCCGGGCCCGCGACCAGGCGGTGATCGCCGGCCACTACGACCTGCCCGCCGCGTTCTACCAGCTCATCCTCGATCCCACGATGGCCTACTCGTGTGCTCACTGGGACAAGGCAGACACCCTGGCCGCCGCGCAGCAGGCCAAGCTCGAGCTGATCTGCTCCAAACTCGGCCTCCAACCCGGGACAAGACTGCTCGACATGGGCTGCGGCTGGGGCTCGCTAGCCGTCCACGCCGCCCGCGAGCACCGGGCCCGGGTCACCGCCGTGACGCTGTCCGCCGAGCAGGGGAGCTACGTCCGCCGGCACGCACAAAGCCGAGGCGCCGGGGTCGAGGTCCGGATCCAGGACTACCGGGACCCGCTGGACGGCCCATACGACGCGATCGCGTCAGTGGAGATGGGCGAGCACGTCGGCGCCGCGGAGTACCCGCGATTCTGCGCGGCGCTGCACGACTTGCTGAAGCCCGGCGGCCGGCTGCTGATCCAGCAGATGTCCCGCGGCACCCGCACACCCGGCGGCGGCCCGTTCATCGAGTCCTACATCGCGCCCGACATGCACATGCGCCCACTACCGGAGACGGTCCGGCTGATCGAGAACGCCGGGTTCGAGGTCACCGGGGTCCAGCCCATGCGCGAGGACTATGTCCGAACCATCCGGGCCTGGCTGCGCAACTTCGAGGCGAACCTGCCCGCCGTCGTGGACATCCTCACCGAGGAGCAGGTCCGTGTCTGGCGCCTGTACCTGGCCGGCGGCGCGCTGGCCTTCGAGGACGGCCGGATGGGCGTCGACCAGATCCTCGCCGTCCGGAAAGCACGGAAAGCACGGAAAGCACGGAACGCCCGGTGAGCGGCATCCCGGCCGGCCCGTTCGGCCGCACCCTCCTCCTCACCGCGGCCGCGCTGCTGGTCATGATGGCCGTGACCTTCGCCGTGGCCCTGAAGTCCGGAAAGCACAGCGTGGTGGACACCGCGTGGGGCATCGGCATCGCGCTGACCGCCCTGGTCAGCCTGCTCGCCTCGGCCGGGCACGGGCAGCCCGCCCGCCGCTACCTGCTGCTGGCCGCCTCGGCCGCCTGGGGCCTGCGGCTGGCCGCCTACGTCACCTGGCGCAACCGCGGTTCCCCAGAGGACCCGCGCTACCGGGACCTGCTCAGCAAGGCCCGAGGAAACCGGAACCTCTACGCGCTGCGCACCGTCTACCTGCTCCAGGCCGCGATCTTGTGGGTGGCCTGCCTCCCGGTCCAGGCTGGCATGCTCGAGCGGGCCCCGGCCGGCCCGGTCACGGTCATCGGCGCCGCCGTCTGGCTGGGCGGCTTCGCCTTCGAGTCCCTCGGCGACTGGCAGCTGGCCCGGTTCAAGGCCGACCCACGGTAACCAAGGCCTGATCATGGACCGCGGCCTGTGGCGCTACACCCGCCACCCCAACTACTTCGGCGACTTCTGCATGTGGTGGGGCCTGTTCCTCATCGCCCTCGGTTCCTGGGCCGAGCTGCCCACCGTGATCGCCCCGCTGCTGATGACCTTCATCCTGACCCGCGGCACCGGCCAGCGGCTCACCGACCGGCGGATGGCCGCGACCAGACCCCAGTACGCCGACTACGCCGCCCGCACCAGCGGCTTCATCCCGCTCCCGCCCCGGAGACATTTATTACAGAACGGTACGTGGTTCCACCTCCGAGCCAGCGCTCCAGCCCCGCCGCAGGCCGGCGCGGCGGCGGATAGGAGGGGGACCGCCGCCGCGCGACTCCCACGTTACTCGCCGTCTTCGCCCGGATAAGTCACAGAATCGCGTGATGCGGAAGCCGGCATCGACACCGGTCCAAAGGCTGGTGGCCGGATCGGAGCGGCGCTCGGCGTATCCAAGCAGGCCGCCTGGGAGCGGTTCTCCGGCGAGGACTGAACACCGCGCCCGGCGGGCCGGCGTTCCGCGGAAACGCGCGCGCTCAGACCGCGTGCCGCAGCCGCAGCCCGGCCGCCTCCTCGATGTTGTGCGTGACGATCAGCACCGCCTTGACCGGGAAGTCATGGCCCTCCCAGAGCCGGGTCAGGCGCGGGCGAACGCGCGGATCCTCCTGAGCGCTGTGTGACGGTCCTGAG
>CAWDEB010000015.1:0-230495 GCA_963801155.1 uncultured Actinomycetes bacterium
ACGCCTGGGGCATGTTGCCGACCAGCCTGCCGTAGCGCGGATCGTATTCCTCACTGAGCAAGCCTACGTCGTTACGCAGGGCCAGCAGCCGCTCGAAGAGCTCCACCGCCTCCTCGTGGCGGCCGCTCAGCTCGAGCGCGTTCGCCATCCAGAAGCTGCAGGCGAGGAAGGCCCCCTCCGAGCCGGCCAGCCCGTCCACCGCGGACATGCCGTCGGCCGGAAGCTCGTACCTGCGCAGGAAGCCGTCCTGCATCAGGTCTCGCTGCAGGACCTTCATGGTGGACACGATCCGGGGGTCGTCTGCGTCCAGGAAGCCCACGTCGGAGATGAGCAGGACCGAGGCGTCGAGTTCGGCCGCGCCGTAGTACTGGGTGAAGGCGCCGCGCTCGGCGTTGAAACCCTTCTCGCACACCTCGCGCTTGATCACGTCGCGGGTGACCCGCCACCTAGCCGCCAGGTCCGTCTTGCCCGCCTGCTCCGCGTAGCTGGCCGCGCGGTCGAAGGCGACCCAGGCCATGACCTTGGAGTGGACGAAGTGGCGCCGCGGCCCGCGCACCTCCCAGAGCCCCTCGTCGGGCTCGGCCCAGTGCTCCTCGAGGAACTTCAGCAGCGACCGCTGCAGCGACCAGGTGTGCTCGTCGTCGTGCAGCCCGACCCTGCAGCTGAGCTGGAGCGCATCGATGACCTCGCCGTACACGTCGAGCTGGAGCTGGCCGGCCGCTGCGTTCCCGATCCGCACCGGCGCCGAGTTCTCGTACCCGGGCAGCCAGCCCGCCTCCCACTCGGCCAGCCGCCGTTCGCCGGCCACGCCGTACATGATCTGGAGGTCCTGCGGGTGGCCGGCGATGGCCCGGCCCAGCCAGAGCCGCCAGGCCTTCGCCTCTTCCGTGTACCCGGTGCGCAGCAGCGCCTCCAGGGTAATGGTGGCGTCCCGGAGCCAGCAGTACCTGTAGTCCCAGTTGCGGACGCCGCCGATGTCCTCGGGCAGCGAGGTGGTGGCGGCGGCGACGATGCCGCCGGTGGGCCGGTAGGTCAGCGCCTTCAGGGTGATCAGCGACCGGATCACGGCATCGCGGTAGTCGCCGTCGTAAGTACAGCGTGACACCCATCCGGACCAGAAACTCCTGGTCTGGTCGAGAGACTGGAAGGCATCGGTGTGCGCGGGCTCGCTCTTGTGCGAGGGCATGTAGGTGAGCACGAACGGGACCGATTCGCCCTCGGCGACGCCAAACGTCGCGGTGTGCGCTAGGCCATGCCCGGTCAATCGGACGGGCGTGCGCAGCCAGATCGCGTCCGGGCCCGCGGTCGCCCTGATGCCGTCCTTGACCTGGGTCAGCCAGGGCACGATGGAGCCGTATCCGAAGCGCACTCGCAGCGTGACATTCATGTCCACGGACCCGCGCAGGCCGGTCACGATGCGGACCAGCACGGGCGGTTCGTCGTCGTCGCGCGGCGGCATGAAGTCGGTCACGCGGACCGCGCCGTCCGGGGTCTCCCAGTCGGTTTCCAGGATCAGGGTGTCCCCGGCGTACCGCCGGGTCGCCGCGGCGGTCCCCGGGACCGGCGCGATCCGCCACTGGCCGTGGTCGTCCGTGCCGAGCAGGGCCGCGAAGCACGCCTCGGAGTCGAAGCGCGGCAGGCACAGCCAGTCCACCGAGCCGTCCGTACTGATCAGCGCGACCGATTGCATGTCGCCGACGATGGCGTAGTCCTCGATCCGGCCGGCCATATGTCCTCCTGGTTAGGCCTTATAGTAAAGGCCCTGCCGATACCGTACCGGGCGCCGTAAGCCCTTAGGCTGGGATCATGCAGGTACTACCCGGCGTAGTGGGTGCGGGCCGGCGTCGTCGGCTGACCGGCGCGTGCCTGGCTCTCGCGGCTGTGACCGCGCTGGCGGGCTGCGCGCGGTTCGACGCAGCGCTCGGGCAGCGGCAGGCCGTCGTCTCCTTCCAGGACGGCACGCCGGTGCCGCAGCGGCTGGCGGTGCGTTCGACCTGCGCCAAGATCCCGGCCGTGACCGCGCAGCCGCTGCCGTCTGACCTCAACTCTCCGTATGCGCTCCAGCAGCTGACCTTCCAGATCAACCACGCGTCCGACGCGGAAGTGGCTCAGCTGGAAACGTGCCTGGCCAAGTTTCCTTCGGTGGCGGGCGTTACCCTGCAGGATTCGAGCGACGAAGGCAACTGATAGCGGGTTGGCCCGGACGGCTCCGCAGAGCCCTCAGCCAGCTTCGGGCCGGCGGCCCTGATGGGCTCGGCCGCAGCCAATTTCCCACATTGCCTAGTTCATGTATAGTGAACCGATCTTAATTCCTATATAAACGATAGAAATTAATTATCGAGGTGCTAGATGCGACGTGTCATAGCCGCTGCGGCGGCTGGTGCTGCTCTCCTCCTGGCCGCGGGCTGCTCCTCCTCTTCTTCGAGTACCACTTCTTCGGGTGCGGCGGCGGCAAACTCGTCTGCCAGCGCCGCGCAGGTAACGGTCAGGCTTGGCTTCCTCACGAACATCACCCACGCCTCCGCCCTTGTCGGCCTGAAAGAGGGCTTCTTCACCAAGGACCTCGGCTCAGCGGGCACGCTGCAGGCCACCGCGTTCAGCACCGGGACCGAGGAGACCACGGCCCTGCTGGCCGGCCAGCTTGACGCCGCCTACGTCGGGCCGAACCCGGCCATCAACGCCTGGCAGAAGTCGAACGGCAGCGCGATCAGGATCATCTCGGGCGCTGCGACGGGCGGCGCCTCGATCGTCGTCAAGAAGGGCATCACCTCCGCCTCCCAGCTCAAGGGCAAGACGCTGGCGACTCCCTCGCTCGGCAACACGCAGGATGTCGCGCTGCGCGCCTGGCTCAAGCAGAACGGCCTGGCGACCACCACGACCGGCGGCGGAGACGCCTTCATCAAGCCGACGACGCCCAATTCGGCCGCGGTGCTCGAGTTCGAATCCGGGCAGATCGCCGGCGGATCCGAGCCCGCGCCGTACGACGTCGAGATGGTCAAGGACGGAGGCACGGTGCTGCTCAGCGAGACCGGCGTCACCACCTTGCTTGTCGTGACGCAGACCTTCCTGGCCGCGCACCCCGCGATCGTCGCGGACCTGGTTAAGGCCCAGATCCAGGCCAACGACTTCATCAAGTCCAGCCCCGCCGCTGCCCAGGCGGACGCGAACGCTGAGCTGGCCTCTTACACCGGCAAGCCGCTCAAGGCGAGCATCGTCGCGGCGGCGTTCAAGGAGATCACCTTCACCAACGACCCGGACGCGTCCTCGCTGACGAGCGACGCCTCGCAGGCCGTATCGCTCGGCCTGCTCAAGCCGGTCA
The DNA here is from genome assembly GCA_963801155.1 of uncultured Actinomycetes bacterium. Taxonomy (GTDB): domain Bacteria; phylum Actinomycetota; class Actinomycetes; order Streptosporangiales; family Streptosporangiaceae; genus Palsa-504. The sequence goes on from CAWDEB010000015.1 coordinate 3,320, forward strand.
ACCTGAGCGGGATCTTCGATCTCGGACCGCTCAACACGGCGCTGGCCGCGGCCGGCGAATCGCAGGTCAGCTCCTAGGAGGTACTTCGGTGGCGGTTACTGATCGCCGGGCGGCACCCCCCGTCGGGGGGGCCGTCCGGCTGACAGGCGTGTCTAAGGTGTTCGGACGCGGCAGCTCGGCCGTCCGGGCGCTCGACCAGGTATCGCTCGAGGTGGCGCCGGGTGAGTTCACCTGCCTCATCGGCGCCTCAGGCTGCGGCAAGTCCACACTGCTTTCCCTGGTCGCCGGGCTTGAGCAGCCGACGGCGGGCGAGGTGTCGACAGGGAAGGGGGCAGGGGAGGTGGGCGGGGGGCAGGTGGCCTTCATGTTCCAGGAGCCCGCGCTGTTCCCCTGGCTCACCGCGGCGGGCAACGTGGAACTGGCCCTGCGCGCCCGCGGCGTGGGTAAGGCGGAGCGCCGTCGGCGGACCGGTGAGCTGCTCGAGACGGTGCACCTGGGCGAGTTCGGCGCCAAGCGGCCACATCAGCTCTCCGGCGGCATGCGGCAGCGGGTCGCGCTGGCCCGCGCGCTGGCCCAAGACGCCGACGTGCTGCTGATGGACGAGCCGTTCGGCGCGCTGGACGCGATGACCAGGGATGTGCTGCACGATGAGCTCGACCGCATCTGCGTGGAACGCCACCTGACCGTCCTGTTCGTGACCCACAACGTCCAGGAGGCGGTCCGGCTCGGCGACCGGGTGGTGGTGCTGAGCAGCCGCCCCGGCCGGATCATCGACGAGTTCGCGGTGCCGATCCAGCGACCACGCCGGATCGACTCCGCGCCGGTCGCGGAACTGGCCGCGCGGATCACCGACCGGCTGCGTGAGGAGATGAGCCGCGATGGCCACTGACAACGAGCCCGCCGTCTACGGGAACGTGGACGTGCCCGCCTACGAGGAGAAGCTGGCCTGGCTCGAGTCCCTCGAGGCGCCGGAAGATCAGCGCGGCCGGCAGCTGGCCTCCCGGGCCTGGGGCGGCACCTGGCCGGTGGTGCTCGCCATCGTCATCGTGCTCGCGATATGGCAGCTGATCCATCTCAGCGGCTGGAAGAAGGAGATCTTCCCCGGGCCCGGCGCGACCCTGTCCAATCTCTGGGGCCAGCTGCAGACCGGCCTGCTGTGGCACGCCATCGGCACCACCCTGGAGCGTGCGGTCGTCGGGTTCGGCCTCGCCGTGCTCATCGGCGCGGTCGTCGGGGCCCTGGTATCCAGGATCCGGCCGTTGCGGGCGGCAGTCGGGTCGCTGATCACCGGGTTGCAGACGATGCCGTCGATCGCCTGGTTCCCGTTCGCCATCATCTTGTTCGGGATCTCGACCACCGCCATCTTGTTCGTCATCGTCCTTGGCGCCGCCCCTTCCATCGCCAACGGCCTGATCGCGGGCGTGGACTACACCCCGCCGCTGTTGCTCAAGGCGGGCGCGATGATGGGGCTGCGCAGGCTGTCCCTGTACCGGTACCTGATCCTGCCGGCCTCGATGCCCGCGCTGGTGGCCGGGCTCAGGCAGGGCTGGGCGTTCGCCTGGCGCAGCCTGATGGCGGGCGAACTGCTGGTCATCATCGCGAACCAGCCGTCGCTCGGCGTGCTGCTGTCCACCGACCAGGATCAGTCCGACATGGAGAGCGCCACCGCGATCATCATCGTGATCCTGGTCCTCGGCATCCTCGTGCACACGCTGTTCAGCATGGCCGACCGCTCCATCCGCCGCCGCTGGGGCCTGACCGGCAGCATCTAGGTGAGCAGGCGCCGGGCGGCGGCCGCGATGTGGCCGGCGCTGATCCCGGCGGCGTCTAGCAGTTCTTCGCTGGTGCCGGACCCGGGCATCTCGCTGACCGCGAGATGGGCGATGGCCAGCTCGGTGCGCCCGAGGCTGGTCAGGGCGTCGACGACGGCTGACCCGAGGCCGCCCTCCGGATGGTGGTCTTCGGCCAGGACCAGCCGTCCCCCGGTGGCTGCGGCGGCGGCCGAGAGGGTCGCGGTGTCGATCGGCTTGACCGAGTACAGGTCGATCACCCGGGCGCCGATGCCCTCGTCCCGCAGCTGGTCAGCCGCGGCCAGGCAGGCGTGAAGCGTCACCCCGGCGCCAACCAGGGTCACCTGGTCATCGTCGGCCGATCGAAGTACCTTGCAGCCGCCCACCGGGAACGACTCCCCGGCGGCGTAGAGGACCGGATAGGCACCCCTGGTGGTCCGCATATACGAGATGCCCTCCAGGTCGGCCATCGCTTCGACCAGGGCGGCGGTGCTGGTCGCATCGCTGGGGTAGAGCACGGTGGACCCGTGCACCGCGCGCATCATGGCCAGGTCCTCCAGCGCCATCTGGGAGGGGCCGTCGGCACCGATCTCCACGCCGGCGTGCGAGCCCACCAGGCAGATGCTGGCCCGGGAGATGGCCGCCATCCGGATGAAGTCGTAAGCCCGGGTAAAGAACGCGGCGAAGGTAGAGGCGAACGGCCGGTAGCCGCGCACGCCGACGCCCACCGCCGCGGCGACCAGCTGCTGCTCGGCGATGAACATCTCGAAGTAGCGCTCGGGATAGGCCTTGGCGAACTCGTCGGCGAAGGTCGAGTTGCTCACCTCACCGTCCATGGCCACCACGTCGGGACGGGCACCGACCGCCGCCAGCGTGTCGCCGTAGGCCTTGCGGGTGGCTACCTTCTGGCCGGGGTCGTAGGCCGGCAGCTTGATCTCGGCCGCGCTGTTGGCGCGGGCCGGGTGGCGCGGGGCCGCATCCTCCGGTACCGGGCCCCGGACGAGCAGGTTACGTTCGCCGCCGAGCTCGATGACGGCGCGTTCGGCCATCTCCGGCGGGAGCGGCTTGCCGTGCCAGCCTTCCTTGTCTTCTACCTCGGAGAAGCCGCGGCCCTTGAGCGTCCGGGCCAGGATGACCGTCGGCTGCTCCCCGCTGAGGTCTCCGGCCTGGGCCAGGGCCCTGTCGATCGCGGCGACGTCGTGCCCGTCGATGACGAACGCCCGGGCCCCGAACGCGGTCACGCGGCGACGGTAGGTCTCAGTGTCCCATTCGTGCTCGGTAGGGCCGCGCTGGCCAAGCCGGTTGACGTCGACGATGGCGACCAGGTTCGACAGCTTGTAATACGAGGCCTTGTCCAGGGCCTCCCAGATGGAGCCTTCGGCTATCTCGCTGTCACCACACAGGACCCAGACCCGGTACGGCAACTTGTCGAGGTACTTGCCGGCCAGCGCGACGCCAACGCCGTCCGGCAGGCCCTGCCCGAGGGAGCCGGTGGCCACGTCGACCCAGGGGAGGACCGGGGTGGGATGGCCTTCCAGCCGCGACCCGAAGCGGCGGTAGCCGGTCATCAGCTCCTCGTCGGAGATCACCCCGACCGCCTTATAGATGGAGTAGAGCAGCGGCGATGCGTGGCCCTTGGAGAAGATGAGGTGATCGTTGCCGGGGTGATCGGGGCTGTCCCAGTCGTAGCGGAGATGCCGGCTGACCAGGACGGCCATCAGGTCGGCGGCGGACATGCTGGAGGTGGGATGCCCGGACCCGGCCGATGTGCTCGATCGGACGGAGTCCACGCGCAGTTGCTGGCCGAGTTCGGCAGCGAGCGCCAGGTCGGCATTGGTCGTGGCTGATGGGGTTGGCATGCGCACCTCCTGGAGGTTCAGCGCGGATGGTCGGAAAGAGCGTCCAGTACCCGCATGATCCAAGTCAACACCGTCAAGGCGAGCGGGTTCGGGCCGGCTTAGCCGAAGAGGGCGTCAGCCCCGCGGACGTGCCAGTTTTCAGCGCCACGAGATACCCAGCTCGTTCAGGATAAGTTTGAGAGACTGCGAGGCCCGCGCGAATCCTTCGGGGCCGCTGAACCCGCCGTAGCGGCCCGCCTGGGCCAGGTGCGGCTCCAGCGACACGAAGCCTTCGAAGCCCGAGTCCCGCAACGCGGCCAGCGTCTCGCGCACCTGCCCGTCGCCCTGGCCGGCGGGCACGACCTCGCCCGTCGCCGCGAGCGCGTCCTTGACCTGCAGATAGACCAGGTAGGGCCGGATCAGGCCGTAGGCATCGTCAAAAGGCCTGACGCCGCACTGGACGAAGTTCGCCGCGTCGAACGTCGCCCGCAAGGCGGGGGAGTTCACCGAGGCGATCAGGTCGGCGCAGCGGCCTGGAGTGTCGCCGAAGATCTCCTTCTCGTTCTCGTGCGCCAGCACCAGACCCTGCCCGGCGGCGATCTCAGCCAGGGTGGCCATCCGGTCGATGACCTGCGCCCGGTGCCGCTGCGGCGGCTCACCGGGCGGGACGAAGAAGGAGAACACGCGGACGATCGCGGTGCCGAGCTCGCGGGCGACGTCAGCGATCCGGCGCATCCGGTCAAGCTCGGGGCCGAGCGGCGCGTCGAGCGGTATCTTCCCGATCGGCGACCCGATCGCCGAGACCCGCACCCCGGCGTCATCCAGCACGGCCCGGAAGGTGGCGAGCTGCTCGCCGGTGAAGTCGGCCACGTTGACCGACCACGCGCTGCGGAGCTCAAGGTGCGTGATGGATTCTGCGGCCAGCGTGGCGAGCTGTTGGCGCGGGTCGGACGAGATCTCGTCGGCGAACCCGCTGAGCGTGACGGTCATGAACCCAGGGTGACGGTGCGGCCGGCGCGGGCCGACTCGTACACGGCGCAGACGATCTGGAGCGCGTCGCGGCCGGCCTGCCCGTCGACGGCGGGCTCACGTCCCTCGTCGATCGCGGCCAGCAGGTCGGCGAGCTGCGCCGCGTGGCCGGAGACCTCAAGCGCCGCCGGGTCGGATGCTGTCCCCAGACGCTCGCCGGCATCGTCCTGGTCGCCGTCGTCGCCGTCGGCCCGCGCGCCGGCGCCGAACGCGCGGCGGACCATCTGGCCGTCCTCGATGATCACGGTGCCCTCGGTGCCGGTAATCTCCAGCCGCTGCGGGAAGCCGGGAAAGGCGGCCGTGCTCGACAGGATCGTGCCCACGGCGCCCGAACCGAACCTGACCATGGCCAGCGCGGTGTCCTCGACCTCGATCTGGTGGGCCTGAGTGGTGCAGACCGCGGTGACCTCGGTGACCGGACCCATGCACCAGCGCAGCAGGTCGACGTAGTGGACGCCCTGGTTCATCAGTGACCCGCCGTCCATGGCCCAGGTGCCGCGCCATCCGGCGCTGTCGTAGTACGCCTGGGTGCGGTACCACTTCGTGCTGGCCTCGCCGAGCACGAGGCGGCCCAGGGCACCCTCACCGAGCAGGCGCTTCAGCTCGGTCAGGCCCGGATCAAAGCGGTGCTGGGAGATTACGGTCAGGGCCACGCCGGCCGTGCGCGCTGCCTCGATGAGCCGGTCGGCTGCCTCCAGGGTGAGGTCGATCGGCTTCTCCACCACCAGGTGCTTGCCCGCCTTGGCCGCGCGGATGCCGACCTCGGCGTGCAGGCTGCTCGGCACGCAGACGCACACCACGTCGATGTCCGCCCGGGCCAGCAGCGCGACCAGATCGGGCTCGGCCGCGCAGCCGCGGGCCGCGGCGAACGCGGCGGCGGCCCCGGCGGCCACGTCGGTGACGGCCACCAGCCGGGCGCCGGCCAGGGTCGCGATCGCATCGGCGTGCATGCCCGCGATCACCCCGGCGCCAACGATCCCGAAACCGCGGGTCATAGGGCTTCCATCCAGTTAGTGAGCAGATCCAGGTGCTGGGGCAGCGCCACCTCCGGCTCCTCGATCTCGGGGTGCCAGCGCTTTTCCCACTCGACCGAGATCCAGTGCGGGTAGCCACCGGCCGCCAGCAGCCTCAGCATGTCCCTGACCGGCACCTCGCCCTCGCCGAGCGGCACCAGCCGCCATTGACCGTCCGCCAGGCGGCGGGCGTCCTTGACCTGCGCGAGCAGGATCCGGGAGCCGAGATTGGCGTACACCTCGGCTGGCGTCTCGCCCATCCGGTGCGGGTGATGGCTGTCCCACACGGCACCCACCAGGTCCGAGGGCACCAGGGCCAGCAGGCCGGCCACGACCGAGGAGGCGGAGAAGGCATCGTGTGTCTCCACGCCGATGGCGACACCAAGCCGCCGGGCCATCGGCACCGCGTCCTCGAGCACGCCCGCCGCGGTCCTGAGCTGCTCCTCGCGCGCCGGGGACGAGCCGGCGGCCAGCGCGCCGCCGAACACACGTACCAGCGGGGCCTCCCAGTCGCTGGCCAGCTGGAGGAACCGTCGTAGCTCGGGAGCGGGATCGTCGCCGGTTAGGCGGACCGAGCTGTCTACCGCGACGACGGGCAGGCCGACCGCGGCCAGGGTCCGCTTGACCTGCACCCGGCGGGCGGCGGGCATCGACGGCTCGATGAGCTCGCCGTCGATGAGCCGCAGTTCGATGCCCGAGTAGCCCCAGCGGCGGCCGGCCGTGGCGGCCGCCGCCAGGGTGGCGTACGGGAACGCGAGGGTACTGAAGGCAATGCGCGGCGGCGCGCTCATCCGCAGACGCTTCCCTGAGGCAGTAGCTGGGTTAATGGACAGGCGGGGATTTTGCGATGAGGCCCGCCCCCGGTGGGGGGGGTTGCCAGGGGCGGGCCCGCTTAAGTGCCGAGGAGAGTTTAGCTCGCCGGCGTGAGGTGAAGGATTACCACTTCGTCGGTGCCGGAACCGGGGCCGTTGTTCGTCCCGGACGGCTGACCGCTCTCATAGGGGTTGCTCTGAGTCGGCCAGCCGACGTAGTTCTGCGAGTTGTACTCGAACCAGTCCGACGCGGTGGTGGTCGGGATGATCGGCAGGTCCGCCGCGACGAACTTCGCGATCGGGGCCAGGTCCGCGGTCTGCTGGGCGGTCGTCGAGGCCCCGGCCAGCGTGGCCAGCTGGGCGTTGACCGCGGGGTCGTTCAGCCGCTCGTAGTCGCCGGTCGCGGCCGAGCCGGTGGCAAGCGAGCTGTCCAGCCAGCCGTCGTACATGGTGTACGGGGTGAGCCCGGCGTTCGACCAATGCGAGGTCAGCTGGAAGTCACCGTCGGCGACGTCGGTGTTCCAGGCGTCCACCGACTGGCCCTGGAACGTGGCGTCGATGCCGGCCGCCCGCAGTTCCTGCGCCACGATGGAGTCGTCCTCGGCGTAGTCCGTGTAAGCAGACGGGTCGGTGATGGCGATGGAGACGGTCTTCCCGCCCTTGGTGAAGAAGCCGTTGCTGCTCAGGGTGTAGCCGGCCTTCTCCAGTATTTGCTTCGCGGCGGCCGCGCTGCCGGTGGCCGAGACCGTCATTGAGGCGACCGGGGCACTCCAGGCGCTGAAGGTCGGCAGCGTCAGGCCGGTGGCGTTAAGGACCGGGTCCTCCAGGCCAGCTTCGCCTTCCGAGGCGATGAGGTTGCGGTTGATCGCCGCGCTGATGGCCTGCCGTACGGCCAGCTGGTTGGTCGGCCACGTGTTCAGGTTCGGCATGAGGCTGTTGGTGCCGCCGGGTGCCTCCCAGTAGTGGTGCTCGGAGGGGTTGGTGTCGACGAAGCTCTTCTGCAGGCCGGGGATGAAGTTCCCGGTCCAGTCGATCTGCCCGGAGAACAGCGCGCTGAGCGCGCCGGTGTTGGAGGTGTAGACCGGGAAGTAGACCTTCGGGACCTTGACCAGGGACGCCTGCCAGTAATTGGGGTTCTTGACCAGCGTGAAGCCCTGCGGCGTGAAGCTGCCCAGCGTGTAGGGTCCGGTGCCGACCGGGTTCGCGTCCGCGAAGGTCGCCGGGTTGCCGGCCTTGCTCCATATCGCCTGCGGCACGATCGCGGTGCCGGCGATATTCTCCAGGTTGGTGTACTGGGCCGTCGGGAACGTGAGCACGACGTTGTTGCCGGACGTCGTGACGCTGGAGATCTTCAGGCCGGCGAGGTTGATTGACGCGTTGTTCTTCATCAGGTTGAAGGTGAAGGCCACGTCCGCCGGGGTGAACGCCGTGCCGTTGCTCCACTTCACGCCCTGGCGGATCGCGAAGGTGATCGTCTTGCCGCCGTTGGACCACGCGTAGGACGTGGCGAGCCACGGATAGTACTTCGGTGGCGCGGCAAGGTCGAACTCGAGCAGCGGCTCATAGATGAGCCCCGTCGCGCCCATGCCGTAGGCATCGCCGGTGGCCACGAACGGGTTGAAGTCCTGGGTAATGGAGGTCTCCGGGGAACTCTCCATGACCAGGGTCTTTCCCGTGGTACTAGCACTTGAGCTCGAGCTTGCGCCTGTGCTTGAGCTTGTGCTTGACGAACACGCGGCGAGCCCGCCCGCGAGCACGGTAGCGGCCGCTACCGCCAATAGCTGTCTATGGCTGTGCAATCTCCTCATCACTTTCGTCTTTCTCTCGTTTCGGTTATGGGGTTAGTTCGCGGTCGTACGCCCACCTTCCGCCAGCCCGGAGACGAGCTCGGGCGCGGCGACGTCCAGCCGCCAGCAGGCCGCGCCCCGCGTGGCGGATATCTGCATGAGGGGTGGGTCCTCCTGGCGGCAGCGGTCATCGGCGAACGGGCACCGGGGGCTGAACGGGCAGCCGACCGATGTCGCGGCCTGCGGGTGCTTGGGCGCGTGAGATCCCTGGGGTGGTGTGGTGTCTCGGTGGATACTGCTTCGGTAGGTGCTGCTTCGGTAGGTGCTGCTTCGGAGGGTGCTGCCTAGGTTGTCTGGGTCCGGGGCCGAGGCGACGAGCAGCTGGGTGTAGGGGTGTGCCGGGTGCTGGGTGACCTCCTCGGCCGGGCCGCGCTCCACGATCTCCCCGGCGTACATGACCAGCACTTCGTCCGCGAAGTAGCGGGCCGAGGCGATGTCATGGGTGATGTAGAGCATGGCGAGCCTGAAGCGCTGACGGAGGTCGTCGAGCAGGCTGAGCATCTCGAGCCGGATCGAGACGTCGAGCATGGATACCGGCTCGTCGGCCAGCAGCACCTTCGGGTGGGCGGCGAGCGCACGGGCGAAGGAGACCCGCTGCCGCTGGCCGCCGGATAGCTCATACGGGTACTTGTCCAGGAAATGTTTCGCGGGCGTGAGCCGCACCTGCTCCATCAGGGCGGCGACCTCATCGTCCACCTTCACGCCTTTACCCTGGTGTAGCTTCACCGGGCGCTCGATGTGGTAGCGCACGGTGTGCACCGGGTTCAGCGAGGAGAACGGGTCCTGGAACACCAGCTGAACTCGGCTCTTGTAGCGCCGGAAGTCACTGCGGTGGGCCACCTGCACCTGCTTGCCGTCCAGCTTGATGAGGCCGGAGGTGAGGCGTTCCTGCCCGGCCAGCAGCCGGGCGGCCGTCGACTTGCCCGACCCGCTCTCGCCCACTAGCGCCACCACGGCACTCTGGTAGAGGTTGAAGGAGACATCGCGCACCGCGTGCAGGGTCTGGCTGCGGCCGATGCGGAAGTCCTTGCTGACCGAGATCGCCTCCATGGCCAGCGGCCCGCGCCCTGCGGCTGCGGACGTCAGCGTCTGCTCGGTCATGATCCCAGCTCCTCGGCGGTTTCAGGCTGCTTACGGGACGCCGAGAGGGGCGACGGGGGCGGTGTCTGCGGGAGTACGAACGGGCAGGCGGTCACGTGCCCCCGGTCGTTGGAGGTGGCGACGGGCAGCAGGTGCATCTCGACTTCCTCGCACGCCGTCGTGCCGTATCCGCAGCGCGGCAGGAACGGGCAGCCGGGCGGCGGGTTACGCAGGTCGGGCGGTGAGCCGGGTATGCCGGCCAGCTCGCGGCGCGGGCCGCGCAGCGAGGGGAACGAGTTGAGCAGGCCCCTGGTGTAGGGGTGCGACGGCTCGCGCTGGATCTCCTCGGCCGTACCGATCTCCAGCAGCTGCCCGGCGTACATCACGGCGATCCGGTCGGCCAGCTCCAGAAGCAGGGACAGGTCGTGCGTGATGAACAGGATCGAGAAGCCGAGGCGCTCCTTGAGCTCCACGATCTGGGCCAGGATGTCGCGCTGCACCACGACGTCCAGCGCGGTGGTCGGCTCGTCCATGATGACGACCTCGGGCTCGGTGGCCAGCGCCATCGCGATCATCACCCGCTGGCGCATGCCGCCGGACAGCTCAAAGGGATAGCTGCGCAGCCGCGATCGCGGGATGCCGACCAGGTCGAGCAGCGAGCCCGCCTTGTCCCTGGCCTCGCCCCTCGGCATCCGCATGTGCGCGTGAATGACGTCAAGCAGCTGGTCCTGGACGTTGAGCACCGGGTTCAGCGCGTTCATCGCGCTCTGGAAGACGATGGAGATCTCCCGCCAGCGCAGCCGCTGCAGCTCATCTGGGCGCAGCTTCAGCATATCGACTGGCTTGGTCACCCGGCGTCCGGCGTAGCGGACGCTGCCGTTCGTGATCAGGGCCGGTGCCCGCAGCAGGCGGGTCGCGCCATAGACGAGCGTGGACTTGCCCGAGCCGCTCTCGCCGGCCAAGCCGATCACCTCCCCGGCGGCCAGGGCTAGGTTCACCTTGTCCACCGCCCGGACGTCACCGCCGGGCGTCCGGTAGACGACCGACAGGTCCCGGATCTCGAGCACAGGATCCGGGCTGGCGCCAGGAGCGGGGACGACCGGAGAAGCGGCTACAGGGGTCGGGGCCTGGTCTGGGTTCGCGCTCATCAGGGCCTGCCTCCCTCGGTCTCGTCGAGCAGTGAACTGCGGGAGAACGAGTGCAGGAACCCGGCCACCTTGCCGCGCCGCTGGGAGACCTCGGCCAGCACGGGCGTCGGATCGGCGGGCCGCAGCCAGCGCCCGGCGATCCGGCTGGCGCTGGTTGCGTTGCGCAGCCGCGGGTTGCCGAGCTCATCGATTCCGGTGTTCAGTAGCACCAGGCCGGTTCCCATCAGCGCCACCGCCACGCCGGGCGGCACGAACCACCACCAGGCTCCAAGCTCCAGGGCCTGCTGGCTCTGCGCCCAGTAGAGCATGGTGCCCAGGCTCCAGCTGTTGAGGTTGGCGACGCCGATGAAGGCGAGGGCCACCGAGGCGCCGATCGCGTAGAGCACGGTGTTCACGAAGCTGGCCGCGATCAGGCTTACCTCGTTGGGCACGATCTCGTAGGCGATGACCCGCCAGGTTTTCTCCCCGGTCTCCTGGGACGCGGCCACGAAGTCGCGGTTGCGGATGGCCAGTGTCTGCGCGCGGATCACCCGCGCGCCCCAGGGCCAGCCGAGCGCGGCAAGCACGACGATGGTCGCGGTCTGGCCCTTCGTCTGCAGGTAGCCGAGCAGGATAATGAGCAGCGGCAGGGCCGGGATGACCAGGAACACGTTAGTGAACAGCGACAGGACCTCGTCCCATACGCCGCCGAGGAAGGCGGCCGTGACTCCGACGATCACCGCGACCGCCGTGGCCACCACGCCGACGAGGAACGCCAGCTCGAGGGTGAGCCGGATCCCGACCAGGAGCTGGGACAGGACGTCCTGCCCGCTCTGGGTAGTACCGAGCAGGTGCGCTGCGTACGGGGCGTGCATGGAGAGGGCGGGGGAGGGATTGCCGTACGAGGGGTCATACGGCGCGATCAGCGGGCCGATGATCGCTATGAGCACGAACAGGCCGAGCAGGATGGCGCCGACCTTGGCCTTGGGGGGCATCCGGCGCCAGCGGCCGGGCTTGGCGTCTTCTTGCGGCTGCGCGGTCGCGTCCGTGCTGACCAGCTGGATGGCGGTCATCGCGCCACCTCCCCGGCTCGTGCGCGGGGATCGACGAACACGATGATGAGGTCAACGATCATGTTGGCCAGCAGCACGGCGAAGGTGATCACCAGGAAGATCGCCTGCATCAGCGGGTAGTCGTTGGAGGTGACCGCGTTGAGCAGCAGCAGGCCGATGCCCGGGTAGGAGAAGACGATCTCCATGACCAGGGCGCCCGACACCACGAAGCCGATCGCCAGGCCGAACCCCTGCAGCTGGGGCAGGATCGCGTTGCGGGCCGCGTAGGTGAAGACGACGCGGTGGCTGGGCAGGCCCTTGGCCTGGGCCGCGATCACGTAGTCCTCGCCGACCGTGGTGATCATGACGTTGCGCATCTGCAGCATCCAGCCGGCGATCGAGGTGAGGATGATGGTGAGCGCCGGGAGCAGCGAGTGGTAGACGGCGCTGCCGATGAACGACCAGTTCCACCCGGGGACCTGGCCCTCCGCGTAGCCCTGGCCGATCGGGAAGACGTGCAGCCTGACGGCGAACAGTTCGATCAGGATCAGCGCGAAGAAGAAGTAGGGGATCGCCTGCAGGGTCATGAGGCCGGGCAGTACCCGGTCCAGCGCGCCCCCGTGCCGCCAGCCGGCCGCGATGCCGAGCCCGGTACCGATCACGAAGGCAATGACCGTCGCCGTTCCGACCAGGGCGACGGTCCACGGGATGGATTCGGCGAGAAGGGTAGAGACCTGGGCGGGGTACTGCGTGACGTCCGTGCCGAAGTTGAAGTGGAAGACATCGACGATGTAAGCGGTGTACTGGTGCCAGATCGAACCCGGATGCCCCACCCCGAGCATGGCCTCGAGCGCCTGGTAGGCCGAGGGCTGCAGGTTAGGAAACTTCGACATGATGGATTCGACCGCGTTGCCCGGCATGAGCCGTGGGATGAAGAAGTTGATGGTCAGCGCCACCCAGGCTGTGATCGCGTAAAACACCAGGCGGCGGAGGATGAACAACATGGCGGCTCCTAAGCCTTCGCTGCTTGCCGGGCCGGCCGGGGGGCCTCGGGACCGCCCTGGCGCGAGCCGCGGCCGTTCGTCCCGGCGGCGGCCGAACGAGCCCGGGGTGGCTTCAGCGTCTCGACGGCCCGGCGAGTCACCGTGCCGGTCGGGCAGCCGCAGCTCGACCGCAGCACGAGTTCGGTCGGTAGCAGCTCCACGGCGGGGGACAGGCCCGGGTCGGCGATGCGCTCCAGGACGCGGGCGCAGGCCTGCTCGCCCAGCATCCGCATCGGCTGGTGCACGGTGGTGAGGGGGGGATCGAACAGGCTGCCGGGATAGATGTCGTCGAAGCCGACCACGGCCACCTCCTCGGGGATCCGCACGCCGCCGGCAGCGAAAGCCCGCAGGACCCCGATCGCCATCTGGTCGTTCGCGCACACCACCGCGTCTGGCAGGGCCCCGCGGTGCCTGGCGAGCAGTTCTTCGCCCGCTTGCTCGCCGCTGCGGACGCTGAAGATTCCCTGCGCGGAGCCGATGAGCTGGCACTGCGGATGGCCGCGCAGCACGTGCTCGAGGGCGAGCCGCCGCTGGATCGCGTCGGGTGAGTTCGGCGGGCCGTCGAGGTGGAACAGGCGCCGCTTGCCGTGATCGGCGATGAGGTGGGTGATGATCGCGGCCGAGCCGGAGAAGTTGTCGGCCGCTACGACGTCGGCCGCCCGCTCGCCCGGAGGGCTGGGGTCCCGGCGATGACGACCACGGGAATCCGCGCGGCCAGGCGCTCGATGATGCCGGAGGCGACGAAGCCCTCACCGATGAGGATCCCGTCGACCTTGCCGGACAGGGCGTCCAGCCGCGAGAAATCGGGCCGGTCGCCCTGCATGAAGGTGATCAGCAGCGACCAGTTCTTGCGCCGCCGGATGCACGCCTCGACGCCGCGTAGCACCTCGTCGTAGTAGAGCAGGCCCACGTTTTCGATGTCGATGTGGTCCATCTCGCGCTCGACGCACACCAGGCCGATGACGTCCTTGCGGCGGCGGGACAGGCTCTGGGCGGCGCCGTCGGGGACGTAGCCGAGTTCCTCGATGGCCTGCCTGACCCGGGCCCGGGTGGATTCGCGCACCCGGTCCTGGCCGTGCACCACCCGGGAGACGGTGGCGGTGGACACGCCTGCCAGCCGCGCGACGTCGAAGAGAGTTACCACTTTTTGCCCATCAGAGGCATCGCCGGCATCCCTTGCATAAACGTGATGTAAACGTTTACACCGGAAATCTAAGCGCTTACACTAACCCTCAGCACAGGGGCCGTCAAGGTCCGTAGCCACGCATAGGGAGAGGCTGATGACTACTGCCCACGGCGCCCTGGGATTCCCCGAAGGCTTCGCCTGGGGGTCGGCGACGGCCGCCTACCAGATCGAGGGAGCGGCGAGCATCGACGGCAAGGGCCGGTCGGTCTGGGACACCTTCAGCCACACGCCCGGCAACGTCCGCGGCGGCGACACCGGCGACATCGCCTGCGACTCCTACCACCGGTACCGCGAGGACGTCGCGCTGATGGTCTCGCTCGGCCTGACGGCCTACCGGTTCTCGATCTCGTGGCCGCGGGTCCAGCCCGGCGGCCGCGGCCCGGCCAACTCCAAGGGCCTCGACTACTACCGCGCGCTGCTCGACGAACTCGGCCAGCACGGCATCGAGGCCATGGTCACGCTCTATCACTGGGACCTGCCCCAGGAGCTCCAGGACGACGGCGGCTGGGCGCTGCGCGATACCGCCCAGCGGTTCGCTGAGTACACCGCGATCTGCGCGGAGGCTCTCGGTGACCGGGTGACCCGCTGGATCACGCTGAACGAGCCGCAGGTGGTGGCCAACAACGGCTACCGGCACGGCCAGCACGCCCCTGGGCTGCGGGACCCCGAGGCCGCGGCCGCCGCCACGCACCATCTGCTGCTCGGCCACGGGCTCGCCACCCAGGTGCTGCGCGCGCTGGGCCCGGCCGAGGTCGGCATCGCCCTGGACCTGCATCCGATCCGGGTGCTCGGCAACGGCCGTGCGGGCGACCTGGAGAGCGCCCGGCTGATCACCGACGCGATGGTGAACGGCATCTACCTCGAATCGGTGCTGTACGGCCGGTACCCGGAGCACGCCCCGGCGGCCATGCTCCCGCCCGCCGCGCTGATCGCCGACGGCGATCTGGAGACCATCAGCCAGCGACTGGATTTCCTCGGCATCAACTACTACTCTCCGGTCTTCCTGCGGTCCGGCGACCCGGCCGACCTGCGGCGGAACGAGGAACCGGCCCGCAGCCAAGTGCCGGGCGTGGTCGAGTACCGGCCGGGCGAGCTGGAGCGGACCACGATGGGCTGGCTCGTCGACCCCGACGGGCTCTACGAGATCCTGACCGAGGTGGCCAAGCAGGCGCCCGGCCTGCCGCTGTACATCACCGAGAACGGCCGCGCGGCCGAGGATTACGTGAACCCGCAGGGCGAGGTGCACGACATCGAACGGGTCAGGTACCTGCATACGCACCTGGAGGCCGCCGCGCGCGCCATCAAGGACGGGGTCAGCCTGGCTGGCTACTTCGTCTGGTCGCTGCTGGACAACTTCGAATGGGCATGGGGTTACCAGAAGCGGTTCGGGATCGTCTTCGTCGACTTCGGGACCCAGCGCCGGATCCCCAAGTCCAGCGCGCTCTTCTACTCCGAGGTCGTGCGGGCCAACGCCGTGCCGGCCGTGCCCGCCAGTCGGCTCCGTTTAACCGGGACGAGCGGGTGACCGTGGTGGACCAGATTATTTATGCCGAACGGAGCGTGGTCTCACCTCGCGGTTCGCTGCACGTGGCCCTCTAGGGTCCGGCCCCCACGCTGCGAACCCTGTGGTGTTCATCGAGAATGGCTCAACCGTTGCGTTGCCGTCTGGTCATAAAGCCCACGGAACAGCTGGAATTCGCAGTCCATGCGGGAGTGAGCGCAATCTTGGCCGGTTCAGTGGGTGGATGTCGAATTTGCTGGTTTGGGGTGGGGTTGGGGAGTTAGGCTTCGGCTATGGCTGTGGGGGGCTGGGATGTTTTCGTGTCGTATGGGCATGAGGACGCCGATTGGGTGCGGGTGCTGGCGGCTAATCTGCACCGGACTGGCTTTGATGTGTTCCTGGATGAGTGGGAACTGGTCGGCGGGGATCGGGTGACCGGGCGGCTGGAAGAGGGCATCCGGGATTCGGCCAGCGGGGTGCTGGTGGTAAGCCCGCATGCGCTGTCGAGGCCGTGGGTGCGGGAGGAGTATGAGGCGCTGTCTGGCAGGCGGTGGAGCGGCCGGAGCGCGGCGGCTGATCCCGGTTTTGTACGTTGATGCGGAGCTGCCGGAATTCCTGGCGAACCGGCTGTGGGTTGATTTCCGGGGGGCGGGGACAACGGGCCCGGTGTATCAGGCCCGGCTAGGTGAGCTGGTGCGGTACCTGCAGGGCCTGCCCGGCGGCGGACCGGCCTGCCAGGGAGGTGCCGTGCAGTGGCCGGCGGGTCCGGGCGGGGACCGGGTTTCCGGGCGGCGGGGGCGTTGCCGGTGGTGCTGAGCGTGTCGGCGGCAGGAGGTGTCGCTGGCGGCCGGGGAGGACCGGGTGTCCCAGCGGCCGCGGGGGCTGCGGCGGTGGACGGCAGATGCGGTCGGGGAGCTGGCGTGGCGCCGGGCGCATCCGGATCCGGGGGCGGGGCCGGGCGAAGGGGATGCGGCGCTGGTGGAGGTGGGGCGGCGGCTGAGCGCTGATTTCCTGGCCGGGCCGGTGGGGGCGGCGCTGGCCGCGCGGGTCGGCCGAGGCGGCGCGGCTGAACGAGGTGCTGGAGCTGGGCCTGCAGGTGGCCGAGGCGGCCGTTGGCCGATCTGCCCTGGGAGGCGCTGCAGGTCCCGCAGGCGTCCGGGGAGGTGGCGCGAGGGGGACGGGAGCCCGCTGGTGCTGCACCGCAACGTGGCGGTGTACCGGCTGATCAGCGGGCTGGGCACGTGGCCCCGGCGCATAAGGTCCGGGGCCCGTTGCGGCTGCTGGTGGCGATCGCGAGCCCGGAGACGCGCGATGCGGAGCTGCTGGATTATGAGGCCGAGCTGGCCCGGATCGTGGCCGCGGTGGAGCCGGCCCGCAAGGCGGGGCGAAGCGTATGTGCGGGTGCTGAACGAGGGCAGCCTGGCGGCCATCAACGCGGCGCTGTCGGAGGACCCGGAGGGTTTCCACGTGCTGCACCTGTCGTGCCATGCGCGGCCCGGTGAGCTGCTGCTGGAGACCGCCGACGGGCAGCCGGACCTGGTCAGCGCCGGGCGGCTGCTGGAGCAGGGGGTGCCGGCCGGGGCCGACCTGCCGATGGTGGTGCTGTCGGGGTGCTCGACCGGGCTGGCGGCCCGCCAGGTGCGGCTGCACCCGGAAGCGGCCGGGGCCGCCGGCGGGGCGGGAGGTCAGCGGCTGAAGCAGGACGGCGGAGTTGAGGGCGAGGCCGTGCTGGCCAGCTTCGCCGCCCAGCTGGTGGGTGCCGGGGTGCCGCAGGTGCTGGCGATGCAGGCGCCGGTCACCGACCGGTACGCCACGGCGCTGGGCGGGGAGTTCTACCGGCGCCTGGCCACCGATGCCTCCCCGGACCCGCTGCTGGCGCTGGCGGGGGCCCGCCGGGCGGCCGAGCGGGACCGGCAGGGGCTGCCGCCGGGCTCGCCGCTGCGGGGCCCGGCGGAGTGGGCCACACCGGCGCTGATCGCCCGCGGGCTGCGGCTGCCGCTGTTCAACCGCCGTGAGCAGTTCGGCCCGGTGCACCCGCCGCAGGCCCCGGTGTTGGCCGAGGGAGTATGGTCCGCGAGGTGGGCGAGTTCGTCGGGCGGCGGCGCGAGATGCGCGAGGCCCGCCGCGCGCTGGGCGGGCAGAAGGCGGGCCTGGTACTGCACGGCATCGGCGGGGTGGGCAAGTCCACCCTGGCCGCCGAGGTGCTGCGGTCCCTGGGCGGGGACGCCGGGCTGGTGGTCTCGAAAGCCGGGCAGGTGTCGGGTGGACGACGTGCTCGGCGAGGTCGGGGCGCGCGCTGCAGCTGGCGGCATCCCAGACAGACGGCGGCGATGGCTTGGCCCGGGCGGGTCTGGTGTTGCGGGCCGCCGACGTGGAATGGGCCGACCGGTGGCGGCTGCTGGCCGAGCAGATCCTGCCCGCGCTGCCGATGGTCGGTGCTGCTGGACAACTTCGAGGACAACCTGGACGCTGCCGACGGCGGCTGGCAGGTGCGCGACCCCGAGCTGGCCGCGTTCCTGGCCGGGCTGGGCGCGCCGGCCCGGGCAGAGCCGGCTCATGTTCACCTGCCGGTACCCGTTCACGCTGCCCGGGGCCGCCGAGCGGCGGCTGGCCGCGTCTTCACCTGGGCCCGCTGTCGGCGGCCGAGACCCGCAAGCTGATGTGGCGGCTGCCCGGCCTGGATGCCCTGCCCGCCGCCGGACAGGGACCGGGCCTACCGCAACGTCGGCGGCCACCCCCGCACCCTGGAATACCTCGATGCGCTGCTGCGCGGCGGGCAGGCTCGCTTTGATGACGTCGCGAGCGGATGGAGGACCGGCTGCGGGACCGCGGCATCGCCGACCCGGCGGCCTGGCTGGCCCGGCACCCGGCCGGGACCTGGACGCCAGCCTGGCCGAGGCCGTGACGCTGGCGGTCGATGACGTGGTGCTGTCCGGGCTGCTGGAGCAGGCTGTCGGCCACCCCGCTGGCCATCGAGCTGGTGATCGGGGCGTCGGTCTACCGGGTCCCGGTCGATGACACCGCCCTGGTCTTCCAGGTCGGCCAGCCCGCCGAGCGGCCGCCCGACGCCGGGCGTCAGGCCCGCATCGCGCCGGGTCCGGCAGGCCATCAAAGATGCGGCCAGCCGTGTCGGCGGCCAGGTCTCCTGGAAGACGCCGGGCTGTCCGCAGAGGAGTACGCCCGCTACCAGGCTGACCTGGCCGAGGAGCGGCGGCCGCCCGTCGACGCGCCGACTGGCCTGGCCGCCGCGGTGGCCGCGGCCCGGGCCGCCGGGCTGCTCGCGCCGGTGCCCCGCGGGGACCAGGAGCCGCTGCATCTCGTGCACCGGTGGACAGCCGGGGCCATCGCCGCGCTGCACCCCGCCGCCGC
The DNA here is from genome assembly GCA_963801155.1 of uncultured Actinomycetes bacterium. Taxonomy (GTDB): domain Bacteria; phylum Actinomycetota; class Actinomycetes; order Streptosporangiales; family Streptosporangiaceae; genus Palsa-504. The sequence goes on from CAWDEB010000015.1 coordinate 22,007, forward strand.
CAGGCAGGCCCACCAGCGGGCGGCGGCGTTCTGGCAATGGCGGGTCGACACCATCCCGCAAAGCCGCGAACAAGACGTGGAACAGCTGCTGGAGGCCCGCTACCACCACCACGCCGCCGGAGATACAGACGAGGCGGTCAGCCGTCACCGGGCAAGCGGTGACCCAGCTGCAAACCTGGGGACAATACGGGCGGGCAGCCGAGCTGTGCCGCGAAACCCTCATCTGGCTGCACCTCCGGCTCGCCAAGTCAGCCGCTCGTACGAGGGCCAGCTCGGCATCTTGGCCCAGAACTGCGGGGGACTACGACGCCGCCGAACGCTCCTACCGCCGGGCCCTGGAAATCATCGAGCGCATCGGCGACCAGGCGGGCATGGCCACCAGCTACCACCAGCTCGGCATCCTGGCCCAGCTGCGGGGGGACTACGACGCCGCCGAGCCGCTCTACCGCCGGGCCCTGGAAATCAACGAGCGAATCGGCGACCAGGCGGGCATGGCCGAGAAGCTACCACCAGCTCGGCATCCTGGCCCAGCTGCGGGGGGACTACGACGCCGCCGAGCCGCTGTACCGCCGGGCCCTGGAAATCATCGAGCGCATCGGCGACCAGGCGGGCATGTCCAAAGTCTACCACCAGCTCGGCACGCTGGCCCAGGACGCGGGGGGACTACGACGCCGCCGGGCGCTTCTACCGCCGGTCCCTCGAAATCGACGAGCGCATCGGCGACCAGGGCGGCATGGCCACCAGTTACCATCAGCTCGGCATGCTGGCCCAGCTGCGGGGGGACTACGACGCCGCCGAGCCTCTGTACCGCCGGGCCCTGGAAATCAACGAGCGCATCGGCGACCAGGCGGGCATGTCCAAGAGCTACCATCATCTCGGCATCCTGGCCCAGCTGCGGGGGGACTACGACGCCGCCGAACGCTCCTACCGCCGGTCCCTGGAAATCAAAGAGCGCATCGGCGACCAGGCTGGCATTGCCCTCAGCTACGCCGCCCTGGCCGCGCTGAGCGAGACGGCCGGGAGGCTTGACCAGGCTGTCGCGTACCAGACCGGTGCCCTCGCCATCCGGCTCAAGATCGGCACCGCCTCGACCGCAGACCTCCGGGGCCTCGCTGGGCTACGCCGCAAGCTCGGCCATGACCGTTTCCGGGCCGCCGTCCTGGCATCGGGGATCGATGAGAAATCGGTCGGCAACCTTGTGGACATGCTCGACCGGCACGAGCAGGACATGGCCGGGACTGACCCGGCGGTCAACGACCCAGCCTGACGCGTAAACTGCCTCCGTCGTCAGGCTCGATCGAAGTCGGCCGGACAGGGCGGTGATGGGGAGGCGCCGGATGCCGCGGGTTCTGGTGCGCTCGCGGGCACCGCGGGCACTACGGCGGGGGGACAGCCGTGGCCTTGGACCCCTTGGCGTCGGACCAGCTGCGGACGATCGTGGTGTCGGAGATGAAGCGGACCCCGGAGCCGGGCGCCCAGCGCTGGGCGGCCTCGCGCAGGCAGTCCTCGACGATCCCGGACACGGCCTCGCCGTGCTCGCGCGGGCAGTGGACGAGCAGCTCGTCGTGCAGGCACAGCACGATGCGCGCGTCCAGGTGACCGCACCGGGCCCGGACCGTCACCGCCCACATCTTGAACAGCTCCGCCGCCGCGCCCTGGATCATCGCGTTGCGCGCGTACCGGCCGTAGGCCGCGGCGCGGCTGGAGGTGCGGGGTTCGGTCGTGCTCAGCACGATCAGGCGGCCGCCGTAGGTCCGCAGGTCGCGCCCGGCGCGGCCGGCCCGGTCGGCGGCGTCCAGGTAGGCCATGGCGACCGGGTAGGCCGCGTTGAGGCGGCGCAGCGCCTGGGCCCCGTGGCCGGTGGTCTGCCCGTACATCGCGCCGAGCACCGCCACCTTGGCCGTCGGCCGGTCCAGGCCGAGCTGCGCTGCGACCGGTGCGTACAGGTCATCGGCCCGGGCCGCGAGAATCAGCGCCTGATCCCCGGACACCGCGGCCAGGACCCGCGGCTCGATCTGGCCGAGGTCGGCCCGGACGAAGACATGCCCGTCGGCGGCTACCACCGCCCGGCGCATCGCGGCCGGCATGTTGTGCAGGCCGGCCAACGCGGTCATCCGGCCCGCGGCGCCGTCGGATCCGGTCCAGGCGCCGCGCAGCCGGCCGTCGGGTCCGAGGTTCTCGTCCAGCCACGCGTAACCATAGGTGGTCGCGATCCGCTCCGCCTTCCGCCATTCCAGCAGGGCCGCGATCAGCGGATGGGTGTCGCGGAGCTCCCGCAGCCGCCACGCCCGGGTATCCGGGACGTCGACGCCGATCCGGGCCAGCAGCGACCGGACCTGGGCCGGGCTGCGCAGGTCGGCCGTGACCCCGGCCGGAGCGTGCCGCAGGACCTCGGCGTCGCGCGCGGCCCGCGCGGCGGCTGCCTCGGCGTCGCTGCGCGGCCGGGGGCCGATGAAGGAGCAGAGCACCTGCTCGGCCATTGCGCGGTCCATCGGCAGCCCGTCCGCGGACAGTTCGGCGCAGAGCAGCTCGGCGGTGGACTCGGAGCGCGCCGTGGGCAGCGCCATCGGCCGGTCGGCCAGCGCGGCGAGCGCCGCCTGCTGCACCTCGGCCAGTGACCGCGCCAGCTCTGCCCACCGGGCCAGGCGATCGGCACTGTCGGACCATCCGCCGCTGACCCACTCCGGCCGCAGGTGCCCGTCGGGAGCCACCGGATCGTCGTCGTCACCGTCGTCCGCGCCGGTCATCCCGAACAGGTCGAGCGGTCCGTCGGCCGGCATCGTCTCGCGTGGCCAGCCCGCGGGCCCTGGCCCAGGCCCAGCCTGGATCGGCCCGCCAGCCGCCGAACAGCAGCCGGTGCGCCGCGGTGATGTCCCAGCACGTGGCCAGCCGCACCCCGCCCCCCCCCTCCCCCTTCCCTACCAGGTGCGCCGCCGTCTGGCCGGACCACACCGCCCATCGCGGCCGCAGCACCTCGTCTGCCCGCCCGACCTCCGCGGCCAGCCCCGCAGCGAGCGCGCCCGCCCCCGCACCGGCCGCGTCCGGCCATGCACCGGCCGCGTCCGGCCACGCGCGTTCCGCCGTGGCCACGCCGAGCCCGTAGCCGGGGGAGACGACCAGCCCCACGAGGTCGCCGCGGGCCACCCCGGCCTGGCGCAAGGACGTCACGAGGTCCACGGACCTAACCTTCCCATGGACGACGTGCCCGCGCCGGAGCCGCGCCCTGGGTGAGCGGCAAGTCATGAGACCGGCCGCGCGCACCACGGCCCGTTCGGCCCAAAAGAAATGAAGCCCGGGATTCACTCCGAAACTTTGCCTAAAAGTTTCGAACATCACGATCGCGCCGGAATTCGGCGCGCCGCCGGGCACGGTCCTTGTGACGGGCTGGTCACAGACCAGCAAACCAGGCTTGTCCAGGCTCGGGCAGATGACTGGCGCGGTGTGATGGACTACGATACCGTTATCGAAATTCTTTCGATCACCGCGGAGATCTGGCGCGACCCTTCACGGCCGGCCAGGGAGCGGGTCGAGGATCTGCTCAGCCGGATGACGCTGGAGGAGAAGGTTGCCCAGCTGACCAGCATCTGGGTGGGCGACCCCGCCAACGTCGCCCCCATGCAGGGCCAGATGAGCGCGGCCCCGCTGCCGCTGGCCGAGCTCATCCGCCACGGCCTCGGCCAGGTTACCCGCGTATTCGGCACCCGGCCGCTGCCTCCCGCCGTGGCGCGCAGCACGCTCCGGGAGCTGCAGGCCCAGATCGCCGGGGCCAGCCGGTTCGGCATTCCCGCCGTCGCGCACGAGGAATGCCTGACGGGGTTCGCCACCTGGACGGCCACCGTATTCCCGACCCCGCTGGCCTGGGGCGCGTCGTTCGATCCCGAGCTGGTCCGGGAGATGGCCGTGGCCATCGGGGCCAGCATGCGCGCGATGGGCATCCACCAGGGGCTGGCCCCGGTGCTCGACGTGGCCAGGGACATGCGGTGGGGCAGGACCGAGGAAACCATCGGCGAAGACCCCTACCTGGTCGGGTCGCTCGGCACCGCCTACGTCCGCGGTCTGCAGTCCGCTGGGATTCAGGCCACCCTGAAGCACTTCGCCGGCTACTCCGCGTCCCGCACGGGCCGCAACATGGCTCCGGTGAGCATGGGACCACGGGAGTTCGCGGACGTGATGCTGGTGCCGTTCGAGATGGCGCTGCGGCTCGGCGGGGCCCGCTCGGTGATGCCGTCCTACACCGATGTGGACGGCGTCCCGGTCAGCGCGGACCGCTCGCTGCTGAGCGGGCTGCTGCGGGACCAGCTCGGCTTCGACGGGGTCGTGGTCTCGGATTACTTCGCGATCTCCTTCCTGCAGACTCAGCACGGCGTGGCCGGGACGCCCGCGCAGGCCGCGGCGCTGGCTCTGGATGCCGGCCTGGACGTGGAGCTGCCCAGCGTGCGCTGCTACGGCCCCGAGCTGGCGAGCGCGGTGCGCGACGGCCTGGTCCCGGCCGAGCTCGTAGACCGGGCCGCGGCCCGGGTGCTGCGGCAGAAGTGCGAGCTCGGGCTGCTCGATCCCGGGTGGTCACCGGCGGACGAGGACACCGCTGGCTCCCCGCCGGACCTCGACCCGCCTGGGCACCGGGCGCTGGCCAGGCGGATGGCCGAGGAATCCGTCGTGCTGCTGGCCAACCGTGCCCCGGAGCCGGACGGCGCCGCCGTCTTGCCGCTGCGGCCGGACGCCAGCCTCGCGGTGATCGGGCCGCTGGCCGCCGATCCGCTGGCCTTCTTCGGCTGCTATAGCATGGCCCGCCACCTCGGCTATCGGTATCCCGAGGCCGCCGACGGCCTGCATGTGACCACGGTCCTGGACGCGTTGACGGCCGAGCGCCCCGGCGCCCCGATCTCGTACGCGGCAGGCTGCGACGTCCGGTCGCAGGACCGCTCGGACTTCGCGCACGCCGCCGCGCACGCCCGGGAGGCGGACGTGGTGGTGGCCGTACTCGGAGACCAGGCCGGCCTGTTCGGCCGGGGCACCTCGGGTGAGGGCTGCGACGCAGCCGACCTGAGGCTGCCCGGCGTGCAGGGGGACCTGCTGCGCGTGCTGGTCGCCTCCGGGAAGCCGGTCGTGCTGGTGCTGGTGACCGGCCGGCCGTACGCGCTCGGCCCGCTGGCCGGGCCGCTCGCCGCGGCCGTGCAGGCGTTCTTCCCGGGCGAGGAGGGCGGCAGCGCCATCGCCGGGGTGCTGTCCGGCCGGGTGGTGCCCAGTGGCCGGCTCCCGGTGGAGCTGCCGAGGCTGCCCGGGCGCCCAGCCGGCCTCGTATCTGCGTCCGCGGCTGGCGGACCGCCATCCTGGTAGTTCGGTCGATCCGGCCCCGCTGTTCGCGTTCGGCCACGGGCTGTCGTACACCAGCTTCGAGTACGCCGATCTCGTCATCCGGCCTGCGGATGGCGCGGGGGGCGCGGAGGACGCGGACGAGGTCGCGGTCGGCACTGACGGCACGGCGGAGATCGCCTGCACGGTGCGGAACTCCGGGAGCCGGGCGGGAGCCGAGGTGGTCCAGCTCTACCTGAGTGACCCGGTCGCCCAGGTGGCCCGCCCGGTCCGCTGGCTCGCGGGGTTCGCCCGGGTTCCGCTCGGCCCGGATCAGGCCCGCCGGGTCACCTTCCGGCTGCACGCCGACCGCACCGCGTTCTGCGGCCGGGACGGCGTCCGGGTGGTGGAGCCGGGCGAGATCCGGGTCGCGATCGGCGGAGCCTCCGATCGCCTGGTCCTGCACGGGTCGTTCACGCTGTGCGGCGCCGAACGCCCGGCCGGACCCGACCGGGTCCTGGACACCCCGGCGGTTATCGGGACGCCTCAGTAGCGCATGCCCATGGCCGTGCGGACCTCATCCAGGGTGGCCGCGGCGATGGCTTCGGCGCGCTCGTTGCCTTCCCGCAGGATCCGGCGGACATAGCCCGGGTCACGCGCGTACTCGGCGCGGCGGGCCCGGACCGGGGCCAGCAGCTCGTTGACCGCCATCGTGACCGTGTCCTTGAGCGCCGCAGCACCGCCGGTACCGAGGTCGGCGACCACGTCCTGCGGACTGCGCCCGAGGGCCAGGGCGGCCAGCAACACCAGGTTCGAGACCTCCGGGCGGCGCTCGGGATCGTAGCTGATGTACCGTTCGGCGTCCGTCTTCGCGCCGCGGATCAGGCGGGCGGTCTCATCGGCGCTGGCCGCCAGCGCGATGGCGTTGCCGCGGCTCTTGCTCATCTTGGTGCCGTCGGTGCCGAGCAGCAGCGGCGCCGCCGACAGCAGCGCGTCGGGCACCGGGAAGGCCGGCGTGGCGTACCGGCTGTTGAACCGGCGCGCGATGACCCGGGTGATCTCCAGGTGCGGCAGCTGATCCTGCCCGACCGGCACCAGGTTTGACTTGCAGAACAAGATGTCCGCCGCCTGGTGCACCGGGTAGGTGAGCATCAGGCCGCTGACCGCCGTCTGGCGCGAGTGCGCGATCTCGTCCTTGACCGTCGGGTTGCGCTGCAGCTCTGGGACCGAGACCAGGCTCAGGAACGGGAGCAGGAGCTGGTTGAGCGCCGGTACCGCGCTGTGCGCGAACATCACCGTCCGCGCCGGGTCCAGCCCGATGGCCAGGTAGTCGAGCATCAGGCTGGTCACGTACTCATCCAGGTGCTCCGCGGTATCGCGGTCGGTCAGCACCTGGTAGTCCGCGATCAGCACGAAGACCTCGGCGCCGAGGTCCTGCAGCCTGACCCGGTTCCGCAGGGTGCCGAAGTAGTGGCCCAGGTGCAGCTGACCGGTCGGTCGGTCCCCGGTCAGGATCCGGAACCGGGAGGCGTCCCGGTGAATCAGATCCTCAAGCTCAGCCGAACGCTTCAGCGCGGGCCCGGCACTCATGGTCATCGTCCTTTCCGTGAGGTCCGGACGGGCGGGCCCTGGAGAGCACGGAAGAGGCCGCCCATCCGGACGGCCTCGAAAGCGGGTGAGGGTTTTATGGGCTTGGGCCGTCCTAACCGGCCGGACCCGTAGAGCCACCACTGGGCACCCGATACGCATCGCATCTTCCCAGCATAACAAGATTTCTTCTGAACGGGCCATGGTATCTGCGGCCGGCCCGCTGCGCTGCGATGGTGGTCTGGCCGCCTTCGGCGGCGGGCCGATCAGGACGTAGGCCGCCGCGGCGCACAGCTCGAATCCCGCCGCGGCCAGCAGGCAGGCGGTCACCGAACGGCCGGCCAGCGGGCCCGCGAGCGCCGCTCCGGCGGCCAGCCCGCCGATCTTCAGGCTCGCCGCCGTGGTGAAGATCTGGCCGCGCAGGTGCTCGGGTGACTCCCGGTGCCGCACCGCGAACAGCGCGGTCAGCTGCGGTCCCTCGCCGGCCCCGCCGAGCGCGACCGCCGCTATGGTGAGCCAGCCCGGCGCCCCGGTGGTGAGCAGGGCCGCCGCGGCCATGCTCACCCCGATCACCAGGGTGCTGACCAGGACGCGGACGTCCGGCTGGCCGCGCGGCGGGCGGCGGGCCAGGATCGAGTTGACGACCAGTGAGGCGGCCGCGATCGCGCTGATCAGCAGCGCCCCGCGGGCCGAACCGCCCAGCCGCTGCGCGCCGAGAAGGGGACAGCAGACCAGGAGCATGCCGATCCCGGCGTAGGACACCACGGAGGTCACGGTGGCCCGCAGCAGCGGGCGCCGGGTCGCGATCGCGGCGAACCCCGCGGCCACCTGCCGGTACGGGGCCGGTCTCGGCACGCAGGCCTGCGCCGGCGGATAACGCGACAGCCAGCAGGCTGACGGTATGGCCAGGGCAACCAGCGCCGCCGCGGTGAGGACTGCGGTCCGGGCGCCCAGCCCGGCGGCGATCACGGCGGCTAGGGCCGGACCGGCCAGGCTGGCCGCGCTGTAAGTCATGGCGTCGAGCGCGAAGCCACGGCTCAGCACCGGCCCGGTTACGATGCGGGGCAGCTGGGAGGTCCAGCCGCCCGCCACCGCCGGGTTGAACAGCCCGGCGGCCAGCGCGATCAGCACCACGAGCGGTACCGGCAGCCGGCCGGCCGTGGCCGCGACGGCGATGATCCCCACCGCGTAGGCCGACAGGGTCAGGGCGAGCACCCGGTCCGGGCGCGGGCTGCGGTCCAGCAGCGCGCCGAACACCGGGCCGCCCACGGCCGCGGCGACGGTCAAGCCCGCCAGCAGCGCCGAGCCGGTGCCCGGCCTGCCGGTCACCGCGAAGCCGAGCAGCAGCAGCGCCGGGCCCGCCATCTCGTCGCCGGCCCGGGACGTCGCCGTGCCCCCCAGGTACCTCCACAGCGCCCGCCATGGCATGTAACCTGATTTCACAAAAACACGTTACACTATCCATCTGTGACCAGTCAGGCGGCGCTGCTCGGCAGCACCGTGCACGACGCCGCGCAGCGGGCGGCCGACATCCTCGCGGTCCTGCTGCCCCGGGCGGGTAACCGGCTCTCACCCGGCAGCGCCGCCGAGCGGCCGCGGTGACCGCGGTGCTGCGGGCCCACGGCGAGGCTCTGCCGTCCGGGATCTCCGCGGCTGAGCTGGACTCGCTGCGCCAGGCCGCGCTCGAGCTGCGGCAGGTCTTCACCGCCGGGGACGTCGCCGTGGCCGCGGACCGGATCAACGGCCTGCTCTCCGGACGTGCGCATCCGCCGCGGCTGACCGCGCACGGCGGGGCGTCGGGCTGGCACGTGCACGTGGACAGCAGCGACGACGCGCCCTCGGGTGAATGGCTCCTTACCTCGTCCTGCCTGGCCCTGGCGGTGCTGCTGGCCGAGCGGCAGGCCCCGCCGGCCGGGATCTGCGCATCGCCGTCCTGCGGCAGGCCGTTCGTGAACGTGGGCCGGGGCAGCGCCCGGCGCTACTGCTCGGCCACCTGCGGCACCCGCGAGCGGGTGGCCGCGTACCGGGAGGCTGGTCGCGCGGCCCGGCCGTGAAAGGGTAGGAGGATGGAATATGCCCACCTGGGCCGTTCGGGCCTTTCGGTAAGCCGCCTCTGCCTCGGCACGATGAACTTCGGGCCGCTGACGCCGCCCGGCGAGGCGCACGCGATCATGGATCACGCACACGAGATCGGCATCAACTTCTTCGACACCGCCAACCGCTACGGCGGAGCGCAGAGCCCGCCCGGGCAGGTCGGCCAGAACCCGGAGTCGCACGCGGGCTGGACCGAGGAGATCATCGGCGAGTGGTTCGCGGCCGGCGGCGGAAGGCGGGAGCGGACCGTGCTCGCCACCAAGCTGTACGGGGCGATGGGGGACTGGCCCAACGACGGCAAGCTCTCCGCGCTGAACATCCGGCGCGCCTGTGACGCGTCGCTGCGCCGGCTGCGCACCGACCACATCGACCTGTACCAGATGCACCACGTCGACCGGGACACCATGTGGGACGAGATCTGGCAGGCGATGGAGGTCCTCGTCGCCCAGGGCAAGGTCATCTACGTCGGCTCGTCCAACTTCGCGGCCTGGCACATCGCCCAGGCCAACGACACCGCGGCCGCGCGAGGGTTCTTCGGCCTGGTCAGCGAGCAGTCGATCTACAACCTGCTGACCAGGGAGATCGAACTCGAGGTGCTCCCCGCGGCGATCGAGTACGGCGTCGGCGTCATCCCATGGTCCCCCCTGCACGGCGGGCTGCTCGGCGGCGTGCTCAGGAAGGAACGCGAAGGCTCTGCTGGTTCAGGCAGGCGCCGGCTGGCGGGCCGGGCCCGGGAGGTTGTCGAGCAGAACCGTGAGCGGATCGCGGCCTACGAGGACCTGTGCGGCGAACTCGGCGAAGAGCCGGCCACCGTGGCGCTGGCCTGGCTGCTGCATCAGGAGGGCGTCACGGGGCCGATCATCGGGCCGCGCACCGCCGCCCAGCTCGATGACGCGCAGCGCGCGGTGACCCTCTCCCTCGAGGACGACATCCTCAAGCGGCTCGACGGCCTGTTCCCCGGCTACCGCCCCGCTCCGGAGCATTACGCCTGGTGAGGCTGGTCAGCGCTCCGGAGGCGCGCCGACCGGGACTGCTGCGGGACCGGTCGGGCGTGCAGCGGGTCACGAACATCGAGCTGTTCTTCGACCTGGTGTACGTATTCGCCGTCACCCAGCTGTCGCATTACCTGCTCGGCCATGCTGACCTGCGCGGCGCGCTGCAGGCAGGCCTGCTCCTGCTGATGGTCTGGCTGGTCTGGGCGTACACGACCTGGGTCACCAACTGGCTCGACCCGGACCTGATGGCCGTGCGCCTGCTGCTCGTGACGCTGATGCTGGCCAGTCTGGCCATGTCGGTGTCACTGCCGCGGGCGTTCGAGGACCTGGGCCTGTGGGTCGGCGGGGCTTACGCTGTCCAGCAGATCGGCCGCAGCGTGTTCATGGTGATCGCGCTGCGCGGGCACCCGCTGGAGGCCAATTTCCAGCGGATCCTGGCCTGGTGTGTGGCTAGCAGCGCGCTCGCCATCGCCGGTGGCGTGGCCCACGGCGACGCCCGGGCCCTGCTGTGGCTCGGCGCGGTCTGCGTCGACCTGTTCGGCGGGGTGGTCGGCTTCTACACGCCGGGCCTGGGCCGGTCGCGCACCTCGGACTGGACCATCGAGGGCAGCCACTTCGCCGAGCGCTGCCAGGGGTTCATCCTGATCGCGCTGGGCGAGTCGATCGTGATCATCGGCGCGACGCTGACCGAGAAGCCGGTCAGCGCGACCGACGTGGCCGCCTTCGTGGTCGGGTTCGTCGGCGCGGTGGCGCTGTGGTGGCTGTATTTCGACCAGAGCGCCGAGGCGGCGGCCGAGGAGATCGCCCGCTCCGACGACCCCGGCCGGCTGGGCCGTTCCGCCTACCACTTCATTCATCCCGTGATGGTGGCGGGCATCATCGTCTCGGCCGCCGCCGACCAGAAGGTCCTGTCCGACCCGGCGGTGACCGCGAGCACGGCGTCAGCCTGGATGATCCTGGGTGGCCCGGCGCTGTTCCTGGCCGGGCACGCCGCGTTCAAGCTGGTGGTGTGGCGCTACCTGTCCTGGCCCCGGGTGGCCGGGATCGCCGTGCTCGCGCTGCTCGGCCTGGCGGCGAAGGCGATCCCCGAACTCGGGCTCGCCGCCTGCGCGGCGGGCGTGGTCGCCGCCGTCGCCGCCACCGACCGCCTGCCGGGGATACACCCCCCGGCCTGATTCGCTACGGCTTGCGGCCCACGGCCCCCAGCTGCGGAATCTGCGGACCGCGGGGGGAGTCAGGATCCGGCCGCCAGTCGTCCACGTTGACCACGCCCGGCTCGACGAGGTCCAGGCCCTCGAAGTAGCCCGCGAACTGCTCTGGGGTGCGGGTCCGGTACGGGACGGCACCCGATGCCTCGTACACCCGCAGGGCCTCCTCCAGGGCCTCACTGGTGTTGACGCTGTCGTTGATCGACAGGTAGCTGCCGGAGGGCAGGCCGTCGAGCAACCCGGCCACGATCGATCGCGCCTCGTCGTGGTCGACGACATGGCCGAGAACCCCCATGAACGTCAGCGCCACCGGCTGGGTCAGGTCCAGCCACTCCGCCGCCTCTCGCAGCACCTTCTCGGCGTCGCGCATGTCAGCGTCCACGTAGCTGGTGCTGCCCTGCGGACAACTGCTCAGCAGGGCCCGCGCGTGCGCCAGCACCAGCGGGTCATTGTCCACGTACACGATCCGTGACTCCGGCGCGACGCGCTGCGCGACCTGATGCGTATTGTCCGCGGTCGGCAGCCCGGTCCCCACGTCGAGGAACTGGCGTACCCCGGCCTCACCGGCCAGGAACCGGATGACGCGTCCGAGGAAAGCACGGTCGGCCCGCGCGATATCCACGATGCCCGGGTATATCCCGCTGAACTGATCACCAGCCACCCGGTCGACCTCGTAGTTGTCCTTGCCGCCCAGCCAGTAGTTCCAGATCCGGGCCGAATGCGGGACGGTCGTGTCGATCGCGGTTCCGGCGATGCGCTGCTCCCGGTCGCTGTACGTGGGTGAATGCTCTTCAGTCACGGGAATCCCTTGGGGGTCGGGGTTTCAGGATTTACGGGTTTTACGGGATTCGGGCGGTGGCGATCGGACGGGGAAAACGTCCGGCCAGGCCTCACGTTTCCTTGATGATCTCGGCGAGGAACTGCGCGGTCTGCACGGGAGTGAGGGCCTCGGTGCTGAGGTGGTTCATGACCTCCAGGTAATGATCGACATCCTCGCGTTTATCCAGGTAGAGGGCACTGGTGAGCTGTTCGATGTAGACCACGTCCGGCACGTCGTCTTCACCGAAGCGCAACACCGTGAACGACCCTCCCGCTGCGGCGTGCCCGCCCCGGCTGAACGGCACCACCTGGATGGTGACGTGCCGGAGCCCGGCGACCTCGATGAGCCGGTTCAGCTGGGCCCGCATCACCGCGCGGCCGCCTACCGGCCGGCGTAGCGCTCCCTCGTCGATGACCACCCACACCTGCGGCGGCCTGGAGCTGGCCAGCAGGTCCTGGCGCTTGAGCCGCAGGCCCACCCGGCGGTCGATCTCCTCCGCGGGCGCGGACGTGTTGCCGAGCAAGGTGACGGCTCGGGCGTAGGCCTCGGTCTGGAACAGGCCGTGCACGAACTGCAGCTCGAACGCCCGGATGACCGAGGCGGCGGCCTCCAGGCCGAGATACTCCTCGAACCAGTCGGACATGATGTCGCCGCCGTATTTCGACCACCAGCCGGGGGCATTCGCCTGCCGGGCGAGCGTCATCAGGCCCGCGCGCGTCTCCTCGTCGGTGATTCCGTACAGGTCGAGCAGATCGGCCACGTCCCGTTCCTTGAATCCGACCCGGCCGTTCTCCATGCGGCTGATCTTGGACCGGGACGCCCGGATCTCGTACCCGGCCCGGTCCGGCGAGATGCCGGCTGCCTCGCGGAAGCGGTGCAGCTGGTTGCCGAGGATCATGCGCGGCACGGTCGGACCTGATATGCCGACAGCTAGCTCGTCGTCCGTGCTCATCCTCACTCCGAGAGCCGGTGGGTTGACGCCGGTGCCCGCTCGCCCTGCCGACCGGTCACCGCCGTGCTGCCGCCCGCAAAGCCGAACGGCGACGGCGGATGCACATGCAGCACGATATCACTGCACAACCGCATCGTCAGGATACTATTAGTGACTAACGGGTAATAACGCGACACTGTCGCCGGGGCGCGGGTAACAGGTCATCGAACTCGCCGTTCTTCACCCCGGTCAAGAACGCCCTGATCTCGGTACGCGTGTATATCAGCGCCGGTCCCGAAGGATGCCGGGAATTGCGGACGGGAACACAGACCCCGCACGGCCGGGAACCCATGGAACCCACGAAACCCACGAAACCCATGGTCGGGATCTGCTGTCTGCACGGCGCAGCCTAAACAGAGCAAATGCAAATGCATACGAACATGCAAGAACTCGTTGCATCTGATCGTGTGCAGTATTCCTGGCCTGGCCGGACGGCGCGGCCGGACGGCGCGGCCGGACTGTCCGGACGCGACCGCGGTGGGCGTAGAGATCGCTGATCACGGTAGCTCATGGTAGCGAGCCGGATCGGATGAGTGATGTAATGGTCCCGGGATCGCGGCGAGACGCCATACCTGGTGGCCTGGTCACACCCGGTGACGAGCAGCGTTACCAGCCGCGACGCGCCCGGCGAGGGTGAACGCCAGCTACGGGAAGAACGGGAACGGGGAGGAATCGGAAATCGACGGCCTGACTGCGGGCATTGTGATTAGGCTCACGGCTGGTGAAACGCACGGGTCTGCGCAGCCGCGTTCCCGTAACGATCTCGTAGCGCTCGGTTCCTAGTCTGGAATCGTATTAACGGAAAGCGCACAAAGGGGTGCGAAATGCTTCAACGGGGACTGTTCTGCGCCGCCGCCGCGGTAATGGTCTGCGCCATAGGCGCGGCCCTGCTCCAGCTCGCGGTCATGATTCTCAGCTTCTCCTCTCCGGTCGCGATCACGGTGATCGCCCTGGTAGCCGTAGTCCTGCTCAATTCGCTGCGCCGGCGTATACGTGCCGCCAAGCACCGATTCGCCCCACGAAAGCCGCATGGCGTTCACCACTAAGCCAGCACCGTCTCACCTGGAGCGTCAGCCAGGCTGCCACAACCATATGAATATGCCAGCCACCCGCGTGTGACACGAGGGCCTGGCGGGACTCCAGCTGATCCCGGGACCGGCGGTGCTCTGCCCTTCTACCAGCGGCCGCGGTGGACGACCTCGCTGAACGGCCGCCGCTTCGGATGGCGGATCGGGACCAGGGGGCGGTCAGCCGGGTAGCCGAGCGAGATGAGCAGGGCCCAGTCGCGGTCCTCGGGGAAGCCAAGCAGTGCGCGGGCCAGCGGCAGGTCGGCCACGCCGGCGTGGCAGCTGCCGATGCCCAGGTCGGCGGCGGCCAGCAGCATGGCCATCGTGGCCTGGCCCAGGTCGAGCTGAGCCCGGTGGAACTCGTTGTCGGCCGCGGGGCCGATCACCACGATCGTGGCGGCCGAGCCTGCCACGTGCCCGGCACCGCGCCAGACCCTGGCCAGCTCGCGGAGCTGCTCGCGGTCGGTGACGACGATGAAGTCCCAGGGCTGCCAGTTCTGCGAGGAGGGGGCCCGGCGGCCCGCCTCGAGGATCCGGTCCAGATCGGCCGCCGGAATCGGGCGGTCGGCGAAGGACCGGACGTTGCGGCGTGAGGTGATCGCGTCCCAGGTCTGCATGCCGGTCCTAACACCGTGCCGCGGTGTTTCATTCACGTCTGCCGCATGGTAGCGCCGCAGGAGCTGCCGGTTCCCGGCGGGACCTACGATCTGGAAGGACAGGTGCCATGGCAACGCCGGGGAGTAAGGCGCAGCCCGATATCGTTATTTAGCGGTAGCTCAGGGCTCACCGGGTCTTGGGCCCGAGGGGAAGGGTCAACGGCACGATGAGCCAAGCGACGGCGAAAAGGCACGCCTGGGCCGAGCCCGGAGTCGAGGATCTCGGCGGGGGCGTGTACCGGATCCCGCTGCCGCTGCCGATCGAAGGGCTCAAGGCGGTCAACGTCTACGCCATCGCCGACCCCGGCGGAGTCGACCTCATCGACGCCGGGATAGCCCTGGTCCCGGCCAGGGAGCAGCTCGCCGCGGGGCTGCGCCAGATCGGCTACGAGCTAGGCGATGTCCGCAACTTCTTCGTGACCCACATTCACATCGACCACTACTCCCTGGCCGTGGAGCTGCGGCGGACGTTCCACAGCGTGATCAGCCTGGGTGAACAAGAGCACGCCAACCTGATCGCGACCAGGGAGATGGTCAACGGCCACGGGAACAGGTTCTTCGGCGTCGACGGCCTGCGCAGGCTGGGTGCCCTGGAGCTGATCACCGAGATGTCCGCGCACAACCGGCAGCCCCCCGCCCTCATCGAATGGGAGGATCCCGACCGCTGGCTGGCGGACGGGACCGACCTCGACCTGCGGACGCGCACGCTCCGCGCGGTTCACACGCCCGGCCACACCCGCGGTCATCTCATCTTCCACGACGCCGCGGCCAAGATCATGTTCGCGGGCGACCACATACTCCCGTACATCACCCCCTCGATCGGGTTCGAGGCGGCAGGCAACCGGATGGCCCTGAGCGACTACGTCAGCTCGCTGGCCAGGACGCTCGCGCTGCCCGAGGCCCGGCTGCTGCCCGCCCACGGGCCGGTCACCGGCAGCACCCACCGCCGCATCCGCGAGCTGCTGGCCCACCACGACACGCGCCTGGACGAGACCCTCAGCGCCGTGCAGGCCGGCCACGTGACGCCGTATGAGGTGGCGAAAGCGATCAAGTGGACCCGGCGGCACCGGCCATTCGCCGAGCTCGACTTGTTCAGCCAGGTCCAGGCGGTCAACGAGACAGCCGCGCACCTGGAGGTACTCGCGGCCCGCGACCAGGTGACCCACTCGGTCTCGGCCGAGGGCACCGACCTCTATCAGGTCGCGGCGGCCGTCTAGCAGCTCACCCGGTGTGCGCCGGCGTAGACGTTCATCGTGGCGCCGCGCAGGAACCCGATCAGGGTGAGGCCGCTGTCCTCGGCCAGCGACGCGGCCAGTGAGGACGGCGCCGACACGGCGGCCAGCACCGGCACTCCGATCATGATCGCCTTCTGCGCCAGCTCGAACGAGGCCCGCCCGCTGACCAGCAGGATATGGCCGGCCAGCGGCAGCAAGCCCGAGCGCAGCGCCCAGCCGGCCACCTTGTCCACCGCGTTGTGCCGGCCCACGTCCTCGCGCAGGGCCAGCAGCGTCCCGTCCGGGGTGAACAGACCGGCCGCGTGCAGCCCGCCGGTGCGGCTGAACACCCGTTGCGCGCCAGCGAGCCGGTCGGGCAGGGCGGCGAGCACGGCGGGGGAGGCCCGCACCGGATCGGCGGCCACGTCAAAGGCCGACCGGACCCGGATCGCCTCGATGCTGTCCTTGCCGCACACCCCGCAGGCGCTGGTCATGAGGAAGTTCCTGGCCCCGCCGGGCCCGCCGGAACCGCCGGCTGAATTAGCAGAGTCTGCCTGCTGGTAGCGCAGGACGCGCCCCGGCTTGGCCGTCACCGCCGCCACGTTCGCGTCGCACATGCGGATCTCGTGCACCTCATCCAGGCTGCCGAGCAGGCCCTCGGTGAACAGGAAGCCGGCCGCCAGGTCGATGTCGTCGCCCGGGGTACGCATGGTCACCGTGAGCGGCTCGCCGTCCACCCGGATCTCCAGTGGCTCCTCCACCGCCAGCAGGTCAGCCCGATGCTCCGCGACGCCGGTCACCGGGACCCGCAGCACCCGCCGCCTGGCCGTCGTAGCACTCATACGCCCGAGATTACGCAAAAGCCCCCCAGGAAAACACCGTGCCGGGCCCGGCGGGAGGTCGGGCCCGGCACATGGTCGGGAGGCAAGCAGTGGGTACGGTCAGCTGGCGAAGTCGAGCAGCGGCTGCGCGCGGCTGGGGTGACGCAGCTTGGACAGCGACTGCTTCTCGAGCTGCCTGATCCGCTCGCGGGTCAGGCCGAGCGCGCGGCCGATCTCGTCGAGGGTGTGCGGGTTGCCGTCATACAGCCCGAACCGCATCGCCATGATCGTGGCCTCACGCGGCGTCAGCGCGTCCAGCGCCGAACGCAGCTGCTCGGCCATCAGCTGGCGGTCGACAAGCTCGGAGGCCTCGGGCGCGTCGACGTCCTCGATCAGGTCGCCGATGCTGGTCTCGCCGTCCTCGCCGATGGTGGAGTCCAGGCTGATCGGCTGCCGGCTGGTGCGCAGCAGCTCCTCGATCTGGTCCGGCGTCCGGTCCAGCTCCACGGCAAGCTCTTCAGGAGTGGGCTCGCGGCCAAGACGCTGGTGCATGTCGCGCTCGACCCGGCTCAGCTTGCTGAGCATCTCAAGCACGTGTACCGGCAGCCGGATGGTCCGCGCCGAGTCGGCGAAACCGCGCTGGATGGCCTGCCGGATCCACCACATGGCATAGGTGGAGAACTTGTAGCCCTTGGTGTAGTCGAACTTCTCGACGGCCCGGATCAGGCCCAGGTTGCCTTCCTGGACCACGTCCAGGAGGGACAGACCCCGGTCGCTGTACTTCTTGGCCACCGACACGACCAGGCGCAGGTTCGCCTCGAGCATGTGCGCCTTGGCGCGCCGCCCGTCCTCGGCGATCAGCTCCAAGTCGCGGCGGTAAGCCTCATCCAGCCCCGTCGCGGTTTCCAGCTTGTGCTCGGCGAACAGGCCAGCCTCGATCCGCTTGGCCAGGTCCACCTCCTGCTCCGCGGTCAGCAGGCTGGTCCGGCCAATCGACTTCAGGTAGGTGTGCACCGAGTCGCCCATGGCGGGCGTCTGGTCGTCGAGGTCGGCCTCGCTCAGCCGGTCGGTCTCGGCCAGCGCGGCGGCCTCGGCCTCGAAGTTCACCACGTCAGCGTCGGCTAGGTCAACGTCGGCGTCATCGCCGGACTCGACGTCAGTGCCGTCCGCATCCTTGGCCGCTCGGGCCGGGGCGGCTGCCGAGCGTACCGGTCGGCTCTTGCTGGCCTCGCCCAGCTCGTTAGCCAGCCGCACGCCGGATTCGGCCAGCTCGCGCAGGATGGACCGTCCTTCGGCAGGCGTCAGGCCTGCCTGGTCAAAGGCGTTCCTCAGCTCCGCAAGAGACAGGTGACCCTGGCTACGTCCCCGCTGGATCAGGTCATCCACACGGGTCGTGCTCGCCTCTTCATCCGTTTCGACGACCGATGAGGTCGCCATGGCGATCCGCGGCATGAGACACCTCCCTCCTCCTAAATACGCACGCAATCCACACGTCGTTCACGGGCTTCCACCAAGTACCCCTCGTTCCCCAGCGCAGTCCTCAGCGGGGCACATTGTCCGGGCACTAGTTAGAAACGTTTTCCGCCTCAGTTTGTTCCCGCCGCAGCAGTTCTCGCCTGAGCCGGGCGAGGTCGTGCTTCCCGCTAGGGAGCATGGGAACGGCATCGACCATCACGACCCTGCTCGGAGCAGCGTAACGCGGCAGGCGCTCCTGCACATGCAGACGGAGCAATTCGAGGGTCGGCGGCTCGGCGCGGTCGGCCGGGGCCACGACCGCCACTACCCGTTCGCCCCATTCGGGGTCGGGCTGCCCTAGGACGGCCACATCCCGGACGCCCGGGCAGGTCTGCAGCACCGCCGCCACCTCGCCGGGGACCACCTTGTGGCCGCCGGTGTTGATCACGTCATCGGCGCGGCCGCGCACCACCAGCCGCCCCGATTCCATGCGACCCAGGTCGCCAGTCCGGAAGAGTGTTGTCTCGGGGGGGACGACCCCCCCCAGACCCCCTCCGATCCTGGGGGGGTTGTCCACCCCCCCAGACCCCCTGGGACCCCCGGGCCCTTCTTGCCTATACGCGGAGAACAGGACCGGGCCGCCGATCCAGATGTGGTCGTCGTCGCCGATCGTGACCTGGACCTCGTCCAGCGGGATCCCGTCGTAGACGCAGCCGCCGCAGGTCTCGGTCATGCCGTAGGTCGTGACCACCGGCACCCCGGCGGCCCGCGCGGCGTCCAGCAGGCCGGTCGGCGCGGCGGCCCCGCCGAGCAGCACCGAGCGGAATCCCGCTAGCGGTATCGACTTATCGATACGCTGGCGGAGCAGCCGGTGAAGTTGGGCCGGCACCAGCGAGACGTGCGCGCAGCCGCTGGCGGCGACCGTCTGCGCGTCGGCCCCCTCCGCCAGCACCGGGTCGGTGCCGCTGACCAGCGAGCGCACCAGGACCTGGATCCCGGCGATGTGCGTGGCCGGCAGGCAGCACAGCCACCGTTCGCCCGGCCGGGCTCCGATCCTGGCCAGCGAGGCCCGGGCCGAGTGCAGCAGTGCGGCGGCGCTGAGCTCGACCCCCTTCGGCGCGCCGGTGGATCCCGACGTAGCCACGATGACCGCCGTACCTGCGGCCACTCCCTTTTCTTGGCCCGAACGGACGGTGGTGACTCCATCCCGGTCCTCCACCGTGCCCGGGGCCAGCGCGGCGAGCAGTTCGGCTTGCCTGGCCTCGGGCAGCCTCGCGTCCACCGGGGCGATGGCCGGCCCGCTGCCGTCCAGCGCCGCGGCCAGGAGTTCGAGCAGCCGCGGCCCGGCGCGGTCGACCAGGACCGCATGCAATCTGCGTGAGCGCGGAGCCGAGGGGGTCTGGGCCGAGGGGGCCAGGGGGGCCAGGGGGGCCGAGGGGGTCTGGGGGGCCGAGGGGGTCTGGGGGGAACGGTTTCTCTCCCAAGGGGGGTCCGGGGGGATGGGTCCCCCCGAGGGAAAGAGCGGGGGGGTTTGGGGGGGTCGTCCCCCCGGGCCAGCAGAGCGGTTCGTCACGATCGTTAAGGTTAGATCCCGGACCTTATCCTTCCCCCAAGCCCACCCTAGGAGGTTACGAGTGACCGAATGGCGGCCTTCCAGCCCCGCCCCCACCCGGTGACCCCGGGGATGCTGGCGGGGTTGCGTGCGTTCGCGATCCCGATGCCGGTGAAGTTCCGGGGTGTGACGGTGCGGGAGGGAGCGTTGGTCGAGGGACCGGCGGGGTGGGGGGAGTTCTCGCCGTTCGCCGAGTACGGGCCGCGGGAGTGCGCGCGGTGGCTGGCCAGCGCGCTGGAATCCGCGGCCGGTGGGTGGCCCGCGCCGGTCAGGGACCGGGTCCCGGTGAACGTGACCGTGCCCGCGGTCGGACCGGAGCAGGCCATGCGGATCGTGGCCGCCTCGGGTTGCCGGACAGCCAAGGTCAAGGTGGCTGAGCGCGGGCAAGCCGAAGCGGCGGACATCGAGCGGGTCGAGGCGGTCCGCGAGGCGCTCGGGCCGTCCGGCCGGATCCGGGTCGACGCCAATGGCGGCTGGCAGACCGGGCAGGCGGTGCGCATGCTGCGGCGGCTGGCCGCATTCGGGCTCGAGTACGCCGAGCAGCCCTGCGCCACCCTGGATGAGCTCGCCGAGGTACGTCGAGAAGTCGACATCCCCGTCGCGGCGGACGAGTCCATCCGGCGGTCCGACGACCCGTTGCGGGTCCGCGCCGCGGGCGCGGCCGACATCGTCGTGCTGAAGGTCCAGCCGCTTGGCGGAGTCCGGGCCGCACTGCGGGTGGCAGAGGCCTGCGGCCTGCCCGTGGTGGTGTCCAGCGCGGTCGACACCTCCGTTGGGCTTGCCGCCGGGGTGGCGCTGGCCGCCGCGCTGCCGGAACTGCCCTACGCCTGCGGCCTGGCCACCATGTCGCTGCTGTCCGGCGACGTAACGGCCGACCCGCTGGTGCCGGAGCGAGGAGAACTGCCGGTCCGCCGTCCCGCCGTGGAAGAGGCCCGGCTGGCACGCTTCGAGATCGACCCGGTGCCGTGGCGGAACCGGGCGGCGGCCGCGGCGCCGTTCCTCGGCGAGGTGAAGTGTTGGCCCGGGGGGGACGACCCCCCCAAACCCCCTTCGCTCCTGGGGGGAAACCGTTCCCCCCAGACCCCCTCGGCGGGGAGCCTTACCAGTGAACCCGTCCACCGCGTTCGGTATCGCGTTCTGCGACGAGCTGGCCCGGTGCGGGCTGCGCGAGGTGGTCCTGGCCCCGGGATCACGGAGCACCCCGCTGGCCATGGCGTTCGGTGACCTGGAGCAGCAAGGAAGGCTGCGGCTGCACGTCAGGATCGACGAGCGGTCCGCCTCGTTCACCGCTCTCGGCCTGGCCAAGGCCAGCCGACGGCCGGTGGCGGTGCTGTGCACCTCGGGCACGGCGGCGGCCAACTTCCACCCGGCCGTGATCGAGGCCGGCGAGTCCGCGGTCCCGCTGCTGGTCCTCACCGCCGACCGGCCTCCCGAGCTCAGGAGCACCGGCGCCAACCAGGCGATCGACCAGATCAAGCTGTACGGCAGCGCGGTGCGCTGGTTCTGCGAGGTCGGCGTGCCCGAACGGCGCACCGGGGCGGCCACGTACTGGCGCTCGCTGGCCTGCCAGGCCTGGGCTTACGCCTCCGGCCGCGCGGGCGGCCTGGGCAGCGGGCCGGGTCCGGTCCACCTGAACCTGGCCTTCCGCGACCCGCTCATCCCTGACCTGGCCGACACGGGGGGTTCCGGGGGGTCGTCCCCCCGGACCAACAAGGCCGGGGCCCAGGACTGGCCGGAGTCCCTGGGCGGGCGCGCGGGCGGGAAGCCGTGGACGCGCTTCGAGCCGCCGGGCACCGCCTCGGGCCACCTCGAGCTGCCCTGGACCCAACGCGGCGTGGTGATCTGCGGCGACGGCGACTATGACGCGGCGGCGCTGGTTGAGCTGGCCGAGCAGGCGGGCTGGCCGGTGCTCGCGGAGCCGTCGTCCGGGGCCCGGCACGGGCCTAACGCGCTGCCCGCGTACCAGTACCTGATCGCGACGCCTGAATTCATCCGGGTGAATCGCCCCGACGTCATCGTGTCGGCCGGGCGGCCAGGGCTTTCCCGGCCCCAGTCGGTCCTCCTGGCCGCTCCGGTCGGCCGGCATGTGGTCATCGGACAGGGGCCGGGGCACTGGGCGGACCCGCAGCGGGCCGCCACCGACGTCGCCGCGAGACTCCGGCTCACCGGCACGCCAGCCGGGACGCTGCCCTGGCTGGATACGTGGCTCCGGGCCGACGGCGCGGCCCGCCACGCGGTGGACGCCGTCCTCGACGGGGAGGATGGGCTGACCGAACCGCGCCTGGCCCGGGACCTGGTCCTCGGGCTGCCGGAAGACGCACTTTTGTGGGCCGCGAGCAGTATGCCCGTTCGGGATATTGATTTTCATGCCGTAACCCGCGCCGACGTCCGCATCATGGCCAGCCGGGGGACCAGCGGGATCGACGGTACGACCTCGGCGGCGATCGGAGCCGCGCTGGCCCACGGCGGCCCGGCGTTCGCCCTGATCGGCGACCTGGCCTTCCTGCACGACGCGCCCGGCCTGGCCCTCGGGCCGAGTGAGCCGCGGCCCGACCTGTGCCTGATCGTGGTCAACAACGACGGCGGCGGGATCTTTTCCACCCTGGAGCAGGCGGCTTTTGCCGGTTCGTTCGAGCGGCTCTTCGGCACGCCACACGGCGTCGGCCTGGATAACCTGGCCGCCGCGTTCGGCCTGCCGTATCTGCGTCTCGACCAGCCCGAGGACCTGGGCAAGGCGCTGCCAGGCGCGGGCCTGCGGATCGTGGAGGCGCAGACCGACCGTGCGGCCGGCGCTGCGCTGCGCGCACGGCTGCGCGACGCGGCGGCTGAGGCCATCCGGTCGGTCCTTTTAGGTCATGCCAGCCCCGGCCCGTTCGGCCGCCTGATCTTTGAAGACGCCAGCTGAACGCGGTGCCCGGCGGTCGGTCACGGCGTCCGGATCGCGGGCATAATGACAGTGCAATGACGCTTACCCAGTTGAACGCCTTTGTCCTGGTGGCCCGGCTCGGCTCGGTGACCGCGGCCGCCAACGCGCTCGGCGTCAGCGAGTCGGCCGTCTCCCAGGCCCTGTCGGCGCTCCGGCTGCACCTGGGTGATCAGCTGGTCACCCGCGGGCCGGTCGGCATGACCTTGACCGCGGGAGGCTCACGGCTTCTCGCCACCGCCTCGCAGATCGTCGTGCTCGGCGCCGAGGCGCACGCCGCGGTCCGCGCCGCACAGGGCGCGCCTGAGCAGCTTCGGGTGGTGTCCAGCTCGACCACGGCGGAGTTCGTGATCAGCCCGCTCACCGAGGCGTTCACCAAGCGGTTCGCGGGCTCGGTCGAGGTCTCGGCCGGTGTCGCGGCGACCAAGGAAATGAACGTCCTGATCGCCAACCGGCTGGCCGACGTGGCTATCGGCTGCGACCCGGGTACCCTGCCGGATGACCCGGCGCTGGCCCTGGTGACCGAGCCCGTCTTCCGGTACCGGCTGGTGGTCGTGACGGCCGGCCAGTCCCGGCTGCGCGGCGGCCCCCGCCAGTGGCGGTGGTTCGTGGACCCCTCGGGCACCGATCCGGACAGCGAGACCGGTCAGATGCTGTCCGGCCTGGGCATCCCCGAGGACCAGATCAGGGTCTTCCCCAGCCAGACCGCCGCCTGGGCGGCGGCGGCCGACGGGACGGCGGTCGCGCCCGCCGTCGAGCACCTGGTCGCCCAGCAGCTGCGCCGGGGCGAGCTGTCCCGGGTCGAGCAGCCCGGCTGCCGGGTGGACGCCTGCTGGCACGTCACCCTGCTCGGGCGGCAGCACCAGAGCACCGCGGCCAGTTCCTTCCGCCGCTACCTGAGCACGCCGGAGGCCATGCACCTGATGCGGTCGCCGACCGCAGGCGTGCCGCCCTCGCGGTTCCGGCCCCCGGTTTACGTCACGATCTGGAGCTAAGACCAGGCAAGACGTCTCGGGCGAAGCCCCTTAAGCAAGAACTTATTCGCATATTGCGGGGCGGTGCGGCCCAGCGGAAGATGTTGACGGTCACAACTGACGCTAGCTCGTCAGTCCTGTCCAGCGCCGGGAGCATACAATATGCGGATCGAATCCGACGGGCACAGCCGCGGCAACCCGCGGCTTTACGAGCTGATCGAGCACGCTCCCAAGACCGGGAAGAGCCCGACCGTCTGGGCCTGGCCCGAGCTGATCGACTATCTCAAGGTGGCCGGCCAGCCGGTTGCGGGACCGTGGCCGCCGCACCAGGAGCCCCGGCCGGACCCCGATTACGAGTCGCTCCCGACGGCCGTGCCCGATCCCGAATCCGAGCCCTGAGGACCTGGAGGATCTATGTATCCGTCGCGGTTCCGCTATGAGGCGCCGCATTCCCTCGCCGAGGCGATCAGCCTGCTGCACGACGGCGGGGATTACGCGAAGGTCCTGGCCGGCGGCCAGAGCCTGGTCCCGCTGATGAAGCTGCGCTTCGCCTCGCCGGACTTGGTCGTCGACATCAACAACGTGCCCGGCCTGGACTACCACCGAGCCGACCCGGACGGCACGCTGCGCATCGGCGCGCTGTGCCGCCACGCCGACCTGGAGCGCTCGGAGCTGCTGAAGGCGAGCCAGCCGACCATGGCCTCGGCGGCCCCGCTGATCGCCGACCCCATCGTGCGCAACCGCGGCACGCTGGTCGGCTCGCTGTGCCACGCTGACCCGCAGGGCGACTGGGCCTCGGTGGTGCTGGCGCTGGGCGGTTCGGTGGTGGCCCGCGGCCCGCGCGGCATGCGCGCGATCCCGCTGGCCGAGTTCGTCACCGGGCCGTTCCAGAACGTCCTGGACCCGGATGAGATCGCGGTCGAAGCCGTGATCCCCGCGGCGAAGGGAACCCGGTCCGGCGGCTACCTGAAGCTCGAGCGCCGTGTCGGCGACTTCGCCACCGTCGGGGTCGCCGTCGCGCTGGAGATGACCGGCGAGACCGTGACCCGGGCCGGCATCGCGCTGACCGGGGTGGGCGGCTCCACCATTGAGGCCACCGAGGCGGCCGAGGCGCTGACCGGGCAGCCGCTGACCGCTGACAGCATCGCCCGGGCCGCCGACCTCGCGGCGCAGGCCGCCCGGCCGAGGACCGATCATCGTGGCAGCGCCGAATACAAGCGGCACATGGTGCGCACGTTCGTCGTCCGCCTGCTGAGCCGGACGGACGCGGCGGCGGAAAGGGCAGCGTGACCATGACCATCGTTTACGAAGACCAAGGCGAGCAGGGTACAGAGGTCCCGGTCCGCCGGATCAAGTTCACCATCAACGGCCAGAAGATGATCGCCGAGGTGGAACCGCGGCTGCTGCTGTCTCACCTGATCCGCCGCGGGCTCGGGCTGACCGGCACGCACATGGGCTGCGACACGACCAACTGCGGCGCGTGCACGGTCCTGGTCGACGGCCGCCCGGTGAAGTCCTGCACCATGCTGGCCGTTCAGGCCGACGGCCACGAGATCAGCACGGTCGAGGGCCTGGCCACGGCCAGCGAGCTGCACCCGCTGCAGGAGGGCTTCAAGGAGGAGCACGGGCTGCAGTGCGGGTTCTGCACGCCCGGCATGATGATGGCCGCCAAGGCGCTGCTCGACCGCAATCCCGACCCGACCGAGGAAGACGTGCGGTGGGCACTGTCCGGCAATCTGTGCCGGTGCACCGGCTACCAGAACATCGTCAAGTCGGTGCTGTGGGCGGCCGCGAAGCTCAGGGTCGGCGGGTCTGAGCCCGGGGAGGCATGACGTGTCACAGGCACTCGACGAGATCAAGATCGGCGGGCTCGGCGCGAGCCGCAAGCGGGTCGAGGACAACCGCTTCATCCGCGGCAAGGGCAACTACACCGACGACATCACGCTGCCCGGCATGCTGCACATGGAGATCCTGCGCAGCCCGCTGGCGCACGCGCGGATCGTGTCGATCGACGCCAGCAAGGCGTGGGACATTCCCGGCGTGCACCTGGTCCTGACCGGCGACATGATGGCGACCAGGAACCTGGCCTGGATGCCGACCCTCTCCTACGACACGCAGGCCGTGCTGGCCACCGACAAGGTGCGGTTCCAGGGCCAGGAAGTGGCGTGCGTCATCGCCGACGACCCGTACATCGCCAAGGACGCGTGCGAGGCCATCGAGGTCGAGTACGAGCCGCTGCCGGTCATCGTCAACCCGGAGCAGGCGGTCGCCGAGGGCGCACCGGTCATCCGGGACGACAAGGAGAACCAGCAGGACAACGTCATCTTCGACTGGGAAGTCGGCGACGCGGCAGGTACCGAGCGGGCCTTCGAGCAGGCCGACGTGATCTCGAAGCTGAAGCTGCACTACCCGCGCTCGCATCCCTCGCCGATCGAATGCTGCGGTTCGATCGCGGACTTCAACCGGGCCACCTCCAAGCTCACCGTGTACATGACCACCCAGGCGCCGCACATCATCCGGGCCGCGGTGGCGCTGGTCGCCGAGCTGCCTGAGCACATGATCCGGATCATCTCCCCGGACATCGGCGGCGGCTTCGGCAACAAGGTGCCGGTCTACCCCGGTTACGTCTGCTCGATCCTGGCCTCGATCCTGCTGGAGCGGCCGGTGAAGTGGATCGAGGACAAGACCGGCAACCTCATCTCCACCGGCTTCGCCCGCGACATCTACCTGGACGGCGAGATGGCGCTGCGCCGGGACGGCAAGATCCTCGCAGTCCGGATGCACTGCGATTCCGACCACGGCGCGTTCTTCTCCGACGCTCAGCCGAGCAAGTTCAAGATCGGGTTGCTGCACTCCGCGTTCGCCGCCTACGACATCCCGGTCGCGCACCTGTCGGCCCGCGGTACCTACAGCAACAAGGCGCCGGGCGGGGTCGCCTACCGCTGCTCATTCCGGGTCACCGAGGCGATGTTCTTCCAGGAACGGATGATGCAGGCCGCAGCGGACGACCTGGGCCTGGACCAGGCCGAGTTCCGGCGGATGAACTTCGTGCGGGACGAGGATTTCCCGCACCGCACCCCATTCGGCTTCCTGACCGACTCCGGCCAGTACGCCAAGTGCCTGGACGTCGGGCTGAAAGCGGTCGGCTACGAGGACTTCCGCCGCCAGCAGGCGTCAGCACGGGAACGGGGCCGCCTGCTGGGCCTGGGGATCTCTACCATGACCGAGCCGCTCGGCGCGGGCAACAGCCGGGAGTACGACATCCTCGGCATCAAGATGTTCGACTCGGCCGAACTCAAGGTGCACATGACGGGCAAGGCCATCGTCCGCACCGGCGCCCGGACCCAGGGGCAGGGACACGAGACGACCTGGGCCCAGATCGTCAGCCACGAGCTCGGCATCCCGGCCGAGGACGTGGTCGTCGAGGAAGGCGACACGGACACCGCCCCGTTCGGCATGGGCACCTACGCCTCCCGCAGCACCCCGGTCGCGGGCGCGGCGGTTGCCATGGTGTCCCGCAAGATCCGGGCCAAGGCGCGCAAGCTGGCGGCGCACCTGCTCGAGGTCTCCGAAGAGGACGTCGAGTGGGAACTCGGCCGGTTCTACGTCCGCAGCGCGCCGGACCGCGGCGTGACCATCCAGGAGTGCGCAATGGCCGCCTACAGCAACATGCCGGACGGCATGGAGCCCGGCCTGGAGAACACCGCTTTCTACGATCCGCCGAACCTGACCTGGCCGTTCGCGGTGTACATCGTCACCGTCGAGGTCGACCCGGAGACCGGGGTCTGGGACGTGCTGAACACGGTGGCGGTCGACGACTGCGGTGTCCGGATCAACCCGATGATCGTCGAGGGACAGATCATGGGCGGGCTCACCGAGGCTTACGCGATGGCGAACATGCAGTTCATCACGTTCGACGCCGACGGCAACTGCGTCGGCTCGAATTACATGGATTACCTGCTGCCGACGGCCTGGGAGACGCCCGGCTTCGAGCTGCACAGCGAGGTCGTGACGCCGTGCCCGCACCACCCGATCGGGGCCAAGGGCATCGGCGAGTGCGCCGCGGTGGGCGGCCCGGCCGCCTTCGTCAACGCGGTCATGGACGCGTTGTCCGGCACCGGGGTCCGCAACATCGACATGCCGCTGCTCCCGGACCGGGTGTGGGAAGCGATCACCTACCGCCGCGACGTCTCCGGTGCCCCGCCGGTGCGTTCGGACGACTGAGGGCGCGCCGTGGAAGGCATGGACGTCCTGGCGGAGATGGGCGATCTGACCCGGCGCGGGCAGGCGTTCGCGCTCGCGACCGTGGTCTGGCGCCAGCCGCCGTCGTCGAGCCAGCCCAGCGCGCGCGCCATCATCACCGTCGACGGCGAGCTGCACGGCTGGATCGGGGGGGCCTGCGCCGAGCCGGTCGTGATCCGCGAGGCGCAGCGGGTGATCGCCGAGGGCACCGCCCGGCTGCTGCTGCTCGGCACCCCCGACCAGTTCGGCGGGGCGGTCCCGGACGGCATGACCGTCATCCCCGTCTCCTGCCAGAGCGAGGGCGCGCTGGAGATCTACATCGAGCCGGTCGTGCCGGTGCCGCACCTGGTCGTCATCGGGGGCTCGCCGATGGCCCGCACGCTGGCCAGCCTGGCCAGCGCGCTCGGCTGGCGGACGGACCGCCTCGACGGTCCCGACTTCGCGACGGACGGCGCGGACGAGCGGTCCATGATCGTCGTGGCCACCCAGGGGCACGACGACGAGGACGTGCTCACCAGGGCGGTCGCCGCCCGGCCTGCCTACCTGGGCCTGGTCGGATCGCGCCGCCGGGGCGCGACGGTGCTCGGGTACCTGGCCGAGCGGGGCGTGCCGAAGGAGGAGCTCGACCGGGTCCGGGTGCCTGCCGGGCTCGACCTGGGCAAGACGACGCACCAGGAGATCGCGGTGGCCATCCTGGCGGAGCTGGTCCAGCTGCGCGCCTCCGGGGCGCTGTCGCGCTCGCCGGCCGTGGCCGCGGTGACCAAGCCCGGCCGGCGCAAGGTGGCCGCGCCGCTCGCCGAGGCGGTCGACCCGGTCTGCGGGATGACCGTGGCCACAGCGTCCAGCCGCCCGCTACGGCACGACGGCGCCGACTACTACTTCTGCTGCGTTGGCTGCCGCCAGGCGTTCGAGCAGGACCCTGACGCCTACATCAAGAAAGAGACCCGATGCTGATCAAGAACGAGTTCGAGGTCGCTGAGCCGGTCGAGAAGGTCTGGCAGTTCTTCGACAACATCCCTCAGGTCGCGGCGTGCCTGCCGGGCGCCGAGCTGACCGAGAATCTCGGCGACGACAAATACAAGGGCAAGGTCGCCGTCCGGATGGGCCCGGTCCGGCTGCAGTTCGCCGGCACCGCCGACATCACCGAGCGCGACGAGGCGGCCAAACGGGTCGTGGTGCACGCCAGCGGCGCCGACGAGAAGGGCCGCGGCCAGGCCAACATGGTCGTCACCGCGACGCTGACCCGGGCCGGACGCGGCACCAAGGTGGGCGTGACCCAGGACCTGCAGCTGTCCGGCGCCGCCGCCCAGTACGGCCGCGGGATGATCAGCGACGTCACGGCCGTGCTGATGCGCGATTTCTCCGCGAACATGCAGGACCGGATCGAGCGGATCGAGCGCGGCGAGCCTGCCGAGCAGATCGCGGCGGCCACCGCCACCCCGGCGAAGGGCTTCACCCTGGGCCTGCGGGCCGCACTTATGGCCCTCAGCCGGGTCTTCCGCCGCTTCTTCCTCCCGTACCAGCCCGCGAGCTGAGGAGAACGAACCATGGTCCTGTGGTGGATCGGCAACGTCATCTTGCTGGTCGTGGTCCTGCCCGTGGTCATCTTCCTGCTCAACCGCGTCCTGGCGGCGGTGGAGCGGATCCGGGCCGCGACCGACAACATCCTGGCCGGCGGGGTCGCCCTCATCGGCGAGCTGAACGGCCTGCCCGAGGCGCTGGCCGTCACCGACGAGACCGTCAAGGAAGTCTCGGTCGGCGCGGTCCGGTACGCCGGGTCCGTCGCCAAGCTGCTCGGCTAAATGCGGAAAGGAGACCGGCCATGCCAGCTGCCGCCTGGTTCACACTGATCGTCGCCGCGCTGATCATCGCCATCACCGCGGTAGGCCTGCTACGGGTCATCTTCCACCTCAGGGCGATACGCGCGACGCTGGTCTCCACCACCGGGGGAGTCCAGGCCGTCGCGCAGCTCACCAGTACGGTGCCGGAGCGGCTGACCTCGGTCAACGCCAGCCTCAAGCCGGTCCGCGATTTCTGCGAAACGGTCTAGGAGGAGCCGCCATGCAACCGCATGTCCTCGCCGCGGGGTACAGCACCACCGGCTGGGTGGTGGGTTACACGATCGGCATCATCATCGTGCTCGTCGTGGTCGCCCTCGTCGTGCCGATCCTGCTGCTGGCCCGGTCGATCGGCAACGAAGCGCCGAAGATCAACGACGCGCTGACCGACGCGGTGCGCAACACCGCGCCGCTCGGTGCGCTGCGTACCACCATCGAGCACGCCACGATCATCATCGGCGGGCTGCAACGCGGCCGCGCCAGGCTGGGAGGGTAAGCGATGCACACGCTGGCCATGTCCTCCACCGAGCACAACTTGTGGACGATCGCGAACATCCTCGGCCTGGTCGTGGTGGTCGCGGTCGCCGCCCTGCTGAGCCTGCTCATCTACCTGGTGAAGATCATCGACCGCCGGGTCGTCACCGTGCGGGACACCCTCAACGCGGCTGCGGCGAACACTGCGGACACCGTGCTGATCCCGCAGGTCGCGGGCGGCGTCGAGGCGGTCCTCGCCGAGGGCCTGCAGCACCACCTGTTCCTCGGCCGCGTGCTCGGAAAGGTCAGATCATGACGGGCCTGGTCGTCTGGACGGTCATCGACGTCCTGCTGCTGATCGCCGGGCTAGCGTTCTACCTCTTCTGGGTGGGCACCCTGCTCGCCCGGATCGCCGGGAACCTGGAGGAGTGCGCAGAGATCGTGCAGACCATCGTGGGCCACGCCAAGCTCATCCGGCCCGGGGTGGAGCACATCAACGAGACCGGCGGCGTAGTCGCCGGCGCCCTGCCGCTGCTGTACGGGATGGCCGAGGACATCGTAAGCGGTGTGACGCCCCGGCCCGAGCCGCCCGCGGTGCCCGAGCCGGCCCGGCCCGCATCGGGGACACGCCGCTCGCGCCTGCTCGATGCGGTCGGTTTCCGGTCCGGGTCCTGAGCTAGCCCGGGCCCGCCTCGGGACGAACCGGGTCCTTAACCAGACTGGGGGAGGATGACGTGGTCTCGCCGATCCACTGGTCCTTCCAGGCCTGGTCGAACTGCTGGTCGTTGCAGCGCGGCCGGTAGATCGCGGTCAGTTCCCTGGCGATCTGCTCCCGGTGGGCCCGGCCGCCGCCGGGCACCTGGAAGGTGCAGATGTAGACCTTCCACTTCGACCCCGCGCGCTTGACCCAGCAGTGGGCGCGGGGATGCTGGAACGGGAACCGTTCGGCGGTCAGGTCGTCGGAGTGACCCACGTAGATGACGGCGTACTTGTCCGGCTTGGTCTCCGGATCGGGCTTGTACGCGATCGCGTAGACCGCCGCGTTCGGCGACGGTGTCCAGCCCGCCAGCACGCGAGGGCCCTCGAACGGGTACCCGGCCAGAGACCCGAGCCGGATCATGGCTCCGGATCCTCCTCGCTGATCGCCTCGGTCCGCACTACAGGGCCGGGCGGCAGGCCGGCCTGCGCTGCGGCCGCCGTGAACTCCTCGGTTGCCTTGGCCACCGCTTCCTCGCGGCTGTCGGCCTGCACGATCAGCCGCGCGCCGTACCGGCTGGTCCCGATTCCGCTCGCAACGCCGCCGCTCGCCGCGACCGCGTCGGCCAACTCGACGACCTGCTCACGGGTCAGCACGGCGCCGGCCTCCGCCTGGATCCCCACGCTCCATCTCACCGTGCGCTCACACAGCCTTTCGTCAACCAAGCGTTGGCAGCAGGGTAGCGAGTTTCTCCAGGCTGCTGAGATCGTGCCCGGACAGCAGCAGGTCGATGTGCGGGGCCGCGACCATCATCCCGAGCGTGCTGGGCCGGAAGCCGGGGTCGTCGCCCTTGTGGGGGTTCAGCCAGACCAGCCGGTGGCTCAGCCGGGACAGCCGCTCCAGCGTCGAGGCGAGTACGGCCGGATCCCCGCGGTCCAGGCCGTCGGAGCAGATCACCACGATGCCGCCCCGGCACAGGCCACGGCGGCCCCAGCCCCGGACGAAGGCGTCCAGGCTGTCGCCGATCCTGGTGCCGCCGTCCCAGTCGAAGGCCGCCCGCGCGGCCCGCTCCAGCGCCTCGTCCGGGCGCCGGCATTCCATCGCCCCGGTCACCCGGGTCAGCCGGGTGCCGAAGCAGAAGACCTCGACCCGCCCGGCCGAGCGGGCGGCCGAATGCGCGAACTGCAGCAGGCTGCGCGAGTAGTCGGCCATCGAGCCCGATATGTCCAGGATGAGGATCAGCGGCCGTAGCCGGACCTTCCGCCGCCGCCAGTACAGCCGGGCCGGCTCGCCGTGCATGCGCATGGATTCCCGGACGGTCCGGCGGGGGTCGGGCCGGGGGCCGACCCGGGCGGCCGTGCTGCGCCGGGTCCGGCGGCGCGGCGGGGTTAGCCGGATCCTGGCCATAATCCGGCGCAGGGCGGCCAGTTCCTCCGGCGTGCAGGCGGCGAACGACTTGTGCTTGAGCGCCTCGACATCCGATGCCATCCAGCCCAGGACGGCCTCGTCCTCCCGTTCGGACTCGCCCGGCTCGGCCGACGGTATGGCCAGCGCGCCCTGCGCCTCTGCGGAGGCCCGGAGCATGAGCACCAGCGGGTCCTCGGCCGCGCCGTCGGCGGCGAGGAAGAACCGGCGGAACACCTGGTCGTAGACGGCGATGTCGTCATGCCGGTTCACCAGCGTGGTCCGGCCGGCCCAGTACAGGTCCACCAGGTCGGCCGGGTTCAGTCTGCTCAGCGCCGAGCAGTAGATCAGGACGTCGCCCGAGCCTACCGCTAGCCCGGCCGTGCGCAGCGCACCCGCGAACTTCACCAGCAAGCCGGTGAACGGCACGCGCTCCAGCTCAGGCGCCGCGGGCACCGGAGGTGATCTCCTGCAGGTTGTCCAGGACCACCTCGAGATCGTCCCGGTCCTTGACCACGGCACCCAGGGTGTCCCGCGCGTTCGCCAGGTCCGACTCGCCGAGGAAGTCCAGGGTGCGCGCCCAGTCGATGGTCTCCGCCACCCCCGGAGGCTTGGCTAGATCGAGTTCGCGGAGCCGCTGGACGGCGGCGACCACCTTACGGGCCAGCGCCGCCGAGATCCCGGGCTCCCGGAGCAGGACGATCTCGACTTCGCGCTCGGCGGCCGGGTAGCCGATCCAGTGGTACAGGCAGCGCCGCTTCAGCGCGTCGTGCAGCTCACGAGTGCGGTTGGAGGTGAGCACCACCAACGGCGGGCTTTCCGCCTTGACCGTGCCGATCTCCGGGATGCTGATCTGGAAATCGGATAGCACCTCGAGCAGGAAGGCCTCGAACT
Source organism: uncultured Actinomycetes bacterium (assembly GCA_963801155.1). Taxonomy (GTDB): domain Bacteria; phylum Actinomycetota; class Actinomycetes; order Streptosporangiales; family Streptosporangiaceae; genus Palsa-504. Next base: position 55,265 of record CAWDEB010000015.1, read on the forward strand.
CGTCGTCGGCCCGGTCGATCTCGTCGATCAGCAGAACGGCTTGATCGCCGGCCCGGATCGCTTCCAGCAGCGGCCGCTCCAGCAGGAACTTCGGGCCGAACAGCTTTTCGACCGCGTCGGAGTCGGCGATCTGGCGCTCGGACAGCGCCCGGATGTGCAGCATCTGGCGGGCATAGTCCCACTCGTACAGCGCCTGGTTGGTATCGATGCCCTCGTAGCACTGCAGCCGGATCAGCTTTCGGCCGAACACCGACGCCATGACCTTGGCGACCTCGGTCTTCCCGACCCCGACCTCGCCTTCGAGCAGGATGGGGCGGTTCAGCGACAACGCCACGAACAGCGCGGTAGCCAGCCCGCGATCCGCCAGGTAACCACCCTGGCGCAGGGTCTCGGTCAGCTCGCCGACGGACTCCGGGAACCCCGAAACCTCCATTCCGCCGTTCTCCACGCCGTCCGCGTCCGGCGGCTAGCGGGATTCGGACCCGTGAGCGGGCGGCAGCACCAGGTCACGCACGCTGCCGGCGCCCTGGTTCAGCTTTCCCTCGCGGGCCAGCTGAGTCCGCCAGGCCAGGCGCAGGTCGCCGTCGGTCTCCTCGGCCAGGCCATCGAAGCCCACGTCGGTCATCCGCTTACAGGACTTCGACGGCCCGCAGGCCTCCTCGATGTCCTCCGCGGTCTGCCCCTGAGCGCTCCACACCTCGCGGAGCACCCCGAGGACCTCTTCGGTTTTGCCGCTCATCTGCCGGGAGCCTCCCTGTCGCACTGGCCATCTCCCACCGACTGTAAGTCCTGGCTGCCGGGCAGGCGAGGGCGGATTAAGAGTTCTCTTATCACCCGGCGCCCGCGGGGCTCAGCCTTCCAGGGCGCCGCGCATGGGACGGAACTTGACCTGGGCCTCGGCGAGCTCGGCGGCGGGATCGGAGCCCGCGACGATGCCGCAGCCGGCGAACAGGCGGGCGGTGCGGCCGGAGAGCTGCGCACAGCGCAGCGCGATGCCCCACTCACCGTTGCCGTCGGCATCCACCCAGCCGACAGGTCCCGCGTAACGTTCCCGGTCCATGTGCTCGAGCTCGCGGATGAGTTCCAGCGCGGCGCCGGTCGGGGTGCCGCAGACCGCCGCGGTGGGGTGCACGGCCGCCGCCAGGCCCAGCGCCGACGTGGGCGCGCCATCCGCGGCGAGTGTGCCGCGGACCCAGGTGCCCAGGTGCTGGAGGTTCGGCAGCTTGATGAGGGTCGGCCGAGGCTGGCCATTAAGCTCGACGCAGAGCGGCTCCAGCGCTTCCCGCATCGAGGCGACCGCGTAGGCGTGTTCCTCGGTGTTCTTCGCCGATGCCAGCAACGCGGTGCCGAGCGCCTCATCCTCCGCCGGGTCCCCGCCCCGCGGCGTCGTGCCGGCCAGCACCAGCGCACTGACCTCTCGACCGGTCTGCCGGATCAGCAACTCCGGGGTAGCGCCCACCATGCCGTCGCAGGCGAAGGTGAAGCAGTCGGGGTATCGGCCGGCCAGCCGGCGCAGCAGGGCACGTACGTCGATGGGATCTGGGGCGGTCGCGAACAGATCCAGGGCCAGTACCACCTTGCGCAGGCTGCCTGCCTTGATGGCCGCTACCGCATCGGCGACCGCCTGTTCCCACTGCGGCCCGGGCAGGCTGCCGTCGTGCCAGCGCACCCCCGCCGGCGGCCGCGCGAGCAATGCTTCCGGCGTGACGGGCCACCCGAGGGTCTGGAGGTCTGGCTGGCGTTCCGCGGTGACGGTCGTGAGCCAAGCCCGGCCATGACCGTCGCGGCCGAGCAGGACACGCGGGACGATCAGCACCGACCCCTCGGATGACGCGTCGAAGGTGAACGTGCCGAACGCGACGGGTCCTGAGCCGCGCACCCGGACCCGGTCATCGATGTCAGCGGCATCGAACAGCGAGCGGTGCCACTTCTCCCCGGCGGTGAACCTGTCCTCGCCGGCGGGCAGCGTGATCCGAGCCGCCTCGCCCCAGCCGACTAGCCCGGCGCCATGGTGGACCCAGGCGACCGCGTCCGGCTGGGGCAGGTGTCCGAGGAGATCACCAGGATCGGGGACGGCGACCGAGCGGACGAAGAGCCGCCCGGTGTCCTGGCGGCTCAGCACCGCCACGCTGCCGTCCGCGTTATCTGGTCACCCGCCACGAACCCACATTCTAGGTGCCGTCCGTCACCGACCTGCCTTCCGGGTGGGCCAGCCGACTCGGCCACCACATGTGCCGTCCGATATCCAAGGTCAGCGCGGTGACAAGCACCGACCTGACGATGATCGTGTCGAGCAGCACGCCCAAAGCCACGGCGAACCCGATCTCGGTGAACTCCACCAGCGGCAGTGTGCCAAGCACCGCGAACGTGCCGGCCAGCACCAGGCCCGCCGAGGTGATGACGCCGCCGGTGGCGGCCAGGCCGTTCAGCGCGCCGCGCCACGTCCCGGACCGGATCGACTCCTCGCGTACCCGGGTCATCAGGAAGATGTTGTAGTCGATGCCGAGGGCCACCAGGAACACGAAGACGAACAGCGGCACCGAGGTGTCGGCGCCCGCGAACCCGAACACGTGGCTGAAGAACAGCGAGGATATGCCCAGCGCCGCGCCGAAGGACAGCACGACGGTGACGATGAGCACCAGCGGTGCCACGATCGCCCGCAGCAGCAGGCCGAGGATGATGAGCACCACGCCGAGGATCAGCGGGATGAGCAGGTCCCGGTCACGGGCCGCGGCGCTCTCCACGTCCTTGTTGATGGCCGTACCGCCGCCTACCTTCGCGTCCGCCCCCGGGATGGCGTGCACTGTGGTCCGTATCTTGTCCACGAGGGTGTAGGCGGCCGGGCTGTCAGGCGCCGGGATCATCGTGGCCTGCAGGAACGCCAGGCCGTCCTTGGTCACCGGCGGGGTGACGGAAGCGATGCCGGGGGTATCGGCCAGTGCCGTCCTGACCGCTCCGGCGCTGTCGGCGGTGGAGATGACCTGGACGGGCTCGCCGGAACCGGCCGGGAAATACTTGGCCAGCACATTCTGGGCGGTGACCGAGGCCGGCGTGCCGCGGAACGACTGCGCCACGGTCAGCGTGCCGAACTTGAAGCCGATCAAAGCCGCCGAACACGCGGCGAGCAGGATCGCGGTCACCAGCCATACCCCGCGCGGGCGGCGGCTGATGGCGTTGCCGACTTTGGCCCACAAGCCGCGGCTGGTCGGTTCGGGCGAGCCATACCTCGGCCTGACCGGCCAGAACATCCACCGGCCGAAGACGACCAGGAGCGCGGGCAGCAGGGTGATCATGGCGATCAGGCCGACGCCGACGCCGATGGCCGCCACCGGGCCCAGACCGGAGATGTCGTTCGACTCGGCGGCCAGCAGGCAGAGCATGCCGGTCACGACGGTCAGCCCGCTGGCGATGATGGCCGGGCCGGCCCGGCGCAGGGCGATCGCCATGGCCTGATGGCGGTCGGAGTGCCTGCGCAGTTCCTCCCGGTATCTGGCCACCAGGAGCAGCGCGTAGTCGGTACTCGCGCCGATGACCAGCACGACCAGGATGCCCCCGCTTTGCCCGTTGACGGTCAGGTTGGCGTGCTGGACAAGCAGGTAGATGACCGCCTCGGAGACGGTCAGCGCCACGCCCGCCGAGATGATCGGCAGCAGCCAAAGCACGGGACTTCGGTAGGTCAGCAGCAAGAGCACGATGACCACGGCCAGAGCCGAGTACAGCAGGGTGGAGTCGATGCCCTTGAAGATCTTGAGCTCGTCATTGGCGCTGGCGGCGGGCCCGCCGATGTAGACGCTGAGCCCCCCGGCATCCTTGGTCGCGGTGTTCTGGACGGTCGTGATGAAGCCGCTCAGGTCGCTGTTGTAGCCCAGGTCAGAGCCGATGACGGTCTCGATCGCCTTGTGATCGCTGGACACTATGGGCGAGGCGACCCGCCCGTCCACGACGGGCAGCGAGGCGAAGTACCGCGCGTCCGCGTCCGCCTTGGCCAGGTCGGCCGCGGTCACCCCGCTGTCCCGTACGTAGACGACCAGGGCGGGGTTGTAGTTCTTGGACTGGAAGGCGGCCTGCTCGTTGAGTTCCTGCGTCGACTCGGCCGAGCTGGGCAGGTACGAGGAGGCGTCGTTCTTCTCCGCGCCCTGCAGCTTGCCGGCCAGCGAGCCTAGGGCTACCACGACCAGGAGCCAGAACGCGACGACGACCCACTTCGTTCGCCTGCCGCAGATGAAGGCGATCAGGCGGCTCGCGCTCCCCGGCTTTCCCCGTCTGCCTTGGCCTGGTGCTGTCTGCAGGACTCCCGGCCTGGCCTGCTGATGGCCGGGTCCCCGTTCCTGAGTGTTTGGCGCTTGAGCCGTCCTGATGTCCCCGCCATTGGCGGGGACATCAGGATCTGGCGTGTTACGGGGCGCCCCCGTGGTCCCGCGTGCCACGTCATCCTCCTGTCTGAAGTTTTTCCTAGGAAATACGATGTATCGCGTTATGTTCCGCTGTCAAGCTATATCGCGGACTGCCTGATTTCGCCGAGGGCGATCAGGTTCGCGCGAAATCCTAGGGAGCTGGCGTGGCCACCCTAGAAAGGGATTAGCCCTATCGACAAGTCGTTTTTGGCACCACGGCCGCCTGCGCCGCACTCATCGCGCGGGCCCGGGCCTGCTCAGAGCAGGGTGAGCTGCTCAGAGTATGCGGGGGAGAGGACGGCCGGCTCGGCGGCCGCCGGCCGCTGCGGCAGCGCCGCGGCGGCCCTCGTGGCCTGCGGAGCCGGCGGCCCGGGGACCGGCCGCCTGCCGTGACCGTAGCCTGGCCTCGGCCGGCCGACGCCGTGCTTGTCTGCGAGCTCGCGGACCTGGCCGGCGATCCTGGCCTGGTAGGACTTCGGGGCGTAGGCGCTCCGACCGTACAGGTCGAGGTACCGGCCGACCAGGCCGGGGTGGTGCGCGCCCAGCCAGCGGAAGAACCACTCCCGGGTGCCCGGGCGCAGGTGCAGCACGATGGGCATCACGCTCGTGGCGCCGGCCGCCGCGATCTGGCTGACGGCCGCGTCGAGCTGGGCGGGAGAGTCGGACAGGAACGGAACCACCGGCCCCATGAGCACGCCGCAGCGAAGTCCCCGCTCGTTCAGGGTGGCGCACGCCTCCAGCCGTCTGGCCGGGGCGGGCGTACCGGGCTCGACAGATCGCCATAGCTCTTTGTCGATAAACCCGACCGAGACGTTCAGCCCCACGTCGGTGATCTCGGCGGCCTGCGCGAGCAGGTCGATGTCCCTGAGGATCAGGGTGCCCTTGGTCAGGATGGAGAATGGGTTGGCGGCGTCCTTCAGCGCGCTGATGATGCCGGGCATGAGCCGGTAGCGGCCCTCGGCCCGCTGGTAGCAGTCCACGTTGGTGCCCATGGCGATGTGCTCGCCCGCCCAGGCCGGCGAGGCCATCTTCTTGCGCACCAGCTCAGGCGCGTTCACCTTGACGACCACCTTGGTGTCGAAGTCCGCGCCTGTATCTAGCTCTAGGTAACTATGTGATCGCCTAGCGAAGCAGTAAACACATGAATGCTGGCAGCCGCGGTAGGGGTTGATGGTCCAGTGGAACGGCACCCGGGATGCCTCGGGGACGCGGTTCACGACGGACTTGGCCTGGACCTCGTAGAAGGTCATGCCCCGGAAACCGGGGGTGTCGAACGTACGGGCCACCGCCCCGCGCTCGATGAGCGGGAGCGCCACGTCCCGGCGCTCGGCGGGAAACAAGGTCTCGCCGCCGTCCGCGCTCCGCTCGGCGGCCAGATGATCGTCCAGGCGCAGATTGTCCCACCGCATACCGATCACAGTAGAACGACTTTTCGAGAATCACAAGCTCGAAACGCTGCCGCTCGTCACGAATATTTAGACTGATCCTGGGTACCATGCGGCTAAGCGAGCGTGTCCTCGCCTGGGACGCGATCGCCGGCCGCAGATCCCACCATCTGGAAAACAGGCGAAGTACGAAGCCAGAACAATTGGATAAAGACCCCCTCCTGAGAGATAGTGAGAGGGTATTCACCCGGTCGCGAGGCGGAAGGGGTGGCGGTATGGCGCTGTCGCAGGACGAGCAGCGCATGCTCGCGGAAATCGAGCGGCGGCTGGCAGCAGACGATCCCAGTCTCGCCTCGTGCCTGACGACCTTTCGCCGGCCAGGCCCTGCCGCCGTACTGCGCTCGCCCCGGGCGCGCATCATCGGCTCACTGTTCACGATCCTGCTCGTGGCGATGGTCTCGCTGATGGTCTACGCGATGATCCCGTTCCGCCCGCACCTGCCGCGGCAGACGCAGCCGACGGCCGGCGCACGAGCCACTGCCGCGATGTCCGATGCGACGAGCACGCAGCCGGACCGCACCCAGCAGTCCTCCGCCAGCACCAGCGCTAGGGCCACGGCCGCCCAGGATGCCACGAACCGCTCCGGCCTGTCCACGACGAGCGGTAAGGCGCAGCAGCCCAAGGTCAAGCCCTCCAGCGGGATGACGCTGCCCGATACCTATCCGTAATCAGATTCGGTTAAGGATTCCCGCCACAGCTGGACCAGGTACCGTTCGAGCCCCTCGAGCGTCCTCTTTTCCTGCTGGAACTCATCGCTGAGGGGATTGCGCTGCCGGTCGAACAGCGCCGTGTAGCGACGGGTCACCACGTCGCGGTTGCTGGCGTAGACGTGGACCGAGTAGTCGCCGACCCCGCCACCGAGGCGAAGCCCGTGGACCGCGGTACCCGCCAGGCCCATGCTGACGCTCAGCTGGCCCCGCAGATAGACGCTACCCTTGGCTTCCTCGTCCCAGGCGTCGCCGCACGGCGGGGGAGTCCCGTCCCACTCCTCGAGGACCAGCCGTACGTTGATGTCCTCCTGCAGGCTGCCGACCCACAACTGTTCACGGTTGGTGCTGATGAGAGCGCCTACCGGCGGCAGCGGACCGCCCGGGGCATCGGGATCCACGGCCGGGTCGTGAATCCGGAACATCCTTCGTTCCGGCGTCACCGGGATAACCAGCTGCAGAAGCCTGCGGCTCATGGCTCCCCCCTCAGCACGTTGATACCTCGCATAACGGACCGCTTAGCAAGCAAATCTAGACCGCATACTCATACCGTGAGGCCCGAACGCACTCTGAAATGCTGAACGTAGCCACTTGACTACCGAATGCATAGGAGTACCGTCATATCTGTTATGACCCTTGTGTCCGATCTCGACCTGCCGGTGTTCGACTACACCGCGCCGGGCTTCTCGGCCGACCGCTACCATCAGCAGCTAGCCGAGACCCGTCAGCAGGGCTGGCTAGCCAAGTCGCCCCTCGCTTACATTGTGCTCGACCACGACTCCGGTGAGTTCTTCTTGCGGTCACGGGCCACTGCGTTTCCGGGCCGGCAGATCGCGGAGTTCTTCGGGGTCACCGGCGGGCCCCTCGCGGATCACATAGACGCCAACATCCTAAACCTCACCGGCGAGCAGCACCGGCGGCTGCGGGCACTGGTCGGCCCGGCGTTCACGCCGCGCCGGGCGGATCGCTGGCGCCCGGTGATGCGCGGCTTCCTCGAGCGACTGTGGTCCGAGGTGGCGGACAGCGCCGGATGTGACTTCGTGGCCGCAGTGGCCAGGCCCTACCCCTCGCTGACCATCGCGACCGTCCTCGGCGCGCCGCATCAGGACGCCGGGCGGCTGCAGGAATGGTCGAGCTGGGTGCAGCGGCAGTTTGATATCCGCGCTCTGGGCAGCAACCGCGACGATATCGAGCGAGCGGTGATCGAGGTCCAGGACTATGTGGCCGCGCTGCTCGAGGACCGGCGTGCCGCGCCCGCTGACGACCTGATCAGCGACCTGCTGGCGGCACGGGACGAAGAAGGAGGAGCAGCGGGGCGGCTGTCCGCCGCGGAGTGCGTGCAGCTCGTGGTGAACGTGCTGGCCGGGGGGATCGACACCACCTCCGCTCAGCTCGCCCACGCCATCCGGCTGTTCGCCGGGCATCCCGCCCAGTGGGCCCTGCTGGCCAGCGATCCCGGTCTCGCCCCGCGGGCCGTCGACGAGGTGCTGCGGTTCGAGCCGGTCACGCCGTTCACGGCACGGATCTGCCTGGAGCAGGTCGAGCACCGCGGCGTGATCTTCCCGGCGGGCACCATCGTGGCGGTCTGCGCCGAGCGAGCCAACCGGGAAGCCGGCGCAGGCGAGGAGTTCGACATCAGCGCGGCCCGCGACGCCAGGCTGCTCACGTTCGGGGCGGGGACGCATTACTGCCTGGGCGCCAACCTGGCCCGGGCGGAACTGGAAGAGGCCCTGGCGTTCCTCGCGCCGCGCACCCCCGACCTCGCCCTCGACGGGCCCCCGCAACTCGGCGGGGTGGAGGGCATCTACGGAATCGACAAGCTCCCGATCACCTGGTCGGGCCCGACGTGACATAAGACGTGACATAAGCAGCCCGTACTCGTCCGCGGCGAGTACCTCCCCAAGGGGTTTGCCCGATGCAGGCACCAGCACATGGTACCCACTGGAGGTCACTTAGCGTGCCTGTTCGACTACCAGAACGGACATCCGTGCCCGTCCTGAGCCTCGAGCTCGCCCCGGACGCCGAACAATACGGCCCGAATACGGTCACGGGCGCCGCGGTGCGCGCACGCCGCGCCCTCGTGCTCGCCGTCTGCTGCCTGAGCCTGTTCATGGTAGGGCTGGACAACACGATCGTGAATGTCGGGCTGCCGTCCATCGGCCGTGACCTGCACGCGGGCGTGTCCGGCCTGCAGTGGACCGTCGCCGCCTACACCATCGCACTCGCCGCCCTGCTGATGTTCTCCGGCGCGGTCGCGGACCGGATCGGCCGCCGGACGATCTTCCAGGTCGGGCTGTCCCTGTTCACCCTCGGCTCGTGGCTGTGCAGCCTGGCCCCCAGCCTCGGCTGGCTGATCGGCTTCCGGATCCTGCAGGGGGTCGGCGGCTCGATGCTCAACCCGGCCGCCCTCGGCATCATCACCAATACCTTTACCGGCCGCGCCGAACGGGCCCGGGCGATCGGGGTCTGGGACGGCGTGTTCGGCCTGTCCATGGCGCTAGGACCCGTCCTGGGCGGCGTGCTGGTCGGAGCGGTCGGCTGGCGCGGGATCTTCTGGGCCAACATCCCCGTGGGCCTGGCGGCCATCTCGCTGACCGCGCTGTTCGTGCCGGACTCCAAGGCACCACGATCCCGCCGCGCAGACCCGGTGGGCCAGTTCCTCATCATCGTGATGCTCGGCTCGCTCGCCTACGCGATCATCGAGGGCCCCGCCTACGGCTGGCGCTCACCGGAGATCTTCGGCTTCTTCGCGCTGTCCGTGGCCGCGCTGGCCGTGCTGCTCGCCTACGAGCCGCGCCGCGAGGAGCCGATGGTCGACTTCCGGTTCTTCCGCAGCGTGCCGTTCGCGGGCGCCAACCTCACCGCGGTCTGCGCCATCGCCGCGATGGCCGGGTTCCTCTTCCTGTCCACCCTGTACCTGCAGGACGTGCGGGACCTGTCTGCCTTGCAGGCCGGCCTGACCATCCTGCCGATGCCGGTGGTGATGGCCCTGTGCGCGCCGATGGCGGGCCGCATCGTGGCCAAGCGCGGCCCGCGGATCCCGTTCGTCCTCGCGGGCGCGGCGCTCACCTTGAGCAGCGCCGCGCTGTCGCGGCTGACCGGGACGACGGAGCACCTGTACCTGATCATCACCTACGCCCTGTTCGGGGTCGGGGCCGGCATGGTCAGCTCGCCGATCACCAACGGGGTCATGTCCGGAGTCCCGAAGACCCAGGCCGGCATGGCCTCCGGCATGAACTCCTCCAGCCGCCAGCTCGGCCAGTCGCTCGGCGTGGCCATCGTCGGCTCGGTCCTGGCGGCCAGCATCCGCGGATCGATGCGGGACGGCTTCGTCCACGCCGCTCACGCGGGCTGGTGGATCCTGGCGGGCTGCGGATACGCCGTTCTCCTGCTCGGCCTGCTCTGCACCACCCAGTGGGCCAGGGCCACCGCGTCGCGCCTGGGCTGACCGGCGGTGACCAACATCTCAGCCTGAGTTCCGCGGCTGCCGGAAATAGTCACAGGAGAAGGGTAGTTAGTTGCCGAAAGGCAACTACTTCCTCGCCGCCGATCCGGGTGATACCACGTGCCAGAGCTCAGCCGCCGCCGCCGCATGCTCGTGCTCGTCATCTGCTGCTTCAGCCTGTTCATCGTCGGCTTGGACAGCACCATCGTCAACGTCGCGCTGCCCTCCATCGGCCGGGACCTGCACGCCTCGGTGGCCGGGCTGCAGTGGACCATCGACGGCTACACGCTCGTGCTGGCCAGCCTGCTGATGCTGTCCGGCGCGACGGCCGACCGGGTCGGCCGCCGGCGGATCTTCCAGCTCGGCCTGGCCGTGTTCACCGTCGGCTCCGGGCTGTGCAGCCTGGCGCCCGGGCTGGGCTGGCTGGTCGCGTTCCGCATGGTGCAGGCGATCGGCGGGTCCATGCTCAACCCGGTCGCGATGTCGATCATCACCAATACGTTCACCGACCGGGCCGAACGCGCCCGGGCGCTCGGGGCCTGGGGCGGTACGTTCGCCCTGTCCATGGCGCTCGGGCCGGTGCTGGGCGGTCTCCTGGTCGACTCCGTCGGCTGGCGGGGCGTGTTCTGGGTCAATATCCCGGTCGGCCTGGCCGCCATCGCGCTGACCGCGCGGTTCGTGCCGGAGTCCCGGGCGGCCATCGCACGCCGGCCGGACCCGGTCGGGCAGGGGCTCATCATCGTGATGCTCGGCTCGCTGACCTACGCGATCATCGAGGGCCCCGCCGACGGCTGGCACTCACCGGGCATCCTGGCGTTGTTCGCCGTGGCGGCCGTGAGCCCTGGCGGTCTTCGTGGTCTACGAGGCGCGCCGGACCGAACCGGTGCTCGATCCGAGGTTCTTCCGCAGCGCGCCGTTCGCCGGGGCGGTGCTGACGGCGATCAGCGCCTTCGCCGCCCTCGGCGGCTTCCTGTTCCTGGCCACGCTGTACCTGCAGGACGTGCGGGACATGTCCGCCCTGGTCGCCGGCCTGCACATGGTGCCCATGGCGGCGCTGATGGCGGTCGGCGCGGTGGTGTCCAGCCGGATCCTGGCGCGCCGGGGCGGGCGGCTGCCGACGCTGGCCGCGGGCGCGGGGATCGCGGTGGGAGGCGTGCTGCTGTCCGGGATCACCACGTCGTGGTCCACGCTGCAGATCGTCGTCGCGTTCAGCGTCTTCGGCCTCGGGTCCGGCATGGTCAACGCGCCGATCACCCAGGCGGCGGTGTCGGGCATGCCCTTCGCGCAGGCCGGCGTGGCCTCGGGCATAGCCTCCACCAGCCGCCAGATCGGCACCTCGCTCGGCGTGGCGATCACCGGCTCGATCCTGGCCGCGAACCTGCACGGCCCGCTCCGGGCCGGGTTCGTCCCGGCCAGCCACGCCGACTGGCTGCTGCTGGCCGGCTGCGGCGTGGCGATCATGGTGCTGGCCCTGGTCACCAACGGCCGGTGGGCGCTGCAGACCGCCGCCCGCACCGCGGCCAGGTTCGACGCCGCCGACCAGCGAACCCCCGCCATGACCCGGTGACACCGTTACCGCTCAGGGCCCGCGTGGCAGCCCGAACCTGCGGCGGTCGTCGGCCCGGATCCAACGGCTCCAGCGACTGGCGAATCCGCCCATCCAGCGCGGTTACCCTCGTCGGAGCTCGCTGAGAAGCGACACGTCGTGCGCGCGGACCACGTGGGCCAGACCAAGCTCGGCGAGCGCCTTCTCGATGGCTCGCGCCTTGTCGACGCAAGTCGACCCGGGATAGGACGGACAGCCGATCACGCCATTCGGCGAGGCTCATCAGCCATCTTTCCGTAAACGACACGAAGTCCTCTGGCGTCAGCTCGCCGAGGCGCTGCAGTTGCCGCTGCCAGCGATGGCAGTGGCGATCAGGTCATCGAACTCTTCCCCTGAGGCGCACGGTAATGTCCTCCAGCAGCGCGGCGCGCTGTTCCAGGAGCTGCTTCCAGAAGCGCGGATCCGTGGCTTCTCGCCAGTACGTCGCTTTCCGTCATCGGATGGGATCTCTATCGGCGATCTCTTCTTCGTGCGCGCATGAACCAGCCAGAGCAGACCGGATAGCAGGATATCCCCAAATTCCTCGAACTTGGCGCGTTCCGGCGTGGTGAAAGGCAGATACGGCAGTTGTCCGACCGAACCGCCTATCGCGACTTCGCCTTGCCGGAGATGGTTGATGATGCAGAGCCAGTCTTCATGATAGACGGGCGCGAAATATCCGTTGAGACGCTGCGGGTTGACCAGAAGCGAGCCGCCCGAAACGAATGGTTCTTGCCTGCGTCCGGCTAGGCGCCGGGCATGCCCCACGACAGACGCGTCCGGATATTTCTTTACTTGGAGCCCGACGACCGGATATTCATCCAGCAGTGCCGCCGCCGCGCTCAGCTTCTCCATGTTCAGCTTGCGGATGTCGTCGTCGAGAAAGAGCATCCGCGTCCACCCGCACACGCGGCCGATCAGCAGGCCGAGGTTGCGCTTCCTGCTGATGTCGAGCGCGGCAGGCGACACGCGGCTCTGCGGCAGGATGCGCCCGAGGTCGAGCAGGTCGATGCTGGGCGCCGGATCGCGGACGGTCGATCAGCGGTGACCTCGCCCTGCCTGAACTCGGCCGAGAACAGCTGAGAGCCCGGCGGGAGGGCTGTCGGTGTAGACCGCGATCAGATGGCACCGAGCGTGCGCCGCGAGATCTACCGCCGAGCGAAGTTGTTCTGCGCGTGCGGATAGTCGGAACGACGATCGCGTCGACGAGGGGCTCCGTGATGGCCCGCTTGCCGGATGGCGTCTCGATGGCGATAGACCGGAATATGCGGAAACTGAAGCAGATCATCATACGATTGTAATCTGGAAAGGCCTCGGGAGTTCTCCGTCGCTTTCCGTATCGCGACGATTCCGCATAGTCTTTCATCTTGGCAGTCACCCCAGCGCGCTCCCGTCTCGGCGGACCACTCGTACAGGCGGGTGTTCTCACGCCAAGGTTAGGCGGCAAGGCCACGTCATTGCTGAACCGGAATATTCATGAGAATACAGAATGACTCGACGTTCCCGAAGCGCTCTCCAGATACCGCTCATTAGTATCTCGGACATGCGAATCAATGAAGCAGAGCGCGGCGCCATGGACACCGCGGCTGGTGATTCCGCTCAGCACGGTAACCGTCCCCCCCGGGATGATAGGATGCGGACCGCGGGCGATCAACCCGACGTCTTGCGTCAGGTTCCCTTCGTCGTTGCGCGACGACGAGAACTCTCGCGTCTCCTCTCCCACGCTGCACTTGAAGAGATGGGTTACCGGATCCGTACCCGGGATCTCTTCGGCGGTTGGCAAGGGAATGTCCTGCGCGAACAGACTCGCCGCGTCAAGCCGCGCCGCCGATGATGATCAGGTGGTTGAGGGCAAAATCCTGGACGAGCCGCTCGGTCGGCAGGATCCGGATCATGCGTACCGGGTTATCGGCCTTGACCTGCCCGAAGACCTCGATCAGCGCGTCGAGGTCGGCGTACCTGGCGTACCGGCTGTAGTTCAGGTGGGACTGCTCAGCGTATGGCGGCGGTTCGACCGCGTCGGAGCAGACGATGCTGACCGCGATCGCGTCGGGAAAGTGCCAGATCGCGCTGCGCTGGTCCCTTGGCCGTCAGCGAGGGCACGTTCGTCGACTGGGCCCGCTCGCGCAGCGCGATGAGCTCGTCGTAGAGCTCGGTCTCCCGCTCGCGCTCCTGCTCGGTCAGCTCACCGGCGCGGAGCAGACGAGGCCGGTCGCCGTCGAACGACCGGCTGGTGCAGAACAAGCGGGCATAGGCGGCAAGCCGCGGCGCCGGCGGCAGCCGATCCGAGCCCGGCTTCTCCCACAGGGAGATCGTGGCGATGCTGAGCGTATCCGAGCCGCCGAGGACCCGGGCCAGCTGCTTCTGGGTGAGGTGCTCCTGCTCGCGGAGATCCCGTAGACGCTCGGCCAGCCTCCGAGCCGGAATGGACGGCTGGTCGTTCTCGGCCACCATCTGACCTCCATTTGAGGCTCAAGTGCCTTGTGTGACCAAATGGCAGTACCTGCTGACGATAGATAGTTGGTTTTACCACGCAGCCCAAGCACTACACGTCGTGTTCACGAGAGTTTCTCAAAACTTTACCTAAGTTTTATAGCTGTTCACCAGCTTAACATGTTTTACGTCAAACCCGCAGGGAACGATGTCAACATGGCCGAAAGTTACGCAAAGGCGCATAAGACCAGGTCAGAGACTTAGGCGACATTTGGGACGTTGGGGAGGCACCCGATGCATCTTCACCACCCGGTCCGACGACGGACCGCATGTGCCTACGTGGCAGCAAGGCGACGCAATCCCTCCTTCGGACGACTCTGCTCGGTTCTACCTTGGCGACCGCCAAGGCGGCACGCATGGTAGCGCCGCCGCAGATCTTGCCCTAGTCGGGGCCCGCCTGACCTTCTCGAGACAAACGGTGACATACCGCTCCGGCAACGGCAAGCAGCCACGCCGCGAGATGTCGCTTCCGGTGTACCGGAGCATCCTGGCCGTCGACATCGAGGGCTCCACGCAGCGGACCAATCCGGTCAAGGAAGAGCTACGCGACGAGGTCTACCGGCTCGTCGTGGAAGCTCTCTACGTGACCGGGATCGGCAGCCAGCACTACGATCCGTTTACCGATCGCGGAGACGGGCTTCTGGTCCTGCTGCGGCCCGCGGACGAACTCCCCAAGCCGCTGCTCCTGAGCCGCCTGATCCCCGTCCTCGCCAGCCTGCTCGCCGCGTACAACAGCAGCATCTCCCCGGCCGACCAGCCGCGCATGCTGCGGCTGCGAGCGGTCATCCACGCGGGGGAGGTGCACTACGACGGGAAAGGCCCCTTCGGCGAGGATCTGGACGTGGCCTTCCGCCTGCTGGACGCGCCGCGCTTCAAGGCCCACCTCAAGAACGCGACGGTGCCCCTCGCGCTTGTCGCGTCGGACTACATCTACCAGACGATCATCCGGCACGGCTATGCCGGTATCGTCGAAAAGGAATTCGTCCAGCTGGTGACCGTGACCGTGGGTTTCCAGCGCCGGAAGGGCTGGGTCCAGCTCCCGTCTGCGGGCGGAATCCCGATGGCCGTGCCGACGCGGCGCCAGGCCTTCGCCTCCTGAACGGCGCGCCGGACTACTGGTGCCGCCCCGCGACCTTCCGCAGGCCTTTCAGGTCCGATGATCGTGATTCGGCGCTGACCCGTGCGGATCAGGCCGCGCCTCCGCCAGTTGCTCAACGCGCGCGTGACGGTGGCCCGCGATGTCCAGCCAGGCTGGCCAGTTCCGCCTGCGACAGCGGCATCACCACGATAGATCGTGCCGTTCACTTCGCTGCCGTGCCGTTCGGCCAGATCGAGCAGCAGGGCGGCCAGTCGCTGCGCGCCGGTGGTAACTGTGCGGCTGCGGAGCATCGCGTCCGTGTCATTCCATCTTCTGCGTCACCACGCGGCGGTAGGCGCGATCGGCTCCCGGGTTGGCTTCCAGGAACAAGCCGAACTTGTCGTACCGCACGATCAGCGCGCGCACGGCGTCGATGGCCTGGATCGTGGCGTTCCGGCGACCGGTGGTCTCACCTGCTGTTTCCCCAACGATGTCGCCGTCACCGCGCAGCGCGAGCACGATCTCATGGCCATCTTTGGTCGCGGAAAAGACCTTGACCCATCCGGCCAGCAGGACGAACACATGCGTGTCCGGATCGCCCTCAAGGCAGAGGGTCGCGCCAGCCGGATAGTCCCTGGCCATCCCGAGGCCGACAGGGCGTCCCGTTCATCTTGAGAGAGCAGAGTCCAGAATCCCTGCCCAGGTCCCATCCCCTGCATCTTCGTGTCACCGTCGGAAATGCCTTATGGCGGCAAGCGGGTAATAGCCGACACTGGTTCTAACAATGAGCCTTTCACGGGCCATTGACAAATCCCGAGGTGACACGTGCCTTCTCGGCCCCCCTCACAGGCCGAGAAGGATCACGACGGTCCAGAAGGAAACGCGGCGAACTGTCCTGTGCGCCTATGGCGATGGTGATCGCGCTCAGCACGCTTCCGCCCAAGACATGCTGCTGCGCGTGTCACGTAGCAGCCCTGCCATCTCGCCGATGATCTCTTGGGCGGGCCCCTGATCCGGCTGGGAACGATCAGAAAGGACGCGGCCGCGGGGATCGTGTCCCGGGCCGGCCGATGCGGCCAGGATGGTCTGCCGATCATCGCAACGGCCATCGCACTTGCCTCCGTGCTTGCGCTTAACCTTGCGACTCAAGCCAAGCAGGCGCCCCGGCCGGGCGCTGTGCCACACGAGCCAGCGCCGCTGCATCAAATGACGCAAACGGACGTCAGGCAAAAATCGCGCGCGCTCACGGGCTAACGGCAGCCGCACGCCCCGCCGCAGCAGCCCCCGCCGCCGGAAGCCGGGCAGACCGGCCGAACGGCCGGAGGCGAGGCCGCCCACCGAGACCGTGGACAGGAGCTTCACCGTGTCGTCATGACCCTGCGGGCAGGTGCACGGCGCCGACGACTCGGTCATCGGGCGGCTCAGCTCGAACGTGTCGCCGCAGGCGCGGCACCGGTACTCATAGCGTGGCACGCGCGATACTAGCTCTCACCCGCCCGCCGCCTGGCGGGTATGTTCCGCGGCGCCGGCCACGGGCGCGGAGTCACCGTTCGCGGAGGTGAGGGACGGCCCGTTCGGAATAATGGTCTCGAGCCGGGCGCGGGCGGCACAGTGACAGCGGGACCTGCCGTGACCGTGACCCCGGCTCGTCGTAGTAGAACTGCTTGCCGCGCAGCAGCGACACCACCGCGCCGATGACCGACATGATCGCGGCCGCGGTGAACACGATGACCAGGCCGTGATGGAACGGCGCCGAGATCAGGTGCGGGAAGAACTGCTTGCCGGTGAGCACCGCGACGTTGTGCGCGGGCAGCTTCGACAGGACCCCGGACGGCGCCAGCAGGTTCCGCACCGGGTTGTAGCCGAGCAGCGCGGCGAACATCGTGCTGACCGGAGGCAGGTGGCTGACCTGGCGTGGCACCGAGGCCGGCACGCCCTGGGCGGTCAGCCCGCTGTACAGGGTGCGCGGGCAGCGTCGAGGCCAGCCCGGCGATCATCAGCGAGAAGAAGATGCCGATGGACAGGGCCATGCCGGAGTTCTGGAAGGTGGACCGCATGCCGGACGCCGAGCCGCGATGCCTGGCGGGCACGGCGCTCATGATCGCGGAGGTATTGGGGGAGGCGAACAGGCCGGAGCCGACGCCGTTGCCGAAGATCAGCAGCGCGAACACCCAGTAGGAGAAGTCCACCGGGAGCAGCATCAGCCCGACGAAGCACATCGCGGCCAGCAGCAGGCCGGAGGTGGCGAACAGCCGCGGCCCGTACCGGTCGGACAGGGTGCCCGAGATCGGCCCGGCGATCAGGAAGCCCGCGGTGAGCGGCAGCATGTAGATCCCGGCCCACAGCGGGGTGACCGCGAAGTCGTAGCCGTGCAGCGGCAGCCAGATGCCAGCCAGCCAGATGACCAGCATGAACTGCAGCCCGCCGCGGGCGATCGAGCCGAGCAGGCTGGCCGCGTTGCCCGCCGCGAACGCCCTGATCTTGAACAGGCCCATCTGGAACATCGGCTCGGCGATCTTGGTCTCGAAGACGCAGAACGCGATCAGCATGACGACGCCGCCGATCAGCCCGCCGATGATCCAGGGGTTGGTCCACCCGGTCGGCGTGCCCGCCGTAGGGCCGGATCCCGTAGGTGATGGCGATCAGCAGCGAGCCGAGGCCCACCGCGAACAGGATGTTCCCGATCCAGTCGATCTTCGCCCGCTTGGTGGTCGCGATCTCGCGCAGGCTCTTGTAGGCCCAGACCGTGCCGAACAGCCCGATCGGCACGTTCACCCAGAACACCAGGCGCCAGTCCACCGCGGCCAGCAGGCCGCCGAGCAGCAGCCCGACGAACTGCCCGGAGATCCCGGCGATCTGGTTGACGCCCAGCGCCATGCCGCGCTTGTTGGCCGGGAACGCGTCGGTCAGGATCGCGGCCGAGTTCGCCATCAGCATCGCGCCGCCGAACGCCTGCACGAACCGCCAGCCGATCAGCCACATGGCCCCGTGGGTGCCGGTAAGCGGATCAAGGGACAGCAGGATCGAGGCCAGCGTGAACACGACGAAGCCCAGGTTGTAGATCTTCACCCGGCCGAACATGTCACCCAGCCGTCCCAGCGTCACCACGAACACCGACTGGACCAGCAGGTACCCGATGATCATCCAGAGCAGGTAGGTGACGTTGCCCGGGGTGAGCGGGTTCAGGCCGATGCCGCGGAAGATGGCCGGCATCGCGATGATCACGATCGACGCGTCGATCGTCGCCATGGTCATGCTCAGCGTGGTGTTGGACAGCGCGATCCACCGGTACCGGTCGGGCCGCACGTCGCCCGATGTCCCGTTCACATGACCCATGTCAACGCTTCGCCGCACGTTAATGCAGTCTACAACGAAAAACTTGCTTAATGGCAACTATTTACCTGGCCGCCTCAGTCGGCGGGCATCTCGTCCTCGTGGGAGGCCGGGGCGGTCGGCGTCCGCTCCACGATGTAGTACACGGCGACCAGCGCGATCAGCGCGAACGCGACGTACGCGTTGAACAGGGAGACGATCATGGAGACCACGTAGACGCTGCTGCCGCCGGCGAACCGCAGCCGCGCGGGCCAGTGCGCCTGCGGCGGCAGCGGCTCGGTCCGGTGATCGCCGTGCAGCGTCCACTCGAAGATCGAGGCGAAGCCGGCCGACATGCCCAGGAACACCGCGCTGTACAGGACCATGGCGACTTTCACGTCCTGGCCGTGGACCGGCAGGTACTGCGCCACGGTCGCGGTCGAGAACGGGATCAGCACGACGAAGAGCAGCAGGACCAGGTTGAGGAAGAGCAGGGTCCTGTCCACCAGCGCGATGCTCTTGATCAGCGCGTGGTGATTGACCCAGATGATGCCGATCATGAAGAAGCTGATCAGGTAGGCGGCGAATGACCACCGGTGTTCCCAGAGCTGGTGCTGCAGCTGATGCCATGCCCGGGTCCCTCGATGGTGAGGTTGAGCGCGAGCAGGGTGATCGCGACCGCGAAGACGCCGTCGCTGAACGCCTCCAGCCTGGACCGGTCCACCTGGCGCCCGCAGCCTACGCCTCGGCCGTCCCGACCGTCCCAGGGGCACCGCTCCCGTGACTGGCGCCAGACCTGGCCTCGGCGATCAGCTGCTGGAGCACCGCGTCCTGGGCCGCCAGGTGCTGCTGGATCTGGATGGCCTCGTGCAGGACCGCCTCGGCGTCCGCGTAGGTTTGCTCCGCGCGCTTATCTGAGGCCTTGGCCTGCAGGTTCTGGCCCACGATGATGACCGGGAGGAGCACCAGCTGCAGGAAGTTGGAGGAGACCCACGCGATGATGACGGTCAGATTGTGGCTGGTGATCGCGGAGGGCAGGCTGATCAGGGCGATGATCGCGAATACGTAGCCGCATACCATCGTGCCGACCAGCGTGGTGATCAGCAGGCCGACTCTGCCGTTCAGCCCGACCCGCCCGTCGTTGACCTTGGTGGCCTCGGTGCCCGGCCCGTCAGGTGCAGGGTCGTGCACTCATGCTGGATGTACTCATAGATCTGCATGCAGGAAACCTACGGCACGCCGGCCGCTGACGATAGGAACACCCGTTTGCCACCGCAACCCAGGTTTTTTGCCGAACGGATCGTGGTGTCACCGGCTCGTGATCGTGTTGCGTGCGCCCCGGGGCGCCCGGGGTGACTATCCTGTCGGCCATGACCCGGGACGGCAGCGGTCCTCACCGGACCAGCAGGCGGGCATTTCTCGGCCTCGGCGCGGTCGGTGCCCTGGCCGCCGCTTCCGGGTGCAGCAGCGCCGAGCTCCGGGCCGCCTGCCGCTGGCCCGGCTCCTCGAGCCAGCACGGGCCGGCGGCTGGTGTCGGAGAACTCGCTGCCCGGTGATCCGCACTGGGAGATCCGCCACCTGGGCGCGGCGAACGCGATCATGGGCTACGCGGGCGCGGCCAGCGTGCTGACCGGGGAGTCGTTCCCGCTGTTCGTCTCCACCACGTCGCCGGGGTTCCGGGTACGGGCGTTCCGGCTGGGCTGGTACGGCGGCGACGGCGCCCGCCAGGTCTGGCAGTCCGGCTCGCTGCGCGGCCACCGGCAGAACGCGCCGGGACTGACCGGCTCGACCAACACGGTGCAGACCCAGTGGGACCCGGTCGTCGAGGTACCGACCGACGACTGGCCCGCCGGGGCGTACCTGCTCCGGCTGGACGCGGACTCCGGCGCGCAGCGGTACGTGCCGGTGACGGTCCGCTCGGCCAGCACCGCGGGCAAGGTCGTGCTCAAGGCCTGCGTCGCGACCTGGCAGGCCTACAACACCTGGGGCGGCTACGACCTGTACATCGGCGGTCAGGGTTCCGGCCAGTCCTATGCGAACCGGTCGCTGGCGGTCAGCCTGGACCGGCCGTACGACCTGAACGGCGCGGACATGTTCCTCACCTACGAGCGGAACGTGGTCGTGCTGGCCGAGTCCCTGGGCCTGCCGCTGGCCTACGTGACCGGGATGGACATCGCCGCCGACCCGCACCTGCTGGACGGGGCCAGCGCGCTGATCTCGGGCGGGCACGACGAGTACTGGACGCCGGCCGAACGCTCCCACGTGACCGCGGCCCGGGACGCCGGGGTCAACCTGGCCTTCCTCGGGGCCAACGCGATGTTCCGGCGGACCAGGCTGGACGACGCCGGCCGGCTGGTCATCTGCTACAAGACCAGCTACACCGAGGACCCCGAGTACGGGAAGGACAACGCGCTGGTCACCAGCGACTGGCGCGAGCCGCCGGACCCCGACCCGGAATCCTCGCTGATCGGCACCATCTACGAGGGCTACCCGGCGGTGGCGCCCTACGTGGTGGCCTCGCCGCACAGTTGGCTGTTCGCCGGGACCGGAGTGGCCGAGGGGGCCCGCTTCGGCAACCTGGTCGGGGTCGAGTACGACCGGGTCAACCCGGCCTACCCGGTGCCGCGGCCGATCCAGGTGCTGTCCCACTCGCCGCTGGTCTGCCAGGGCGCATCAAGTTTCGCCGACTCGGCCTACTACACGCACTCCGGCGGGGCCGGGGTGTTCAACTCGGGCACCATGCGCTGGGTCGGGGCGATCTACGGCGACCGCCCGCACGGCATCGGCGGCCGGACGCCCGGCCTTCGTCAAGCAGGTGACCACCAACCTGCTCCGCGCGTTCGCCGACGGGCCCGCCGCGGCGCGCTACCCCGCCCGCGACAACCTGGACGCCATGCACGAGTACGTCGGCGACCCGATCGGCAACCCGGCCAACCTCCAGTAGCTCAGTGCCCGACCTGCTCTTCCCGGTACCTTTACTCAACCCGGGATGTCAAGGACGCCTTACTTCGTGGCGCTAGGCGGTGAGGCCGGCGTCGACGGGGATGACCGCGCCGGTGAGGGCGCCGGAGTCGGGCCCGCACAGCCAGGCCACGGCGGCCGCGACCTCGCCGGGCTCGAGCAGCCGGCGCAGCAGCGCCTGCGCGCCGAAGGTCTCCTGGTCCGCCAGGTCGTACACGGCGGCGCTGGCGGCCAGCATGGGACCGCGGGTGGAGCCGGGACAGACGATGTTCGCGGTGACCCCGGTGCCGGCCAGGTCGGCGGCCAGGGCGCGAACATAGCCGACCACCGCGCTCTTGGCCGCGGAGTAGGCGGCCAGCCGTGGCATGGCGCGCAGCGCCGCCGCCGAAGAAACCGCTACGAACCGGCCGGCCCCGGCCTCGATCATCGGCGGCACGCACACATCGGCCAGGTGGCGGACGCCGAACAGGTTCACCCGCAGCATCAGCTCGAACGCGTCGTCGGGCACCACCCAGGCCGGGTCCCCCCTGATCACGCCCGCCGCGGTGACCACGGCGGCCGGGATCCGGCCGGCCAGCAGGTCCCGCAGCTTGTCACGCACCGAGCCGTCGCCGACGTCGGCGATGAGCTCGTCCACGCCCTCCGCGCCCGCCGCGAGGCAGTCCCGGGCCACGGCGGCCAGGTCCCGGGGGGCGGGCATGGGGTAATCGGCGGGCGGCTGCGGCGCGCACGCGTCCACCAGCAGCAACGACCAGCCGTCGCCGGCCAGTCTCCTCGCCACCGCCGCCCCGATCCCACGTGCCGCCCCCGTCACCACGGCCAGCCGCTCCGTCACCCTCGCCTCCGCGCTTCCGGCTCAGGGCTCTGGGTGCCAGGGGCTGGTGAAGGCGGCGCCGAGCTCGCGCATCGCGGCGTCGAGGAGGGTGCCGAGCTCGGCGTGCTCGTCGTCGAGCCACTGCTCGTAGGCCGCGACGGCGACGCCGAGGACGGCGTGCGCGATGGCCTGCGGCGCGAGCGCGTCGGGCCGCTGGCCGGTGCGCTCGGCGACGAATTCGGCGATCACGTTGCGCCAAGCGGCAAAGCGCAAGGTGGAATGGGCCAGCAGGGCCGGGACCCGCAGGATGAGCTCCATCCGGCGCCGGTGCCGCGGGATCTGGCCAGGCTCGACCCGGTTGAAGTCGACCAGCGCCACCCGGATGGCGTCCATCAGCCGGACGTCGCGCGGGCAGGCCTTGAGGCGGTCGTGCATGCGCTCGAGCTCCTGCTCGAACATGCCCCACGGGACGTCGTTCTTGGAGCGGAAGTAGCGGAAGAACGTCCGGCGCCCGATGCCCGCCGCGGCCGCGATGTCCTCGACCGTGGTCTGCTCGAACCCGTTCGCCTCGAACAGCTCGAACGCCACGTGCTCCAGGTCGGCCTGGGAGGTCACCCGCCGGCGCCCCGGCTGTCCGCCTCCGTCGGGCTGGTTGCCCGGTGCCACCGCCGCTGACATCGCCCTGCCACCATCCCGCTGATCCGGTCGGCCGTCCGGTGGCCATCTTACGTCCGGTCACGCCTACGGGCCTTGATCTGTGGCACTCGGTGCCGTTACGATGGCACCCGGTGCCACGAGGCAGGAGGTACTCATGAGTGAATACGTTACCGTTATGCCGCCCGCGGCAGATCATGACGAGGCTGAGCCGCTCGCCACCGAGGAACTTCTGGTCGAGGAGGTCTCGATCGACGGCATGTGCGGTGTCTACTGACCGAGAGCCCCAGGTCACCGTGACCTTCGACCTGGACCGTCCGTGGCGCCTCGATGATCGCGCCGCGATCCGCCCCGAACCGTTCGGGGCCATGCTCTACCACTTCGGCACCCGTAACCTCTCCTTCCTCAAAAGCCCCACCCTCCTGAATGTGCTGGAACACCTCGCCGACCACCCCACCGCCCGCGAAGCGTGCGCCACGGCCGGCGTGGCCGAGTCCGAGCTGCCGACCTATGAGCGTGCGCTCTCCACCTTGGCCAGCTCGAACATAATCGTTCCCGGCCGGTCCCCCCGGCCCGCGGCGCACCGGCCCCGCCGGATGTCGTCCGGATAAAAGCGGCCGCTTGACCACTATGTTCGAGGCAGGGCTGACTTCCCCCATCTGCCTGACCTGGGAACTGACCTACGCCTGCAACCTGGCGTGCGTGCACTGCCTGTCCAGCTCGGGCCGCCGGGACCCGCGTGAGCTGACCACCGCCGAGTGCCAGGAGGTCATCGACACCCTGCAGCGGATGCAGGTGTTCTACGTCAACATCGGCGGTGGCGAGCCGACGGTCCGCCCCGACTTCTGGGAACTGGTGGATTACTCCACCGCCCACCAGGTGGGTGTCAAGTTCTCCACGAACGGGATCAAGCTCGACGCCGCGGCCGCGCGCAGGCTGGCCGCCAGCGATTACATCGACGTGCAGATCTCGCTGGACGGGGCCAGGGCGGACGTCAACGACGCGGTACGCGGCACTGGGTCGTATGAGACGGCCATCGGGGCCATGGCGAACCTCGCCGCCGCCGGCTTCCGCGGCTTCAAGATCTCCGTGGTGGTCACCAGGCACAACGTCTCGCAGCTCGACGCGTTCAAGAAGATCGCCGATGATCACGGCGCGCACCTGCGGCTGACCAGGCTGCGCCCGTCCGGGCGCGGCGCCGACGTGTGGCCCGAGTTGCACCCTACCGCCGTGCAGCAGCGGGAACTCTACGACTGGCTGGCCGCCCACGGCGAGCAGGTGCTCACCGGCGACTCGTTCTTCCACCTCTCGCCGTACGGCAAGCCGCTGCCCGGGCTGAACATGTGCGGGGCGGGCCGGGTGGTCTGCCTCATCGACCCCGTCGGGGACGTGTACGCCTGCCCCTTCGCCATCCACGAGAACTTCCTGGCCGGCAACGTCCGGCAGCCGGGAGGGTTCGAAGCGGTGTGGCGGGAGTCCCCGCTGTTCACCGACCTGCGCCAGCCGCAGACCGGTGGTGCCTGCCGTTCGTGCGGGTCTTTCGATTCGTGCCGGGGCGGGTGCATGGCGGCCAAGTTCTTCACCGGCCTGCCGCTGGACGGGCCCGACCCGGAATGCGTGCGGGGGCACGGCGAGGCCGCCCTGGCCGTGGCCCAGCACCGCGGCGCCGGCCTGCCTCGCCCCGCCGTCGACCATTCGCACCGCCGGGTCCCGGTGACGATCGGCCGCCGCCCGCCGCAGCGGGCCTGCGACGAGAGCCCGCTGGCCGGGTTCGTGACCGACTAGCCTGGGCGAGCCCGGCATGCAGATTGCCACCGGACCGGCGGGCGCGCCGGGCACCAGAGGACGAACTGGCTCCCGCCGGGCTATGCCTGCGCCCGGATCCGGGCTCGCGCCTGCTGGCCGGGGGAACGGTACTGGTCGGCGGTTTCCCGGTCCGGATGCTGCGGCTCACACCGTCCGGCGCCCGTCACGTGGCCGGCTGGTGGTCCGGGACGCCGGTACCGGATAGCCCGAAGGCCCGCGCGCTGGCGCGGCGCCTGCTCGACACCGGCATCGCGCATCCCGTGCCGGGCGGCGCTCCGTGGGGCCCGGCGGACGTGACGGTGGTTATCCCGGTCCGCGACCGGCAGGCCGAGCTCACCCGCTGCCTGGCCGGGCTGGTCCAGATGCCGCGGGTGATCGTGGTCGATGACGGCTCAGGCGATCCGGTCGCGATCGCGCGGGTCGTGTCCGGCGCGGGAGCGCGTGTCCTTCGCCGCGCCGTGAACGGCGGGCCGGGGGCGGCCAGAAACACCGGCCTGGCCGCGGCGGACACACCGCTGGTTGCGTTCCTCGATTCGGACTGCGTTCCGGGTCCTGGCTGGCTGGACGCGCTGCTGCCGCACTTCGCGGACCCGGCGGTGGGCGCGGTCGCGCCGCGCATCGTCCCGGGTGGGCCCGGGCGCACGTGGCTGGCGCGGTACGAGGGAGCCAGTTCCACCCTGGATATGGGTGCCCGGGCGAGCATCGTCCGGCCGGGGTCGCGCGTCCCTTACGTGCCTGGCGCGGCCCTGGTGGTGCGGCGGGCCGCGGCGGGGACCGGTTTCGCCGAGACCATGCGGGTCGGAGAGGACGTCGACCTGGTCTGGCGGCTGGCCGCGTCCGGCTGGCGGGTGCGCTACGAGCCGGCCGCCACTATGCGGCACCAGCATCGGGTGCGGCTGCGCGAGTGGTTCGGCCGCCGGAAGGACTACGGCACCTCGGCCGCGATGCTGGAGTTGCGCCATCCGGGGGCGGTGCGTCCGCTCTACCTGTCAGCCTGGACCGCCTTGGCCTGGCTGGCCGCCGCCGCGGGCCGTCCGGCGGTCGGCGCCGCCTTCACCGGGGCCGGCGTCGCGCTGCTCGCCCGGCGCCTCGCGCAGGTCACCGGGGAGGACTGGCTCCGGCCGACGGCCCGGACCGCGTGGCCGCTGGCGGCCCGGCTGGCCGGAGGCGGGACGGTGGCTGCGGGCAGGCCGCTGGGCAGCGCCATCTCCCGGACCTGGTGGCCGGTGGCGCTGCCGGCCGCGGTAGCCGTGCGCCGGATGCGGTGGCCGCTGGCCGCGCTGGTCCTCGCGCCGCCGCTGTTCGACTGGCTGGACCGGCGGCCGCCCCTGGACCCGGCGCGCTACGTCGCCGCGCGGCTGCTCGACGATATCGGGTACAGCCTGGGGGTATGGCAGGGCTGCGTCGCACGGCGGACCGTCCGGCCGCTGCTGCCCCAGCTAGGAAGCCGTCACTTGGACACCCCGCGGGCGAATTCGGCCGGCACGATGATGTCGTCTCCAGACAGGTCGTGAACGGAAGGCCGGCCGAGCGCGAGCAGCGTGGAGTCGATGCCGCCTCGTAGCACGTCGAAGACGTTCCGCACGCCTGCCGAGCCGTTGGCCGCCAGCCCCCACAGGTAGGCGCGGCCGATCATGACCGCCCGCGCGCCGAGCGCCAGCGCCTTGACCACGTCGCTGCCGCGCCGGATCCCGCCGTCCAGCAGGACCTCGACCTGGGTGCCGACCGCGTCGGCCACCGCGGGCAGCGCCCGGATGGAGGCCGGGGTGCCGTCCAGGTTGTTGCCGCCGTGATTGGACACCGAGACGGCGGTGGCGCCGATGTCCACGCACCGGCGGGCGTCGTCGGCCCGCATCACGCCCTTGACCAGGAAGGGGCCGGCCCACTGCTCGCGCAGCCAGGCCAGGTCGGCCCAGCTGGGCGGCGGCGTCTGCATCCACTCGCCGTAGACGCCGAAGAACGTCGGCGCCGGCCCGCCGGGGGCGGCCATGTTGGGCACGGTGAGGTCGGGCAGGCCGCCGGCCAGCAGCCACTGATAGACGTAGCCGGGCCGGGTCAGTGCCCTCCGGCGCGAGCCGCACGATGGTCCGCAGGTTCATCTTCTCGGGGATCGCCGGGCTGCCCCAGTCCCGGCCGTTGGAGAACGACCAGTCCAGGGTGACGATCAGGGCCTTGGCCCCGGCGCGCCGGGCCCGTTCGATCCGCTGCAGGATCGTGTCCCGGCTTCCCGACCAGTAGACCTGGAAGAACAGCTTCGGGTTCGCCGCCGCCACGTCCTCCACCGGCATGCTGGCGAAGGAGCTCAGACCCAGGGCCGTGCCCGCCTCGGCCGCACCACGCGCCACTCCGACCTCGCCCTCGGGGTGCACGGCCTGTACTCCGGTCGGTGACGCGATCACCGGCAGCGAGATCTCCTGCCCGAGGACCGACGTGGCCTGCTGCCTGGTCGCGGGCAGATCGGCGATGTGCGGCGGGGCGAACCGCAGCTCGCTGAACGCGGCCACGTTGTCCCGCAGCGTGATGCCCTTTTCCGTGCCGGCCACCAGCGACAGGTACACCGATCTGGGCAGGTGCCGCCGGGCCCGCCGGCGCGCCTCCTCGACCGTCTCGAACCATTCGCGGGTGCTTGCCATCGGTTCTCCCTCACCGGCCAGACTGCCTGAAGGCTCATTTTGGCACTCAGTGCTGAAATTATCCAGCCCCCGGCCGGTGGTGGGCGGCCGGGCCCCGGGAACTCGCGGTCCAGGCTTCTAGGAAGACACCTGCTGGCGGTGGGCCCACTCGGCGATGTCGCGGCGCTCGATGGCGGCGGCCATCAGGTCACCGAACGAGTCGGGAGTGCAGGCGAAGGCGGGGACACCCAGCTCGGCCAGGGCGGCGGCCAGCTCATGGTCGTAGCTCGGCGCGCCATCGTCGGACAGCGCCAGCAGGGCGATCACCCGGGTGCCCGCGGCGGTCATGTCGGCCACCCGGCGCAGCATCTCGTTCTGGTTGCCGGGTCGTCGCCCTCCAGCGCGGCGCGGTCCCTGACCGCCGCGAGCGCGTCGGTCAGCGCATCGCCCAGCTCGGCGAGCAGGCACCGCTCGACCAGCGCGGTCAGTTCCTCCGGCGCGGTGACCTCGGCGGCCAAGGAACGAGCCCGCTGCGCGGCGGCGGCCACGACCGTGCTGCCCCACATGCTCGCCTCGATCAGGGCCAGGTCCAGCTCCGGCCGCCAGGTCAGCTGCCAGCTTTCCCGGAACGTCCCAATGTTCCTGGTCCGGCCCTGCTGCGGCGTTCCCCAGCGCACGCCGAGCAGGGTGAGCCGGTGCAGCAGGTGGCTGCGGGCCAGGTCGTTCGGCTTGCGCAGGTCCAGGTCAACCTCGCGGGGCTGCGGCCCCAGACTTCCGGCCGCAGCCGCAGGATGCGCTGCTGATCGTGCAGGTCCCGCGCCAGCTCCACCAGCCCGTCTGCCTCCGGCGGCCCCTCGATTAGCACCACATCCGGACCCAGCTCAGCCAGCGCCTCCCGCACCGACCGCGCCGACCCCGGCCCGTGATGCCGGACCCCGTAGAGCCCGATGACGGCCGGAAGATCCTTATGCCGAACGGGCGGTGGTGCATGCCCCGAGCTAGCAGCTTGTATGCCGTCAGCGTTCAGCCCCACAGGCACACCGTCCCGTCCCTACAGGCCGAGGCGAGCAGAGTTCCATCGCGGCTGAACGCAACGCTCGTTATCTGGGAACTAACCCTCGCAGACGGGGAACGGTGGCCCGTGAGGGTACGCAACCGGGTTCCCGTCGCCGTCTCCCAGAGTTCCACTTCGGGGAGGTAGCTCCCCGCGAAGGCGAGCAGGGCTCCGTCGGGGCTGACGACCACGCGCAAGACCGCATCCGTTGGGCTAGGGAAGACGCGCAGCTCGGTGCCGCTGGCCGCCTCCCACAGGCGCAGCGTCTTGTCCAGCCCGGCGGAGACGAGCAGGATCCCGTCCGGGCTGAAGGCCACGGTGGATACCGACTGAGTGTGACCCGTGAGCACACGTACCTGCGTCCCGGTGTCCGTGCCCCACAACCGGATCGTATGGTCGCTCGCTGCCACGGCGAGCAGGGTCCCGCCCGGCTGAAACGCCACCTGGGACACCATGTCATTGTGTCCGCTGAAGGTACGCACTGGCGTTCCGGCTGACATCTCCCACAGCCGGACGTTCTTGTCCTTGGGGCCGGCGGCGGACGCGAGTAGCGACCCATCTGAGCTGAACGCCACGCAGGTGACAAAGTTGGTGTGGCCGGTAAGGACGTACCGGCACGTCCAGTCGGTTGTGTCCCAGATCCGCACGGTCCTATCGTCGCCGGCCGAGGCGAGCACTGTGCCGTCTGGACTGAACGCCACGCTCTCGACCGAACCGGTATGTCCGGCGAGAATGCGTGCTCGCTTCCCCCTGGATACCTTCCACAGCCAGACGTTGCGATCCACGGCCGTGGCTAGCATGGCCCGGTCCGGGCTGAATGCTACGTCGGCCACCTCGGGTGCGATGACGCTCATAAAGGGCTTGTGATCGAGCGTCCTGACCAGGCGTGCGGGAATATGTCCCGGTAGGCGACCGGCCGCGCGGGTCCGGTCTGCTGATTCAGCGGTGCGGGCCCGCGGCGCTGTGAACAGGCGCCCGTCGTGGCTGCGGAGATAGAGCACGGGAGTGAGCCATTCCAGGGTGCGCTCGCTGAGGCCGAGGATCGCGACGCGGCCGCTGGAGACGGCTTCATCGACGCCGCGGCCACGGGCGACGGCGTTATAGAAGCCGCGGGCGAAGGCAACCGCGGCGGGATCGGTGATCTCGTACTGCATGGCGGCGACCGCGCTGACCCCGCCGCGGACCAGGGCCGCGGCGGTGCCCGAGAATAGGTCGGTCACACCAGTGGCGGCACCGGAGCAGGAGTTGAGCACCACGAGCCGGGGGACTGGATGGGCCTGGCACAGCAAGTCGACAAGTCGACCCGCTGGGACCCGGAGCATCCGGCCGTCCTCGCCGGTCAGGGCCAGTACGCCCTCGTCCTGGTCGGCGTCGAAGTCGCCGTGGCCGATGAAGTGCACGACGTGCCATTCGTCGCTGAGCAGCACGTCCTGCAGATCCGCCCAGGTGGCTGACGGCGCCCAGGCTATCTCGACCAGCCCGTCGGCGCTCAGGCGGGCGAGCGCCCGGGTCAGCTGATCCTGCTCCTTGTCCACGTCCAGGGGAGCTAGGCCACGCGGGGAGGACACGATGCCGAGGATTCGCAGCGGCGGTGTGACCTGCAGCGGAGCAGCAGCCGAGGGGATCCCGACGTGGCGGACGAGCTGATTGCGGCGGCATACGTAGGACCCGGCCGTCTCGTCGTACATCGCCTCCCAGGGCAGGCCGGCCAGCGCCGGGTCGTCGATCCGCAGGACCACGCGCAAGCCTTCGCCGCGTTCCGCGGCCACTGCCGCGGCGGCGCGGTAGCGTCCGGCCACCTCACTGGGACCAAGCAGGGCCCGGAACAGCGCCTGCCCGACGTCCTGGACCTGCTGTTCTTCGGGAAACACCTTCCGGGTCGTCACCGTCGAGACCAGGACCGCCTGCTCGAGCTCGCGTCGGCGTGCCAACAGCGCCTCGACGTCAAGATCCGTCACCGACGACGCCTCGCCGGCGGGGGAGCGCACCACCTCGACCCGGAGGCGGCCCGGCGTCTGGTCCGGGCCGATGGCCAGCTCGATCACGCTCATGGGAACCCATCATCCGGCGACGTCGCGGCAGGCGCGGTAGAAGTCGCTCCAATCGTCTCGCTCGCGGACGACGGTTTCCAGGTACTCCTGCCACACGACCCGGTCGGACACCGGATCCTGGATGACCGCGCCGGTGATGCCGCCGGCCACGTCGGCGGGGCGGAGCACGCCGTCGCCGAAGTGCGCCGCCAGGGCCATGCCGCTGGTGACCACGGATATCGCCTCGGCCGGGGACAGCGTGCCGCTGGGCGAAGTCATCTGACCGTACGGATACGACCTGCGCGGCGCTCAGGCCGAACCCCTCCGTCCAGGTGCGTAGCGGGGTCCGCGCCACGACCTCGAGCAGGAGCCGGGTCCGGTCCGGCGGCTGCGGGCGTCCCCGGGCCGGGCCGGGCGTGATCCCGTCGTGCCGCATCAGGGCATCGCACCCGGTCGGCGGCGTGACGGCCAGGCGCGGGCCGCGATCGCCGTACTCGATCCGCACGCAGCGCCGGGCCCGTTCGGCCATCCGCTGCCCGAGAGCCGAGCCGGGCAGCCTGGCCAGCAGGTAGGCGGCCCAGCGCCGCACGTCCTCGGCCCGGTCGTCGAGCGCGGCTTCCAGCAGGGGCTCATCCGCCGGAGCGAGCCGGTCGGCCAGGACGGATAGGAACATGACCCGGTCCCCGGGACCCGCCGCGGGCCAGCCGCCAGTGACCAGGTCCCGGGCCGCGTCAGGGTCCGTGGCCAGCACCGAGGCCAGGTAGTCGCGCCGTTGGCGGACGTCGCCGAGCCGCCATGCCTCGTCTGCCTCCCACGTGGGTACCGCCACGAACTCCCAGTCCGGGTTGAGCCCGGCCAGCCACATGACTCGCGGCCCTCCCGCCTCGGCCAGCAGTCGCGGCAGTCCCGAATTCGCTGGCCAGCCGCGCCGCGCCGCGTCGAGCAGCGCCGGAAGCGACTGCGGCGGAATTCGCAGGCCGCGGGCGGCGACCGCGGTCAGCCACTCGGTCAGCAGGTCGAGATGCTCCCCGCTGAGCAGCCGGGCCAGCCGACGGCTGGCGGCCGGGCTCACCGCGGGCCGCGGGTCTGGCTCGCACATGGGCAGCGGCTCCGCGCGATCGGGCCGGCGGCCCGCCCGGCGGGCGGCGGTCGCCAGCGCGGCCCGGTCGAGCAGGACGGCCGCGGGATCGCGCGGGCCGTCATCCGCCGGGGGCAGGCCAGGGAGGCCGACCGCGGGAACCACGGCCCGTTCCGTCCCGATAAGACTCGCGGTGACCAGGTCGTGCCATGTGCTCACAGTGGTACCGGCCCAGAAACCATCCCGCCTTCGTCCCAGGCGGTCAGCGGCCACAGGCCGCGCGGCGTCCACTCGCCGGCCACCGTCAGCGGGCGGCCCCCGGAGAGCGCGAACAGCGGCCAGCAGTCACCCGCGCGCGGGTGCAGCGGCACGGCATCCCCGGCCGAGTCGTACACGCAGGGGAGCGGGGCGCGGGCCGGGGTGGCTTCCAGCACGGCAGGCCAGGTATCCAGCCAGGGGTCCGCGCCGAGCGCCGCCGCGTACCCGGCGAGCAGCCCGGCGATGGTGACACCGGGTGGCGGGCCGCCGGGGACCGTGTCGCGCCTGGTCGCGACCAGGGCGCGCAGCGGGACGGCGGCAGGGTAGAAGGCCAGGTCAGCGTCGGTCTCGGTGCCGACGGCGAGGGAGTCGTCCAGCGGCTGGCCGCCGGCGGCGAAGCTGAGGACCAGCGCGGTCCGGCCGGTACGCCTGCCGCGCAGCCAGACCCGGCGGGTCCGGATCCGGTCCTGGTCCAGATCCCGCCTGGCCAGGACGTGCCACTGGTCCCGGACCGGCGCGGCGCTGGCCAGCACATCGGCCTGGCGGACGGTGAAGCCGACCCGCGACCGTACGGTATCCCGGAGCGACCGCGGCAGCCTGGCCTGTTCGCGGCAGGCGGTGGCCAGCAGCCGGAGCAGCGCGTACTCCTCCAGCAGCCTGCCGTCCCAGCCGGGCCCGGAGTACGGGACCCCGGCCAGCGCGCGCAGACGCTCGGCCAGGCCAGGAGCCTGCGCATCGACCATGCGGGCGGCGATGTCATCCCAGTGCCGGTAACCGGACCGCTGGCTGGCCGCCAGCCCCTGACGGACCTGGTCACAAAGCCAGCGGTCGAGTTCGGCGAGGCCCGACGCGACCCGGGCCTCGCGTTGCCCGGCGCGGCGCGCGGCGCGCAGCGACGAGGCGTCGGGTGCCAGCGCGAGCACCCGCGCACGATCCCAGCGTTCCGGCACAGTGGCACCCTACGCGCGCCGCCGACATTTCCGCCCGCTGCGCCGTGCCGCTGGCCGCGGCCGCCTGCCGCAGGCATAAAGGGGGGCCCCGAGGGGGTTTGGGGGGAAGGCTTCCCCCCAAGAGCAGGGGGGGTCCTGGGGGGGATCGTCCCCCCGAGAATGAAAGGAGCAGGCCGGTGCGGGCAGTGCGGTTCGATGAGTACGGCGGGATCGAGGTCCTGAAGGTCGTGGACGTGCCGCGCCCGGCGCCCGGCGCGGGACAGGTCCTGGTCCAGGTCAAGGCGGCGGGGATCAACCCCGGCGAGGCGAAGATCCGCGCGGGCCTGCTGCACTCCAGGTGGCCCGCCACGTTCCCGTCCGGCCAGGGCAGCGACCTGGCCGGGATCGTGTCCGGGACCGGCCCGGGCGTGACGAGCTTCTCAGCCGGTGACGAGGTCATCGGCTGGACCGACAACCGGGCCAGCCAGGCCGAGTACGGGTGGTCGAGGAGCAGCACCTGACCGCCAAGCCGGCCGGCGTGCCCTGGGAGGTCGCCGGGGCGCTGTTCGTGGCCGGGGCCACCGCGTACGCGGCGGTGCGGGCCGTGGGCCTGACCGAGGGCGACACGGTGGTGGTCTCCGGAGCCGCCGGCGGGGTGGGCTCGCTCGCCGTCCAGCTGGCCCGGCGGGCCGGCGCCACCGTGATCGGGCTGGCCAGCGAGGCTCACCACCCGTGGCTGGCCGGGCACGGCGTCATTCCCGTGACCTACGGCGACGGCGTGGCCGACCGGATCCGGCAGGCGGCCGGCAAGGTGGACGCGTTCATCGACACGTTCGGCGCGGAGTACGTGGAGGTGGCCCTCGAGCTCGGCGTCGAGCCGTCCCGCATCGACACCATCGCCAACTTCGAGGCCGTCGCGCGGTTCGGGGTCAAGGCCGAGGGCAACGCGGCCGGGGCCAGCGCGAGCGTCCTCGCGGAGCTGGCGGGCCTGATCGCGGCCGGCGAGCTGGAGGTGCCGATCGCCGCGACCTTCCCGCTGGATCGGGTCCAGGATGCCTACCGGCAGCTCGCCGAGGGCCACATTCTGGGCAAGATCGTCCTGCTGCCGTAAGCGGCCGCGCGGGCGTAGTGTCGTTCCATGCCCGAGATGCTGCCGCTGTTCCCGCTCGGCGCGGTGCTGTATCCCGGCATGCTCTTGCCGCTGCACATCTTCGAGGAACGCTACCGGCAGCTCGTCCGGGACCTGCTCGCGCGCCCGGAACCCCGGCGGTTCGGCGTGATCGCGATCCGCAAGGGCCGTGAGACCGGGATCGACGGAGTGCATTCGCTCTACGAGATCGGCTGTACCGCGACCTTGCGCCGGGTCGACAAGCTCGACGACGGCCGGTTCGACCTGGTCACCGTGGGCACGCAGCGGTTCAGGCTCCTCGCCATCGACCAGACGCTGCCCTACCTGCAGGGCGAGATCGAACTGCTCGCCGAGGACGCGGTTGACCAGGCGGCCGCGGCGCCCTTCGTGCGCGCGCTCCAGTCCGCCTTCCGCACCTACCTGGACGCGCTCACCGAACGGGGCGGCGCGACGGTCCGGATCGAGGACCTGCCCAGCGATCCGGTCCTGCTGTCATTTGTCGTCGCCGCCACGATGGTTATCGACCTGCCTGAACGCCAGAGTCTGCTGGACGAGCCCGACACCGTGCGCCGGCTGGGCACCGAGCGCGCCCTGCTGGCCCGGGAAACCGCCGTGCTGCGGGCCACCACGTCCCGGCCCGCCCCGGACCTGCGGTACACGCCGTACAGCCCCAACTGAGCCGGCCGCCGTCCTCGCCGGTCGGGTGGGTCGGCCGGACCGGCGGGTAGGTTCATGTTGTGACCGAACCGGAAACCACGCCGGATGAGATCTCGCTGCGCGCCGCCGAGGTGGCCGCCGACGTCACCGAGGCCGAACGCCCGCAGGACCGGCAGCGGCTGGCCGCGGCCTTCGCCAGGGCCGCGAGCTCGGGCGCGCGCGTGGCCGGCCGCGGCACCCGGGCGGTCCAGCGCCAGGTGGGCGCGGCGCGCCGCGGGGCAGGCTCGGGTACGAACTGGCTGGCCGCGCAGGTAATGACGATGGCGCCGCGCCTGCGGGTGCGTAACCACGCGGCGTTGCGGCAGCAGTTCCCCGGCCGGTCCGCCGACCAGATCGCCGACGCGCTCATCGAGGGAGCATCTCGCGCCTCGGCCGCGGCCGGGGGAGCCGTCGGCGTATGGGCCGCGCTGCCCACGCTGCCCGCCTTCCCGGCCGAAGTGGCCGCGGAGACCCTGGTCCTGGTCGGCATAGAGATCAAGCTCATCGCGGAACTGCACGAGGCGTACGGCACGCCGGCCACGGGGAACGTCGCGGAGCGGATGAGCGCCTACGTGGCGGCGTGGGCGCACCGGCGGGGCGTGTACATGATCCCCGGCGGAGTGGTCCTGGCCACCGGGTCACCGCTGGCCCGGCTGCTGCGCCGGCGGCTGGCCGCCAGGGCCGGCCGGAGCGCGTTCTCGCTGGGACCGCTGCTCACCGGCGCCGCCGCCGGCGCGTACCTCAACAGCCGCGAGACCCGCAGGCTCGGCCAGGACGTGCGCCATGACCTGCGCCGCCGAGCGCTCTCCAGCTGGTGAGGACGGGCCGGGCTAGGACTTGCCGCCGACGTTCTGCAGCCGGACCTCGCCGTGGGCGACGAGCCGCCTGAGCTGTCGGTGATGTCGACGCGCCACAACTGCTGGGTCCGGCCCTGGCTGAGGGCGGTGGCCTCGACGTTCACCCGGCCTTCGGTGACCGAACGGAGAAAGTGCGTCGTATTCGTCAGCCCGACCGCGACCTGGGCCTGGTCACGCACTGCCGTGCTGGCGCCGACGCTGGCCGCGCTCTCGATGGCGGTCGTGTAGACGCCGCCGTGGACGATGCCCCACGGGGTGTGGTGGTCGGGGCTCAGGTCCAGGTGGCCGGTGACCCGGGTCGCGGTTATCTCGTCGAAGATGAGGCCCGCCGCGCGCAAGAAGGCGCCGACGCTCTCCAGCGAGGCGGCTTCGAGCCTCGGCTCAGCCCCCATTGCGGTTCCCGCCGTTCTGCCGGGGCTCGAAGGCGATGCACGTGGTGGTGGCGTGCGCGTACAGCGTGCCGTCTGGCCCAGTGACCTGGCCGGATGCGGTGATCACCCGGCGGCCCGCGCTGATCACCTGCCCGGTGGCCACCACGCTCGGCGTGTTCACGGTCAGCGCCTTGACCAGGTTCACCTTCAGCTCGAGGGTGGTGTACGCCTGGCCGCGGCCGAGGGTGGAATGCACGGCGCAGCCCATCGCCGAGTCGAGCAGGGTGCAGAAGACGCCTCCGTGGACGGATCCGATGGGGTTGTACAGATGCTCGCCGACCTCGAGCGAGAACGTCACCCGGCCCGGCTGGATATCGACGATGCCCATCCCGAGCAGGACGGCGATCGGGGGCGGCGGGATGCGCCGTTCGGCGATGGCCCGCAGGTAGTCCAGGCCGCTGAGGTCGAGGGCCAGCGCGGCGCCGACCATCGGGTCCTCCCAGCTGACCTCGCGGCGTCGCGTGAGTTTTTCCACAGAACTCACTCTAGGGTGAGTGCGTTCCATAACGACCGGGGCTGGCCGCGATCGGGCATACCCGGGCCACGATGGTGGTCAGCCAGCCGCCCATATTCTCGACGCCTTCGGTGCCCGAACGGCTGAGCCGCAGCCAGGCTTCCTGCATGGCATCGTCCGCCTCGGCCGCCGAGCCGAGCATCCGATGAGCCACCGCGTGCAGCCGGGGCCGGTGCGCCTCGAAGCGCTCGGCCAGCCAGTCATCTTCGTCCACCGTCACTCCTCGTAAAGATCCGTCATAGCACTGTCGGATCGGACCCGGCCGATGTGACCAGGCCCGCGAAGCCGCTACCCTCGGGCTCATGGAGGTGCCGATGGCGTTGCCCGAGTGGACGGTTCTCGTGCTGCTCAGCCAGCGGCCCGCACACGGCTTCGCCGTGTCACAGCTCACCGCGCCCGATGGCGAACTCGGCCGGATCTGGCGCATTCCGCGGCCTGTCGTCTACCGGGCGATGAGCAGGCTGGTGGATGCCGGGTTCATCACGCCCGCGTCCGTCGAGCCGGGCCTTGGCCCCCAGCGCACTATCTATACCGTCACCCCCGAGGGGCGCCAGGCGGCGGAGCAGTGGCTGAGCACGCCGGTCGAGCACGTCCGGGATATCCGCTCCCATCTCCTGGTCAAACTCGCGCTGCTGTACCGGGCCGGATCCGATCCAGCGGACCTGCTAACGCGTCAGCGGGCGGCCCTGGATCCGATCGCGCGGGCCATGCAGGCTCAGCAGGCTGAGCTGGATGGCTTCGACGCGATCCTGCTGGCCTGGCGCCGGGCCACGGCAGCGGCCGCCCTCGGCTTCCTCGACGAGATCACGCCCGGGCCGGACGGGACCCAGCCGCCCGCACCCGCCTCGTCGTGACCAGGGCATCCGGGGGCCCTGCCTGGGTCCACAGTGTGGTATAGCTTGGCACATGCCAATGGCCAGAACCTCTGGCTATCGCTAAGGGAACATGCGCTGGCGGACTCAGGAACCATATCTGCAAACCGCGGCGCGCGGCCGAGCCCTCGACAAGGAGGCAGAGTCGTGGCCACAAGTCCGACGGTACGTCAGCGTGAACTCGGCAAGCGACTAAGAGTACTACGCAATCAGCACGGTCTTACCGTGGAAGAAGTCGCGGACAAGCTTCTCTGCTCCGCCACCAAGATCAGCAGGCTGGAGACGGGGGCTCGCCGTCCCAGTTTTCGCGATGTCCGGGACTTGTGCGAACTGTATGGCCTGGACGAGCCGACTTCGACTGAATTTATGACCCTCGCCCGCGAGGCGCGCCAACAGGTGTGGTGGACCCAGTACGAGGACCTCAAAATGGACCCGTATCTCGGGCTGGAGGCAGCGGCCGTGGCTATTACGAGTTACACAATGTACTACATTCCGGCACTACTGCAGACCCAAGAGTACACTAAAGAAATTATCAGGACTATAGCGCCGAAGATGGATCCGCATATTCTTCTTGAGCGCGTCGAGGCCCGGATGCGCCGTCAGCAGCGACTGGATGATGATGAGCCGCCTCGCTACCGTGTACTGCTGGATGAGGCGGTGCTGCACCGTGCCGTGGGCGGGCCGGCGATGATGGCCGCTCAGCTGGACAAAGTCCTTCAAGCCGAGCGTCGCGGCAGGGTAACCGTTCAGGTCGTATCCTTCGATTTCGGTGCGCACGCTGCCCAGGACAGCAACTTCATTCTCTTTGAGTTCGCAGAAAACACAAACCAGTCACCGGTAGTCTCTGTCGAGGGCCTGACAGGGATGCAGTACCTGGAGAAGCCGGCTGATATAACCCGCTACCGCGAAGCCATCGAGTACCTGCGTGATTCAGCCCTTAGCCCGCGCGACTCAATCGCCCTGGTGGCGGAGAAACAAAGAGCCTACGCTAACAAAGGTGATTGACGAGTTAGCGTAGTTCCTTCAAAACAAAGGAGCGAAGAGATAAGATGATTATATATCCATCAGCCCCGGGGGACCTTAGCTGGCGCGTCTCACAGACATGCGACGGGGGCGCATGTGTCATGGTGGCACGTCACGGCGACTCGGTCATATTTGGTGACACGACCCAACCCGACGGTCCGGTTTATGCTTACACAAGGGCTGAATGGAAAGAATTCCTTGAGGGCGCTAAACTCGGCGATTTCGACGACATCGCGTAGATTTACTGGGTGTTGCATCGTGAGGGCCAGTCGCCATCGGCCCTCACGATCACCCCATTGGGAAAGCAGGCCACAATCGTCACACTCGGCGTTCGCGGCGTGTCGCGCCGATCGGAGAGCCCGCGGCGTTTGTCCCGTTGAGTTAGAGATCAGCCGGTGCGGGTCTGGTCGCATGGTCACCGGGCTGTGTATCCTGGCGGCCTGCGCCGCTGCGTATGAGCGACGTGTAGACATCTCTGAGGGGGGGATGCCATGACGCAGGTAGCCATGGGCGAAATCGGGGAGCTTCGCGCGGCGATGCAAGGACCCGTCATCGCGCCCGGCGACCCTGGCTTTGATGAGGGACGGCGGGTGTGGAACGCCCAGATCGACCGGCGTCCTTCGGTGATCGCCCGCTGCGCGTCGGCAGCCGACGTGGCCGCGGCGATCGGATTCGCGCGTGAGCGCCGACTGGAGATATCGGTGCGCGCGGGTGCGCACAACACCGCGGGCACAGCCGTCTGCGATGACGGCCTGATGGTCGACCTGAGCCTGCTGAATGAGGTCACGGTCGACCCGCGGGCGCGGCGGGCCCGGGTCGGCGGCGGCGCTCTGCTGGCCGATCTGGACGCGGCTGCCCAGGCCCACGGCCTGGCCGTGCCCGCCGGGCTGGTCAGTCACACCGGTGTCGCGGGGCTTACCCTGGGTGGCGGCATGGGGTGGCTGACCCGCAAGTACGGCCTGAGCATCGACAACCTGGTCTCAGCCGAGGTGGTCACCGCCGACGGCCGGGTGCTGCGGGCGGCGGCAGATGAGCACCCCGACCTGTTCTGGGCGATCCGCGGCGGCGGGGGCAACTTCGGCGTCGTCACCTCCTTCGAGTTCGCGCTGCACGAGGTCGATCCGGTGGTGCAGTTCGGGCTGTTCTTCTGGCCCCTCGACCAGGGCCCGCAGGCGTTGCGGCTGGCCCGCGAGATCACCGCGGCGATGCCGGGCGAGATCAATGCCGTGGCCGGTGCGCTCAACGCGCCGCCAGCGCCCTTCGTCCCCGAGCAGCACCACTTCGCACCCGGCTACGGGCTGGTACTGACCGGATTCGGATCCGCATCCGAGCACGCCCAGCTGGTCAGCCAGATCCGCGAGAGCCTGCCGCCGCTGTTCGACCTGGTCACCCCGATGCCCTATGTCGAGCTGCAGAAGCTACTGGACGAGGCCGGCGCCTGGGGCTTTTACAGCTATGAGAAGGGCACCTACATCGAGGAACTGTCCGACGAGGTCATCGAGGTGGTCACCGATCATGTCCCGCGGAAGAACTCGCCGATGTCGATGGTGCTGTTCTACCGGCTTGATGGGGCCTACTGCCGGGTCGGCGACGACGAGACAGCATTCAGCGGCGGGCGGTCGCCGCGGTACGAGGCCTTCATCATCGGCCTGGCGCCGGACGCCGAGGTGCTGGCCGCCGAACGGGGCTGGGTCCGCGGTCTCTGGGACGCGCTGCGCCCGTACGCCATCGGCACCGGGGACGCCTACATCAACGGCATTGCCGACCTCAAAGACGACAGGGTCCGCGGAAGCTACGGCGCCGCCAAATACGAACGGCTGGCCAGGATCAAAGCTGAGTACGATCCGGACAACGTGTTCCACCTCAACGCCAACATCCGTCCGGCCTGACATCGGCCGGCCGGATCTGGCGGTGCCGCGGTTCACGGGGCCCTCGAAGTTAGCCGGGATCGGGTTTCCGCCTAGTTACCGGCGGGTGGCTGGCCGGTCATCGGGATGGTTCTCCCGTCGCGCGGGGGCCGGGCGGGGTGGGCGGCATGTAATGTTCTTGTCGCCAACTTTCAGCAAGAGGGGGCTGGCGGTGGGTGCTGGCCTTGCGATTGTCGCTCTGACGCTGCTGCTCGTCGCGGCGGTGTCCCGGCCTTTGTCGAGCACGCCTGTCACGCCTGCGATGGTGGTGGTGGCGGTCGGCGTGCTGGTCGGCCCGCTGGTGCTTGATGGCCTGACGGTGCGGCCCACGAGCGAGACGGTGCGGACGCTGGCCGAGGCGACGCTCGCGGTGGTGCTGTTCTCGGATTCCTCGCGGGTGAATCTGCGGGCGCTGCGGCGCGAGGCGTCGATGCCGGTCCGCTTGCTTAGCGTTGGTCTGCCGCTGACGATCGTGCTGGGAGGGCTGGTCGCGGTGGCCCTGTTCGGCTCGTTCTCGCTCAGCGAGGCGTTGATCCTCGGCGTGATCCTCGCTCCGACCGACGCCGGGCTGGGCAGCGCGGTCGTCACGGACACGAGGCTTCCGCAATTGTGCGTCAGTCGCTCAACGTCGAGAGCGGCCTCAACGACGGGATCTGCGTCCCGCTGTTGTTGATCGTGCTGGCGACCGTCTCCGGCGCCGGCGGCGAGTCCCACCCGCTGCGCGTGCTCGCCGAGGAGATCGGCTACGGACTGCTCGGCGGCGCTCGCCGCCGGCATGCTCGCCGCGGCGGTCGTGAACGTGGCCGGCGGACGGCACCTGATCGACGATGCCTGGCGGCAGATCATCCCCGTGGCCGCGGCGGTGCTCGCGTACGGGATCGCGACCGCCCTGGGCGGGTCGGGGTTCATCGCCGCATTCGTGGCCGGCGCGCTGTTCGGCCTGCTCGCCGGCGAGCAACTCCGCGGGAATGATGCGCTTCACCGAGGAGACCGGGGCGGCTGCTCGACAGCGTCACGTTCCTGGTCTTCGGCGCCGTGCTGCTCGGCCCGGCGTTCGAGCACGTGAGCTGGCAGATCGCGCTGTACGCCGTGCTGAGCCTGACGATCGTGCGGATGCTGCCGGTGGCGATCTCGCTGTGGGGCACGCACGCGCGGGCTCCGACGGTGGCGTTCATCGGCTGGTTCGGCCCCGCGGGCTGGCGTCGATCGTGTTCGCGGTGATCGTCGAGGACGCGCATCTCGCTCACGCCGGGACGATCGTCGCGGCCAGCTACCTGACCGTCGGCCTGTCGGTGCTCGTACACGGGCTCTCGGCGGCGCCGCTGGTGAGCTCGCTACGCCAACTGGTACCAAGCCGCCGCCGGCAAGCGGCCCCCCTGCGATGGAGAGCAAACCAACGCACGAGCACCGGGCGCGGGGAGTTCCTCGACCACCTTGATTCCATCCGCAAGCATTCTCACCTGCAGGTACTCCACTCACCGCGGTGTCGCCGCTCACCTCAACCCCCATGTCGCAGCAGCGCGGGGATGCTGCCTGCTGACGGCCCGGCCGGCCGCCCATCCCTGCGATGATGACATGCCAGGGCGGCGCGGGGGAGGCTGGGCCCATGAGCTTGGAAGACTTGAGCGGCCTGGTGAACCGGATCATGGCGTGGGCGGACCGCCTGCAGCGCGAGCATGGTGTACTGGGGTTCCCTTACGCGGTGGTGAAGAAGTATGGCGAGGATGAGGGCGGGCGGCAGGCGGCGCTCATCACCTACTACGGATTCCTGAGCATCTTCCCGCTGCTGCTGCTCGGGGTGGCGGTACTGTCACGGGTGCTGGCAGATAATCCGGACCTGCGTGAGCGGCTGATCGCCGCGATCGTGCCGCAGGCGCTGCGATCCACGGTCGAGCACTCGCTGGCCACGTTGCCGACGTCGACGGTTCCCTTCATTGCTGGCCTGATCGGTTTGCTGTTCTCCGGAACTGGCGTCGTGTTCTCCGCCTACCAGACGCTGAACCATGTCGCAGCGGTCCCGTATCGCCTTCGGGCCGGTTTCGTCTCACGGTACGTCCGGGTATTCGTGGTGCTGGCGATGCTGCTGCTCGGGGCGCTGGCCACTGGTGCGCTCACGGTGGTGGCCACCGCACTGCCCGGCCAGCCAGGGGTGGAACGCGCGGCCGCGGTGCTCGGGTCGGCATTGATCGTCTTCGCGGTGTCGCTGCTCGGCGCCAAGGTACTGCTGGCGCGGCGGGCGCGGGTCCGGGCCCTGTGGCCGGGATGCGATCTCGGGCACGGCGGCGGTGACGGTCGTGCTCAACGCCGGGGCGCCGTTGCTGGCCAGGCTGGTGGCCAAGACCGGGCCCGTGTATGGCAGCTTCGCCACCGTGGCAGGCATGTTCGCCCTGCTGTACCTGGTCGGCCAAGCGCTGGTGTATGCGGCCGAAGTCGCAGCCGTCCGCTATGCCCGGCTGTGGCCACGTGCCCTGGACCTGAACCACCCCACCGCGGCCGATGCGCGCGCGCTGTCCCTGCTGGCCCGCGAGCAGGAACGCATCCCCGCCGCCCGCATTGACTTCCACCTCGCAGCGCGTGGCTCCCCGCCGATACCGGGTGGTTCCCCGCCAGCCAATGCTGGTCCGAGGTAACGCGGCAGCAGCACGGTGCCGGGCGCGGTCACAGCGCCGCGAAAGCCTGCTCGGTCTGCTGAAGCATCCGGGCGCGCTGTTCGGCGGTCTTGGCGGTGACGCTGGCGTAGTTGGTCCAGCGGAGGTTCCCGACGCCGATCTTGGCGAAGGTGCCCTTGAACAGGATCTTGGTGAGCGGGTCGCGGTACCACCAGCGGTAGGCCTTGTCCGGCGTGGTCATGACCGACAGGACGCTGACCCCGCCGAGGCTGGTCATGCGGCTGCGGAACGGGTTGCCCTTGGCGCCGGGCAGTTCCTCATACATCACGCCCTTGGTCAGCACGCGGTCGAGGAAGCCCTTGGTGGCCGCGGGCATCGCCTCCCACCAGACGGGGAACACGAACGCCAGGTGCCCGGCGGTGAGCAGGC
Organism: uncultured Actinomycetes bacterium; assembly: GCA_963801155.1. Lineage (GTDB taxonomy): Bacteria > Actinomycetota > Actinomycetes > Streptosporangiales > Streptosporangiaceae > Palsa-504. The sequence continues at coordinate 98,387 of CAWDEB010000015.1, forward strand.
GCCGCTGGTAGTCCGCCACCAGCGGATCCACGACGCGGCCCTGCCGCCAGGCGGCCAGGTCCTCACGGGTCATGGCCGGCTGGAAGCCGTCGGCGGCCAGGTCGATCAGGTCGACTTCGTGCCCGGCCGACCGGGCGCCGCGGATCGCGGCGGCGGCGACCGCGGCGGAGAAGCTGCGCTGATGCGGCACGTTCTCGGCCGAGTCGATGGTGTAGGGATGGTCGAGCACGACCAGGATGTTCACGGGCGGCCTCCGGAGCTTGTATAGTTTCGATGACAACGGTTGCATACAAAACGGTTGGCTGTCAAACGCTTCGGCTATGCTCCGCCTATGAAGCAGACCAACCTGCCCGCTGAGCTGCCGGACGAGCTGGCCACGCTGTGGTACCTCATCCGCCGTGCCGCCGGCCTGATGGACCGGCAGGGCGAGGTCCTGCTCCGGCGCGAGCTCGGCATCTCGCTAGCCCAGTTCCTGGTGCTCTCGGTCGTGGACGCGCACCCCGGTCCCCTCAGCCAGCAGGCCATCGCCGACCGGGTCGGCCTCACGAAGGGCAGCGTGAGCCGCCAGATCGACCATGCCGTCGCGGCCGGCCTGATGACCGTGCGGGTCGCCTCGCACACCCGCCGCGAGAATGCCGTCACCCTGACGGAGGCGGGAACCGCTCTCGTCCGCCAGGGCGACGCACTCACGCAAACCTCGCGCACCGCGATTCAGGACGCGGCCGATCCCGAGGACCTCACCGCCGCTATACGCGTCCTGCGCAGCCTGGTGAAAGTACTTGAGCCATGAACACCTGCTCAGCACGCTCCGCTGCAGGTCACGACCCAGATGGCTGCTGCTGGACGAGGCTGCCCGCGCTCCACGGGGCGGCAGCAAGAGCACTCCCGTCGGACGCGAAGTACGGCGGGTCGAGCACCGTGGCAGCCAGCCGCCCACCTGACGGGGGCGGCTTATCGCGCAGGCGGCAGACGACCGCCACCTCGCCCACCCGAAGGTCGGCTTCCCAACCGGCTCCAGCAGGGCGGATGGCCGTAACCACGCCATCTAGCACCAGCCCTCGGTCAGCCGAACGCCCCAGCGATTACGCGATTCGGATGAACACCGGCCACAAGGAACCCGCGTGCCGCTTGAGCCGAAGAGTTCTCATCCGGGGCGTCAACGGCAATGAAGCCTAGATACCCAACGAGTTCGGCCACTCGGCGTGAAGCCGGCCGCAGGACGACCTCGTCGGGGGCGCCGATCTGGAGGAGTTCGCCACGGTCGAGCACGGCTAGGCGGTCGGCGAAGGCCTGGGCGTCGGCCAGTTCGTGAGTGACGAGCACGGCAGGTACGGACCGCTCCGCCACCAGCGAGCTCACCAGGTCGGTGAGGCTCCGGCGCAGGCTGGCGTCCAGTCCGGTGTAGGGCTCGTCGAGAAGCAGGGTGTCACAGTGGGCGAGGAGCAGCCGGCCCAGCGCCACCCGGTGGGCCTGGCCGCCGGACAGGCGAGCCGGCATCGCGGACAGCAAGCCCTCGATGCCCAGGACGGAGGCCAGCGTCGGAAACCTCAGGTCCCGACCGCAGCGCTGAGGGCGCATAGCACAGGTTGTCTCGGACGGACAAGTGGGGGAACAGCCCCGGGTTCTGGCGCAGCAGCCCGACCCGGCGCTGCCAGGGCGGCACGGCGCACACCGGGGGAGCGGTCGAGGTGAGGACCCGGCCGCCGAGCTCGATCCGGGCCCGGCGTGGCTGTACGAGCCCGGCGATGACCTCCAGCACGGTCGTCTTCCCGGCGCCGGAAGGCCCGAACAAGGCGAGCCGCTCACCGAATCCGACCTGCAAGGCGGCGCGCACGGTGAATTCCCGGCGGTCAACCTCGACGTCGGCGTTCAGCACGAGCGCTCCAGATGTAGGCGGCCAGCGGCAGCGGCAGGGCGACCACCAGCAGGACCAGGGCATACGGCAGCGCGGAAGCCAGGCCGGTCTCCTGCAGTGTCGTATATATCTGCAACGGTATCCCGGCTGGGTGATAGGCGATGATGATGACCGCCCCGAACGCGCCCATGGCCCGGGCCCAGGCGATGGACAGGGCCATGGCCAGGCCGGGCGCGGCCAGCGGCAGCGTCACCCGGCGGAAGACCCGGCGCGGCCGGTCACCGAGCAGGGCCGCCTGCTGCTCCAGCCGCGGCTCGACGCTGGCGAAGGCCGACTGGGCACCGAGCACGTAGTACGGTGCCGATTCGTAGACCTCAGCGATGACCAGCGCGAGGAAGGTATTGGTCGCGGACTGGTGCAGCCAGCCGAGCACCTGCCCGATCGGCGTGTACGGGCCGACCAGGAACACCAGCAGCAGGCCGATGACCAGCGGCGGCAGCAGCAGGCTGCACAGTACCCCGGCTTCCCACACTCGCGGGAACGGCAGCTTCCCGCGGGCCAGCATCCAGGCCAGTGGGGTAAAGAACACGAACAGCACGCCCAGGGTCACCAGCCCGGACTCGACCGAGGTCACCAGCGGATCCAGCGCTCCCGGGGACGTCAGCGCACTCACGATGGCGCTGCCCGACAGGTGCGTGAACAGGGCGATCACCGGACCGAGCAGGATCAGCCAGATCACGCCCGCCCCAGCGACGGACACCCACGCCGACACCGAGCGGAGCCTGAGCGGAGCCCCGGTGACGCGCCCCGACCACGCCGGACGGCGCTGACCACCAAGACCGGACGGGTCGTCCCCGCCGGGCTTGGGGTCAGCGCCGCCAGCCGCCGCTGCGGGGCTAGCCGCCCAACTCACTCGATATTTCTGAGGGCACCGCGCTTGCCGTCCCGAACACCTTCGGTGTAGGCAACGAGAACCCGCCTTGCTTGTACTGGGCCAGGCCCGCTGGCGACAGCGTGTACTTGACGAACGCGATCCCAGCCGGGGTAGGCGTGCCGATGATGGTTATGTCGATCACCTGCGGCGACCCGTGCTTGGTCATGCCGTTCTTGAGCGTGACGGACGCCTTCATGTACTGGGCGGCAAGGTCGGCGCTGCCCAGGTTGATCTGGACCGGCAGCGGGATGTAGGCCAGGTGCAGCTCGATCGCCTGGGTGACAAAGGCGCTGGCCGCGTCCAGCTGGCCCGACTGCAACGTAGAGTCCAGCGCGGACTCGGCGTAGATCTGCGGCGAGTCCGGCGTGCCGAAGTCCGAGGTGCCCAGGATCTTCGCCACCGTGTCGGACGGCAGGTGGTAGTACATCTGGGCGAGTTCCAGCATGTAGATGAAATCCCGGCCCTGCGGGTCGATGTTGGGGTCGGTGCGGCCGAGCTTCAGGCCAGGCGTCTGGAGCAGGGTGAATAGGTCCGATACGGGCTTGCTGCCGTCGGCGATGGCCTTGAACTGGCTCGCGTACTTGCCGTTCGGGTTGTAGGCCACCACCATCGACGGTGCCTGCGTACTGGATATACCAGCTGGTGAACTTGGGCATCAGCGGGGTGATGTTGTCACCGCCCACGCTCTGGAACACGTTCGGGGTGATCTCACCGGAGGCAATGTCGGCCTCCAGGTCGCCGGAGGCTCCGCCGCGGCCCGAGAACGTGTAGCCCTCGGCGGAGGTGAAAGCCGGGCTCACGACCTTCTCGTTTAGGTACTGCAGCGACGACGCGTAGGCCACGTTGACCGTGCCGGTCGGCTTGCTCGACGCGGAGGTGGCCGGCGAACTCGAAGCCGGGGCCGAACTTGACGAACTGCTGCTACTGCTGCATCCCGCAGCCAGCGCGGTGCAGGTTATGGCGAGCAGAGCGAGCAGGGGCGCTCTTTTCCTGGCCAGGAGAGGGATCATCCCCAGAACATAGCCACTGTTAGTTGCGCGACGCAAGCAACGAAGACATAACGCGATGGGCCGTTTGTGATTTTACCGCTCAAACGGCGCTTCGCGCTGTGTGAAACCCCCTTGGCAGTGCCACCGCCAGCGGGGCATTGTTGACCGGTGAGCACTCCCACGTCCCCGCCTCCGCCGGATTTCGAGGACCTGCGTGGGCTGGCTCGCGGCCTGCGCCTGCTGGTGGAGATCGGGGCCAGGACGCTGACCGAGGACGCGGGTCCTTCTGAGCTCGCCCTCCGGGTGACCGCGCATCTCGGCTGCGAGCTGCCCGACGTGGTCCCGGTGACCGAGCGGTTTCCGGTCTGGGAAAACGTGAACGTCCAGCGGGGAGTCGACGCCTACCTGGCGGAGCGGCACAGTGACCCGGACTGGTTCGGCGCGGCGGGCCTGGGCCACCGGCCGCACGAGGACATGCTGTCGCTGATCACCATGCCCGTTCACTTCGGCCCAGTCCGCATCATGGCCGGGGGAGTCCGCGCCGGGTCCGCCGGTGACCTCCGGGTCGGGGCGGCCAGCTACGGCACCGCCCCGGTGGGGCCCGAAGAGAACACCGAGGTGGTGACGTTCGGCCTGGTGACATCGACGGCGCCGGACGGTGCCCCGGTCGTGCTCGGCATCCGCGACGAAAGCCGGTTCGGCTCGCCGTTCTGCAACCTTGACATCCTCGCCGCCGACCAGGCCGCGGCCACCGCAACCCGCGACGAGATCGAGCGGCTGATGCGCGTGCACGACGTGTTCCGCGGCCAGGTACTCAGCTTCACCGCCAGCGAGCACCACGGCAACGAACTCGTCACGTTCCTGCCCCGGCCCGCGACCGCGGCGCAGGACGTGGTGCTGCCCGACGGCATGCTCGAGAACATCGAGCGGCACATCGTCGGCATCGCCGAATGGTCACGGGAACTGCTCGACGCCGGCCAGCATCTCAAGCGCGGCCTGCTCCTGCACGGCCCGCCTGGAACGGGCAAGACGCATACCATCCGGTACCTGACCGGGCGCCTGACCGGCAGCACGATCATCTTGCTCACCGGCCGGTCCATCCGTTTCATCGACCAGGCCGCCGCGCTCGCCCGTCGCCTGCAGCCATCCATGGTGGTGCTGGAGGACGTCGATCTCGTCGCCGTCGACCGGGACTTCACGCAGGACGGCAACCCGCTGTTGTTCTCCCTCCTCGACGCGATGGACGGGGTCGGCGCGGACGCGGACGTCACCTTCGCGCTGACCACCAACCGGGCCGACATCCTCGAGACGGCCCTGGCCGACCGCCCGGGGCGAGTCGACCTGGCGATCGAGATTCCCCGCCCCGACGCGCCGTGCCGCCAGCGCCTGCTCCAGGTGTACGCGCGCGACCTGGTCCTGGACGCCGACCTGGACGAGGTGGTCGCGGGCAGCGAAGGCGTCACCGCGTCCTTCATCAAGGAGCTGATCAGGCGGACCGTACTGGTGTCACTGCGCGCTGGGGAACGTCCGCCCGTGCTGCGCGGTTCCCACTTCGCCGAAGTGCTCGCCGAAATGAACAGCGAGCATCACGCGCTGACCCGCGCTCTGCTCGGCGCGGGCGCGGACCACGGCGAGCCTGCGGCCGCCGACCACAGACCGCGAGGAAGAAAGGTCAGGTAATGGAATCCACATCCCGCCGGACCAGCCCGCCGTTCCGGGCCGATCACGTCGGTAGCCTGCTGCGCCCGCCCCGGCTGCATCAGGCGCGTGATGATTTCGCCGTGGGCCGGATCACGGCTGCTGACCTGCGCGCGGTCGAGGATGAGGAGATCATCAAGGCAGTGCGGATGCAGGAGGAGGTGGGCCTGCAGTCAGCTACCGACGGGGAATTCCGGCGCGCCACCTGGCACATGGATTTCATCTACGCCCTCGGCGGGGTCTCCAAGGCGCCGGGCCATATCGCGGTGAAGTTCACCAACCCGTCCGGTATCATCGAGTGGACTCCCGCCGCGCTGCACGTCGGCAGCAGGGTCAGGCTGGATCACACCATCTTCGGCGAGGACTTCACCTTCCTGAAGGACCACGTCACCACGGCCGTGCCCAAGCTCACCATCCCGTCGCCGAACATGGTCCATTACCGTGGCGGGCCAGCGATGCTCGACCCCGGGGTCTACCCCGACATCGAGGGCTTCTGGGCCGACCTGGCCGCGGCCTACGCCGACGAGGTGCGGCGCCTGGGCGAGCTGCGCTGTACCTACCTGCAGTTCGACGACACCAGCCTGGCCTACCTCAACGACCCCGCCCAGCGGGCCGAGATCAGCGGGCGCGGCGAGGACGCCGACCACCTGCATCTGCGTTACATCAGTCAGATCAACATGGCGGTGAAGGACAAGCCGGCCGGCCTGGCGATCACCACCCACATGTGCCGGGGGAACTACCGGTCCTCCTGGGCGGCCTCCGGCGGCTACGACTTCGTGGCCGAGGCCCTGTTCTCCGAGCTGAACGTGGACGGGTTCTTCCTGGAGTACGACGACGAACGCTCCGGCGGGTTCGAGCCGCTGCGGTTCGTGCCCCCGGGCAAGATGGTCGTGCTCGGCCTGGTCACCACCAAGCGGCCGGAGCTGGAGTCGAAGGACGACCTCAAGCGGCGCATCGACGAGGCGGCCAAGTACGTGCCGCTGGACCAGATCTGCCTGTCCGGCCAGTGCGGCTTTTCCTCCACGGTGGAGGGCAACGCGCTGACCTACGACCAGCAGGTGGCCAAGCTCCGCCTCATCGTCGACGTCGCCCGCGACGTCTGGGGCTAGGCCCTCAACAGGCCGCGTGTCCCCCTGACCCGCAGCGCACTCGCCGCGCTGAACCGACGAGTTCCCTGACCCTCCCGCCCATCACGTCGCGGACGGCACGGCGCACGAGCTCGAACGGACAAGCGGTGACGGATAAGCCCGGATCCGAGAGACAGCGGCGGGTCTGCAAGGGTGTTGTCATGCCGTGGATTGACCTTGAAGGCGCCGTCAACGTGCGCGACCTGGGCGGCCTCCCCACCGACGAGGGCGGCGAGACCGTGGCCGGCCGACTGCTGCGGGCCGACAACCTGCAGGAACTGTCGCCCTCTGACGTCAGGCGGCTGGTACGGGACATCGGCCTGACCACTGTCGTCGACTTGCGCAGCTCGGCCGAACTAACGTCCGAGGGCCCGGCGCCGCTCGACGCCGTCCCGGGCGTCCGGCACGCTCATCATCCGGTGATACCCGAGCTCGGATCCGCCACCGACGCGGTGGCCGAGGCGCTCCTGCTCAAGCAGAGCCAGGACCGGTCGCGATTCCCGGGCGATCCCACCTGCGGGCACTACCTGGGCTACCTGGAAGACCGGCCGGATCAGGTGGTCGGAGCGGTGCGGAGCATCGCGCGCGACGAGGGCGCCGTGATGGTCCACTGCGCGGCAGGCAAGGACCGGACAGGCGTCGTGGTGGCGCTGGCCCTCACGGCGGCCGGCGTCCTTCCCCGGGCCGTCGTGGCCGATTACGCCGCGACCGGGGAGCGCAGCGAGGCCATACTGGGCCGCCTGCGCCGGTCACCGACATACGCCAGGGACATCGACAACCTGCCCGCCGAGGCCCACCGGGCCCGGCCGGAGACGATGGCGGCGTTCCTCGAGCAGATGAACAGCCGCTACGGCGGGGTGGCGCGGTGGCTGACCGACCATGGCCTCGGTGCCGAGGAACTGGACTTTCTGCGAGCCAAACTGCGCAGTCCGTTACCGGCCTGATATCGCAGACCATCTGCCGTCTCACGTGGTGGACGACCGGCTCGAGCCAGTCGCCGCAGGTCAGGAACGTTACCCAATCTGACCGGTAACGGATTCCCGGCCGCCACGGGCCGGATACCTCCCGTTTGTCTTGGCTAGTCATGATCTCGACTTGTCTAGCCAAGATTTTGGCTTCTTGTGTCCCCGATCCGGGGACCGTGTTTGGGAGGGAATAGTGCGCGCAAGGCACGTGCTTGCGGTCAGTGCCGCAGTCGCCAGCGGCTTGGTGCTCACCGCCGCTTGCAGCTCGTCGAGTTCCAGCAGCAGCGGTAGCAGCACCACCAGCAGCAGCACCAGCACCACCAACTGGGCGACCGCCACCTCCGCCGCCGCGGGCGGCGGCATGAATGCCCTCGTCGCGGCGGCCGAGAAGGAAGGCCAGCTCAACGTCATCACGCTGCCGTCCAACTGGGCCAACTACGGCGCGATCATGTCGGACTTCTCCGCCAAGTACCACATCCATATCACCGACGCCAACCCCGAAGGCTCCAGCGGGCAGGAGATCACCGCCGTGGAGCAGCTCAAGGGCCAGAGCCGCGCGCCCGATGTGGTCGACGTGGGCCCGTCGTTTGCCGTCGAGGGCGCCAACGACCACCTGTGGGCTCCGTACCAGGTCGCGACCTGGAGCAGCATCCCGGCCAACGCCAAGGACCCCAACGGCGACTGGTACGCGGACTACGGCGGCTACGTAGCCATCGGCTACGACCCGGCCAAGGTGAAGGTGGCGCCGACCTCGTTCGCCAGCCTGACCAACCCGGCCTACAAGAACATGATCGGTCTCAACAACAGCCCGACGACGGCCGGCGCGGCCTTCGCCGCGGTCTACGCCGCAGCGCTGGCGAACGGCGGCTCGTTCGGCAACATCGAACCGGGCATCAAGTACTTCGCGCACCTGAAGCAGATCGGCAACTTCGTCCCGACCGCCATCGGCGGGCCAACCACGGTACAGAACGGCACCACGCCGATCCTCATCTGGTGGGACTACCTGCTGGAGTCCGAGGTCAAGCCCGTCGTCCCCGGGTTCAAGATCGTGATCCCGTCGGACGCGACGTACGCGTCCTACTATGACCAGGCCATCAGCGCCACCGCGCCGGACCCGGCCGCTGCCCGGCTCTGGGAGGAATACCTGTACTCCACGACCGGCCAGAACCTGTGGCTGCAGGGCTTCACCCGCCCGATCGAGCTGGCCACGCTGGTCTCCGACGGGACCGTCAACAAAACCGCGGAGGCAGCGCTGCCCCCGGCGCCATCCGGCACGCTGACGTTCCCGAGTTCGACGCAGGCGGCCGCCGCCGAGACCGTCGTCACCCAGAACTGGCCGACGCAAGTCGGCGGCTGATGCCGGGAAGCACCGCCCAGGCCGTGGCCCCGGAGGCGCCGACCTCCGGGGCCCGGCCCAGCCGGGTCTCCACATCGTTCCGCCGCTCGCTCAGATGGCTGGGCATCGTGCCCTTCGGCGTGTACGTCGCCCTGGGCTTGCTCGCACCCTTCGTCGCGATCGCGATCGCCGCCTTCCGGGACTCGAGCACCGGCGCATTCACGCTGAGCAACTTCAACACCGCGCTCCACGGCACCTACCTGCTCGGCCTGAAGACCTCCCTGCTGCTGTCGATCGCCACCGCAATCGTGCCGGGGATATTCGGGCTGCTCGTCGCCTACGCGATCTTCACGGCCAAGCGCAGCAACGTGCTCCGTCAGGTCGTGATCACGGCGTCCGGCGTGTTCGCGAACTTCGGCGGCGTCCCGCTGGCCATCCTGTTCATCGCCACGCTGAGCACCACCGGCATCGTCACCGTATGGATCAAAGACCTCACTGGCCTCGACATCTGGGACCACGGTTTCACGCTGTACAGCGCATACCCAGGCGTGTTCATCGTCTACATGTACTTCCAGATCCCGCTCATGGTCCTGGTCATCCTGCCCGCCCTGGAGGGCCTGAGGCCCGCCTGGCGCGAGGCGGCGGAGAACATGGGCGCCGGCACCTGGCAGTACTGGCGCCACGTGGGCGGCCCGGTGCTGCTGCCGTCGTTCCTCGGCTGCCTGCTGCTGCTATTCGGCAGCGCCTTCTCCGCTTACGCCACCGCCGAGGCGCTCACCGGCGGCACGGTCGCCCTGACGCCGATCCAGATCGGGGCGCTGCTGAACGGCAACGTGGTGGCCGGCCAGGAGAACCTGGGCTACGCGCTCGGCGTCATCATGGTCGTCATCATCGCGATCGTCATGATCATCTATGTGGTCCTGCAGCGGAGGGCGGCGCGATGGCTACGGTAGCCCGCCAGGGGGGTCTGGGGGGAAGGTCCCCCCCAGGATCGGGGGGATCCCGGGGGTCGCCCCCCGGGGGTAAGCAGCCCCGCAGGCGCAGCTTCCCCGTCTGGCGCTGGGCGATCTTGCTGATCGCGGGCGTTTTCTTCCTGATCCCTCTCTACGCGGGGCTGCGCTTCGCCGGGCTGAAGGCATTCGGCAAGGTCTTCACGTACCCGGGATTCGGCTCGGCGGTCGGGCTGTCGTTGCGCCTCGCCGTGATCACCACGATCCTCACGCTGGTGCTGATGGTGCCCACCACCGTCTACGTGCACTTGCGGCTGCCGCAGATACGGCGCAGCATGGACGGGATCACGATCCTGCCGATCGTCATCCCGCCGATCGTGCTGATCATCGGCGTGCTGAAGGTGGCGCCCGGGTTCCTGCTGGGCACGCCGTATCTGCTCGCGCTGGTATACGTCATCCTGGCCATGCCGTTCGCGTACCGGTCGCTCGATGCCGGCCTGCGCGCGTTCGACCTGAAGACCATGGTCGAGGCGTCGAACTCGCTCGGCGCCGGCTGGCCGGCCACGCTGTGGCGGGTCGTGCTGCCGAACATCCGCACCGCGATGCTCTCCGCCACCGTCCTCACCGTCGCGCTGGTGCTCGGCGAGTTCACCATGGCCAGCCTGGCCCTCTACGAGACCTTCCCGGTGTGGATCGTGCAGTTCGAGCAGAACGCCGGGCCGGTGACGACCGCCGCATCGCTGCTCGCGCTGTTCGTCACCTGGATCCTGCTGATGCTCATCGTGACAGTCGGCGGCCGGAGCGCGCGCAAGCGCGGCGGTGCCCAGATAGCCCTGTTCACCGTCGCCGCCCCTCAGGAATCCAGCCAGACCACGGGAGAGCCGGAATGACCACGAACACCGCCAGGAATGCCACGGCGGCCGACGGCACCCGGCAGACGGCCAAGACCGGCGGGACGAGCGTGTCGCTGCAAGACCTGAGCCGCTCGTTCGGGACAACCCGGGCCCTGGATGGGCTGTCGCTGGAGATCGCACCCGGCGAGCTTGTCGCGCTGCTCGGACCTTCCGGCTGCGGCAAGACCACGGCCCTGCGCATCGTGGCCGGCTTCGAGTCCGCGGACACCGGGTCAGTCCTGGTCGACGGCAAGGACATCTCGTCGGTGTCGGCCGCCCGGCGCGACATGGGCATGGTGTTCCAGAGCTACAGCCTGTTCCCGAACATGAACGCCCTCGGCAACGTGGCGTTCGGACTCCGGATGCGCAAGCAGGGCTCCGCCCAGCGACGCAAGCGGGCCGGGGAGCTGCTGGACATGGTCGGCCTGGCCGAGCAGGCGCAGCAGTACCCGCACCAGCTGTCGGGCGGCCAGCAGCAGCGCGTCGCGCTGGCCCGCGCGCTGGCCATCGAGCCCCGGGTGCTGCTGCTGGACGAGCCGCTGTCCGCGCTAGACGCCAAGGTGCGGCTGCAGCTGCGCGAGCAGATCCGCACGCTGCAGCAGCGGCTCGGCACCACCACCATGTTCGTGACGCACGACCAGGAGGAAGCGCTGTCGATGGCCGACCGGGTCGGGGTCATGCGGCGGGGCAAGCTGGAGCAGATCGCCGCACCTGACGTGTTGTACGACGACCCGGCCACCGCGTTCGTCGCCGAGTTCGTCGGCATCATGAACCGGATTCCGGCGGAGCTGCAAGCCGACCGGATGGTGACCGCGCTGGGCAGTACCGTGCCAGTCAAGGGCGGCAGCGCGCGCGACGTGGGTGATGGCGCCGTGGACGTGCTGGTGCGCCCGGAAGGGCTGGCCATGGAGGTGGTGGAGAACGGCAACGGGATCGTCACCACCAGGACGTTCCTCGGATCGGTTACCCGGGTCGCCGTCCTGTTGTCCGGTGAGGTCACGGTGCAGATCGACAAGCCGAGTACTGAGACCGCCGCGCTGGCCCTCGGTACGTCGGTCTCGGTGACCCTCCCGCTGGACCCCGTGCTCGTAGCACCGAGGTCCTGAACGCGCCTACGCGCCGGACAGGTGCTTCAGCGGGAAGGGCGCGATGACGCGCAGCTCAGTGTTCCTATCGCTGGTGGCGCCGGCCATCGCCGAGATGTCCCATGGGACGTTGGCGGCGAGCTGACGGTGGAGCGCGGCGAGGTCGTCCGGGGTCTCCAGCGACGCGGGCGCGACCGGCGCGTCGTGATCGACCATCGTGGTCACGATGGAAAGGTACTCGCCATGGTCGACGAGCTCGACCACCCGGGTCTGGCATGGCCAGTCCACCACCGCGCAGGTGGTGACCTCCCAGAACCCCCGGGCCGAGTCGAAGGGATCGTGGCGAGCGCGGACCATATTGGTGTGGGTGTGACCGTTCAGCCACAGAACGATGTTCGGGAACCGGTGCAGCAGGGCCAGGAGGTCGGCACCGCCCAGCAGCGGTTCGCTGGCCGGGCCGGCGTGCGCACCTCGCGTGTTGTTCAGTGTGCTGGTGCCATGGTGGGAGAACACGATTACGAGCCGGTCGTCATGCCCGGTCCGGGTCTCGCTCCCATCCGGCCCCCGGTAAAACGAATGAACCTCGGCAAGCCGCGCTTCCAGCCAGCGAGCCTGCTCACGGTCCAGGCATCCCGCCGCGCCTCCGGCCAGGCAGCAGGTGTCAAGTGCGATGAACCGTGCCGCGGGTGTGTCGTAGACGTAGTACGCGGTGCCGTCCAGCCGATTGCGCTCGCTGAACCCGTGCCCGAACGGCCGCGAGCCCGCGCGAAGGTGAGCGTCAACGAAGTCCCGCCTGGTTATCGGCCTGCGGAAAGGATCCGGCGTGACCTGCCGGTAAGGGCCGGCCATGAACGCTTCGGGGCGGGTAGTGAAGAGCTCGAGCGCCCGGTCGTGATCGAACTCAGCCGGCAGCCCTATCGGCTTCCGGCCGCCGGTGAGTGCGAGGGCCAGGTCCGGGGTCTGCGTCCCGACACCCTGGTTCAGTGCCTCATGATTGCCGAAGCACGACAGCCACGGCAGGCCCAAGCCAGCAGCAGAGAACTCGCGCAACGCGCGCCGCAGCAGCCCCGGATGATGCGGAAAGCCGAACTCGCTCCGGAAGAAGTCCGGTCCGTCGGGACCCGCTCCGTCGGGTCTCCAGAAGATGTCGCCCGGCCAGTCGAGCGACTGCACCCCCTCGTAGTCGGGGCCGCCGGAATCCGGCGACACCACCCCGCCTTCGAACAAGGCGAGGAACGCCTGCAGTTCGTTCCACTGCGCGTTGTCGATCGCGTCCCCCGTGGTCACGGCGAGCTGCAACGGCAGGCCGGTCGCCGAGCCCTGTACCGCGCTGAGCGTGCGGACGGTGGCGTCCACGGCATGTACGGTGAGCGCTTCCTGCGGACGCTGCACGGGAATGATCTCGACGTACCGAGGATCGGCGAAGCCAGCGTTGAGGAACTCGAACCGGGCCGGGGACTGGACGTCAGCGATCTGGAGATCGGTGATATGTGCCATGCAGAGCAGCGCACGGCCGGGACCGCGCGCGGGTTCTGCCCCGCCAAGCAGATCGTCGCGGACCAGGTGCGGCTCACCGGCGCCGAGCTCGATGGCCCGGTAAGGAGCCGATCGTCCGCTGCGGAGCACTGCTGCGCGCTCGAGCCGGCGATGCGTGGTCAGCGGCGGACGCCGGCCGGTCACGGAGCGGTCCTGGCTCACGCCTCTTCCTCGGCCTCCGAGATGACCGGATCTGAGCTGGCCGACACGAGAACCGGGTCAGGGCGGATGGTCAGCGCGACCCGGCTGCCGGCCGGCAGCGCGGTGGCGTCCGCGGTCGTGAGCTGAGCCAGGATGGTGGCGTCGCCCAGATCGACGGTGACCCGGCTGGTCGCGCCGAGGAAGGTGACGGCAATTACGGTTCCGACCAGCGGGCCGGGCTCCGGTGCGTCCTGGGAGGCCAGCGTCACCGCCTCCGGCCGCACGAGCGCTACCACCTGGCCATCAGGGGTGTCCTGGTCCACCAGCGGCAGCGTGCTGCCGCGGACGGTCAGCTGGCCGGCCCGGACCTCGCCGGCCAGCCGGTTGGTGAGGCCGACGAACTGGGCCACGAACGACGTCGCCGGGCGCGAGTAGACCTCGGTGGGCGGCGCGAGCTGCTCGAGGTGGCCTTCCCGCATGACGCCAACCCGGTCCGCGATGGCCAGCGCCTCCTCTTGGTCGTGGGTGACGAACAGCGTCGTGATGCCCACCTCGAGCTGGATCCGGCGGATCTGGTCCCGCAGTTGCGCCCGGACCTTGGCGTCCAGCGCCGACAGCGGCTCGTCGAGCAGCAGCACCTGCGGCTGGATGGCCAGCGCGCGGGCCAGCGCGACCCGCTGCTGCTGCCCACCGGACAGCTGGTGCGGGTACCGGTCTGCCTGCGTGGCGAGTCCTACTAGCTCGAGCATTTCCATGGCGTGCTTGTCCCGCTGAGCCGCGCCGACCCGGCGCAGCCGGAGTCCGAAGGCCACGTTCTGCCGCACCGTCATGTGCGGGAACAGTGAGTAGGCCTGGAACACCATGCCCATGTCGCGCTTGCTGGCCGGCACGCGGGTAATGTCCCGGCCGCCGACGAAGATCTGGCCCTTGTCGGCGTCCTCCAGCCCCGCGAGCAGGCGCAGCGTGGTGGTCTTTCCGCAGCCCGACGGGCCGAGCAGCACCACGAGCTCGCCGGGCTGCAGGGTCAGGTCGAGCCGGTCGAGCGCGACCACGGCGCCGTAGTGCCAGGCTCAGTCCCTCCATGCGCACTTCGACGGCGGTCCTGGCCAGGCCGTCCTGAGTTCTGGTCACAGGCGAAGAAGTCACGAGCCGTACCTCATCCCCGGCCGCGGCGGCGGCCAGCGTAGGACAGGATCATCAGCAGCACGAAGACGAACAGCAGCGCGGCGAGCGAGGTAGAGAAGAGCACGCTGGCGTTCGGCGTGTTCCGGCTGATGGAGTACAGCTCCACCTGCAGGTTGGTGTACAGCAGGAGGTAAGCGATGGTGAACTCGCCGAGTACGAGCGACCAGGTCAGCAGCACGGCGTTCAGGATGCCCTGCCGCATGTTCGGCGCGATTACCCGGACGATCACGGTGAACCAGCTCGCCCCGAGACTGCGCGCGGCCTCGGATAGGGTCTCGACATCGATCGCGTTCAGTCCGGCGGCGAGCGCCCGGTAGGCGTAGGGCAGCGCCAGGATCACGTAGACCCAGAACAGCATGAGCGCGGACAGGCTGATGCGCTGGATCCTGTTGTAGATCTCCCCGAGGCCGACCACGAGCACGATCGCGGGGATGGTCAGCGGCAGCAGGCAGAGGAACTCGATGGTGCGCGCCAGCCACTGCACCCGTAGCCGGACCCAGATCATGGTCGGTACCAGGAGCACCAGCATGACCGCGCTGGTGATGACGGCCAGTTCCAGGGTGATCTCGACCGCGCTCAGCAGGGGAGGAATGCCCGTGTTCTGGTAGGAGGCGATCTGCTCCCAGGCCGACAGCGACCACGTGCCGAGCTTGTTGGGCGCCTCCAGCGAGAACCGGGCCATCGCCAGGAGCGGCAGGAGGAAGAACAGACCGAATACGGTGAAGACGACGTAGCGGAACAGGTTCAGCCGCCTGCGCCGACTGGCCTGCATGCCACGCGGACGCTGGGCCGGTGCGGCGATGGGCGTTTCGCCGACAGCAGTTAGCGCAGCCATCGCGTCGCCCTTCGCAGCAGCAATGCGTATCCGGTCATGACGATGGCCACCATGATCACCATGCCCAGGGCGAGCAGGTCAGCCGTGTTGACGTTGGCCAGCCCGACCTCGCTGGACAGCGCGATACTGATCTGCTGCGGCACGATGTAGGCGATCTGGTTCTCCCAGGCCTAGATGGTCGCGAAGGCTGACAGCGCGTTCGCGAACAGGAGCAACACGCCGCCGAGGAAGGCCGGCGCCAGCAGCGGGCCGCCGACATGGCGCCAGTACTGCCACGCCGACGCGCCGAGATTCTCCGACGCCTCCCGCCACTGGACCTTCAGCCCGTCGATCGCGGGCAGGAACACCAGCACCATCAGCGGGATCTGGAAGTAGGTGTAGATCAGCCCGATGCCCCACGGGAACTCGAAGTACCAGCTGGCGTGGAACAGCAGGCCCACGGGGCCGATGAGCACGAGGAAGGCGAACGCGAGCGTCACCCCGCCGAACTGGGCCAGGACGCCCAGAGACGGCGATATAGAGCCTGCGCACCGTGCCGTCCGGGTCACCCGACGCCACCGCATAGGCCAGGATCGCGCCGAAAACGGCCCCGGCCGCCGACGAGAGCAGGCACAGCTTGAACGAGCCGATGAAGTAACCGCGTACCAGCGGATTGCCGAGCTCGGTGATGTTGGAGAACGCCCACGCGCCGTTCGGGTTCTTGAGCGCGTCGACCACCACGATCCCGGTCGGCCAGAGCAGGAAGACCCCGACGTAGGCGAGGAACGGGACGGTGCCGACCCAGGCCGGAGCAGACGGCCGGCGCCCAGCCCACGAAGGCCGGGCGCCGGTCTTGGTTGTCGTAACGACGTCCACGTGTCCTGCTAGCTGACGGCCTTCGCCCAGTTCGCCGCCAGGTAGTCGGCGGCGTCGGTGTTCTGGGTCTGGGTGAGGAACACCGGCGTCCCGCTGACGGCAGGCAGTTTGGCGGCCGCCGCGGTATTGATGGAGCCGTTGGTGGCCATGGTCGGCTGCTCCACCGGCCGGGCGCCACCCTCCAGCCACAGGTTCTGCCCGCCGTTGGCGGCCTGCGAGTAGAGGAACTCCTCCCACAGCCTCGCTGCCGCGGGGTGCGGCGCGTCCTTGTTGATGGCCTGCGCGTAGTACCCGCCGAGGACGGCATTCGACGGGATGAACACCTTCCAGTTCGACACGCCTACGTAGCTCGGCAGGTTGAGGTAGTCCCAGTTGAACACGACCGGGGTCGTGCCCGCCTTGATCGTGGCGCCAGTGGCCGATACGGGGTTGAAGTTACCGGCCGCCTTGAGCTTGGCGAAGAAGTTCACGCCGTCGGCGATGTTGCTGGCGGTTCCGCCTTCGGCGAGGTTCGCCATCATCACGCCGTTCAGGGCCGCGTTAGCCGAGGTCGGGTTTCCGTTCAGCGCGACCGCGCCCTTGAACTTCGAGCCGAGCAGCTGGCTCAGCGAGGTGATCGTCCCGAACTTGCTCGAGTAGCCGACCGCCATGTAGCCGCCGTAGTCCTCGTACCACAGCCCGGTCGGGTCCTTCTGCGCGGTCGGGATGTCAGACCAGGTGCTGACCTCGTAGGGCGCGAACAGGCTCGTGTTCGCCAGGGCGACGGCCAGGCCGATGTCCAGGACGTCAGGCGCCTTGGCGGTGCCGTTCTCCGTCTTCACCGCGTCGACCTCCTGCTGGCTGGTGCCATCGGGCATCGCGGAATTGACTTTGATTCCGTACGTCTTCTCGAAGGTGCTGATAATCGTGCCGTAGTTGGCCCACGTCGGCGGCAGGGCGATGACATTGAGCGTGCCCTCCTTCTTGGCCGCCGCGACCAGGGCACTCATGCCGCCTCCGGCCGAAGCGGACGTCTCGGTGGCCCAGTTGACGCTCGAGCTCGACGACGAACTCGATGACGCGCTCGACGATGAACTCGACGAGCAGCCGGTGGCCAGCAACGTCACGGCCGCGAACCCGGCCAACGCGAATCTATATGGCGATCTCACCAGTGCCTCCCTGAAAGCTTCCCCATCCCGAAGCAGATCTCAGCCGCCCGGAGGTTCCCGGGCGGCGCCGAGGGGGTCTGCCGAACCCCCTCGCCCCCAGCTGAGAATGCAGGATAAACGCTTCTAAAACGTTTAGCAGTCGACATGCTCACACGCACGCGAGAGGGTGTCAAGGAACGTTACCGAGTTGCCGCACTCAGCGATGTGAACACTAGGTGAACGGGAATTGGCCGGGGCTTGGAGGGAAGCGCGCTCGACCAGTTCCACCGGGGCTACGTAATCGTTCGGCGGATTCCCGTCGAGCAGCCGCGCCATCAGCGCCCGGCCCATCTCCCGGCCGTCCATCCGGATGGTGGCCAGCGGCGGATCGAGGAGTTCGGACGTCGGCAGGTCGTCGTGTCCGATGACCGAGACGTCCGGCCCGATCCGCAGGGACAGGTCACGGGCGGTCAGGTAAATCCCGAGCGCCGTGTAGTCGGAGTTGGTGATGATCGCCGTGGGGGCATCCTGGCGCGCCAGCAGCGCCCTGGCCGCCTTGCGCACGTCGGTGATGGTGAGCGGCGAGTGCATCACGTTCGCCCGCACGCCGAGTTCGCGGGCCAGACGCCGGAAATGACGGAGCCGGTCCGGATCCGCCACCAGGCTGCGCGGCGCGGACAGGAAGGCGACCGACGAGTGGCCCAGCTCGGCCAGGCGCCGCATGGGCAGTTCCACGCCCACGGCGTTGTCCGCGTACACCCGTGACACGCCGGCGATGCCCTCGACGGTCGCGTTCAGCGCCACCACCGGCGTGCCGGGCCGCAGTTCCTGCCAGAGCCGGATCGACTCACCCTTGCCGACCGGGGCTATGGCGAGCCCGGCCAGGCGCTGGGCGGCCATCTCCCGCACCAGCACGCGCTCGCGTTCCACCGAGTAGTGCGAATCAAGGAGGAGCAGGGTGGCCCCGGCCTCGTCCGCCGCGTGCTCGGCCCCGCTCAGCACCTCGAGGAAGAACGGATTATTGAAGTTACGGATCACCAGGCCGTACGTGGTGGTCCGTCCGCGCCGCAGCGCCTGGGCCTGAGAGTTGGCGCGGTAGCCGAGTTCCGCCGCGGCCGCCCGGATCCGGCGCCGGGTCTCTTCGGCGACGCCGGGCTGGCCGTTCAACGCGAAGCTCACCGTGGCCACCGATACGCCAGCCATCCGGGCAACGTCACGGATTCCCGCTGGCTGCCGCGCTCCGCCCTGCTGACTCGTCATGGCCTTACCCACGCTTATGACGCTCTGCTTCCCCGACAGGAGCGGAGGTACGTCGCTGAGCGCACATCCTAACCATCCTGACCGGCCGCCGGCCAGCGGCCCGGATCAGCACGCCGCGATCAGCGCTCACCCGAGGACATGCGGCAGGATGTCGCCGATCGAGTCGAGGATGAGCGGCGCGCCGGCCTGCTCCAGGTCGGCGCGGGAGCTGGCGCCGGTGAGCACGCCCGCCACGATCCCGGCCCCGGCGCGCAGCCCGGACTCGACGTCGCTGGCGGTATCGCCGGCCACCGCGAGCTCGCTGACGGCCCCGCCGTGCAGGAACAGCAGCGCGGTCAGCGGCAGGTCCGGCAACGGGCGGCCGCGGCCAGCATCGGCGGGGGACAGGGCCAGGTCGATCAGCTCGGCCCAGCCGAGCTCGGAGATGATCGCGTCCCGGGTCGTGGGGGAGAAGCCGGTGGCCAGGCAGACGCGGATGCCGGCGTCGCGGCAGGCCTTGAAGACGTCCGTCGCCCCGGGCATGGCCGCCACGTGACCCGCGCGGACGGCGGCCGCGTAGTGGTCCTCGAACGCCTCGTTGGCCTGCTGCGCGGCCTGCTCGTCGCCGAGGATCCGCCGGAACACCTCGATCTTGGACTGGCCCATGCTCGACCGCACGTCGGTCATGGCCTGGTCGTACGCGGCCACGGGCAGGTTCTGCGCCGCGATCGCCGCGGCGAACGCCTTCAAGCACGCTGCCGTCGTCGCGGACCGTGGTGCCGGCCATGTCCAGGCAGGCGACCGTGATTCGGGTCATCGGAATGTCTCCTCCGCGATGGCCGGGGCACAGGTCATGCCGCGCCCGCCGGGCCCGGTGACCAGCACGACGCCGGGCTCGGGCTCGGACCGGTGATAAAGCGCGGGGCCGGTGCCTACCTCGCTGTAGACGCCGGCCCAGCGGCGCTGGATCCGCGGGATGGGGGCGCCGAGCAGCGCCTCGGCCCGGGCCTGCAGGTGGTCGTAGGCATCGGAATCCACGTCGAACGCGAACGGCTCGTCGTATTCGTGCGTGTCACCGATGGTGAGCCCGCCGTCGGCCCGCTGGACCATCAGCAGCTGCGCCCTGGTGCGCGCGGCGACCGGCGGCTGGGGCGGCAGCAGGCTCCGTCCCGGCAGGTCGTAGGCGGGGTAGTAGCGCAGCGAGTCGCCGTCGGCGACCGCCGTGGTGAGCCGCTCGGCCATCGGCGCGGTCTGCATCATCTGCAGCCGCACCCGGCGTACCCCGTCGCGGGCCATACAGGAGAGGTAGCGGCCGGCCATCCCGGTGAACGCGGCGCCTGGGCAGAAAACCACCAGGTCACACTGGTGCCAGGCGCCGGTGTGATCGCGCACGGCGTTCGGCGCGATCTCGGTCGCCTCGCGCCCGGGCAGCCACTCATAACCCGGCCCGGCCAGGTGGCCGCGCAGCGCGGGCAGCGCCCGGCGCGGCTCCACGATCGCGTCGGCGCGGCAGAGCAAGCCGCCGGCCAGCTCGCCGCGCACGGCTGGGTTGGCTTCCCGGACGGCGGCCGGATCGAGCAGCTCGAAATCGCGCTGGACGGCATCCGAGCCGCGCGGCCGCCTCCTTGAGCACGCGCAGCTCGGCGTCGTCCCTGGCCAGGGTCAGTGAGCCCGCAGGGCGGAAGTGCAGGCCCGGCACCGCGGCGCCGAGCTCGGCCCACAGCTCGCGGGCGCGCAGCGCCAGCGCGAGCTCGGCGCCCGGCCGCCTGCCGCTCACCCAGACCAGGCCGAAGTTCCTGACGCTCGCGCCGCGGGCCTCGCCCTCGCGCTCCAAGTGCACGACCTCGTAGCCGCGCCGCCTCGCCGCCACCGCGTGCATCGTGCCGAGCACGCCCCCGCCGATCACCACGATCCGTTGCGTGAGCCTCACGGCGCCATTATAGTCAATTTATAACATGTATAGCCAACTTTACGCGGCGATAGGAACTCACCAAGGCCCGGAGACGTGCTTGACGAGCCAGAACGACGGAGATCTTGAGCTCGAGGCGGATGGGTACGCGCTACGTTTCCCTGCCGTTTGGCTGCGCGACAACTGCTCATCCAGCTCAGCCCGCGCGGCCGGATCCGCGGCGTCCGGTTCAACAACCGGTCGGCCCGGCCGCTGCGGCGGCCGTACGCGGAGGTCACCGCGTTCTACGCCGCCTACCGGCGGTGGGCGGAGCTGCTGGCCCGGCCGGAACGGAGCTGAACCTGCGGCTCGCGCCGGGTGACTGCCTGATCTTCGACAATACGCGGGTCCTGCACGCCCGCACCGCGTTCAGCGTTACCGGCGGCAGGCATCTGCAGGGGTGTTACGCCGACCTGGACGGGCTGGCCAGCACGCTGGCCGTCCTGCGACGAGGAGACGCCGTGACGGCGGCCGAGACGATCGGGGAGCTGTTCGCCGGGCCGGGGGCCCGGGACTACCTGGGCGAGCCGGTGACCATCGGGGAGCACCTGCTGGCCGCGGCGCTGGCCGAGGCGGCCGGGGCAGACTCGCCGCTGGTGGCGGCGGCCCTGCTGCACGACATCGGCCACTTGCTCGGCGAGAAGCCGAGCTCGCGGGGGGGTTTGGGGGGGTCGTCCCCCCGGGCTAGCACCGAAGTGAGGCACGGCGAGGCGGGGGCGCGGTGGCTGAGCCAGTGGTTCGGCGAGGCGGTGACCGAGCCGGTGCGGCTGCACGTGGCGGCGAAACGGTACCTGTGCGCCGTCGACGCGGGTTACTTCGGGCTGCTGTCGGCCGAATCGGTCCGCACGCTGTCGCTGCAGGGCGGCCCGATGACCGCGGCCGAGGCGGCCGCGTTCGAGGCACTGCCGCACGCGCGGGACGCGGTGGCGGTGCGCCGGTGGGACGACCAGGCCAAGGACCCGGCGGCCACCCCGCCGGGGTTCGCGCACTTCGCGCCGCTACTTCAGGCGCTGGCCCGGCCCTGAACGGGACAGCGCGTTGACCGCGGTGGAATTGTGCACGCTGAACGCGACCGCGCTGCCCAGGTAACGATCGTCCGACCACTCGACCGGCACCCCGGCCAGGTCCGTGGTGAGGCGGCGCTCGCGCAGCATGGGCACCCGGGGGCTCACGCCGAGCAGCCTGGCGTCCTCGGCCGAGGCCGGCACCGCGTCGATCACGTGCTCGGCGTCGGCGAACACGGTGCCCAGTTCCTCCAGGCGCTCGGTGATCGAGCCCGTCTCCAGGTCCATCCCGGCGACCAGCACACCCACCTGGTCCGGATAGACGCCGCGCTCGATCATCACCGGCCGGCCCGACAGCAGCCGGACCCTGACCAGGTGGTAGATCGGCGCGCCGACCGGGATGGCCAGCCGCTCGGCTTCCAGCGGCTTGGCCGGCCGGCGCTGCAGGGCGACGACCCGCCCACTCGGCACCTCGCCCATGGCCCGCGCCCAGCGGGAGAACGACAGCAGCTCGCCGAAGCTCTGCACCCTCGGCCCGCCGAGGACCACCCGGCGCGCCCCGCGCCGGGATGCGATCACCCCGTCCGCGCGCAGCGCCGCGAACGCCTGGCGGATCGTGCCGCGGGATACCGAGTAGCGCTCGGCCAGCTCGCTCTCCGAAGGCAGCCGGGTACCCGCCGCATACCCGCCGGCCGCGATGGCGGCCTTGATGTCCTCGGCCACCTTGCGGTAAAGCGAAGGCGAACGGGACACCCCCTGATCTGCTGCCATGACAGCTGAGCGTATCTGGAAAGGTTTTACCGGGGGCGGAGGGGGACGGCGGGCAGGGCGGGTGCGGCCAGCGGCGGACCGGGGTAGCCGTGCACCTCGGCGAAAGCGGCCCGCCACCCAGTCCTCGCGGGCGCGGGTGATCTCCTCGCCGCTGCGGGCCACGAAGTTCCACCACATCAGCAGGCGCTCGCCCAGCGGCGCGCCGCCGAGCACGAAGAACCGGGCGTGCCTGCGCCCGCCGGCCAGGCCGGCCGGGATTCCTCGGAGTGCGCGAGACCCCGCCCGGCGGTCATCAGGTTCAGCTCGCCGGGCCGGATCAGCTGCCGGCTGCCGAGGCTGTCGCGGTGCAGCACCAAGCCGTCGAACAGCCAGCTCACGGTCTGTCGGCTCAAGAGCGGTATGGACCATTCCGGTGAGGTCGGCGCGGACGGCGTCGGGGGTGCACCGCGTCCTGCGATGGGCGGGGCCCGGTGACCGGAAAGGCCGTCCTCACCAGGGACTAATCGGTGCGGTCCTGCTGGCCCTTCCGGGCCGAGGACAGGGCCACGGCACCGAGGAGTGAGCGCAGCCGTACACGATCTCGAGCGCGGCGGGCTGCAGCCCCAGGATCGGCAGCAGCGCGGCCAGCACCGCAAGGGCCAGTGCCCCGGCCATAGTGCCGACGAAGTTACCCGACCCGCCCAGGATTGACGTCCCGCCGATGGCCACGGCGGCCACGGAGGCGAACAGGTATGGATCGCCCATGCCCAGGTAGGACTGGCCCAGCGAAGCGCGGCCAGCGCGATGCCGGCCAGGGCCGCCGCGACGCCGCTGATCACGTAGACAGCCACGGTGACCTGCTGGATATCTCACCCACGGCGAAGGCGGCCGACCCGGCGGTTCAGGCCGGTGGCGTACAGCCGCAGGCCGAACGGCGTGGCGCTCAGGATGACCGTCGCCGCGATCGCACGGCGAGCCAGAGCACGGCCAGGACCGGGACCGGGCCCCAGCGGTGGGTCGCGAGGTAGACCGCGGCGCCCGGGCGCGTTTGACCGGAGCCGCCGTTGACAACATCGATGTCCTCGGCACGCGCGGGCCCGCGGCCTCCAGGTGACCTATGTACCCGAGTACGGCACGAACGACGTGGCCGAACACGCGCTGGCCATGCTGCTGGCCTGCGCCCGGCGGATCCCGGCCAGCGATCGGGCCGTCCAGCGCGGCGGCTGGCCGAGCTTCGCTGAGCTCGGCTCCATGCGCAGGCTGGCCGACAGCACCCTCGGGTTGATCGGCTTCGGCCGCATCGCCCGGGCGCTTGCCGCGCGAGCCCTGGGCCTGCAGATGCAGGTGATAGCCAGCGATCCGTTCGTCGGCGCCCACGCTGCCGAGCGGCTCGGCGTCCGGCTCTGCTCGCTGGACGAGGTGCTCGGCCGGGCCCAGTACCTGTCCGTGCACGTGCCGCTGTCCGAGGGCACCAAGCACCTGATCGGCGCGGCCGCGCTGGGGCGGATGAGGTCCGACTGCTACGTGATAAACACCAGCCGCGGCGAGGTGATCGACCAGCAGGCGCTAGTGGCCGCGCTGGACGCGGGCCAGATCGCCGGGGCCGCGCTGGACGTGCTGGACCGCGAACCGCCGGGGCCCGGCTCGCCTCTACTGCACCGCGGCAATGTGCTGATTACCCCGCACTCCGCGGCTTTCACCCAGGAGGCCCTCGGCGAAGTGCGGCGCACCGCTCTGCTCGACGTGCTGCGCGTCCTGTCCGGCGAACCGCCGCTGTTCCCGGTGCCAGATCTGGCGGCCCAGCGTGCGGAATTAGTACAATCCGAGCGACCGATGGCCGTGCCGGGCCGCCCTGAGCAGCAGGGGAGACGCGATGACCGAGTTCATCGGCGGCGCGCATCAATCCGATACACACCAGAAGGCGCTGCGGATCAACCTGGACCCGCGCTGGTACGGGACGATCGCGGAGATCGGGGCCGGCCAGGAGGTCGTCCGCTGGTTCTTCCGCGTCGGGGGCGCCGCGGGCACCGTCGCCAAGTCCATCTCCGCCTACGACATGGCGGTCAGCGACGCCGTGTACGGCAAGGCGGACCGGTACGTGTCCATCGGCCGGCTGCAGGGCATGCTCGACAAGGAGTTCCAGCTCAACGTCGACCGGCTGAACGACGAGCGCGGCGACTCGAACTGCTTCTTCGCCTTCGCCGACACCGTGGTCGCGCGCAGCTACCGGGGCGGCAACGAGTGCCACGGCTGGATGGGCGTGAAGTTCCAGGCCCAGGCGCACGACGAGCCGAGCCAGATCGTGATGCACGTCCAGATGCTCGACGTGGAGGCCTGGCTGCAGCAGGAAGCCCTCGGCATCGTCGGGGTCAACCTGCTGTACGGGGCGTTCTTCGAGCATCATGAGCCGGAGAAGCTGATCGAGAGCCTGCTGGACGGGCTGACCGTGGGCCGGATCGAGATCGACATGATCCAGTTCCGCGGCATCGAGTTCCGCGGCGTGGACAACCGGCTGATGGCGCTCAAACTCGTCCAGCTCGGGCTGAGCGGGGTGGCCATGTTCGGGCCCGACCGCGCGGTACTGCAGCCCAGCGAGGTGCTGCGCAAGAAGGCGATCCTGGTCGAGCGGGGCAGCTTCCGGCCGCCGACGCACGTGAACATCGACATGCTCGAGACGGCCAGGGCCAAGTTCGAGCAGGACCCGGCCGTGGCGGGTAAGCCCGTCCTGCAGCTCACCGAGATCACCATGCGGAACCTGCTCGCCGGAGGGCAGGAGGTCGACCGCCGGGACTTCCTGGCCCGCGCCGAGCTGCTCGCCGCGTGCGGCCAGACGGTGCTGATCACCGACTACTTCGACTACTACCGGCTGGCCGCTTACATCGGGGAACGGACGACCGAGCGGATCGGGATCGTGATGGGCGTGCCGAGCCTCATCGACCTGTTCGACGAGAAGAACCACGCGCAGCTGCCCGGCGGGATCCTGGAGAGCTTCGGGCGGCTGTTCAAGAACGAGCTGAAGCTCTACGTCTACCCTTACCGGCCGACCCCGGACGACGAGCTCAAGACGGTGTACGACATCAAGGTCCAGCCGGAGCTGCAGCCGCTGTACGACTACCTCTACGGGCGGGGCAGCTTCGTCCACCTGGACAACTACCGCCCGGAGTGCCTGCCGATCTTCAGCCGCGACGTGCTGCGCCGGATCGCCGCCCGGGACGAGTCCTGGGAGTCCATGGTGCCGGCCGAGGTGACCGAGCTCATCAAGCGCCGCGCGTTCTTCGGCTACGTCAAGCCAGGCCGGGAATAACCCGGCCCTGCCTGCGCAGCGCCTCCACCTTCAGGATGGCGGCCACGCTCACCGATTCGGTGATCGATCCGGCCAGGACCTTCTCCACCGCCTGGCCGAAGGGCAGCCAGCTGAGGACTATCCGCTCTTCCGGGTCCTGCGCGTCCGCTCCGGCCTCCAGGCCGGTGGCCAGGAACATGTGGGCGGTGTCGGTCGTCACCCCGTTGCTGTTATCGACGAAGCCGAGCTCGCGCCAGCGTCTGGCCGATAGCCCGGTTTCCTCGCGAAGCTCGCGTCTGGCGGCGGCCAGCACGTCATGATCGGATGATTCCGAACCGCCGGTGGGGATCTCCACCGACATCCGGCCCAGGGCGTATCTCCACTGGGTGACCAGGGCCACTTCGCCAGCATCGTTGAGGGCGACGATGCCGACCGAGGGCCTCATCTCCACCACGCCGTAGATGCCCTCGTGCCCGTCGGGCTGGATCACCGTGTCTTCGCGCAGCCGCAGCCAGGCATTGGCGTAGACGATCCGGGTGGCCAGCGTTTTCCAGGGATTCTCGCTCATCCCCGACACGGTAGTCCTGCTGGGTCCGGGCGTACTCGGCGAAGGCGTCCAGCGACTGCGGGTTGGCCATCGCGTTGCGGTTGGCCGCCTCGTCCGGCGGCACGCCGAGCAGGATCTTGCGCACCGGCACCTCCATCTTCTTGCCGGTCAGGGTGGCCGGGATGGCCGGGACCTGGATGATCCGGTCGGGGACGTGCCGTGCGGTGTACTGGCTGCGGAGCCGGTCGGTGATCGTGGCGCGGAGGTCGTCGTCCAGCACGGCTCCCTCTTCCAGCGTGACGAACAGCGGCATGAAGAACCCGCCGCCGGGCAGGTCGAGGTTGACGATGAGCGCGCCGGTGAGCTCCGGCACCGACTCGAGCGCGGCGTAGACCTCCGCGGTGCCGATCCGGATGCCGTGCCGGTTCAAGGTGGCGTCGCTGCGGCCCAGCACGAAGCAGCCGCCGCGCTCGTTGACCTTGAAGAAGTCCCCCTGCCGCCAGACGCCAGGGAAGTCGGCAAAGTACGTCTGCCGGTAGAGCTCGCCGTCGTCGTCGTTCCAGAACCGGACCGGCATCGACGGCATCGGCTGGGTGATCACCATCTCGCCGACCTCGCCCGTCACCGGCTGGCCCTGCGCGTTGAACGCGTAGGCGGCGACGCCGAGGTTGCGCGCCTGGTGCTCGCCGGCGTAGACCGGCAGCGTGGGTGCCCCGCCGGTGAACCCGGTGCAGACGTCGGTGCCGCCGCTGCCCACGTGCAGCCACAGGTCGCGCTTGACGTTGCGGTAGAACCAGGCCCCGCACTCGGCCGAGACCGGCGAGCCCGCGAGCATGAGACCGGTCAGCGCGGACAGGTCGTACTTCTCGCCCGGCACCAGGCCCGCCTTGGCCAGCAGGTCGGCGTACGCGGGACTGGCCCCGAAGAACGTTACCCGGGCGGCCTCGGCCATCTCCCACAGCACGTCCGGGCGCGGGTAGCCCGGGTGCCCGTCGTACAGCAGCGGCCGCACGCCGAGCAGCAGCGAGCTGACCAGGAAGTTCCACATCATCCAGCCGGCCGTGGTGTAGAAGAACATCCGGTCGCCCGCGCGCAGGTCCATGTTGAGGGTCTGCAGCTTCAGCTGCTCGATGAGGATGCCGCCGTGGCTGTGCGTGATCGCCTTGGGCAGCCCGGTGGTCCCGGAGGAGAACAGGATCCACAGCGGGTGCCCGAACGGCACCTGCTCGAACCCGAACCCGGCGGCGGGCACCGGCGGGTGATCCATCAGCTCGGCCCAGGCCTGCAGGCGCGGCCCGCCCGGGGCGGCCGCGACCGGCGGCTTGCTGGCTTCCGGGGGGACGAGCCCAAAGCCCCCCTGGGCCCCCCGCCGAGCGGCCCGGGCACCCAGATCACCTGCTCGAGGCTGGGCAGCCCGGCGATGACCTGGCCGATCTCGGTGCCGCGGTCGTAGTCGCGGCCGCCGTAGCGGTAGCTGTCCACGCAGAGCAGGACCTTCGGGGCCAGCTGGCCGAACCTGTCGCTGATCCCGCGGCCGCCGAAGTCGGGGGAGCAGCTGGTCCAGATGGCGCCGATGCTGGTGGTGGCCAGCATCGCGATCACGGTCTGCGGGATGTTCGGCATGCAGGAGGCGACCCGGTCGCCGGGCCGGACGCCGAGGCCGCGCAGCTGGGTAGCCAGGACGCGGACGCTGTTCCCGAGTTCCGGCCAGGGCAGGCCGGTCAGCGGCGTGGTCTCCGACTGGTGGTAGAGGGCGTCCTGCCCGGGCCGCTCGTTCCGCAGCACGTGCTGCGCGTAGTTCAGCCGGGCGCCGGGGAACCAGTCGGCGCCGGGCATGGTCCTGGTGCCGAGGACCGCCGTCGGCGGCGCCGAGGCCTCGATGCCGCAGTAGTCCCAGACCGCCTGCCAGAAGCCGTCGAGGTCGGTCACCGACCAGCGCCACAGCTCGTGATAGCCGGCGAAGTGACGCCCGCGTTCCCGGCCGAGCCACCTGATGAAGGCCGTCACGTTGGCGCGCTCCACCCGGTCCGGACCCGGCGTCCACAGCAGGTCGCCCTCGCGGACCTGGACCCCTCTGGACCCCTTGACCCCTGGCCTCGCGCCTCCACATCGCAGACGGTGCCACAGCATGGCCGGTCCGGGCAATGTGCTGCCCGCACAAATGCGGATCATGGAAATGCTGGCCGCACCATGCTGGCCTGGGCGAACCTGACGTATAGGGTGTTTGGATGGCTGACCTGGACGTTTCCGCGCTGCAGGGGATCGACGTGCACGTCCACGTCGAGTCGGACGGGCACGGGCAGCTCTCCCTTGACGATGAGCTGCTCGCCGCGTCGGCAAAGTACTTCAAGGCCGACAATGACCGGGCGCCGACGGTGGAGCAGATCGCGGAGTACTACCGGCCGCGCCGGCTGGCCGCCGTGGTGTTCACCGTGGACGCCGGGACGGCGACCGGTCATCCGGCGCTGTCCAGCGAGGAGCTGGCCGACCGGGCCGCGGCCCATCCCGACGTGCTGATCCCGTTCGGCTCGGTGGACCCGCAGGCCGGCGAGGCGGCGGTGCGGCGGGCCAGGCGGCTGATCAGCGAGCACGCCGTCCGCGGGTTCAAGTTCCACCCGAGCCTGCAGGGCTTCTCGCCGGACGACCGGCGCTACTACCCGCTGTACGAGGTCATCGAGGAAGCGGGCCTGCCGGCCGTCTTCCATACCGGCCAGACCGGCATCGGAGCGGGCCTGCCGGGCGGGCGCGGGATCAAGCTCCGGCTGTCCAACCCGATGCTCCTCGACGACGTGGCCGCGGACTTCCCCGGGATGACGGTGATCCTGGCTCATCCGTCGGTGCCCTGGCAGGACGAGGCGATCTCCATCGCCACCCACAAGGCCAACGTCTACATCGACCTGTCCGGCTGGTCGCCGAAGTACTTCCCGCCGCAGCTGGTCCGCGCGGCCAGCTCCTACCTGCAGGACAAGATGCTGTTCGGTACCGACTATCCGCTGCTCACCCCGGAGCGCTGGCTGAGCGACTTCGAGCTGCTCGACATCAAGCCGGAGGTCCGGCCCAAGATCCTCAAGCACAACGCGGTCCGCCTGCTCGGCCTCGGCGGTTAGAGTCCGTCGGCTTACCCTCCGACCCTGACGTCGATCAGGCGCGAGCGCTCTTGCGCCTCGGCGTAGGTCAGCGGACTCGCGGGTGCTCCCGATGTCAGGGATTCACCCAGCCTAGCGGGGAGTGCCAGGGGGCCAGCACGCACGGGGCAGGGGTAAATGGGCGGCGGATCGGCCGGGTTGATCCGGATTTCGGTTTAGCCACGAATCGGCACCAACTGGCGTACGGGACTTGCCCACGATCCGGGAACCTGCCTTGAATGAGGATTCATGTCGGGACATCCCATTCGGGGTATCGAGGACAAAGACTGATGAATCCGGGTTCAGTGCTCGAGGTGCGGAGCGTGACGGTCCGGTTCGGCGGGCTGACCGCGCTGGACGCCGTATCGCTCGCGGTCCCGCCCCAGCACGTCATGGGGATCATCGGGCCGAACGGTGCGGGCAAGACCACGCTACTGAACGTCCTGTGCGGCTTCATCCGGCCCGACGACGGAGAGGTGTTCTTCGGCGGGCCGCCGTCACCAGGTACGGCCGCATCAGCTGGCCGCGCTCGGCGTGGCCCGGACCCTGCAGGGGGTCGGCTTGTACAACGGGCTGACCGTGCTGGAGAACGTCATGGTCGGCGCGACCTGCCGGGCCAAGGCCGGATTCTGGTCCGGACTGCTCGCGCTGCCGCGGTCCGGCCGCGACGAGCGGATGCTGCGCGACCTGGCCCGCCAGGCCCTCGAGCGAGTAGGTGCCGCCGAGGTAGCGGGCGCGCGGCCTTCGGAGCTGTCCTACGGGATGCGGAAGAAGGTCGCCCTGGCCCGGGCGCTGGCGGCCAAGCCCGGGCTGATCCTGCTCGACGAACCCGCGAGCGGCCTGAGCGAGGTGGAGCTCGCCGAACTCGGCAGGCTCATCCGCGACCTCGCCACGGAGGGATCGCTGATGGTGGTCGAGCACCACGTGGACCTGATGATGTCGGTCTGCGACTCGATCGTGGTGCTCGACTTCGGCCGGGTGATCGCCAGCGGGTCGCCGCGGGAGGTTCAGGACAACCCGATGGTGACCGCCGCCTACCTCGGCACCGCCGAGGCGAGTGAAGGCCCGGCAGAGTGAGCAGCGTGGCGACCGGCGACGGCCCGGACCGCGCCGGAGCGGCGGGCAAGTCGGCCTCGCTCACGGTGGACGGGCTCGTCGCGGGCTACGGCGAGGTCGTCGCGCTGGACGGCGTGACGGTGACGGCGGACGCGGCCGGCATCACCGCCGTGCTCGGTGCGAACGGCGCGGGCAAGACGACGCTGCTCCGCGCGGTGAGCGGCATGATCCGGCCTCGCCGCGGGCGGATCATGCTGGCCGACCATGACGTGGCGGGCCGCAGCCCCGAGCAGATCGTCCGGGCGGGCATCGCCCACGTGCCCGAGGGGCAGGGGGTCATCCCGGAGCTCACCGTGGAGGAGAACCTGCGGATCGGGACGATGTCATGGCGGCGGCAGCAGGGGCTGCGGGCCCATCGGGCGGCCGCGCTGGAGGAGGCCTACACGCGCTTCAAGCCGCTGGCCGACCGCCGGCGCAAGCTGGCCTCCACGCTGTCCGGCGGCGAGCGGCAGATGCTGGTGATCGCGCGCGCCCTCCTCGCGCGGCCGCGGGTGCTGCTGCTCGACGAGCCGTCGCTCGGCCTGGCGCCCCAGGGTCATGGCGCAGGTCATGGACCTGGTGGTCCGGCTCAGCCGGGAGCAGGGGCTCACCATCGTGCTCGTCGAGCAGAACGCGCGAGGGGCGCTGGCCATCGCCGACCACGGCGTGGTGCTCAACCTCGGCCGGGTGGTCGCCTCGGCCGACGCCGCGACCCTGGCCGCCGACGTCGCGCTCCGCCACCACTATCTCGGGTTCTAGGCACACGCAGGGAGCATGCCGTGGTCGAGTTCCTCCAGTTCACGCTCAGCGGGGTCGTCTTCGGGACGATCTACGCCGCGATCGCGCTCTCACTGGTGCTGATCTGGCGGGGCACCCGGCTGCTGAACTTCGCGCAGGGCGGCATGGCCATGCTCACCACCTACGTGGCGATAGAGGTCATCTACAAGACCCACTCGTACTGGGCCGGGTTCGTG
Source organism: uncultured Actinomycetes bacterium (assembly GCA_963801155.1). Lineage (GTDB taxonomy): Bacteria > Actinomycetota > Actinomycetes > Streptosporangiales > Streptosporangiaceae > Palsa-504. The sequence continues at coordinate 129,863 of CAWDEB010000015.1, forward strand.
ATCGCGCTCGTGGCCGGCCTGGTGCTCGGCGCGGCCAGCGAACTGACCGTGGTCCGGCCTACCACGGGCAAGCCGGAACTCAACGCCGTGATCGTGACCATCGGGCTGCTCATCTTCTTCGAGGGCCTGGCCGGCATCCTGTTCGGCGGGCAGTACCGGTCGTTCCCCGCGGCGTTCTCCGTCACCGGGCTGAAGGTCGGCGGCACGCCGCTCGGCGTGTCCCGCTTCGACGTGTTCACCGTGGCGGCGGTGCTGCTCACCACGCTGATCCTGGCCGTGGTGTTCCGGTATACGACGGCCGGGCTGCGCATGCGCGCCGCGGCGTTCAACGCGACCATCGCCCGGCTGTCGGGCATCCGCGTCGCGCGGGTGCTGACCGTCGGCTGGGCGCTGGCCGGCCTGCTCGGCGCGCTGGCCGGCGTGCTCGTCTCGCCAGCCACGTTCCTGTACCCGAACAGCATGGACGCGATCTTCGTGCTCGGCTTCACCGCGGCGGTGATCGGCGGCCTGGACAGCCCGGCGGGAGCGGTGGTCGGCGGCCTGCTGCTCGGTATCGCGCTGAGCTACGTCGGCGGCTACCTGAACTCCGACCTGACCTCGCTGGTCGCCCTGGGCATCCTGGTCGCGGTGCTGATGGTCCGGCCTAACGGGCTGTTCGCCGGCGCGCGGATGCGGCGGGTGTGATCATGCGGACGCTTCCCCCGCAGGCTCGGCGTGGCCATCATCGTGGCCGCGATCGTCGCGTTCCTGTCCATCAAGCTGAACGCGTTCCGCGACTTCCAGATCGCCGAGATCGCGGTGGAGGTCACGGCGGTCGCCGGGCTCACGGTGCTGACCGGTCTCAGCGGCCAGATCTCGCTGGGAAACGGCGCGTTCATGGCTGTCGGTGCCTACACCACCGCGCTGCTGCTGCTCCACCTCAGCTGGCCCTTCTACCTCGTGCTGGTGATCGCGGGCGCGGTCACGGCCGTGGCCGGCGCCGTGGTGGGAATCGCCGCGGCCCGGCTGCGCGGCCCGTACCTGGCCGGCGCCACCCTCCTGCTCGGCGTCGCGCTCCCGTCGCTCGCCCTCGCCTACCCGGGGACCTTCGGCGGCGACCAGGGCCTGAACGTCGTCTTCACCACCCCTGCCTTCCTCGGCGTGAACTTCCCGTTGACCAGATGGCAGGCCTGGGTCAGCGCCGCGGTGGCGCTGGTCGTGCTGGTGCTGCTGGCGAACCTGGACCGGAGCCGGATCGGCCGTAACTGGCGCGCGGTTCGTGACGACGATGTGGCCGCCGCCCTGGACGGCATCAACGTGGCCGCGGCGCGGGTGCGTGCCTTCGTCGTGAGCGCCGCCTGCGCCGGGCTGGCAGGCGCCCTGCTGGCCATCGTCACCGGGCTGGTCGCGCCGGGCGCCTTCACGATCACGCTGTCCATCGCGCTGCTGACCGCCGCCGTGATCGGCGGCCTCGGCAGCCTGGCCGGCGCGCTGTGGGGCAGCCTGGTGATCGTCCTCGTACCCACCTACGTCACCGACGTGTCCACCAGCCACGGCCTGTCCAGCGCCGTCGGATCCAACATCCCGATCGCCGCCTACGGCGTGGTCCTCATCCTCGTCATGCTCGTCTTCCCGCACGGGATCCAGGGCGGTCTGCTGCGGCTGATCTCCCTTTTCCTCGGTCCCGACCAGAAATCCCGCACCCGGCGCAATGCGCCTACGCCCCATGTCACGCCTTCGGCCGATCAGGCACCGGCCAGCACACATGAGAAGGAAGGCACTTCATGAAGAAATCTCAACGGCTTCGCTGGCAGGCCGCGGCCCTCATGACCGCGGCCGCGCTCGGAGTGACCGCGTGCTCGTCGAGTTCGAGCTCGAGCGCGAGTTCGAGCACCAGTTCGAGCGCGGCCCTGACGGCGTCCGCGCCCGGCATCACCGCGACGACCATCACCATCGGCAGCCACCAGCCGCTTACCGGCCCGGCCGCGCCCGGCTACAGCGAGATTGCCCCGGCCTCGGCGGCGTACTTCAATTACGTGAACGCGAATGGCGGCGTCTACGGGCGCAAGATCATCTACAAGTACCTCAACGACGCCTACGACCCGACCACGACGGCATCGGTCGTCCGTCAGCTCGTGCTGCAGGACAACGTATACGCGATCTTCAACGGGCTCGGCACACCCACCCACCTGGCCGTGGTCAGCTTCCTGAACTCCGAGAAGGTTCCGGACGTGTTCGTCGCCTCCGGCTGTGACTGCTGGAACGCGCCGAGCACCTACCCCCAGACGTTCGGCTGGCAGCTCGACTACATGCGCGAGGGCAAGATCCTCGGGCAGTACGTCGCGCAGCACTTCAAGGGCAAGAAGATCGGCTTCTTCTACCAGGACGACGAGTTCGGCATGGACGGGGTCAAGGGCCTCCTCGACGAGATCCCGGCCTCGATGGTAGTCAGCAAGCAGAGCTACGTCCCCACCAACGTCAACATCGCGCCCGCGGTCGCTGCTTTGCGCGCGTCGGGCGCTCAGGTGGTCGTCTCGTTCTCGATTCCCGCCTTCACCGCGCTGCTCAAGCTGAACAGCCTGAAGCTCGGCTTCAACCCGGCCCTGGTCGTCAGCAACGTCGGCTCCGACCCGATCACGCTGTCCGGGCTGCTGGAGTCGTTCGCCAAGCAGGGCGGCGCGACCGTCAACGGCAACGCCAGCTCACCAACGGGATCATCACCGACGAGTACCTTCCGGCGCTGAGACACCAGCGACAGCTGGTACGTGCTGTTCAAGAAGATCCACGACCAGTACGACGCGAAGGAGCCGCTGGACGGGAACTTCTTCTACGGCATGTCCGTCGCCTACACGTTCGTGCAGGCGATGCTGAACGCGGGCCGGAACCCGACCCGGGCCGACCTGGTGTCGGCCATCCAGCGCGGACTGCCGCAGGGCCCGATGGTCGCCCCGTTCGCGTACTCCTCGACCAACCACCGGGTGTCACCGGCGCTTACATCGGCACCATCCAGAATGGTGTTGTGGTGCAGCAGGGATCGGTGCTGACCACGGACACCAGCGCCACCAGTCCGATCAGCACCTACACGGGATCCGAGGAGCAGGCACCGGCGAGTGGCATCCCCTCCGCCTCCTCCTGAGGCCTCTTCGGCCATCCCCGATAGGACGGAACAGGGATTAGCCGAGATGACAGCCGAAGCAAGCCGGATGGCAGGCGGGCGCGCCCGCCCGCCATCCGGTCCGTCCGGAAGGCCGGACGAGCGACCTCCTGCCCAGCGGCTGCTGACCGCGGCCGAGGAACTGTTCGGCGAGCGCAGCTACCACCGGACGACGGTCGCGGACATCTGCGCCAGGGCCGGGATGGCCACCGGCAGCTTCTACTCCTACTACGAGTCCAAGGCGGAGATCTTCGCGGCCGTGGTCCGGGCGATCAACACCGACCTGAGGCGAGCCATGAAGGCGGCCCTTGAGCACACCGACAGCGGCCAGCGGAACAGGGAACGCGCGGCCTTCCGGGCGTACTTCGACATGCTGTCCACACGGCCGTGGATCGACCGCATCGTCCGCGAATCGGAGTTCGTGGATCCCGGGCTCTTCCGGGAGTATTACGAGCACCTGGCCAGAGGGTACGCCCGCGGCGTGCGGGCGGCTCAGATGGACCGCGACATCGACGCCCGCTACGACCCCGAGGTCATCGCCTACGCCTACACCGGCATCGGCAACTTCGTCGGCATGCGATGGTCGGAGTGGACCGCTGGCGGCCGCGTGCCAGACGACGTGCTCGACGACGTGCTCGAACTGCTGGGGCGCGGCCTGGCCCCGAAGACCGAGCAAACCCCGCCGGCGGACACGTGAGACCGTTACCCCCATGGCTGTGGATAACGTTGTGGAGATCGTGGGGACGACGCTGCCTATTACTGGGGAACCGCCGGCCTCGGCCTGTGGATAACTCGGACCGGGCGGCCGCCGGAGGCAGGCCGGCCTCGTCGGCTGGCGCCCAGGTCAGCGGCTTGGGACCGAGCGCCATGAGTTCGGTCAGCTGCATGGCGCACCACGGCGAGATGGATTGCTGCCCGGCGACGACCGCGGCGCAGAACTGATCCCAGTCCACCCACCTGGTCTCGGCGACCTCCTCCGGGTCCGGCGCGGGCGCCGCGTCCGAGTAGGCCGCGTAGACCGGGCAGACCTCGTTCTCCACGACGCCGTTGGCCATCCGGGCCCGGTAGCGGAACCCGGGCAGCACCAGCATGAGCTCGGCCGTGTCGATCCCGAGCTCCTGGCGCAGCCTGCGGCGCACGCTGTCAGCTACCGGCTCGCCAGGCAGCGGATGCCCGCAGCAGGTATTGGTCCACACACCGGGCCAGGTGCGCTTGGACTCGGCCCGCCTGGTCAGCAGGAACTGGCCGGACTCATTGAACAGGTAGGCGGAGAAGGCCAGGTGCAGCGGCGTCTGGGCGTGATGGACGGCCGCTTTGGCCGCGGTGCCGCAGGCGGACCCGGTCTCGTCTAGAAGGACGACGTTCTCCACGTGCTCCCCGTCTGGTCGCCGGAAATGGACAGAGAAACGGACAGGGGTGAACACTACCCGCTGTAGGCCCCGGCAGGCGACGGGAACCGGAAGGCGCGGTCAGTGCGACTCGCGCGGGACCTCGTGGCCGCTGGCACCGACCAGGAAGTCCAGGTCGGCACCGGAGTCGGCCTGCGTGACGCGCTCGCAGTACAGCCGCGTCCAGCCCCGGCTGGCGTGCGGGGGCCGGCGGCCGCCATCCGGCACGGCGTTCGGCCAGTTCCCCGTCGCTCACCTCGAGGGTCAGGGTCCGGGCCGGGACGTCCAGGGTGATCCAGTCACCGTTCCGGACCAGGGCCAGCGGACCTCCCGCCGCGGCTTCCGGGGCGACGTGCAGTACGACCGTCCCGTACGCGGTGCCGGACATGCGGCCGTCGCAGATCCGCACCATGTCGCGGACGCCGCGCAGCAGCAGCTTCCTCGGCAGGGCAACGTTGGACACCTCGGGCATGCCGGGGTAGCCGCGCGGGCCGCAGTACCGGATGACCAGCACGGTGTCTTCGTCGACATCCAGCTCGGGATCATTCGACACGGCGTAGTAGTCCGCGGGGGAGTCGAAAACCAGGGCCCGGCCCCGGTGCTTGAGCAGGTGCGGGGAGGAGGCCGACTGCTTGATCACCGCCCCGCCCGGAGCGAGGTTGCCGCGCAGCACCGCGGTCCCGGTCCCGGCGGGCTGGAACGGGTCGGCCGCGGTCTTGATGACCTCGCGGTTCCAGCACGGCGCGTCCGCCACGTTCGCGCCGATCCCGGCCCCGGTCACCGTGATGGCGTCGGTATTCAGCAGGCCAGCCACGGCCAGCTCCCGCATCACCGCGGGCAGGCCGCCGGCGTAGCAGAAGTCCTCCATCAGGTACTGACCGTTCGGCTGCAGGTTCACCAGCGTCGGAACGTCCCTGGCCAGCGCGTCGAAATCATCGAGGGACAGCGGTACGCCCAGCCGCCCGGCGATGGCCAGCAGGTGGATGACCGCGTTCGTCGACCCGCCGATGGCCGCGTTGACCCGGATCGCGTTCTCGAACGCCGCCCTGGTCATGATGGCCGACGGGCGCAGGCTTTGGGGCCTCTGCCGGACCAGGCCGACGATGACCTGGCCGGCGCGCTGGGCGGTCTCATACCGGCGGGCGTCCACCGCGGGCCAGGTCGCCGAGTACGGCAGCTGCATGCCGAGCGCCTCGGCCATCGACGCCATCGTGGACGCGGTCCCCATCGTCATGCAGTGCCCGTTGGACCTGGCCATGCAGCCTTCGGCGAAGACGCATTCCTCCTGCGTCATCCGCCCGGCCACGAGGTCTTCCTCGAAGCGCCACACCGCCGTGCCGGAGCCGACGTCGGTGCCCTGGTATTTGCCGTTCAGCATCGGGCCGCCGGTGACCATCACGGCGGGCAGGTCCACGCTGGCCGCAGCCATCAGCAGGCCCGGCGTGGTCTTGTCGCACCCGGACAGCAGGACCACGCCGTCGAGCGGGTTGGCCCGCATCAGCTCCTCGGCCTCCATGGCCAGCAGGTTCCGGTACAGCATGGCCGTGGGCCGCAGCAGCGTCTCGCCCAGCGCCATGGCCGGGAACTCCAGCGGGAATCCGCCCGCCTGCCATACCCCGCGCTTGACCGACTCGGCGACCCGGTGCAGGTGGACGTTGCACGGAGCCAGTTCGGACCAGGTGGTGGCGATGCCGATCACCGGCCGGCCGTCGAATACCTCGGGCGTGAATCCCTGGCTGCGCATCCAGGACCGGTGAGCCATCCCGGTCCGCCCGGTCGCGCCGAACCACTGGGTACTGCGGAGTCCGCCGTTCACAGTCATACGCCAATAACTAACATCCCCGCGTGAGCAGGGCCAGGGGCAAGCACCGGGGCCCCGTTCGGAATAAAAAGTGTCCGGCCCCGGTATTGCCGCCAGCAGGTCAGGACGGCACGAGCCGCAGCGAACCGGCCAGGGCCCGCAGCGCGGGCAGCGGATCGGGGCCGAGAACCTGGACGGCTACGTGGTCCGCACCCGCCTCCAGGTGCGCGGTGACGCCGCGGCCGAGCGCCTCCGCGTCGCCGTGCACGACCAGCGCGTCGATCAGCGCGTCGCTGCCGCCGTCGGCCAGGTCGGCGTCCGCCCAGCCAAGCCGGCGCAGGTTGCTGACGTAGTTGGTCAGGCCGAGGTAGGGGTTCTGCACGCGCGGCCTGCCGATGGCGCGGGCCCGCTCGGGGTCGGTCTCGAGGATCACCTTCTGCTCGGGAGCGAGCAGCGGTCCCTCGCCGAGGATCTGCCGGGCCTGGCGGGTGTGCTCCGGCGTAACCAGGTACGGATGCGCGCCCGCCGACCGGTCGGCGGCGAGCCTGAGGATCCGCGGGCCGAGGGCGGCCAGCACCCGCCCGTCGGCCGGGACCTTGAGCTCGTCGAGTTCGTCGAGATAGCTGACCAGCTTCGCGTAGGGCCGCTGGTACTCCTGGGTGGCTTCGGGGTGCCCGATGCCCAGGCCGAGCAGGAAGCGGCCCGGGTGCCTGGCGGTGATCCGGTGATAGTCGGCGCCGATCGTCGCCGCGTCGTCCTTCCACACGTTGACGATCCCGGTGGCGACGGCGATGCGGCCCGTGCTGTCCAGGAGGTTCTCGACCACGCTGAGGTCGCCGCCGGGCGAGCCGCCGACCCAGATCGCCCCGTACCCTAGCGCCTCGACCTCGGCTGCCAGCTCGAGGCTGAGCCCCGACGGGTGGCGCCAGATTCCGATCCTGCCCAATTCGATACTCATGCCGCGAACAGCCCGGCCAAGCCGCATTTCATTCCGGGCGTCGTGCTGCGCCTGCGGGAGTACTCATGACACGGCGCTAGATCTGAGCCAGTATGCGCTTGTAGGCACGCTTTGGGCATATTTGGTTAACAAAGGCAAAAGTTATTATGACCAGCGCGAGGCGTAGGCGCCTGGTCAGGTGGCGGGGACTCACGGGGGACCGGGGGAAGCTCTGCTGCCAGCCGTCTGCCTACCTAGACGCCAAATGGTCTATATAGGTAGAGTGCCCGCATGGGACCACGCAGTGAGTTCTCGCCCCAGAACGCTGTCGGTGCTGGCGGCGCTGTGCGGGCAGCCGTCGGCGTGGCAGCACGGGTACGCGCTGTCCCGGCAGACCGGGCTGAAGTCGGGCACGCTTTACCCGATCCTGATCCGGCTGGCCGATCGTGGACTGGTGGAGGCGTGCTGGCAGGAAGAGCCCGTGCCGGGCCGGCCGCGCCGGCACCTGTACCGGCTCACCCCCGACGGGCTGGCCAGTGCCACCGCGGCGGCGGCCGAGGCGGAGCGGGCCAGCACCCAGGCACGTCAGGGCGCGCGACCGCGGCGTGGGCGCGGTGTCGCGGCGCCCGCGGTGCCATGAGCCGGCTGGGCCGGGCCGCGAGCGGCGGCCGGCGCGGGGCGCGGTGCGCGTGGTGCCGGCGGCGCGGCGGGACTGGGCCGAGGCGGTGTGGGCCGAAGCGCATGAGGTACCGGCGGGCTGGCAGCGGCTGGCCTGGCGGGCCGGTGGCCTGCGGCTGATGGCGAAGGAGGCGCAGATGGCGCGCAGGATCGGAATCCTACTGCTGTTCGTGGCGGCGGCGGGGGCGGCGGCCTGGGGAGCCTGGCCGGGCTCCCCAGTCAGCCACGGTGCCGCGGTCCAGGGCGGCATCATCATCACGGTGCTGCTGCTGGCCGGCCTGCCGCTGCTGACCCGCTTGGCTGCTCGGGCCGCCCGATAGCCGGGCGGCCCGGTGGCTGCGGGCCAGCTTCTACGCCGCGATCCTGGCCGTGATGCCGGCCCAGGCCGCCATCGGGCTGTTCGTCGGCGCGGTCCCTCGAGGGGGTATCGACCGGCATACCTTCGACGTCTTCCAGGGCCCGGGCGTCCCGGGCAGCTCGTCCGGCGGCCCCGACTGGGGCGGCGAGATAGCGATCCTGATCTTTACGGCCTGCTACGTGGCGGTCGTCCTCGCGCTGACCGCGCGGCGCACCCCGGTGGCCCCGGCCACGCTGGCCATCGGCGCCGGTGCGGGCCTGGTACTGGGCATCGTGACGTACGCGGCGGCGCCGGTCGGGCTCAACATCAAGTACCCAGACAGGGCATGGCTGCACGGCTCTGCGTTTGGGACATTCGCGGTCCTGACCTGGATCCTGGTGTTCGGCGCGCCGTTGATCGCCGGCGCTATCGCGGGGTGGCGCTGCTATGTGACGGATGACTTCGACCAGGCATCCGTCGCCCGGGCCTGGCAGGGCTTCGCCGCGGGGCTGGTGTCCGGCGGCGTGGGCGCCCTGTTCGTCACCGTTCTCGGCAGTGGCACGACCGCGCTGCTGGTCAAGTCGGCCCTGGTGCGGGACTGGCTCTACCACGGACAGCACCTGACCGCCTCCGCCGTCTACGGCCGTGAGCTCTACTCGAGCATGGACACGACGGGTTATTTCCTCCTCCTCATCGGCTTCCCGATCGCCGGGGTGTTCATGGGCCTGGTCGGCGCGGCGATCGCCAACGTGGCCAGAACGCGAGCCCAGGCGGGAGAGCTGACCGCGCCCAGCAGCGGCTGAGCGCTCAGCCGCTTGCCCGGGTGCCGCAGTTCGCGCAGAAGCGAGCCCCGCCGGGCAGCTCGGTGCCGCACTCCGTGCAGTGCATGACCGCGGGCGCGAGCCCCTGACCGCAGCTCATGCAGAACTTTGCGCCAGCCGGGTTCGAGGCCTGGCAGGACACGCACATTACCCCGGCCGCGGCCTGCTGGGCCGCGGGCGCCGGCTGTGCTGGCGGATCCTGCTGGCTGTACGACGGCGGCTGCGGGGCGCCGCCCTGCGGCGGGCCGTCCTGCGGGGCGCCGCCCTGGCCGTGCGGCACCCCGTACTGGGCGGCCGCCCGCTGCGCGGCCTCCGCCTGCTGCGCCTGCATGGCCTGCGCCTGCTGGGCCCCGAACGCGCTGGCCAGGCCGAACCCCGCGCCGAGGAACGCTCCCTCGGTGCCGGCGCCGCCCTTGGCCAGGCCCTGCCCAGCGCCGAGCGCCATCTCGCCTGCGGCGTAGTTCTGGAAGCCGCCCGCCAGCTGGGAGTAGCTGGTGTCCTTGGCCAGCTGCTTGAGCTGCTGCTCGTCCTCGGGGGAGAGGTTGATGTCGAAGTTGCCCATCCGGGTCAGCTGGACGCCGTAGGCGGCGAGCTGGCCGTTGCCGGCGTCGATGGTGTTCTGCTCGATCTCCGCCGAGTACGCCATCAGGCCGAGGATCGGCCAGCCGTTGCGGATGATCTGGGTGGTGACGTGCGTGCGCAGCACCTTGAGCAGCTGGTCGCTGACCCATCCCGCGATCCGCTCGTTGTCGGTGACGTCGACCGTGGCCGTCAGGTTGGTCACCAGCCGCACCGGGTCGGCCACGCGCAGCGCATAATCCCCGAACACCCGCAGCGTCACGACCAGGCCGGTCCGCTGGTCCTGCACGTTGTCGACCCGGCCGCCGAACTTGAAGCCGGTGTACTCGCGGGTGCCGACGAAGTACAGCTCGGCCCGGTAGGCGTTCCCGCCGCTGACGTGATCGATGACCACCCCGAGCCCGGGAAGCTCGTTGGCGTCGATCTGGTGTCGGCCGGGGCCCAGGGTCTGCACCACCTGGCCCGTGTTGACGAACATCGCCATCTCGTCCGCGTTGACGATCGCGCGCGTGTAGCGGCGGATGGTGATATCCGGCCATTTGAAAACGATCTGACCTTTGCGGTCGTCAGGTACGGCGATGAACTCCCGCCCGAGCAGTGCCATGGGAGAACCATACCCGCTCCGCAGTTTGGGTCATAAGGCGTTGTCAAAGGACCCTGGGCTGCTATCTTCCCAGCGTGGAAATGATCCAGTGCCAGTGGTGCCATGCCCAGAACCAGCCGGGCACTGCTAGTTGCCAGACCTGCGGCGCACCGCTCAACGAGCGCGACAAGGTCAGTGACTCCGGCTGGCGGGAGGCCCCCCGGCTGCGCGACATGACCGAGTTCCGGTTCTCCGGCAGCACCTGCCAGGTGGAAGGCGAGCTCGTCCCGGTGGCGGAGATCGCCCTCCACCCGCAGGATGGCGTCTACTTCGAGCATCACGTGCTGCTGTGGAAGGACGAGTCGGTGCCGCTGTCTTCGCTGAACACCGGCGGCGGGATGAAGCGCACGATCGGCGGCATGCCGCACATCGTGACGGTAGCCAACGGCCCGGGCCGGATCGCCTTCTCACGGGACGCGCCCGGCGAGCTGGTGGTGCTGCCGCTGCACCCCGGTATGGAACTGGACGTCCGCGAGCACGCCTTCCTGGTGGCCTCGCACAGCATCCAGTACTCCTTTATCCGGATCAAAGGTCTTGTCAACCTGCTGCACGGCGGGAACGGCATGTACGTGGACCGGTTCGTCACGGCCGGCTACCCCGGCATGCTGATGCTGCACGGCAACGGCAACGTGCTCGAGCGGACCCTGCGGCCGGGCGAGAAGATCCTGGTCGAGCCAGGCGGTTTCCTCTACAAGGACTCCACGGTGCAGATGCAGGCCGCACAGATGCCGCTCAAGACCGGGATGATGCGGCACGCCATGTACCTGGCCGAGATGACCGGGCCCGGCCGCGTCGGCATCCAGTCGATGTACGTCCACCACCACGCCGACTGAGATCCGGATGAACACCTACATATGCCGGTACTGCCGGCAGCCCAGCGACCCGAACTCGCCGACCTGCCCGCTGTGCGGGGCGCCGGTCGACATCCGATCTTCGGTCAGCGACTCCGGGTGGGTCGAGCAGCCGCCGATCAAGGACATGGCCCGGCTCCAGTTTGGCCAGTCCCATGTCCAGATCGCGGGTACCACCGTTCCGGTCGCGGAATTCAACCTCGCGCCGAGCGACTGGATCTACTTCTCCCACCACGTGCTGCTGTGGACCGATACCCAGACCCAGCTGACCAACATGCCCATGCGGGGCGCATGGAACCGCAGGCTGGCCGGAATGCCGCTGATCATGGTGGAAGGCCGCGGCCCCGGGCACATCGCGCTGTCCGACAACCACGCCGGCGAGGTCGTGGCCCTGCCGCTGCAGCACAATCAGCAGATCTGGGTCCGCGAGCACCGCTTCCTGGCTGCCACCGGGAACATCCGGTACGACTGGCATCCCACCGGCATCTGGTACACCACTGGGAGCGGAGACGACCAGGAGACCCACTACCCGATGGGCCAGTACGGCGACGTGTTCGGCGCGACCGGGGGACCGGGGCTGCTCCTGCTGCACTCGCCGGGCAACACGTTCATCCGCGACCTGCAGCCCAACCAGACCATGCTGATCCAGCCGAGCGCCCTGCTGTACCGGGATGTGACGGTCCGGCTGTCCCTGCACCTGGAGTACCCGCGGAACATGGGCTTGGCCTACTGGCACAGCCGGTGGAGCTACCGCAGCATCTGGGCCAGGCTCTACGGGCCCGGCCGGGTCGCGGTGCAGTCCATCTACGCCCCGCCCGAAGACACCGATATGATCACCAGCCACTCCTACGCGACAACGCACCACTGGTAGCAGAGCCGGTCATGAAACCCGGGTTTCACCACGTTCTTGCGTGCTGACTCCCGGGTTTCATCACGTTCACGACCCAGCGGGGGGAAACCCCACCGCAAACACGGGTGGCAGCCGCGTTCCCGGCCGGGCGCCAGATCCATAGCGTGAACCGCAGATGCACGCGAGCGTGCCCGCCACAACGGGGGCCGGGCCCGCTCTCCGGCGACAAGGGATGCTTTCTCATGATCGAGGCACGCGGCCTGGTCAAGCGCTAGGCCCTGGCCCGGCGCGACGCGTAATGGGAACAATAAGGTCCATGAACGAGGAAATCCGGCGGGCCACGGGCATCATTTTGCGTGCCCCGCTCACCCGCCGGACCGTTCGGGAGCTGCTGTACTGCGGCCTCGGCGGGCTGGCGGGGGTGGCCGGGTTCTGGATCACCATCGTGATGCTGGCCCTCGGCCTGACCATTTCCGCGTCGGTACTCGGCACCGTGATCGGGCTGCTGCTGCTCACCCTGGCCCTGCGGGTCAGCCGGCGGCTGGGCGCGCTGCACCGCCGCCTGGCCGTGGCTGCTGCGCTACCGGGTCGAGGCGCCGCCGAAATTCCAGCCGGGCGTCGGCATCCTCGGCCGGGCTCGACAAGCGGCTGCGGGACCGGGCCGCCTGGCGGACGGTCTCCTACAGCCTGATCAAGCTGCCCGTCGCCGCGGTGCAGCTATACGCGATCACGATCGCCTGCATCGGGCTGGTGGATATCACCTACCCAGTCGACTGGGTGCTGTTCCGGCACCAAGCGACCGGCCCGATGGTGGTCGTGTTCCCTTTCCCGTTCGGCGGAACCTTCAACGTTTACGGTTTTGCGGGCACCTACCTCGCGGCCCTCGCGGGCGTGGTCTGCGTGCTCGCCGGGACGTGGCTGGCCCGCGGCATCAACGTCGGCGACCAGCGGCTGGTCCGCGCTCTGCTCGGGCCGAGCAGCATGGCCGAGCGGGTCAGCGAGCTGGAGCGGACCAGGACGCTGGCGGTGGAGGATTCGGCCGCGGCGCTGCGCCGGGTGGAACGGGACCTGCACGACGGCGCGCAGATGCGGCTGGCCGCGCTGGCCATGAACCTCGGCATGGCCCGGGAGAAGCTGGATGACGACGACGACGCGACGGTCCGGGAGCTACTCGACGCCGCGCATCGCAACGCGGTCGACGCACTCGCCGACCTGCGCGACCTGGCCCGCGGCATCCACCCGCCCGCGCTCGACAGTGGCCTGCCCAGCGCGCTGGCCACCCTGGCCGCCGGCAGTGCGATCCCCGCCTCGGTCAGCGCCGACGTCGGCACCCGGCCCGCTCCGGCCATCGAGACGATCGCCTACTTCTGCGCGGCCGAGCTGATGGCCAACGCGACCAAGCACAGTTATGCCAATCAGATCAAAATCAATATTTTTACCGAACGGAGCGGCGTACTTCGCCTCGATGTCACCGACGACGGCATCGGCGGGGCGGACGCGGCCCGCGGCAGCGGGCTGACCGGGCTGGCCCAGCGGGTGTCCACGGTGGACGGGCACCTGGAGGTGTCCAGCCCGCCGGGCGGCCCGACCACGGTGACCGTCAAGCTGCCATTGCGAGCATGAATGCGAGCCAATAGACACTGAAGGCGGGAACTGTGATGCGGGTGGTAATCGCGGAGGACGCCGCGCTGTTGCGGGAGGGGCTGACCCGCCTGCTAGAGGACCGCGGCCATTCGGTGTGCGCGGCGGTGACCGATGGCGACGCGCTGCTGGCCGCGGTGGCGGAGCATAAGCCCGACGTGGCGGTGGTCGACATCCGGATGCCGCCCACGCACACCGACGAGGGATTGCGCGCCGCGCTGGCCATGCGGAAGGCCTTTCCCGGCACCGGGGTGATGATGTTCTCCCAGTACATCGAGACGTCCTACAGCGCGCAGCTGCTCGAGGGCGGCGCGGCCGGCGTCGGCTACCTGCTCAAGGACCGGGTGGCCAACGTGGCCGAGTTCGCCGCGGCGCTGGAGCGGGTGGCGGGCGGCGGCACGGCCCTGGATCCCGAGGTGGTCAGCCAGCTGTTCCGGGCCAGCCGGCAGCGCGGCGGGCTGGCCACGCTGACCCCGCGGGAGCGGCAGGTGCTCGCCCTGATGGCCGAAGGCCGGTCGAACTCGGCCATCGCCGCCGAGCTAGTGGTCTCCGGCGGCGCGGTCGAAAAGCACGTGGCCAGCATCTTCACCAAACTCGGCCTGCCTCCCGACGAGAGCGACAACCGCCGCGTCCTGGCCGTCCTGCATTACCTCGGCTCCCCGGCCTGAATTCCCCGCTGCCGATGTAGGCTGACGGCGTGCCTTTCCGGAAAAGAGCCCCTGCCCGCTCGTCGGTATCTGGGCTCTCGTCGGTATCTGGGCTGCAGAGCCAGATCGACGAGATCCGCGCCGGGCGAGCGTCGTCGCTTGATCTATCCAGCTTTAAGGTTGATGAACACCTTACCAAGGTCCCGGATGAGGTCCGAGAACTTGAGGGCCTTCGGACTCTGCAAGTGGGCACGAACGGAATCGAAACGCTCCCGTCATGGCTTGGCGACCTACCGCATCTCGAAATGATCAATGCGCTCCGTCACCCGATGACGGCACTTCCTGCCCTGCCGAATGTCCAGTGGGCTATCGACGCCGAGACGATAATCCGATGCGGTGATACGCTTGACCCTGCGAAGATTTATGAAATCGCCATCAAGCCTGAGACGTCACCACAGGCTGTGCGAAAGATGTTCGATCTTGGTCGAAGCGAAGCACTTAAGCCCCATAGGCTATCAATAGCGCGCACAATCATGCCTGCCGAGAGCCGTGAATCGACTGAGGCCGCGTGGCCCGTCCTTATCTTGCTTAAATCAAATATCGACGAATTTCTTGAGTCACAGAGCAATCTTTACTATCTTGAACTATTCGGGTGCCCTCTCGGACGGGTTCCTGAGGCTATACGCACACTACGCGTTCTTACCTCCCTGACCCTGGCACGTATATGGCCCGAGACTTACCCAGACTGGCTTTTCGGGATTCCCGCATTGACCATACTTGATCTTCGCTACAGCGACCTGACAGATCTGCCTGAATCCATTGGCCGAGCACCCAACCTTAGTAATCTCATTCTGCTCGGTAATCCCTTTACCCGAATTCCTAATGGTATTTGGCGGCTAGAGGCACTCAAGACTCTCGATATCAGCGGATGCCCGGTCCTGGAAATCCCAGCAGACATCCTGCGCCTCAAGCGACTTACCAAGCTGTATGTTGAGACGAAGGAGCTTGCCGTTCCCCCTCCGGAGGTCGCGGGGAATGGGCTCGAGGCGATAAAGCGCTACTGGTCGCAGAAACTTGAGGTCGGGGTCGATTTCCTGGCCGAGGCGAAGCTCCTGATCGTCGGCGAATCCGGCGCCGGCAAGACGTCGCTGGCCAAGAAGATCCTCGACCCGGGCTATGTCCTGGACGCCGACGAGGACTCCACCGAGGGCATCAACGTGATGGCCTGGCAGTTCCCGGCGGGCATCCGGGTGCGCGACGAGCACGGCGAGCGGGTCATCCAGCGTGACTTCCGGGTGAACATCTGGGACTTCGGCGGGCAGGAGATCTATCACTCCACGCACCAGTTCTTCCTGACCAAGAGGTCGGTCTACGCGCTGGTCACGGACGAGCGCAAGGAAGACACCGACTTCGAGTACTGGCTCGAAGTAGTGAACCTGCTCAGCGGCGGCAGCCCGCTGGTCATCATCCAGAATTGCAAGAAGGGCCGCCAGCAGGGGATCGATGCCGGCGTGCTGCGGCAGCGCTATCCGAACCTGTGCGGCACCGTGGCCCTAGACCTGGCCGACAACTCCGGCTTGGAGGCTGCCGTGGCCAAGATCCGCCGGGAACTGGAGCAACTGCCGCACATCGGCACCTCCCTGCCCAAGACCTGGCGGGATGTCCGGGTGGCGCTGGAAGCCGATCCCAGGAACTACATCCCGGCCGGGGAGTTCTTTGAGGTATGCCGGCTGAATGGCTTCACCGACCGCGAGGACATGCGCCAGCTCGGCGGCTACCTGCACGACCTGGGCATCTGTCTGTTCTTCCAGGACGATCCGTTGCTGTCCAAGACGGTCATCCTCAAGCCCGAGTGGGGCACGGGCGCTGTCTACCGCGTGCTCGACGACCCGGAGATCACCCGTTCCCTCGGCGTGTTCCGCCGGGACGACCTGCAGCGGATCTGGTCAGAGGCCGTTTACGAGTCGATGCAGAACGAACTGCTGCAGCTGATGGTCAGGTTCGGGCTGTGCTTCCAGGTTCCCGGCTCGGATACGTTCATCGCCCCGCAGTTGCTCACTCCCAGCCAGCCTGCCTACCACTGGGACGAGACCGACAACCTGTCGCTGACCTATGAGTACGAGGTGATGCCGAAGGGCATTGTCCGGCGGCTCATCGTGGCCTTGCACGATCTGATCGCTCCTGGCGACTTCCTCTGGCGGAACGGGGCGGTATTCGAATACGACGCAAGCCGGGCCGAGGTCATCGAGCAGTACCGCCGCAGGCTGCTGAGCATCCGGATCCGGGGCGGCGACCCTCGTGTGCTGCTCGGCATGATCGATCGCGAGCTGACGCTCATCCACCGCTCCTATCCGGGTATCAAGGTCGAAAAGTTCATGCCGTGCAACTGCCCGAGGTGCTCTACCTCGGGCGAGCCGAGCACGTTCACGGTCAGCGAGCTGCTGGATTTCGTCCGCTCCGGTGACCAGATCCAGTGCCGGGCGAGCCGGAAACTGCTCGACCCGTACACGCTGCTGAATGCGCTCTACCGTGACCTCCCGGGTAGCCAGATAGCGGGCGGCGGGGACGCGCCGATCCAGCCGGAGGTGTTCATCTCCTACAAGTGGGGAGGTGACGGCGAGGTCCTGGTCGACGAGATCCAGGGCAGGATGGAAGAGCGCGGTGTGCTCGTCACCCGGGACAAGAGCGAGGTCAGGTACCGCGATTCCATCGAGCAGTTCATGCGGCGGATCGGCACCGGAAAATGCGTCATCGTGATACTGAGCAAGGAATACCTGGAGTCGAAGTACTGCATGTTCGAGCTCACCGAGATCGCCAGCCGCCCTGAATTCGCGTCTCGTGCCTATCCCATCCTCATGCCAGACGCCATGATCTTCGACCCGATCAGACGGCTCGGGTACATCAAGTACTGGGAAGAAAAGCAGGCGGCGCTGGACGATGCCATGAGGGAGGTCGGCCAGGAGTATCTGCAGGGCATCCGGGAGGAGCTCGATCTCTATGCGAAGATCAGGAGCACGATCGCCGGCATCATGAAGATGCTGGCCGACATGAACACCCTGACCCCCGAGATCCATAAGAGCACGGATTTCGAGCAGCTCTACACGCAGCTGGCCGCCGCCTTGACCTAATGTTTACCGCGCCAGATTTGCCGTCGGTGGCCGTATCCAAACATGGCGGCGCTGGCCGCCGAGCTGCGCGAGCCCGGCCGGATGGCGGAGTTACGGCTGCGTCCGGGGTCGTCCGCGTCCGCTGTTAGCATCCGCGGCGGCCAGATCAAATCTGGCCAGGAACTCGAAGGGGGCTCCTCTCTCGCCGAGCCGGTCTGCCCGCTGTGTTCCAGGACGTGATCGCGGGCGGTCGGTGTCATGAAACCAGATAGCCACCCGAAGTTCATTTGCCTCTTTACCGGGCATTCGGCTCACGGTGCACAATGGCTGCATGGCGGGCTGGCGGCGTTCCATGGACACCCCGGGCTCGCGGACGGCGTGCCAGCGGATGAGGCAGTGACGTAATTGGGCGTTTGCTGCCACCGCCGGCGCTCGCCAAGGCGGGTCTGCCGGAGAGGTCCCTCCGCGGCCTGCGCCGTGCCCGCCAGATGGCGCCGGGCTGGCTAGGCTCCGCCCGTGCGGGAAGATGACGAGGTCAGCGCGGCCGGCGGTGCGACCCGGGAGGAGCGGCGCCGGGATCCGTCACGCGTTCTGGCGCTGACCGATGGGGTGTTCGCCATCATCATCACGCTGCTCGTGCTCGACATTCACGTGCCGGAGCTCAGCGCGCACGAGACCCTCCAGTCCGCCATTTCCGACGTGCGGCCCAGCTTCGTCAGCTTCGTGATCGCCTTCATCGTGGCGGCGATGCAGTGGACCGGCCACCGTGACCTGTTCACGCTGATCAGGTACACCGACCGCGGCATCATCTGGCTCAATTTGCTGACCCTGTTCGCGGTGTGCCTGCTGCCGTTCGGCTCGGCGCTGCTCAGCCGCTATTACGAGGACCCGCTCGCGCTGCGCCTGTTCGGCCTGATCTTGATGGCCACGTCCGTCACCCGGACCGCCATCTGGGCCTACGCGACGCAGAGGCCATCCCTGGTGCACGAGCCCCTGGACCGGGCGTCGATCCGGTCGGGGCTGGCGCTGTCCGTCTTTCCCTTGCTGGTTTACCTCACCGCGTTCGCGATCGCTGCGGTCTCGCCGCGGGCCAGCCTGGCCGTCTACGCCTCGGCGCCCGTCCTGTACTTCATCACGATCACGCTGCTGCGATGGCTGGCTCCGCGCGGGTCGGCCCAACGTCAGTTCACCTAGCGATCTGACGAACGTGGTGTCCGGCCGTGGTATGACGTGCAGGGAAGGCCACGGACGCCGAGTCCATCGATCGCGAACACCTTGCCCGCGTGCGGCTGGCGGGCCAGCGCGTCGTCGTCGAGGTCGGTCCGCGCGGAGGTGACGAACAGCGTGTCCCGGCCGGGGCCGCCGAACGCGCATGAGGTCGGTCGCTGGACAGGAAGCTGCACGCTGGCCAGAAGCGACCCATCCGGTGCGTACCGGTGGACAGCGCTGCCGTTCCACAGGGCGACCCAGATCCCGCCCTCTTCGTCGACCGTGAGTCCGTCGGGTACAACGCCCGGCTGGTCGACGTGCACGAGGGTGCGACGGCCGCTGATCGCGCCGCTCAAGCCGTCGAACCGGAACGCGTCGACGCATCCAGTGCCGCTGTCGTTGAGGTACATCGTGCTGGCGTCCGGACTCCATCCGATGCCGTTGGAAATGGTCAGGCCGGTCAGCACGGTGGTGCAGCTGCCGTCGAGTTCGAGGCGGTAGAGGGCCCCGGCACCTGGCGACTCGTCGTAGGCCATCGTCCCGGCCCAGAAGCGTCCTTGCGGGTCGCAGGCTCCGTCATTCATCCGCACGTCAGTGTGGCCGCCTTCGGGCTGGGCCAGCTCGTGGACCGAGCCGGCGTCGTCGACGAACAGGAACCCCGGTCCGGCGGCGAGCACGTACCCGCCCCCGGCGGCCGGCGCGACGGCGCCGATATGCCGGTCGACCGAGATTGTCTCGACGCGTTCCAAGGCGCCATCGGGGCTCAGCGTTCCGGGGGTTGAGCAACAACGGAACGGTGGTTGGCGTTAAGATCCCTCGCGGAGCCCCGTTAGCGACACTGGCCGTTCCGATGTCGCTGGCCGCAGGCCGCTAGAACTCTTGCAACGGTTTGAGTGCTGTGGGTGATCTGGGGCGTTGGCGGGCCTACGGTGCGGTCTATGCCGGTGGAGTTCCTGACGGATGATGAGGCGGCGGCGTACGGCCGGTACGCGGGGCCGCCGTCGCAGGCGGACCTCGACCGCGTGTTCTTCCTCGATGACGACGACCT
Source organism: uncultured Actinomycetes bacterium (assembly GCA_963801155.1). Taxonomy (GTDB): domain Bacteria; phylum Actinomycetota; class Actinomycetes; order Streptosporangiales; family Streptosporangiaceae; genus Palsa-504. The sequence goes on from CAWDEB010000015.1 coordinate 149,533, forward strand.
GAAGCTGGTCTGCAAGCACCGCGGCGATCACATGAGGGCGGGGTTCGCGCTGCAGCTGGTGACCGTGCGGTGGCTCGGGAAGTTCCTGGAGGACCCGCTCGAGGTCCCGGACGGGGTGCTGGAGTTCGTCGCGGGCAAGCAGCTGGGCATGGCCGAACTGGCGGAGGTGAAGCGCTACACCGAGCGGGAGCACACGCGGTTCGATCACCAGTGGGAGATCAAGAAGGAGCGCGGCTACCGGGAGTTCGACGACGCCGAGGATGAGTTCGCGCAGTGGGCAGCGGCCAGGTCGCGGGCGACTGGAGACGGCCCGAAGGCGATCTTCACCGACGGGCTGGCGTGGCTGCGAGAGCGGAACATCCTGCTGCCCGGCGTGACGACGCTCGCCCGGCTGGTCGCGAGCGTCCGGGACGAGACGACGCGCCAGCTGCTCGAGGAACTGGCCGCGCTCCCGGACCCGGTCCAGCGACGCGCGCTGGACCGGCTGCTGGATGTCCCGCCCGGGTCTCGGCTGTCGGACCTGGAGCGGTGGCGCAAGGGGCCGGCGCCGCGCGGGAGCGGCCCGTCGCTGGTGAAGTCCCTGGACCGGGTGGCTGAGATTAGCGGTGTCGGGCTGGCGCGACTCGGCGCCGAGGCGCGGGTACCGCCGCGGCGGATGGCCGAGCTGTCCCGCTACGGCATGACCGCGTCGGCCTCGCTGATCCGCCGGCACGGCGACGCGCGCCGGCTGGCGACCCTGGTGGCCACTGTCCGGCACCTGGAGGGCAAGAGCATCGACGACGCCCTGGAGCTGCTGGATCTGCTGATGACGACCGAGCTGCTGGGCCGGGCGCAGCGGGATGCCGACAAGGAGAACGCCCGTCGGCATCCCCGGCTGGCCAGGGCCTCGGCCAGCCTCGCGGTCGCGGTCGAGGCGCTGTTCGAGTCCGACGGCTGGGGCGGGCCGGGCGAGGAGCCGCGGGTCTCGGAGGTGTGGCAGGCGATCGAGGCGGTCGTCTCGCGCATGGAGCTGCGCGCCGCGCTGGAACTGGTCACCGAGAGCGTGCCCGCGCCCGGCGGCCCCAACCCGGACGACTGGCGCGCGGCGCTGCCCGCCCGGTACACGGCCGTGTCCGGGTTCCTGAAGATGCTCCCGGCCATGATCGAGTTCGGCGCCAGCGCCGAAGGCGCGCCTGTGCTCGCGGCGATGAGGGCGCTGCCCGACGTCCTGGCCCACCGAAGCCGCCTGCCGGCCCCGCTCATCCCGGGCCGACTGATCGACGCTGGCGTGGTCAACGGCCCGTGGCGGCGGCTGGTGTTCGGCCACCCCGCGCACGAGGACGGCGCGGTCAGCCGGCACGCCTACGCCTTCTGCGTGCTCGAGCAGTTCTGGCGCGGCCTCAAGCGCCGCGACATCTGGGCTGAAGCCTCCACCAGGTGGCGCAACCCGCAGGCCCGCCTCCTGGAAGGCGCGGCGTGGGCGGCGGCCCGGGACGACGTCCTGACCAGCCTCAGCCTGCCCGGCGACCCGGCCGCCCTACTCGCGGAGCACTCCCGGACGCTGGACGCCGCCTACCGCGAAGTCGTCGGCCGCCTGGCGGTCAACACCGAGGTCGCCGTCGACGACGACGGGAAGATCCACCTGACCGGGCTCAAGGCCCTCGAAGAACCGCCATCCCTGGTCGACCTGCGCGCCCGGACCACGGCAATGCTGCCGCGCGTCGACCTGCCCGAGGTGCTCCTGGAGGTCATGTCCTGGGCACCGGAGATCGGAGAGGCGTTCACCGCGGCGTCCGGCGGCCGGTCCCGGCTGGAGGACCTGCCGGTCTCGATCGCCGCCTGCCTGGCCGCGCACGCGATGAACGTCGGGTACCGGCCGATCGCGAAGAAAAGGGCGCCGGCGCTTGAGCGGTCGCGGCTGTCGCACGTTTTCCAGAACTACGTGCGCCCCGAGACCCTCGCGGCGGCGAACGCCCCGCTGGTCGCCCGCCAGGCAGGCCTTCCGCTCGCGCAGGCGTGGGGCGGCGGCATGGTCGCCGCCGTCGACGGAATGCGGTTCGTCGTTCCCGTCCCCGCCGCGTTCGCCCGGCCCAACAAGAAGTACTTCGGGTCAAAGCGGGGCATGACCTGGCTCAACGCCATGAACGACCGCGGCATGGGACGCGGCGCCAAGATCGTGTCCGGGACAGTGCGGGACTCCCTGCACATGATCGACGTCATCTTCGGCCTCGACAGTGGCCCCCTCCCGGAGATCGTGGTCACCGACACCGGCTCCTACTCCGACGTGGTGTTCGGGCTCCTGGAGCTGCTGGGCATCTCCTACCGGCCCGCCCTCGCCGACCTGCCCGACCAGAAAGGCTGGCGCATCAGCGCGTCGGCCGACTACGGGCCGCTCAACACCTTCGCCCGCGGCCGGATCGACACCGCCAAGATCCGCAGGAACTGGGAGGACATCCTGCGGGTCGTGGCCTCTATCTACACCGGCGCCGTGCGCGCCTACGAGGTGGTCACCATGCTGCAGCGCGACGGCCACCCGACCGCGCTCGGCGAGGCGATCGCGCTGTACGGGCGGGTCTTCAAGACCCTGCACATCCTCAGCTACATCGACACCGACGAAACCTACCGGCGCGACATCAAGGGCATCCGCAACCTGCAAGAAGGCCGCCACGCACTCGCCAGGAAGATCTGCCACGGCAAGAAAGGCGAGCTGTACCACCGCTACGAGCGCGGCCTGGAGAACCAGCTCGGCTCCCTCGGCCTCGTCCTCAACTGCGTCGTGCTGTGGACCACCCTCTACCTCGACGCCGCCGTCCGCCATCTCCGGGCCCAGGGCTACCCGGTGCTCGAAGAAGACATGGCCCGCCTGTCCCCGTTCGTCAGCAGCCACCTGGGCGTCCACGGCACCTACAGCTTCGTCCTTCCAGACCTGGCCCCCGGGGCCATCCGCGACCTGCGCGACCCGGACGCGGCCGACGAGGACGACGAGTAAGCGCCCGGCGGGCGGTCAGCCGCCCGCCGGCACGGCCGCCGCAGCGGCCTTTTCATCATGGGCGCGCAGCATGCGCAGCACGGTGGCCGGGGAGGGGTGCTGGCCTTTCTTCTTGCCGGTGGCGATGACGAGCCGGGCGGCGATGTCGCGCAGGCTCAGCTCCTGGCCGCGCAGGTGGAGGGCGACGGCGAGCATCGCGTCGTCGGTGACGGCGGCGCCGCCGATGGCCTTGCCGCGGGCGCGGGCCGACTCGTGCCCCTCCAGGGTGCGGTCGCGGATGTACTCGCGCTCCATCCCCGACAGCGCGGCCAGGACGGTGAACACCACGCCGGACGGGTCGTGCGAGCCCTGCAGCTCGCCGGTCAGGAACTCCAGCCCGATGCCGGCGGCGCGCAGCTGCTCGGCGAGGGCCGCGAACTCGATGCCGCGGCCGAGCCGCTTGTGCTCGTGCACGACGATCGTGACCGCCACGCCGGACGCGCGCAGCTCGCGGGCCAGGGCCACGGCCCTGTCAAGTTCGGGCCGGGTGACGGCGCGGGTGGAGATCTTCTCGGCGAAGATCCGGGTGACGCCCGCCACGCGCAGGGAGTCGGCCTGGGTGTCGAGCGACTGGCGGATGGTGGAGGCGCGGGCGTACCCGATGCGCACGCGCCCCGCCGGCACGGCATCGGCCGCCGGCGGCCGGGGCAGCTCGGTCCAGGCCGAGCCCGGCCTGCGCAGCGGCGGGACCGGGACGTTGAGAGCCTTCGCCAGCTGCGGCACGAGCCGGAACCGGGCGGTGTGGTACTGCGCGGCCACCTTGCCCCGGCCGGTCCGGCATGGCGATCCCGCCGGGGCGGCGCAGGAGGACATCGGGCAGTCGTTCGCCTCGACGCGCAGGAAGTCGTCGTCGCTCACCCGCAGATCGTTTCATGGGTGTGTGTCATCCGCCCGGCCGCATGCAACAACCCGTGAAACACCATTCGTCCTGTTCGGTCCCTGGCGGCCGGCCTGTTTCACAGGCCCTCACCTAAGAAACGGTGACCTACATCGCGTTCAGCCTTGGGAGGCCCGCCCGCCGCACGCCGGGCCACACAGCCGTCTTCCTCGCTCTCGATTGTCCAGCTCGCGGCCACCGCGTCTAGGGCGGCCCTGCGGGCCGTCGCACGCGATCGGCTACGCCGACCCTACTAGACACGGCGGCCACTCACCAGGGATTCGGCGCCTACGAGGAAGAAGGGGGGAGAGCGGCAGCCTTGATCAAGCGGCGGAGATCCTGGACCGAAGCGGCGCCGATTACACGCCCAGCGATCCTGCCGTCCGGGGAGATCACGAGCGTGCTGGGGAAGGCGCTGATGGGAATGAGCCGGTTAAACTCAGCCGCGATAAGGTCGCCAGGGTCACTCAGGCTTGGGTAGAGAAGCCCGTACTGCTGCATGTAGGCCTTCGCGCTGGCCGAGTTGTCCGCCACGTCGACACCGACGAACTGGACGCCCGATGCCTTGAACTGCCGCGCAGCAACCGACAGGGCAGGTGCTTCCTGCTGGCAGACCGAACACCATGATCCCCAGAAGTTCAGTACGATCACGTGGCCATGCTCCGCGGCAAGACGCAACTCCTGGCCCGTGAGCGTCCGGCCAGATACCGCTGGCATCAGCGGCCGTTGTCCTGAGGGAAAGATCGTCGTGCCAACCACGTTCGATGCGTTAGCCGGCGAAGAACGCACCAGCGAGCAGCCCGCGATCATCAGGAGGACTGCCGCGCCAGCCGTAAGGATGGCGGCCCTTTTCCCTGCCGCCGTCACCGACCCGCTCAGGGACACACCCGAACCCTACAAGTCGTAGTAGATCGATGCAAAGATGTCTCTCGGTGGCCGGTAGGGACGGCCGCCAGCCGGGCAGCCCGGCCTCTCACGGCCGTCTCACAGACCGTGCGGACAGCGCTGGACATGCCGCTCCAGCTGGCCACGCGGCAGACCCTGAACTGCGGATACGGACTTTTTTCGGAAGTTGCGAACCGGGTCAGTTTTTCAACAGACCGGATCAATTGCAACATGGATACCACTGAACAGGCCCTGTGCAGACGAAGAGCGCAGCAGCGGCGGTCCCTGCCGGGACAGGCGCCCGGGGGGCCCCCTTGCCGTCGGAGGACCAGACAGTGATGTCCAGCCCGGTGTGGCGGACCACGTTGCCGGAGCTGGCGAACCGGCGCACGTCGCCGAGCTCGGCCCAGATCGCCACCGCGGTGACCGGCCCGATGCCGAACTGCGTGGCCCGCAGCGCGGCGCAGCCGGGCTGGCGCCGGGACAGCATGCCGAGCTGTCGCCGCACCGGGTCCGGCTCGGCGGTGAGCCGGTCGATCTGCCGCAGCCCGGCCTGCACGGCCTGCCGCCCGGCCGGGGACAGCTCCACCTGCCCGGCCGCGGCCCGGCCCTCGGGCGTGGTCATCGAGCCGATCACCGGGACGCCCTGGTGGAACAAGGTGGCGGCGATCCGCTGATGCCAGGCGCCCCGAGCCGCATGGCAGGGACGAACCGCCGCCGCGGCGGGGTTCAGCTCGCTATCGCCCTTGGCCGTTCCATTGTGGGCCGACCCCCGACTCTCGGTCGGAGGCCGGGCTAACGTCTGCCAGGTGGAGTACATCTGCGCGGTCTGCGATGAGCGCATCGAACCGGACGCCAGCGGCAAGGTGCGCCTGGAAGGCGTGACCCACCAGAGCGCCCCGAAAGCCTGGGTATGGGGGCCGGTGCCGGTGCACGAGGACTGCCGCCTCCGGCTCCAGACGCCCTATGACGAGCAAGTCGGGACCGAGGGGTACATCCGTACCTGGCAGAAGATGACCGCCTGACGGCTGTGCCCGCTCTGACTTACGTCGATCGACGACATATGACGCTTCGGCTGTACCTTCACCCCGCGAATCCACCGCAATATTGACAGTGCACAGCTAACGCGTCTCAGTAATCTGCGAAGAACCACTCTTTAACTGCTGAAACGCCCCAGATGGCGGCTGGCGGTAGCTCTCTTACCGACAGGCCCAGGTGCGGCAAGCTGTACTAGGTTCCGCTCATGAGCCCTGAGGTCACCGCGGCGATCATCGCAGCCAGCGTCAGCGTCCTCACCCTGATCGGCACGCTGGCTGCGCAGTACTTCGGTCGGCGCGCAACCAGCCGGGACACCCTGAGGGCACTCGAAGCGCAGCGTAAGCAGCTGGACAGAACGCTAGCGGAGCAGCGCACCCGGACCCTGAATGAACGGTTCGCCGCGGCGGCCGGGCAACTAGGTAATGACAAGCCGTCGGCGGTCCGGCTGGCCGGGGTGTATGCCATGGCGGGCCTGGCTGATGACTGGCCCGAGAACCAGCAGACCTGCGTCGATGTGCTGTGCGGCTATCTGCGCATGCCATACGAGCCCGATCCGGGCCAGGGTGCTCCCGAGCCGGAGCGGCTTGCCTTCCGGGCCAGCCGCGAAGTCCGCCACACCGTCATCCGGGTCATCACCACGCACCTCCAAAAAGACAAATACGCTGCGGAGTCCTGGCGGGGTTTGAACTTCGACTTCACGGGCGCCGTCTTTGACGGCGGGACTTCGCCGGCGCCGTGTTCTCTGGCGGCGAGGTCAGCTTCGACCGCGCCGTGTTCTCCGGCGGTGAGGTCCGCTTCGTCCAGACCGTGTTCTCCGGCGGTGAGGTCGACTTCGGCGGCGCCGTGTTCTCCGGCGGCGAGGTCCGCTTCGTCCAGGCCGTGTTCTCCGGCGGTCAGGTCAGCTTCGGCGGCGCCATGTTCTCCGGCGGTCAGGTCAGCTTCGACCGCGCCGTGTTCTCTGGCGGTCAGGTCAGCTTGAGCGCCGTGTTCTCCGGCGGCGAGCTCGACTTCGGCGGCGCCGTGTTCTCTGGCGGCACGGTCCGCTTCGTCCAGGGCGGGTTCTCTGGCGGCGCGATCAGTTCGCGGCGCCGTGTTCTCCGGCGGCAGGTCGTTCGTCGGCGCCGTGTTCTCCGGCGGCACGGTCGACTTCGGCCGCGCCGTGTTCTCCGGCGGCACGGTTGACTTCGGCCGCGCCGTGTTCTCCGGCGGCACGGTGGACTTCGGCCGCGCCTGGTTCTACGGCGGCGAGGTCGACTTCAGCGGCGCCGCTGACTGGTCATTCCCACCTGAATTCCCCTGGGCAGACACGCCGCCCCGAGGCGTGAAGCTCCCCAAGAAGGAAGATCAATCACAGGCGTAGGCCTGCCCGGGCTGGACGCGCGGCCCTGGCGGCCGGTGATAGCGCCGCAGGGCTACCATGCGGATCCAGGCCTCCTTGCTGGAGATCGCCGGGGCCAGACAGCTGGCGTTGCCTTGCCAGCAGGTCGCCCCGACCACCACGAGCAGGCTGGTGACCTCTGCCCCGGCCGCGTCGCCGAGCTTCACGTAGCGCATGGCGGTGCGCGGGGACCACGACCGTCTTACCGAACTCTGAAATGGTGAAGGCTGCCGTCCCTGCCCAGGTAGCCTGACGTGCACTGAGCGAGCCGATCGTTTTTAGGGAGGCGTTACGTCCAGTTCTGACCTGTCGGCGGACATCGGATCCGTGCTCGGGGCCGGTGACCTCCCCGCTCTGCTCGGCGCCGCGTACCGCGCTTTCGAGCGCGCCCTGCAGGCGCTACGCGGCGCCGAAGATCAAGCCGGGCCGCTACTGCCTGCGTTCGTGCTGGCCGCCGCGGCCGCTGCAAATGGCCGCAACGCGGTCGCAGCGGCCAGGTCATTTCGTGGCCCGGGCGCCACGCCGACAGGGAACCTGACGTCGGCCGCGGCAACCGACCTTGCCGACCAGGTCGCAGGGCTCAGCCTTGCGTTGTTTACACGTCTGCGTGATGCGGCAGCGGAAGGCGGCGAATCCGCCTGCTCGGCGGCCGCGGCGCACGCGGGCCGTATGTACGAGCTGCTTGCGCCGCCGGGCTGATCATGGCCGAAAGCGGCCGCGCGGGCCCGGCCCTGGCGGTGTTCGGTGATTTTTGGCGGCAGGCCGCCCGGCTGGCGTCCCCGCCGCCATACCCGGATCCGCCGGCCGGGGCCGAGCAGGTTCATCACACGACCCTGGCGGCCGGCCGCGCCGCCGCCGCGATGGGCCGGTACGTCGGCGATATCGCCGACGCCAGGTCCGGCGTCCAGACCGGCTTGTGGGGAGACGCGATTGGGCGCGCTCAGACCGTGACCACCCTGATTACCGGCGCGTTGCGCCAGGAGACCAGCGCGGCACAGATGTTCCCGTCCGGGTCGTCCGTCGCCCGCCTGGACGGCTACGCCACCGCGCTGACCTACGGCCGGGACCTGTTGCACACCCACCTCGCCGTCACTCCCAACGGCGCCCGCCAGGCCTTGTCCGACTGGGCGCCGGTGATCAGCTCCCCGGCGGTGAACCGGGCCTTGCTGGCCGGCTTGGCGGATCACGCCCGGGCGATTGCCGAGCAACTGGCGGGGTTGCGACTGGCCAGGTCCGCTGACACTGAGACGGCCGCGGCGTGGCACCGCCTCCAGGGCGCAGCTGTGCAGCTGCGGCAACTCGGTGCGGCCGTACAGACTGCTCAGTGGCAGGCCCCGGTGCTTCCGGAGCATCGTCGGCTGCTGGAAGCTATCCGGGGTGCGGCCAAGGTAAGCCCGGAAGGGGCCATGGGTTGATCTTGGCGAGTGTTTCCGCTTGTGGGGCTGGTACTGGCCGCCGTGGTGGGCAGCGGTCGTTGGCCGGGTTGTGGCCGCTGGTATGTTCCTCGGTCTGTATGGGCTGATCTTGTCGGGTCGTAGGGTGGTCGGCGCGGGTGACCTCGATCGAGCGGACGGCGTATCCGCGGTTCAAGCGGTTGCCATCGGCGCGGGAGCTGCACGTGTTCTACACGCCGCAGCCGGACGAGGTGGCGTGGGCGCGGGGGGTGGCCGGGTCCGGGGAGCATCTTCTGGCGTTGCTGGTCCTGGTGAAGTGTTCGGCCGGCTGGGGTACTTCCCGGCGCTGGCTGAGGTGCCGGCAGTGGTGGTCGAGCACGTCCGCCGTGATCTGGGGCTGGCCGAGGGTACCGCCGCGGTGTATGCCTCGGCGCGTACCGCGAAGCGGCATCGGGACCTGGTGCGTCAGCGGCTCGGGGTGGTCCGGGATCCGGCGGGGGCGCGCAAGATGGCCGCGGAGGCGATCCGGGAAGCCGCGACCCGGAAGAACAACCCCCCGGATTTGATCAATGTCGCGTTGGAGCGGCTGGTCGAGGGCTGCTTTGAGCTGCCCGGGTTCTCCACGCTGGATGAGATGGCCTCCGCGATCCGGGGCGAGGTCAACGCGGAGATCTTCACAGGAATCGCCGGGCGGGTCGGCCCGGCCGGGATCGGGCGGCTGGAGGCGCTGCTGGAGGTGCCGGGGCCGGCGGCCAAGAGCGACTTCAACCGGCTGAAGAAGACCGCGCCGCGGCCGTCGTGGACGAACTTCCGCGTCCAGCTCGATCACCTGCGCTGGGTCGACGGGATCGGTGATGCCCCGGCCTGGGTGGCCGGGGTCGCCGCGTCGAAGCTGGCCGACTTCGCCGGGGAGGCCGAGGTGGCCGATGCGGCCGTGCTGCGCGACTACGGCGGCACGAAGAAGGCGGCGCTGCTGGCGGCGATGGTGTTCACCGCGCAGGCCAGGGCCCGCAACGACGTCGCGGAGATGTTCTGCCGGCGGGTGGCCACCCTGACCAAACGGGCCCGCAAGGAGCTGGACGAGCTCAAGGAGCAGCATCGGGCGCTGACCGAGCGTCTCGTCGCCAATTACCGGGCGGTACTGGAGCGTATCGACCCGCACGGCCCGGACGGCGCCCAGCACCTGGCGGCGCTGGAGATGGCCCGCAAGACCGTCGAGTCAGCCGGCGGGTTCGCCGGGCAGTACGCCGACATCAACCGGGTCTCGGCCCACCACGGCGACAACCACGCGCCGCTGGTGGCCCGGCACTTCCGCCGGGACCGGGCGGCGATGCTGGCCATGGCTGGGGCGCTGGAGCTGCAGGCCACCAGCGCCGATCGCAGCGTCCTGGACGCCCTGGACTACGTGCGGGAGTTCACGGCGCTGACCCGCGATCACATCCCTGACCGCATCCCGGCCCGCGGCGACGACGGCCGGCTGCTGGCCGGCGCTGGCGGCAGGCCGGTGATGCGGGAGCTGGACGTGTCGTTCGCCTCCGAGGACTGGCGGCGGGCGATCCGCGACCGGCAGCGCCCGGGGATGTTCGTGCGCCGCCATCTGGAGGCGTGCGTGCTGACCTACCTCGCCGAGGAACTGCGCACCGGCGACGTCGCGGTGGCCGGGGCGCAGGCGTACGCGAACTGGCCGGCCAGCTGCTCAGCCCGGCCGAGTGCGCGGCGCTGCTGCCGGCGTTCTGCGCTGAGGTGGGGCTGCCCGCCAGCGCGGCCGGGTTCCGGGCCCAGTTGCAGGCCAGGCTGACCGCGCAGGCCGCGGAGTCCGATGCCGGTTACCCCGACAACGCTAACCTGGTCATCGACGAGCAAGGCACGGCCACGCTCAAGAGGCGGCGGGCCGCGCCGCCCAGCCCCACAGCCCTTGCCCTGGAAGCGGAGGTGACGCGGCGGATGCCCGAGCGGACGCTGCTGGGGATCCTGGCCCGCACCGGGCACTGGCTGCAGTGGTGGCGCCGCTTCGGCCCGGCGTCGGGATCAGACCCCAAACTGGGCGACGCGTTCTTCCGCTACGTGCTGACCACGTTCACCTACGGCAGCAACCTCGGCCCGGTGCAGGCCGCCCGGCACATCGCCGGGGTCTCCGCCCACGAGCTGGGGGCCACCGCCCGCCGCCACGTCACCATCGGCAAGCTGAACAGCGCCATCGCCGACGTCGTGGACGCGTTCTGCGAGCTGGACCTGGTCCGCGCCTGGGGCGACGGGGCCAGCGTGGCCGCCGACGGCACCCAGATCGACACATTCATCGACAACCTCCTCGCCGAGACCTCGATCAGGTACGGCGGGGCAGGCGGGATCGCCTACCACCACATCTCCGACACCTACATCGCCTTGTTCTCCCGGTTCATCCCCTGCGGGGTGTGGGAGGCCGTCTACATCATCGACGGGCTGCTGCAGCAGCAGGCCCGGCTCAAGCCGGCCACGGTGCACGCCGACACGCAGGGCCAGTCGTTCCCGGTGTTCGCCCTGGCCCACCTGTTCGGGTTCGAGCTGATGCCGCGCATCCGCAACTGGAAGGACCTCAACTTCTACCGGCCCGCCGCCACCGCCCGCTACCAGCACATCGACGGCCTGTTCGGCGAGCCCGGCCGCAACCTCATCGACTGGGACCTGATCGAGAGCCACTACGACGACCTGATGCGGGTGGCGCTGTCCATCCAGGCCGGGAAGATCTCCTCGGTGACCCTGCTGCGCCGCCTGTCGACCTACTCGCGGCGCAACAACTTCTACAAGGCATTCCGCGAGGTCGGCCGGGTCATCCGCACCGTGCAGCTGCTGCGGTTCCTGTCCGACCCGCAGCTGCGCGCCCGCACTACCGCGGCGACCAACAAGGCCGAGTCCTACAACAACTTCGCCGCCTGGTGCCGGTTCGGCAACGGCGGCATCATCGCCGACAACGACCCCGACGAGCAGGAGAAGATCGTCAAGTTCTCCACCCTGCTGACCAACTGCGTGGTGTTCCACACCACCGTGGACATGATGGCCGTGCTCCGGGACCTGATCGCCGAGGGCTGGACGATCACCGCCGCGGACCTCGCGGTCCTCTCGCCGTACCTGACCGCCCGGATCCAGCGCTTTGGTATCTACGCCACCGACGAGATCGCGCTGACCCCCGACGCCTACGACGCCCGCCTCGGCGTCGACCTGGACCTGCCAGCACCGGACCACCTCGCACCCGCCGCCGCCGAGTGAGCAGAGAGGGCGACCATGCCCGTACCGCCCCTCTACCCTGCTGTATCCAGTAGGCGGGGCAGGTCGGTCTGCAGCACTCGGCGAACTCCTGCCGCCCATGGCCCCTTTCAGGCTTACCTTGGCTGCACCCCTGTACGGGCTGCTGATCGGCTTGGAAGGCCGGATGCCCGGCGACGATGCCTGGATCATCCATGAGTTCATCGACCGCCGCCACTACGGCCTGGCGCTGGAAGAGATCGCCCGGACCCTGACCCACCGCGCGATCGCCATCACCGGTCAGGAACGCGCCGACATCCTGGCCCTGGCCGCCCGGGTCGACGAGTTGGCCGCCGCTGACGGCAGCAGGCCGACAGCCGACCTGGCCCGGGCCGTTATTACGGACCTGCCCGCCTCCTGACCGGCCGACCCGTGGTCGGCCCGCCGCGCGGAAGCGCGACGCGACCTGGAGGAGACCTTATCGCCGGGGTGCGACATTCTCTGTCCCCCGAGGGATCCGTCCTAGGCCTCTGTCCCCCGAGGGATCCGTCCTAGGCTCGGCCAGCTCGGGCCGGCGCGCCTCAGCCGGCGATAACGGCCCGGGCCGGCTTAGATGCTGTGCGTTCCAATGTCTTCACGCACTTGGAGCTCTATAGCCCCTAGAGACGCCGAAGGCGGGCCGTAGCCCGCCATCCAACGACAACGCCATACCCACTCGTTCAGATCCGCATCATGGTTGGCGCCCTGACGGATCACGAACAGAAGGTCAACATCCGTGGCCACGATAACAGGCCAGCGGTCTAGATCAATATTGCCCGCTGGCGACACGCCGGGCGTAGTGCAGTCGACTGCTGGCGGACTCCCGCGTGATGCGGCCGAGGCCGCCTGGCGTGCCGTCACGCCCTCGATCGCGGGCACTTCGCACGTCCGGATCTCCAAGGACGGCGGCCGCACTTACCCGGCCCGTCACGCCCGCCCGCTGCCCGCTGAGCCGCCCGGCCAGCCGTGCACTGTGCCGGTCTACGACCCGGCCTCGGCCACCGGCCGGATGCTGGCTCTTGACCTGGATCCGGCCCGCGTCACCGGCGCCGGTGACGCTGCGGCCGCCGCGGTGGCCGCATAGGCGGAGGAACTGGCCGCGCTGGTGGCCCGGTGCGGCGGCCAGGTCGTCGCTGACGTGTCGCCGTCCGGCGGCTGCCACGTCTACGTGCTGTTCGCCGCGGCGCTGCCGTGGCTTGAGCTGCGGGACGCCGCCCGGGCGCTGGCCCTGCGCTTCCCGGCTGTCGACCCGGCGCCGATGTGCTCGCTGGGCGGGCAGATCAGCCCGCCGGGCGCGCGGCACAAAAGCGGCGGGTGGCGGCTGCTCTCCCACGCCGCTGAGCGAGGCCAGGGAGGCTCTCGAGAGGCCGAACGGCCCGGAAGTCTGGGCCGGGCTGCTGACTGACCTCACCGCCGAACTACGCCTGGAGGTGCCGCGGCCGCCCGGAGACTCCCCGGCGGCCGAGTTCGGCCGTGACGGCGTGCCGTGGGTGCCTCGCCTCGGCGGCCGTGCCCGCCTCGGCCCCGAGCTCGAGCTGATCGCCCAGACCGGCGAGCACCGCGGCCGTGGCCGGTCTGAGGCCCGCATGGCCGTCCTGACCGCCGCGGCGGCCGGCGGCTGGCAGCTCGCCGATGTCCGCGCCGCTGTGGCCTCCGGAGCCTGGCGAGGCCTGGCCCAGCTGTACGAGCGGCCCTCCGAGCCCGGCCGGATGGACCGGCTGCTGCCCCTGGAGTGGCGAAAAACGATCGGCTACCTCACCGGGGAGAAAAATGTCCACCACAGACCCACTAGCGACCAGATCTCACGCCCCCCCGTACCCGAATCGGCTCTGGCTGCGGAGTACGGCCTGATCCGCCAGTGGCTGACCGCTGTCCTGGTCGCCCTGGAAGATCCGGAGCGGGTCAGGTGCTGGGGCGGCCGGGTCATCGCCGTCCGCCTGGTGCTCCTGGCTCTCGGCCAGGCCGCGATGGTCTCCGGCTCCTCCGTGGTCGAGTTCGGATGCCGGAACCTGGCGTTGCACTCGGCCCTCAGCCACCGCACGGTGGCGCGCGTGCTGCAGCTGCTCCGCGACGAACCTGACCCGCTGATCGACCTGGTCAGCCACCGCCAGGCGGCCCGTGCGGACCGCTACCAGCTCCGGATCCCCGATCGGTATGCGGACAGCGTCCGGTGGCGGCGCCGCCGCGCTGGTCGGGTCGACGCGGCGCACCCGGCGTTCCTGGTGCTCGGCGGTACCGCGGCGCTCACCTACCAGGTCCTCGACTCGGCCGAGGCGCGCGGCGCCGAGGTCGCCCGGGCCGCGCGGCTGAGCCCCTCGGCGACCTCGGCCGCGCTACGGGTCCTGGCCGAGCACGGCTTGGCTGAGCACGGTCAGCGCGGTTGGCGGCGCGGGCCCGCCGTCCTGGACAACGTTGCCGAGGCCACCGGCGCGGCCGCGCTGCATCGTGACCGGGCTGAACGGTACCGGCAGGACCGAGTCGGCCTGTCGGTAAGGGAGCTACCACCAGCCGCCATCTGGGGCGTTTCAGCAGGTAGAGAGTGGTTCTTCGCAGATTACTGAGACGCGGTTAGCTGCGCACTGTCAGTATTGCGGTGGACTCGCGGGGTGAAGGTACTGCCTGTCCGCCGGAGGGGCTGACGCCGTGGCGCGTGTGCTGGACCAAGACGAGCTGATCGAGCACTGGACGCTGGTCGGTGATGAGCTTGACCTGCTGACTGGCCGGACGGGGCCGTCGAAGCTGGGGCTGGCGCTGTGGCTGAAGTTCTTCGCGGTGGAGGGCCAGTTCCCGGTGGGGCGTTCGGAGCTGCCTGACGAGGCTGTCGGCTGGGTCGCCTCGCAGGTGAAGGTGCCGGCCTCCGATCTTGGGCTGTTCGACTGGGAAGGCCGGACGGCACCGCAAGACGGTGCGCACGTTCCTGGGGTTCCGGGAGTGCTCGGTGGCCGATGCCGAGAAGCTCACCGCGTGGCTGGCGGAGGAGGTCTGCAGCCGGGAGCGCCGGGCCGAACGGGTCCGCGAGGCGCTGCTGGCGCAGTTGCGCGAGGAGGGGATCGAGCAGCCCGGCAGCCTGCGGCTTGGCCGGATGATCGGCTCGGCGCTGCGGCAGTCGGAGGAGACGCTGACCGTGAAGGTCAGCAGCCGCCTGGACGACGAGGTCACGGCCCGGATGTGGTCGATGATCGCAGCCGCAGGCGATGACCCTGGCGATCCGGCCCGCGAAGGCCCGGAGGGCTGGCAGGACGCGGTGGACGGGGACGACCCCGGGGAAGTGCCGGGTCCGGAGGTCTGGGCGGCGATCAGGGCCGATCCCGGCAATGTCAGCCTGAACACGTGCAAGAGCGAGCGGCGCAAGCTCGACTGGATCCGCGCCGTGGGGCTTCCGTCCGGGCTGCTCGCCGACATCGCGCCGAAGATCGTGGCCGGGTGGCGGGCGCGGGCGGCGGTGGAGTCGCCCAGCCACCTGCGAAATGACCACTCAGACGGGGTCCGCTGGACGCTGCTGGCCGCTTACCTGCACTGCCGGGAGCGGGAGATCACTGATGGCCTGGCCGAGCTGCTGATCGCCACGGTGCACCGGATCAACGCCCGGGCCGAGACCAGGACCAGGGAGCAGTTCGTCGCCGACATCGCGGGGAAGGTGACGGGCAAGGAGAACATCCTGTTCAGCATCGCGGCGGCCGCAGCCGAGCGGCCGCAGGACATCGTCGAGGATGTGGTGTACCCGGCCGCTGGCGGGCTGGAGGTGATCCTGGACCTGGTGCGCGAGTTCGAGTCCAAGGGGCCGACCTACCGGCAGGCCCGGCAGCGCAGCTTCAAGGCCTCCTACACCAACCACTACCGCGCCGGGCTGATCCAGATCCTGGAGGCGCTGGAGTTCCGGTCGAACAACACGGTGCACCGGCCGGTGCTGGAGGCGCTGGAGCTGATCAAGCGGTACAAGGCCGAGCACTCGCCGGCCACCTTGTACTATGCCCGCGGTGAGCATGTCCCGGTCGACGGGGTGATCCCCAGGGACCTGGCGGACCTGCTGTACAAGACCGACAAGCGGGGCCGCCGCCGCGTCCAGCGGACGGTGTACGAGTGCGGGGTGTTCCAGACGCTGCGCGACAAGCTGCGGTGCAAGGAGATCTGGGTGGTCGGCGCCGACAAGTGGCGCAACCCCGACGAGGACCTCCCGGCCGACTTCGACCAGCGCCGGGCCGAGAACTACGCGAAGCTGCGCAAGCCGCTGGACCCGAGGGCGTTCACCGCCCAGATGCGCGCGGAGATGGCCGAGGCCCTCGCCGACCTCAACGACCACCTGCCGGAGCTGGACTGGGTGGACATCCGGGAGCGGCCGAAGGCCGGGCCGGTCATCCTCACCGACCTGGACGCCGTTCCCGAGCCGCGCAACCTGCGGCGGCTCAAGGCTGCGATCCGGGACCGGTGGGGCACCGTGCCGCTGCTGGACATGCTGACCGAGACCGCGCTGCGCACCGGCTGCCTAGACGCCTTCGCCCCGGCCGGCACCCGCGGCGACATCGCCGCCGCAACCCTGTTCCAGCGGCTGCTCCTGACCGTCTACGCCTACGGGACCAACACCGGCATCCGGGCGGTGGCCGCCGGCGAGCACGGCCACAGCGAGGACGAGCTGCGCTACGTCCGGCGCCGCTACATCACCGTGGAGTCGTGCCGGCAGGCCGCCCGGGTAATCGCCAACGCGACGTTCGCCGCCCGCCAGGCGTGGCTGTGGGGCGAGGGCTCCACCGCGGTGGCGTCAGACTCGACCCACTTCAAGGCGTGGGACCAGAACATCTTCACCGAGTGGCACTCGCGCTACCGGAACGGCAAGCGCGGGGTGCTCATTTATTGGACGGTGGAAAAGGGCGGGGCGATGGCCGTGCACAGCCAGCTCCTGCAATGCTCGGCCTCGGAAGTGCACGCGATGGTCGAGGGCGCGATGCGGCACGGCACCGACATGGACATCGAGGCCAGCTACGTCGATACCCACGGCCAGAGCTTCATAGGGTTCGGGATCACGCGGCTCCTGGGATTTGACCTGCTGCCGCGGATCAAGCAGATCAACCGGTGCAAGCTCTACCTCCCGGCCGCGGGCGACCTGGATCGCTACCCCCGGCTGCGGCCCGCGCTGACCAACCCGGTCCGCTGGGAGCTGATCGAGCAGAACTACGACCTGATGATGAAGTACGCCACGGCCATCCGGCTCGGCACCGCCTCCACTGAGGCGATCCTGCGGCGCTTCAACTCCGACGTCACGCACCCCGCCTACGCCGCGATGCTCGAGGTCGGCCGCGCCCAGCGGACGATCTTCATAGCCCGCTACCTGCGTGACAGGGACCTGCAGCGGGAGATCAACGCCGGGCTGAACGTGGTCGAGAACTACAACGGGGTCAACGACTACATCTTCTTCGGCAAGTCCGGGGAGTTGTCCTCCAACCGGCGTGAGGAGCAGGAGATCTCCATCATCTGCCTGCAGATCCTTCAGAGCTGCCTCGGATACATCAATACCCTGATGGTCCAGGACACGCTCG
Organism: uncultured Actinomycetes bacterium; assembly: GCA_963801155.1. Lineage (GTDB taxonomy): Bacteria > Actinomycetota > Actinomycetes > Streptosporangiales > Streptosporangiaceae > Palsa-504. Next base: position 166,901 of record CAWDEB010000015.1, read on the forward strand.
GCGGGCCCGAGTGGGCCGGCCGGCTCGGCGATGCCGACCGGCGCGGCCTGACCCCGCTGTTCACCGTGAACATGACGCCCTACGGCGAGATCCAGCTCAACCTCGATCGCCGCCTGAACCTGGCCGCAGGCGGCCCCAGTACCTGACGGCCTGCGGTCAGCCTGCTGGTCGCTTGGCAGGCCCGGCGCGACCCCTACCGCAGACGCTGACCAACCCTGGCTAACGCCGATTTTCGCGGCCGGTAGTCGCCCCCTTGGCTGACCGGATGGCGCTCTCCAGAGGGACACTGCCCAATGCCTTTACGCAGGCGTTTTGTGCGGGGTCGCGACCACGACTGGCCGAGTAGTGGGGGTAGGTAGCGCTGACTGGTAGGACCAATTGCCCGCCCATGTCTTGGGTGCAGTGGCCTGCCGGCATCACGGCACAGGGCTTACATCCATGCAATTTCGTGGCAGGACGTCCCGGTATCGGCGTGGCGGCGGCCTCTCCGGCTACGGACATGGTGAACCGGAAGCATCGGCCAGTCAGCGAAAGACCCTCAGCAGCCGGCCCGGCCGGGGAATTCCTTCTCCGCCCGCAGTCCCCGGCGCACCGGCGGTATTAGCCTCGATTCCCGGTGCGATAATCCAGTTGAGATCGGGGCTCCTAGCGGGCTGCGCCTACGGCCGTGACTTGGGCAGATGCCAGCAGTTCTCTGGCGGGCCGCAAGCGGGCCTCAAGCAGCCCGGCATGCCGGACCGTCGGAATCTGTCAAGGAATTCCCAGGTCACGAGGATCGCTCCGTCAACGCTGTCCGGTTTCGACCGGGGATCCTCGCTGGCGCCTGTTCAGGAAGACTCGTTGAGGTTAAAGCGTCTGCCCTGGTCAGCGATGCGAGGAGCGCACAAGCGCCCGGTTCAGCCGACTTCCCGGGAATCGAGGTTAGGCGCTGCGCGCCTGCCCGCCGAACAGGCCGCCGCCCGGTTCGGCTACGCTCCCGCGAGCTTGCTGTGGCCCGGATTCACGGGACGTTGGACTCTTCAATGTGCGCCCTGGCAGGGGTAACGTGCTTTCCCGCGTGGAAGGAAGGGACGGTGAGGGAAATATGAAACCTCGACCTCACTTTCGGCGGCTCGCGGTTGCAGCAGTCGTAGTAGCCAGTGCTCTTGCCGTACCAGGGCTGCCTGCTGCGGCATCTGCGGCTACTCAGGCCGCCACGCACAGCCTCAGCTCAACTGCTGCGGGCGCCGCCTCAACCGCGTGCGCCATATCCCGCCCGCACAGCGGCACGATCCTCTACGCCGGGATCAGCGGCGGCCTGGGAAGGCTCACGATCGAGAACCGCCCCGGCCAAGATGGCGTGGTCGTGCTCGTGCGAGGCCGGTCCAAGGCGATCGGTGTGTACGTCCGCGCCCGCTCACGCACCACGGTGGGCGACATCAAGGACGGCACGTACACCATCTACTTCACCACCGGCTCGCGGTTCAGCGTTTGTAAGGGACGCTTCACCCGCGGGGCCACCTACTGGCGCTTCAACGACCGCCTGCGCTTCGTCACGACCCCGCAGGGCTACACCGTCTGGACCGTGACCCTCTATGCGGTCAGTGGCGGCAATGCCCCAGCCACACAGATCAACCCCTCGGACTTCCCTGCCCCCTGATTCCTCGGTTCGGTGCCCCGCCGTGATGGCCCACCTACTGGGGGACGATTCGCTTGGTGAAAATCGGCGCTAACCTGCGGAAACGCCTCAGATGGCGGCTGGTGGTAGCTCCCTTACCGACAGGCCCCCGCCAGCGGCCGCGGCCAATCGGCGCACCATGACCCGGGCCACGAATGCCGCGGGTTCCCGCGGGATCTCCCCGACCACCACCTGACCCGGCCGAACCTTCACACCGGCGCGGTCATCGCCGGGCAACGGGACAGCGGACGGGCCGAGGGAAACCGCGCTGGCCGCGCCTTGATCCGCGGGCCGGCGGACCGGGACGGCCGCCAGAAGGCAGCCAGCGACGAAGATGACCGACGGGACGGCCATCCAGTTGGTCGGCCACCACCAGCGGAACTGAGAATGACCTGCATGAAGCGTCGCCAGCACCCCCGGGATGCCAACCAGACCTGCGGTACCTACCGCAATCACGCCCCACGCGTGAGCGGCGTCAACCTAGTGGCCAGCGTGATGCCTGGATCATCCATGAGTTCATCGACCGCCGCCACTACGGCCTGGCGCTGGAAGAGATCGCCCGGATCCTGACCCACCGTGCGATCCCGATCACCAGCCAGGAACGCGCCGACATCCTGGCCCTGGCCAACCGGGTCGACGAGCTGGCTGCCACTGATAGCACTAGGCCGACAGCCGACCTGGCCCGGGCCGTCATTTCGGACCTGGCCGCCACGTGACTGCCCGGCTCGCCGGGCGGGAGCGCGGTGCGAGCCCCTACAAGGGGGTCGGGGAGGATCCTGTACCGATCCTCGGCGCGGTCCGGGTCACCGGCGTCAACCTGCGCCGGCCTTCTCGAATCCTACAGCCCCGCCCGAGACCTGCCGGGAGACGAGCTGGAGCACAGGATAAGAGAAACTGCAGGTCAGTCATAGTTGCATAGTACTATCGCATCATGCTATAACGAGAGCATGAAAGCAGCCAGCATACGCCTGCCGGACCTGCTCCACCGCAAGCTGAGGCACCGGTCAGTCGACTGCGGCAAGTCGGCCAACAGCATCATCGCCGAGGCCATCATCATCAGGCTGGGCCTGGCCGACAACGCCCCGGCAGTCGCCAGGGCAGCCAGGGAACTGGACGAGCTGGAGCGGGAAGACCATAAGGACACGTGGGTGAAGCAGTCATGAGCACCAGCAAATGGGCCAGGGTCGAGGCGAGCGCCGCGCGCTGGCTGGCTGACCGGGACAACTGGGCTAAGTGGAAGCGCGAGCTTCGAGGCCGCGAGGTCAGGGCCAGGCTGTTCGTCCGGGAGGTGAGGCGGTCCGAGGCGAAGCCTCTCTGGGAGGCTGCTGAATAACCCTCTTTCCGATCAAGAAGCGAGCCGCTGACCTGCTGCTTTATCGGACCGAGGAGCCTGATATGGGCCTAATTCATCACGCTCCTGGCGGCTGGTGTCCGGCGGGGGGCGAGCTGGGACGGTTCACGGGCCGACGTCGGCTCCTAAACTCGGGATGGTCCGGGCGGGGCTCTGCCGACGGAGCCCCGGACGGGCAGGCGCCGCCACCGCCAGGTGATCGTCGTAAAAAGCGTTGCAAATCCGGGCGTGTCCGGCAACCGGACCAGGGCCGGTTTTCTTCTACAGTCCGGGTGTGACCGAGCCCGCCGCCATCGGCCCGCACGATGCGTCCCCGCATGCCGGGCAGGTCGTCCGCCGCGTTCTGCTCCGCCGGAACATCGTCATCGACGCGGAAACCGCGCGGCTCGCCGCCGCCGCCGTCCAGGCCGCGCTCCAGGCGGGTGCGCCTTCCCGGCCGCCGCGCCGGGCCCGGCGTGTTCCCGCGGCCGATTGCGAGCCGCTGTTCTGATAACGGCTCATGCCCGGACCGGAAGGCAAGGCAGCCTGGTTCGGTACTCCATATTGACCAATATGGAGTACCGAACGTGCCCCGCGGTCAGCGGCGGGATGACCAGCTCCCCGTCAGCACCGAGGCGGACCTCGCCCGCCCGCCGCCACGGGCGAGCTGCGCCTCCAGGTCCGACAGCGCCGCGTGCAGCTCGTCGTTCAGGGCCAGGGCGTCGGCCGCCAACGCCGGCTTGCCGGCCACGTGGCAGAACTCCAGCCGCTGCGGCTCCCACTGCTGCGGGGTGAGCAGGAAAGAGGCAGGGTCGGCGTACCGGCGCGACCCGGGGACGTAGACGTCTCCCGAGCGCAGCCCGTCGCGCAGGGCCATCAGCACGCATAGCTCCCAGTGGTGCCGGTAGGCGGTGACGTCGCCGTCCTTCGCGGCCTTCTCGAGGTAGCGGGCCCAGCGGGCGGGCACGAACCCGCCGGCCGTGCCGTCGGGGACCTTACGGGCCCTGGTCGCGTACAGCCCGGTCAGGATGGTGACAGCCTGCAGCAGGTCATCGATGCCGGGACACTCGCCGGTACGGCCCGGCGACGGGGATAGACCCGGCCCGGTCGGCCGGCTTCGGCCGGTTTCAGCCAGCTGACCGCGGCAGGGTGAGTCCGCTCCCCGGGGCCACCTGGCCCTGGCGCACCGCCGTAAGTCCCCGGCTAACCCGGCAAGCTCGGGCTAACTGCACAGCCCGGACCCGGTTTCTCACGCAAGAACAGCGTAGTGAGACTCAGGTTTCACCAGGCCACGCGTTACGCTCGGCGTCCCGGCCGCCCGGCCGCTCTCGGAAGGAGTATTTCGACCGACTTGTCAAAACAATCCTTTCGAGGGTAGTCTTTCGAAACATGACTTCCGAAGAATTTCCTCCGCCCGGTACAGCCCAGGCGGGATCCCGGGCGCAGAAGCCGGAGGCGCCCGGCGATCTGGGAGATGGGGCACAGCCGGAGAAGGATGCTGACCGGCGAGAAGATCGCGGGCAGCTGAACCTGACCGATCCGAAGGCCATCCGGGCGCTGGCCCATCCGGTGCGGTGGGCGTTGCTCGAGGCCCTCGGCCAGGCCGGGACCCTGACCGCCACGCAGGCCAGCGAGATGCTGGGGGAGTCCCCGGCGAACTGCGCCTTTCACCTGCGCACCCTGGCCAAGTACGGCTTCGTGGAGGAGGCCGGGGGCGGCCGGGGCCGGGAACGCCCGTGGCGCCAGACATACGACAGCATGAGCTGGCGCACCCGCCAGGACGATCCCCAGGCGTCGCGGGCCGCCGAGGCTCTCGACCAGCGTGTGGCTGGACAGGTCGCTGGCCCGGGCCCGGCGCAGCCTGACCTCGATCGGCTCATGGCCGAAGGATTTGGTCGAGACGCTGGGCGGATCGACGAGGAGGCTGTACCTGACGCCCGCAGGAGGCGGATGAGCTCTACGCGGAGATCCGCAAGGCGTTCGACCGCCTCTCGGGACCTGACCGTTACCGGGAGCGCAGGGATCCGAACAAGCGCCCCGCGGACGCGCTTCTGGTCGAGCTCGTCCTGCTCGGGTACCCGGTCCTCGACCTGCCTCCGCTGCCGGCCGACGACGCCGCCGGGGCGGATGACGAGACCGGCGACGACACGGCCGCGGATGGCGTGGCCGAACCGGACTGACGCCCGCACGCCCGCGCGGGCCCGGCGAAAATGTCAGACCCCCTCGGCATAATGGCCGAGCCGAGTAAGCGCGCGAACCAGCCTCCGGGGCGTCACCGGTCGCCGGGGAACCTAAAACTCCACAGACCCAGGACCTCAGGTCCGAATCCCGCGCCGTAGCGGCGCCGGACCGCAGCTCATAACGGGGTCGCAGCACCCCCAAGCGCCGAGCATCCCAGGCCCATGCAAACTTCAAAATCGAGATATATCTTGAAAAAGCAACAGTCGCGATATATCTTAATCGTCAGAATCAAGAACGAGGAGCCATCATCATGCATCCCGAGACAGCAATGACCCTGGCCGAGCAGCGCCGCGAGGAGCTCACCCAGCACACGGCGGAGCGCGGGCGCACCCGTGAGGCGGGAACCAGCTGGCTGGGCCGCCACCTGCCCCGCTGGCACGTCAGCTGGACCAGGACGGTCCTGTCGCCCGCCGGAGGGCCGGTGACCGCTGGCAGCGGACACCCGGACCGCCCCGGCCAGCGCGGATCGTCCCTGGTGATCATCATTTCGGCTTACCACTAGGCCTCGGCGGGAAGGCGCCCACGACGCGGCCTGGTCGAACGGTGCGGCTGCGAGGGGGACCGGCGCGGGATCTACGTGGTGCTGACCGAGGCGGGCGAGCAGCGTCACGCCGAGGCGGCACCGACCCACCGCGGGGTGCTCGCGCGTACCCTGCCCGCCGCGATGCTGACCTCGGCGAATAATCAGCCTGGATAGTGTTCGCCTGGCGGTCGCCGGGATAGTGTTAATGCGTCCGAAGTGCGATGACGTGCCGCAAGTGCCACGCCCGCGCGATGGGGGAGCGAGATGAAACATGCCTGACCGGCCGGCCACCCTGCGAGATGTGGCCGCTGCGGCCCGTGTCCATCCGGCCACCGCGTCGCGCGCGCTCAATCCGGAAACCCGCCTCCTGGTCAGCGAGGACACCGCACGCCGGGTGACGGCCGCCGCGGCTAAGCTCGGCTACCGGCCCAATCCGGTCGCACGCAGCCTGCGGACCCGGCGCTCGCACACGGTCGGCGTCCTGATTCCCGACCTGAACAACCCGCTGTTCCCGCCGATCGTCCGCGGCCTGGAAGACAAGCTCGCCGCGGCCGGGATACGTGGCCCTGATCGGCAACACCGATGCCGACGCCAGCCGGGAGCGCCTGATCTTCGAGCAGATGCGAGCCCGTCACGTCGACGGCTTCGTGCTCGCGACCGCCACCCTGCACGACCGCCTGCTCGCCGAAGTGGCGGCGGCTGACCTGCCGGTGGTCCTGATGAACCGGCTCTCGCAGGACTACAGCTTTCCCGCGGTCTCGGTCGACAACGAGCAAGGCGCCCGGATGGCCGTCAGCCACCTGGCCCGGCTCGGACATACTCGCATCGCGCACATCGCCGGCCCGCAGGAAGCGTCCACCGGCGTGAGCCGGCTGCGCGGGTTCCGGGAAGGCATGGCGGCCCACGAGCTGGAGGTCAGGGAGGACCTTATCGCCTATGCCGGACGGTACACGGTCGAGGACGGGACGCGCTGCGCCCGCGAGCTGCTGGCTGGGCAGGACGGCTTCACCGCGGTAGCCGCGGCCAACGACATGCTGGCCGTCGGGTGCTACGCCGCGCTCGACGAAGCCGGCCTGCAATGCCCCGATGACATCTCGGTGATCGGGTTCAACGACATGCCGTTCATCGACAGGCTCCGGCCCCCGCTTACCACCGTGCGGTTCCCGCACTACCAGCTGGGCACCGAGGCGGCCCAACTGCTGCTCGAGCGGATCGGCGAGCGCGAGGGGCCGGTGAAGATCCTCTACCTCGCGCCCGAGCTGGTGGTCCGCGGGTCCACCGCGGCGCCCGCCGGGTCGGCCGTGCAGGCCGACGGGGAGGAAGAGGGCGGGACCGCCCATCTGGCGCCGGTGCCGCTGCGCCGTGCCGCGTCTCGCCGGGTTGGCGGGGCGTCGCAGGGGTTAGGTGCCACCCGGAGTCGGCGCCATCGATTCCGAAGCTGACGCAATCGATTGCTGCGCCATACCAACAACTCCGCGCACCTCGCAGAGCAGCGATACACGGCCTGACCCGGAGGGCGCGGCCTTCGACATCATACCCGGCCCGGGATCGGCGCGTGAGTTGGTCCAGTGAGATGGCACGGTGAGGCTGGCCCGACCGGGAACCATTTGGTACGTCTTTGGTAACAGGTTGGCCATCCGGCATTGACAAAATGTGCGGTGCGAGGCCAGTCTCAGGTGCAAACGATTGTGACCGGGCGGGAGGGATCTGGCGGCATGGTCGGACATGAGAATGCGCACCGGCTCGGCTGGCTGGGTACGGGGCGTATGGGTGTGGAGATGGCTAGTCGGCTGCTCGCGGCCGGCTGCGATCTCGCCGTCTATAACCGCTCGTCGGCCAAGGCGGAAGCGCTGGTAAGGCTGGGTGCCAAGCCGGTGAGTGCCGCCGCGGAACTCGCCACTACGGACATCGTGTTCATCACGGTCGGGTCATCGGATGACCTGATCTCCGCTGTACTCGGCCGGGACGGCTTGATGTCCGGAGCTGATGGAGCGGCGCCCAGGGTACTGGTCGATTGCTCTACGGTGTCGGCCGAGGCCTCTGCTCGGATCCGGGCGGAAATCGCCGACCGGGGCACCGCCTTGCTCGCCGCACCGGTGATGGGAAACCCCAAGGTGGTGCGGGCCGGGAAGATGACGGCCGCCGTCTCCGGACCCCGGGACGCGTTCGTCATGGCCGAGCCGTATCTGGTTATGCTCGGCCGCGGCGTCACTTACGTCGGGGACGGAGAGGTGGCGAGGACGGTTAAGCTGTGCCACAACCTGTTCCTTGGCGTGGTGGCGCAGTCGCTAGCCGAGATCACGGTTCTTGCAGAAAAGAGCGGCATCAGCAGGCAGGCGTTCCTGGCCTGCCTTAACAAGAGTGTGATGGGTTCGCTATTCACCGGATACAAAGCGCCTGCGTACGTGAACCTGGACTTCGAGCCCACGTTCACTGCCACGTTGCTGCGAAAGGATTTCGACCTTGGCCTTGCCGCGGCGCGTGAACACGAGGTGCCGATGCCGGTAGCCGCGATCGTCCATCAGCTCATCCAGGGTCTGGTCGGACGCGGGTATGGGGATGCCGACTTCGCCGCGCTGCTGCAGCAGCAGGCGGAATCGGCCGGGCTGACGCTTGTCAGCGAGCACGCGGACGTGCCCGACGGGCTCGACACCACTGAATAGCCCAGACATTAACCAGAAAGACGGACAAGGAGAGGAAGGAGGAACCAGGCGTGAGACCTAATCTTCCCTGGCTCCCCAAGCGTGTCTTTGCTCTGAGCGGGGCAGCGGTGCTATCGGTGAGCGTTCTGGCGGCGTGCAGCAGCAGCTCGAGCAGCAGCACCAGCACGAGCACGAGCACCAGTTCCACCGCCAGCTCCAGCGCGAGTTCCAGCACGCCGATCACCATCGGCGCGTCGCTATCGCTCACCGGGGACTTCTCCACGGACGGGCAGAACTACAAGCAGGGCTACGAACTGTGGGCCAGTGACGTGAACGCGCACGGCGGCCTCCTGGGCCACCAGGTCGTGCTCAAGATCCTCAACGACGCCAGCTCGCCCACCCAGGTGGTCACGAACTACCAGACCCTGTTCGCCACCGATCACGTCAACCTGGCCTTCGGGCCGTTCTCATCGCTGCTGACCACGCCGTCCGAGGCCGTCGCGGCCCGGTACGGCTACGCGTTCGTGGAGGGGGCCGGCGGCGCGCCGACGGTCTTCAGCAGCCCGGCGAACATGGCCGACCACAACGTGTTCGACGTCAGCCTGCCGATCAAGGACGAGATGGTCCCGTTCGCCAACTACATCGCGGGGCTGCCGCCCAGCCAGCGGCCGAAGACCGCCGCCTACCCGATGGCCGACGACCCGTTCGCCGTCCCGCCGGTCCAGGTCGTCCAGACGATGCTGCAGAATCTCGGGGTCAAGACCGTGTACTCCAAGATCTTCCCCGAGGAGGTCGCGGACTACAAGGCGCCGGCCGACCAGGTGGCCGCCTCCGGCGCGCAGATCGTGGTGCTGGGGTCCACCGACGTGCCGACCGTGTCGGCCTTTATGCAGGCGTTCGAGCAGCAGCATTACACGCCGAAGCTGTTCATCGCGGCGGCAGGCCCCGACCAGGGCTCGGCTTTCATCTCCGCGGTGGGCAAGGGCAACGCGGTCGGGATGATGGTGCCCAACGGCTGGTACCCGACCTACGCTAACGCGGCGAGCCAGGCCATGGTGCAGGCGTACGTGAGCAAGTACGGCGGCACCGCGTCGGACGTCAGCGCCGACGTCGCCGAGGCCTACTCCGTCGGCGAGGTCATGGACCAGGCGGTCACCGCGACCGGCGGCACCGACAACGCCAAGATCATCGCCTACCTGCACAGCGGCGTCACGCTCACCAGCGTCCAGGGTCCGGTGAAGTTCGACACGCTGGGCGAGAACGGCGCGGCTGCGGCGTTCGTCTCCCAGTGGCAGAACGGCGGCAACTCCTTCAACCAGGTCCTGCCGGTCGGCGAGGCTGGATCGGTGGCGATCATCGCGACCAAGCCCGCCTGGACCAGCTAAACCGCTAGGAGAGAGTGAGTGGCGCGCGAGGTCTATCAGGCCATCGTCGACGGGATCCTGGTCGGCGGCGTTTATGCCCTGATGGCGGTCGGTCTGACCCTGATCTTCGGCGTGCTCGACATCATCAACATCGCCCAGGGGGTCATGGTCATCCTGGGCGCCTACCTCAGTTACGAACTGGCGGCACGGCTGCACATCGACCTGTTCCTCGGGTTGCTGGTCACCGTGCCCGCCATGTTCGTGATCGGGGTGGTCATCCAGTGGGCGTTCATCCGGCCGCTGCGCGGCCGGGAGCGAACGTCGATGACGCTGCTGGTCAGTTACGCGGTCGCGCTGATCATCGAGGGGATCCTGTACCAGACCTTCGGGGCCGACGACCGTCAGCTGAACGCCTGGTACGTGACGTCGAGCGTTCATGTGTTCGGGTTCTACCTGCCCTACATCTACCTGTTCGGCTTCGCGCTCGCGCTGGTGCTGGTGGCGGCCCTGTACCGCTGCTGTACCGGACCGGGTTCGGCCGCAGCGTACGCGCGACGATGCAGGACGAGACGGCGGCGCGGCTGGTGGGCATCAACATCAGCCGCGTCGCCGCCATCACCTTCGGCATCGGAGTCGCGGTGACCGCCGTCGGCGGCATGGTGTACGGGGCGACCAACAGCTTCAACCCCAACAGCGGCTACGACCTGATCTCGCGGCTGCTCGCGATCATCATCCTCGGCGGCCTGGGCAGCATCGGCGGCGCGCTCGTCGCGTCCGATCTTCATGATCACCCTCGAGTCGGTCGTGGACATCTGGCAGCCGGAATGGGCGATCGTGGTCTTCTATGCCGCCCTCGTGCTCGTCCTGCTCGTCCGCCCGAATGGTTTCTTCGGCCGCAAGGCGGTGCGGGCGCAGTGAGTCAGGACCAGATCGCCAGCCCGAAGGTCCTGCGGCGGTTCGGCGGGCTGACCGGCCTGCGCCTGGCCGGCGTAGTCGTCCTGCTCGCCGGCGCGCTGGCCTTCCCGGTGCTCTTCTCCAACCCCGTGGACACGAACTACGGCGTGTTCGCGCTGATCTTCGTCGCGGTCGCGTCGGCCTGGAATTTCTTCTCCGGCTTCTCCGGCTACATATCGCTCGGCCACGCCGTATTCTTCGGCAGCGGCGCCTACGCCCTCGGTATCGCCGCCCGGGACTGGCATGTCACCGGGATCGGGGTGTTCGCCCTGCTGCCGTTGTCGGCGGTCGTCGGGGCGCTGATCGCCGTGCCGTTCGGCCTGATCGCGCTGCGGGTCAGGCGGCACACCTTCATCGTGATCACGATCGCGGTGTTCTTCATCTTCCAGCTGATGGCCTACAACTTCTCCTTCACCGGCGGCACCACGGGCCTGGACGCGCCGTTCCTGCCCTGGGCGGCACAGACGTACAACAACCCCTTCTACTACATCGCGCTGGCCTGCGCGGTGGGGACGATCGCGCTGTCCTGGCTGATCCGTCGCTCCCGGTTCGGCCTGCAGCTCCGCGCGATCAGGGACGACGAGGACCGGGCCCGCGGCCTGGGCGTACGTACGATGCGGGTCAAGCTGTCCGCGTTCGTGTTGTCGGGCGCGGTGACCGCCCTGGTCGGCGGCGTCTGGTTCTTCTACCTCACCCAGGTCCAGCCGCCCTCCGGCTTTGACCCGCTGTTCGACCTGTCCGTGGTGCTGATGGCGTTCCTCGGCGGCCTCGGCACCGTCTCCGGGCCGGTTCTGGGGGCGCTCATCATCGAGCCGGGCCAGCTCTACCTGACGGCCAATACCAACGGCTACATCAGCGAGATCCTGCTCGGCTCGCTGTTCCTGGTGGCGGTGCTGCTCATGCCGCGCGGCATCATCCCGACCGGCGGCGAATACCTCCGCCGCCTGACCACCAGGGGCCGCACGGCCCTGCCAGCCGCGGTGCCGCAGGCACCGGACCAGGCGCCGGCGGCGGAGGTCCAGCGTTGAGCGCCCTGCTGCGCACCGAAGGCGTGCACAAGTCGTTCGGCGGCGTCCATGCGCTGGATACGTGCACGATCGAGGTTGACGAGGGCACCGTGGCCGGGCTGATCGGCCCGAACGGATCCGGCAAGACCACGCTGTTCAACGTCATCACCGGCTACGCGAAGGCCGACGCGGGAGAGGTGTACCTCGCCGACCGGAGGATCACCAACATCGCCCCGGATAAGGTATTCGCTCTCGGCATCGGCCGGACGTTCCAGCTGACCAGGATCTTCCCCAGCCTCACCGTGATGGAGAACATGCTGGTCGCCTCGCAGCATTCCCGCCCCAAAAAGTCTGGGGCGCGCAAGCGGGCGATGGAACAGCTCGAGTTCGTCGGCATCGCGGGCTACCACGCGTCCCTGGCGGGCACCTTGTCCTATGGCCAGCGCAAGCTGCTCGAACTCGCCTACGTGCTGGTCGCGGATCCCGCCATCATCCTGCTCGACGAACCGGCCGGCGGTGTCAACCTGTCGCTGGTGAATCACATCGCGGCCCGCATCCGGGAGCTGAACGCGGCGGGGACGACCTTCCTCATCGTCGAGCACAACATGGAATTCGTCATGGGGCTGTGCGAGCAGGTCACCGTGCTCGACTCGGGGACCGTGGTCGCCGCCGGGCCGCCCGACATCGTCCGCACCGACCGCCGGGTTCTCGACGCCTACCTCGGCGAGGACATCGAGGACACCGAGGACACCGAGGACGATCCGGACTCCGCGGAGGGTCCATGACGGAGCAAGCCAGGGGACCGGGGGCAAGCACCACGATCCGTTCGGTACTAAAGATCCACGGCCTGGTGGCGGGGTACGGCGGCGGGGACGTGCTACGGGGAGTATCCCTGGATGTGACCGAGGGCGGCATCACCTGCGTGGTTGGCCCGAACGGCGCGGGCAAGTCCACGCTGATGGCGACGATCAGCGGGCTGCTGCGACCCCGGCTGGGGTCGATGATGCTGGATGGGCAGGATCTCGTCGGCCGGTCGCCGCGTCAGATCCTCCGGCTGGGCGTGGTGCAGGTGCCGCAGAATCACAGCCTGTTCCGTGACATGACGGTCCGCGAGAACGTCGAGCTAGGCGGCTACATCCTGTCCGACCGGGCGCTGACCGCACGCCGGATGGCGGCCGTCTTCGAGGTCTTCCCGCAGATCGCGGGGTGGGCCGGGCAGAAGGCCGGCAGCCTGTCCGGCGGGCAGCAGCGGCTGGTCGAGTTCGCCCGCGCGCTGATGCTCGAGCCCCGGCTGCTGCTGCTCGACGAGCCGTCGATGGGCCTGGCGCCGAAGATCCTGCGGACCGTGTTCGACGCGATCAGGCAGATGAACGCGGCGGGCACCACGATCCTGCTCGTGGAGCAGAACGCGCGCGCCGGGCTGCGGCTCTCCACCCACGGCGTGGTGATGGAAAACGGCCGCGTACGGCTGTCCGGCACCGGGCGCGAAGTCCTGGAGAACCCCGAGATCGGCGCGCTCTACCTCGGCGGCGCGGTCAGCCCCGGCTAAGCCGCGGAACCGCCGGTTTACTTCTTGCGGGCCAGGGTGAGCCCGTCACCGATGGGGACCATGACCAGGTTGACGCGGTCGTCGGCGGCGGCGTGGTCGTTGAAATCCCTGATCGCGAACACGGCGGGATTGTCGTTGCCCGCGTCGATCACACGGCCGTGCGAGAACGTGTTGTCGACCATGATCAGTCCGCCGGGGCGGATCCGCGGTACGACCTGCCGCCAGTAGCCGAGGTAGCCGCCCTTGTCCGCGTCGATGAAGGCCAGGTCGAAGAGCTCCTGATCGGGTAGCGACACGAGCGTGCCCATGGCCGGGCCGAGCCGCAGCTCTATCCGGTCCGCCAGGCCCGCCTTCTCCCAGTACTTTCTGGCTACCGAGGTCCATTCCTCGCTGATGTCGCAGCACAGCAGCGTCCCGCCGGGCTTGAGCCCCCGGGCGATGCAGATCGAAGAGTAACCGGTGAAGGTGCCGATCTCGATCGCCGACGTGGCCCCGGCTAGCTGGGTGAGCAAGGTCATGAAGGTGCCCTGCTCGGGAGCGATCTGCAGGCCGGTCTCGTTCGGGAACAGATCAGCGGTCTCGTTGGCCAGTTCCCGCAGGACGGCGTCCGGCGGGCTGCTGTGCGCGGTCAGGTACGCGTTGAGGTGGAGGCTGATCTGCTCGCTGCGCTGCGCCATGGGACAACGCTATCGGCATGGCCTCAGGTTCGCGAGAGATCGCCTGGCCGATTCCCGATTTTTCTAGTCGTTTTTCACTGATTTAGCTGCCCGCGGACCCCGGCCGGCCTGCCTCCCCGCCACACGCCGCATCGCCATCTGGCCCCGGCCGGGAGCCCACTCCGCGGTTTATGTTCCCGCCCCAAGCTAAAATCCATAATGGCAAACGTTCATCTGCACGTGCACGAAGAAGACAATTGCGGTCTTATGGACATAGCTCTGTTTCCTGTAGTGCACGTACCCTGTTTTGTGCGCGTTAACATTCCGGCGCGTCGCGGCGGGAAAGATCAACCGCCGGGTCCCCGGATCGTGCTCTCGGCGCGGTAAACACAAGCCGAATACCCAGATTTACCAGGCGCAAGTCCGGTGGCCTGAGGCGCAGCGTGCCCGGAGTTAACCCAGGTTCATGCGGAGGGTATTCGCACAACTACACATTTACGTGGAAAGTGAGACGAATATTCCCAATGGGGTAGCGCGCCGCACGCCGTTGCGGTCACTATTGCTCCGACGGTCGCTGTTGCCCGTATTTCCGCGTGGTGCCAGGCCGTCATCCTATTGGCGGGGGATCGCCTTCCCGGGTTGTTAGGGAAGGCTTATCAGAACGCCTGGCGCGCAGGGAGGGGACGGCCGACCATGACCGTACGAAGGACGCCGGACCGCGGCGATGCCCCCGGTGATCCGGGGGGCTCGTGATTCCGCCGGAGGCCTTCGCGCCCTCGGCTGCGTGTGACGCCGATCCACGTTGCCGCCACGCGGCGTGCTTCCAGGTTGAACTGGAGGCCTCGCAGCCGCGGCAGGCCGACCGGCGGGCGCTGGCCTGCGCCTATCACGTCGCCGACGTCATCGAGGCGCTGCGCGGCTGGGCGCGCGAACATGATCTGGCGGGCGGCCAGCTGACCATCCTGGCCATCGAGCCGGTCGCGGGCGGGCACCAGGCCGGGGGCGCCGCCGAAGGCTCCGAAGGCTCTGGGGGCTCTGGGGGCTCTGGGGGCTCCGGGGGCTCCGGCGGCGCCAAAAGCGCCGCGCTGCGCGAATTCGCGTTCAGCACCATCCCGCTCAAGACCATCCCGCCCGGCCCGGCGCCGCACCGCGAGCCGACCAGCTAGCCTGGCGGACCTGGCGCTTGGCTCAGTCCAGGCGCGACGGCCGGTGCCGCAGCGCGCGGGCGACGTCGGCCGCGAACGAGGCGGCGTCGGCCGTGTCCAGGGTGGCGAACGAGATCCTGATCCCGGGCGGCGCGGCGATGCGGAACCGCTGTCCGGGGGCGACCGCCCAGCCCGCCTCGGCCAGCGAGGACGCCACGCCGTCCTCGTCGGGAACCGGCACCCAGCTGGTGAACCCCGATCGCCCGCTGGCGGTGATCCCGAAACCCCGCAGCGCCGAGCGCAGCGCATCGCCGCGGGCGGCGTATGCCTCGGCCGCGGCGCGCAGCACGTGCGCCGCCGATGGGTCCGCCCACAGGTCGGCGACCAGTTCCTGCAGCTGGTAGCTCACCCACCCGGTGCCCAGGGCCTGGCGGCCCGCCACCCGCGCGACGGTGGCCTCATCCCCGGCCAGCACCGCGAGCCGCAGGTCAGGGCCGAGCGACTTGGACACCGAGCGGATGGTGACCCACCGCGGCAATCCAGCCGAGACCGAGAAGGCGGGCACGCCCGCCACCGGCCCGGCATGGTCGTCCTCGATCACCCCGGCGGACGGGTGCCGCCGCAGGACCGCGCCGATCTCGGCGGCCCGATCGGCGTCCCAGGCGGCGCCGGTGGCGGCCTGGGCCCGGGGGGTCATGATGACCGCGCCCGCGCCCCGGCTCAGCGCGGCGGCCAGCTCGGCGGGCCGGATGCCCAGCTCGTCCACGGGGACCGGTACCGCGGTATAGCCCATGGCCGCGACCAGGTCGAAGGTCACGGCATGGCCCGGGTCCTCGACGATGACCCGGTCCGAGGGCATGAGCCAGGTCGCGAGGACCCGCTCGATGCCGTCCAGCGCGCCGCCGGTAACCATGAGGCTGGTCGCGTCGATGCCGTCGGCGGCCAGCTGCTCGGCGGCCAGCTGCCGCAGCCGCGGCGCGACCGGAGCCTGCGCGTACATCCGGGCCTGCCGCATCGCGGGCCGGGTCGGCAGGGCGGGCAGCAGGACCGGATCGGGGCCGCCGGTGATGAGGTCGCGGGTGCCCGCCGGGATGGTCAGGTAGCTCCGGCTGCTGACCGGGGGAGCATCCCGGACCCGCGTGCCGGCCCGGCCCGAGCCGGCTGTGATGCCTCGCCGGCGCAGGTCACCGTAGGCCGCGGCGACCGTGGTCGGGCTGACGCCGAGCTGGTCGGCCAGCTCACGGACTGCGGGCAGCCGGTCGCCCGGCGTCAGCTGGCCGCTGCGGACGCCCGCTTCCACGCTGGCCGATATCTCCTTTGCCGTACCGCCCTGAACGCGATATCGTACCAGTATGTTCACAGTATGTACTGTAACATTTATCCGGGATGAGCGGAACCGGCACCGGGGACCCGCATGAGCGGGACCTTCTCTGCCGAGGCCAGGCTGATCCACGCGGGGACCGCGCGCACCCCGGCCCAGCCCGCCACCCCGCCCCTGGTGCCCACCAGCATCTACGTGTCCGAGGGAGAGCCGCGGCGGGAACGGGGCTACGGCCGGGACGGCAACCCGGGCTGGGAAGCGCTGGAGGAGGCGCTCGGCGGCTTGGAGGACGCCGAGGCGGTGGCCTTCGCCTCCGGCCAGGCAGCCTCGATGGCGCTGATGCTCACGCTGGCCCAGGGCCGGGAGCGCATCGTGCTGCCCGCCGACGGCTACTACGGGGCCCGGCTGCTCGCGGACAAGCTGCGGCCGCACGGCGCTGAACCGGTCACCGCCGACCTGCGGGACCTGGCCGCGGTAGAGCGCGAGCTGAAGGGTAACGGCTCCGCGCCGGCGGTGCTCTGGGTCGAGACGCCGACCAACCCGCTGCTGCGGGTCGCGGACCTGGCCGCGCTGGCCGAGGCTGCGGCGGCCGCGAACGCCCCGATGATCGTGGACAACACCACCGCCACCGGCGTGCTCCAGCGGCCGCTTGACTGGGGCGCGGCCGCTTCGCTGTACTCGCTGACCAAGGCGATATCCGGGCATTCCGACGTGATCGCCGGCGCGGTGGTCAGCCGAGACGCCGAGCTGCTGGCCGGGCTGCGAGCCTGGCGCAGCAGCGGCGGCGGCATCCCCGGGCCGTTCGAGGCCTGGCTGGCGCTGCGCGGGCTGAAGACGCTGCCGCTGCGGATCGCGCGCCAGTCGGACAGCGCCCTGGCCCTCGCCCGGTACCTGGCCGGCCACCGCCGGGTGCGCGCCGTCCACTATCCGGGCCTCGAGGCGACCGCGTTCGCCCGGCGGCAGATGCCGGACGGGTTCGGGCCGCTGCTGTCCTTCGAGGTGGACTCGGCCCCGGCGGCCGACCGGGCGGTGGCCAGCTCGCGGCTGATCCTGCCCGCGACCAGCTTCGGCGGCGTGGAGTCGACCTGGGAGCGGCGGGCCAGATGGCCGGGCGAGACGGCGCCGGCCGGCCTGATCAGGCTGTCGGTTGGCATCGAACCCGCCGCCGACCTGATCGCCGATATCGACCAAGCCCTGGCGACGCCGGAGGTGCCGTGATGCGCAGGACCGCAGGTGACTACGAGATCGACGACGACCCGGGCCGGGTCGACGCCGACGCCGCGGTGGCGTTCCTGACCACCCAGGCCTACTGGGGCCGGTGGCGCGGCGCCGGGGACATCAAGGGCCAGATCACCACGGCCTGGCGGGTCGTGGGTGCTTACGACCAGGCCGGCGCCATGGTCGGCTTCGCCCGCGCGTTCAGCGACGGCGGGGCGGCGTACCTGGGCGACGTGTACGTGCAGCCCGGGCACCGGGGCGCCGGGCTCGGTACGGCCGTCGTGCGGATGATGATCGAGGACGGCCCGGGCGCCGGCTGCCGTTGGATGCTGCATACCTCTGACGCGCACGGCCTGTACCGGCAGTTCGGCTTCGCCCAGCCGAATGGCCGCTACCTGGAGCGCCCGCCCCGAGAGGGGAACGGGGGGGCCGAGGGGGTCTGGGGGAAAGGTTTCCCCCCAGGATCAGGGGGGGTCTGGGGGGGATCGTTCCCCCCGAGGAAACACTGCTCGCGGGCAAGGTGGTCCGCCTGGAGCCGCTGGGCCACCAGCACGTGCCCGGGCTGGTGGCCGCGGCGGCCGACGGCGGAGAGCTGTACCGCTGGTCTCCGGTGCCGCAAGACGAGACCCAGGTCCGCCAGTACGTCGAGACGGCGGTCGCGGCCCGGGACAACGGGACGGCCGTCCCGTTCGCCGTGGTCCGCGCCGCGGACGACACCGTGATCGGCTCGACGCGGTTCTGGGACCTCGCCTGGTGGCCGTGGCCGGCCGGAAATGAACACGGCCATGACCGCACCGGCCCCGACACCTGCGAGATCGGCTACACCTGGCTCAGCCCGAAGGCCATCAGGACCGGGGCGAACACCGAGATGAAGCGCCTCATGCTGACCCACGCCTTCGAGACCTGGCGGGTGTCCTCGGTGTGCCTGCACACCGATGCGCGCAACCAGCGGTCCCGGGACGCCATGCAGCGGATCGGTGCCCGCTACGAGGGCGTCCTGCGCGCGCACCGGCTCGGCGCGGACGGGAAGCCCCGGGACTCGGCGCGCTTCAGCATCACCGCCGGTGAATGGCCCGCGGTGCGCCAGCACCTGGAGCTGCTGGCGGCCCGCTATGAGTGATGAACCCCCGGGTTCATCTCCTGGCCACGGCGTCGGCGAGGCTGAGGACGGCGGCGTCGGCCCGCGGCCGGGAGGCCAGCGACCGCCACCAGGCCTGGCCTGATTCGGGCAGCAGGTAGATCGGGTCGTAGTACGGGTACTCGCGGCTGAGGGCGAGCTCGTCGTCGGCCTCGATGGCAGTGTGGTAGTTCTTCGTCCAGTAGGAGATGCCGCGTTCGGTGTCGTACCTGGCCACCTGGTGCACCCAGCGCTTGCCGACGTAGGGCACATCGCAGACCACCCGCGGGGTCGCGAAGCCGGGCAGGTAACCCATGATGTCATGCTGCAGCGACTGGCCCTCGGCCAGCGACAGCCGCCAGTGCTCGCTGCCGGGGATCATGTCGCACATGTAGAAGTAGTAGGGCATGATCGCGGCACCGTCGAGCAGGGCGAAGCACAGGTCGAGCATCGCCTCGGTGCTGTCGTTCACCCCGCGCAGCAGCACGCCCTGGTTCCGCACGTCGCGGACTCCGGCCTCCAGCATGGCCGCGGCGGCCCGTGCCACCAGCGGCGTCACCGACTGGGCCGCGTTCACGTGGGTGTGGATGGCGATACTCACCCCGCGTGAGCGGGCCGTGCCGGCCAGCCGGGCCATGCCCGCGCGGACCTCGTCGGACAGCCAGTGCTGGGGCAGGCCCATCAGTGCCTTGCTGGCCAGCCGGATGTCGCGGATCGAGTCGATCTCCAGCAGCGCGGCCACGAAGCCCTCGAGCCGCGGCCAGGGCAGGTTGGCCACGTCCCCGCCGGAGACCACCACGTCGCGCACGCCGGAGGTGCGGCGCAGGTAGTCCAGCATGGCCCCGAGCCGGTCTTCGCGGGCCATCGCGAACTTGTGCTTGTCGGTCTGGGCCGTGGGATTGCCAACCAGGTCCATCCGGGTGCAGTGGCCGCAGTACTGCGGGCAGGTCGGCAGCAGTTCGGCCAGGACCTTGGTCGGGTAGCGGTGCGTCAGGCCCTCGACCGCCCACATCTCCGCCTCGTGCAGCGAGTCACGCTGCGCGTACGGGTGCGACGGCCAGTCGGTCCGCCGGTCGCTGAACGCCGGGATCATGTACCGGCGCACCGGGTCGGCGTAGAACGCCTCGGTGAAGCCGGGCTCGTCCGGCGCGCCGGACGGCACCATGGTGTTGAGCATCTGCGGCGGGATCAGCATCGACATGGTGGCCCGCTCGCGCTGGTCACGCTCGAGGTCGGCGAAGAACCTCTCGTCCAGCCCCGGCCCGGTGACCTGCCTCAGCTGCCGGGCGTTCTTGACGCAGTGCGCGCGCTGCCACTGTGCGGATTCCCAGTCGGCGGCGGACACCCCGGCCCAGCCGGGGAAGCGGCGCCAGTCGGGTTCGGCCACCTCATGACGCTTGTATACATAAGGCTGAGAGTTCATGAACGAAGCCCTCCCATCTGGGGATAATACCGAAGGAGCTGCGGTACAAAACGTAGTGAACCGCAGATTTTCCGGAGCGGCCCTCGGGTGACCGGTCACCCCAGGTTCGCCGCTGCAACAATATCTACGGTATAATAGCAGATCTACCGTAAAACTTACGGCGTATAAGCCATCTAACAGTAAATTTTACTGAACGGCTCGTTGTGTCACGTGCCCGTCCGGTGCACGCCAGGGCGGGCAGAGCGCAGGCCGGGCTCCAGAAGCGGCTGGCCTGCGGGGAAGGGAAACCAGCGCATGACCACCTCACCTTCGATCTCGGCCCGGACCCGACGGCCGGCCTCACCCCTCGGGCTGCACCGCGTGCTGGACCCGCCCGGCGTCCTGCCGCAGGCGGCCTGGCGGCTGGACCCGAGTCCCGCGATCGCCCCCGACGAGGTCCGGGTCCGCGTCGACCGGCTGAACCTGGACGCCGCCTCCTACCGGCAGCTGCGTGAGACCTACGCGGGCGACGTGGACAAGATCAGGGCCGCGGTGCTGGAGATCATCGCCACCCGCGGCAAGATGCAGAACCCGGTCACCGGCTCGGGCGGCATGCTGACCGGCACGGTGGAGGAGGTCGGCCCGGCCTCCCCGCTGGGCCTTACGCCCGGCCAGCGCATCGCCACCCTGGTCTCCCTCACCCTCACCCCTCTCGCGATCACCGACGGCCTAGCAGCCTGGGACGCCCAGTCCGAGCAGGTCCCCTGCGAAGGCCACGCCATCCTGTTCGCCAGATCAATCGCCGCCGTCCTCCCCGACGACCTCCCCGTGCCCCTGGCACTCGCAGTAATGGATGTGTGCGGCGCCCCCGCCCTGACGAGCCGCGTAGTGCAGAAGGGCAACATCGCCGTGATCATCGGCGCGGCAGGCAAGAGCGGCTCCCTCTCCGCCGCCGCCGCCCGCCAGTCCGGCGCCAGCAAAGTCATCGGCGTCGTACCAACCGAGGCCGAAGCAGCCCTGCTGCGCAACCCCGCGGCCACGCACCTGGCAGACGAAATAGTGATCGCGGACGCCCGGGATCCCGTCGGGCTGGCAGCGAAGGTACAAAACGCGGGAGGACCGGCGGACGTGACAGTGGTGTGCGTAGACGTCCCTGGCTGCGAAGGCGGGGCGATCTTGTCCACCGCCCAGGGCGGGACGGTGATTTTCTTCTCGATGGCCACCTCGTTCAGCGCCGCGGCCCTGGGCGCCGAAGGGCTGGCCGCCGACGTGACCATGCTGGTCGGCAACGGCTACGTGCCTGGTCACGCCGAGTTCGCGCTGGACCTGCTCCGGGCGAACCCGTCGGTGCGCGCTCTGTTCGAACGGAGGCTCCTGGCATGACCGGCAAGCTCAACCTCGATCCCGAGCTGGTAGCCAGGGCCCGCGAGCTGGCCCGGCGGGCCGGCGAGCCGGTCACGGAGCTGGCCCGGACGCATACCACGGTGTCGGTGGAACGGGCCGTGCTGCGGCTGGCCGGGCTGGACGGGGCCGACGGGGACGGGATGCCGTGGGTGAACCGGCTCACCGACGCGGTCCGCGAGAGCGCGGGCCTCGAGCATGGGGTGGCCCTGCCGGTCTGGGACGCGATGCTGACGGGAGGCTACCCGGACCTGCGTACGCTGGCCGTCGATGCGGCCACGGGCCTGGTCAAGTTCCGCCTCCCCGCGGGGCATGAGGGCGACGCGGCCCGTGACGCCGCGGCCCGTTCGGTCAGAAAAGGAATTTCCCGGATCGATGCCCAGCGGGCCGAGCGGGACCGGATGCTGGCCGCTACCTCGAATCCGCCGATGCCGTGGATCTACCTGATCGTGGCCACCGGGGACATCTACGAGGACATCCCGCAGGCCCAGGCGGCGGCGCGGGAGGGCGCGGACGTCATCGCGGTGATCCGCTCCACCGGGCAGTCGCTGCTGGACTACGTGCCGGAGGGGGCGACCCGGGAAGGGTACGCGGGCACCTACGCCACGCAGGAGAACTTCCGGCTGATGCGGGCCGCGCTGGACGACGTGTCCACCGAGCTCGGGCGGTACGTCCGGCTGACCAACTACGCCTCCGGCCTGTGCATGCCGGAGATCGCCTCGCTGGCCGGGCTGGAGCGGCTCGACATGATGCTGAACGACTGCATGTACGGCATCATCTTCCGCGACATCAACCCGGTGCGGACGTTCATCGACCAGCGGTTCTCCCGCCAGGTGCACGCCCGGGCGGGCATCGTCATCAACACCGGCGAGGACAACTACCTGACCACCGCCGACGCGGTGGACGCGGCCCACACGGTGGTGGTCTCGCAGCTGCTGAACGAGTACTTCGGCCGCGAGGCCGGGCTCGCCGACGCCCAGCTCGGCCTGGGCCACGCGTTCGAGATCAACCCCGAGCTGCCCGACTCCTTCCTGCTCGAGCTGGCCCACGCCCAGCTGGTCAGGGAGCTGTTCCCGGACGCGCCGCTGAAGTACATGCCGCCGACCAAGCACATGACCGGCAACGTGTTCGCCGGCTACCTGCTGGACGCGTTCTTCAACCTGTGCGGGGTGATGACCGACCAGTCCATCCTGCTCATCGGGATGATGACCGAAGGCATCCACACCCCGTTCCTGTCCGACCGCGACCTGGCCCTGGAGAACGTCCGGTACGTGCGGCGCGCCGCCGGCCGGCTGGGCCAGGAATTCCGGCCCGAACCGGACGGGTTCGTCGCGCAGCGGGCCCGGCAGGTGCTCGGCGAGTCCGTCGACCTGCTGCGCAAGATCGGGTCGCAGGGACTGCTGAACGCGATCGCCGAGGGGACGTTCGGGGTGACCAGGCGGCCGGCCGACGGCGGCCGCGGGCTGGACGGAGTGGTGGAACGCGCCGAGGGCTACTACAACCCGGCGTCCGACATGCTGGAGGCCCCGCAATTGGAGGTAGAGCGGAGTGAGCGTGACCGGAGACCATGGGGCCTCAAGGGGTTGGTGCGGCCCTACGGGGACACCACGGGGGACGGGCGGGTGCAGCTGTCGTTCACGCTGCCCGTGCCGTTTGGCGACGAGACGCAGCGGGCCCGGGCCGAGGGCGCCGCGCTGCAGCTGGCGGCCAAGATGGGCCTGGACCCGGCGATGGTGGTGCACGCCAAGGGGATGGGGCCGGACTTCACGTTCTTCATCGTCTACGGCCGGGTCAGCCACATTGTCGACTTGTCGGCGGTGACGGTGACCGAGCGGGAGTTCCCGGTGCTACCGGCGGCGGAAGTGAACCTGCGGATCCGTTCGGCGCTGGGCCGCAAGCTGGTCGTGGTGGGCGCGTGCATCGGCACCGACGCGCACACCGTCGGCATCGACGCGATCCTCAACGTCAAGGGCCACGCGGGGGAGAAGGGCCTGGAGTACTACCGGGAGATCCGCGTGGTGAACATGGGCTCCCAGGTCGGGGTGGCCGACCTGGTGGCCCGGGCCGTCGCCGAGCACGCCGACGCGGTGCTGGTCAGTCAGGTCGTCACGCAGCGTGACGCCCATCTGTCGAACACCCGGGAGATGTCGGCCGCGTTCCACGCCGGGTTCGGCCCGCGGCGGCCGCTGCTGGTGGTGGGCGGCCCCCGGTTCGATCCCAGCGCGGCGCACGACCTCGGCGTGGACAAGATCTTCGGCCGCGGCACCACGCCCGGCGAGGTGGCCAGCTACCTGGTGCACGTCCTGGCGCCGCAAGTGCCAGGGGGGTCCGGGGGGATGGAGTCCCCCCGGGGAAAGACGAGGAGGTAGAGCGGCATGAGCATCGGCTTTACCGTGACGCAGCGGAGGTACGTGAAGCACGGGGACGCCCACTACGGCGGGAACCTGGTGGACGGCGCCTACGTGCTGGGGCTGTTCGGCGACGTGGCGACCGAACTGTGCATCCGGATGGACGGTGACGAGGGGCTGTTCGCGTCCTACTCCGACGTCCAGTTCCGCGCGCCGGTGCTGGCCGGTGACGTCATCGAGGCCACGGCCACGGTCACCGCGGTGGGGCGGCGCAGCAGGCAGCTCGCCTTCGAGGCCCGGGTGGTGTGCCGGGCCGAGCCCCAGCCCGGGGGGAGTCGGCCGCCTCGGTGCTCGACGAACCGATCGTCGTCGTCACCGCCGCCGGCACGGTCGTCGTGCCCGCGGTCGTCGTGCCCACGGTCGTCGTGCCCACGGTCGTCGTGCCCACGGCCGGCTAGCGCCGAGGTTACCGATCGGCAGCTATCAATGGCTGTCAGCGTGGTTCCTGGTGCCCGCGGCGGGGAATCTCGCGGCTGGCTCCTGGTCCCAGGACTTGCGGGACCGATGTGCGGCAAGCCCGGGATCGTGAGCGTCGTGCCGGGCGGCGGGGCTCGGTTTTGTCCGTTCTGCCTCGCCCGTCCCATTTTCACGGAGGATCCGGCTTCCGGGGAGGATCCGGGCAACCCCGGTTGCCCGGATCTTCCGTAACGGCCGGATCTTCCGCGGTAACCGGAGCGGACGCTCCGCCTGCCGTGACGCGGGTGAAGCAGGGTGAGTGCTGCGGCGTCCGGGACACGCCCGGGGCCGCAGCCGGCGGCTGCCCTCCGCCGGCCCGGTCCCGGCGCCGGCTGCGGCCGTCCCCGGTGAGGAACAGGCGGTCCCGCCGGCAGCCGTCCCGGTGATGAACAGGCGCTCCCGCCGGCGGCCGTCCCGGTGATGAACAGGCGGTCTCGTCGGCGGGGCGAGCCGGTCACTAGGTTCACCGTGGCTTCGATGGTCAGCCGACGACCAGGCCGAAGGTTTCCAAAGGTGCCGTCCTCCCCTAATCGTGCCTGGTCACGAATTGGTCCAGGACGACGGCTAGCTCGTGCAGGCGGTCCAGGTGCGCCCGGGTCAGGTTTTGCAGGATCTCCTCGCCTTCCGCGGTCAGGCGAACCCGCACCAGCCGGCCGTCCTCCGGGTCCGGCGTGCGCTCCACCAGCCCGGCGGCCTCGGCGCGGTCGACCAGTTCCACCGCGCTGTGCGGGCGCAGCAGCAGGTAGCCAGCCAGATCGCCGACCGTCGGAGGCCGGTCGCCCGGGTGTCCCTTGATCGCCACCAGCAACTGGTGCTGGACATGCGTCAGCCCGGCGGCCTTGGCCTGGTCTTCGCTCCAGCGCTGAAAGCGCCGCAAGGTGACCCGGAACTCCAACAGCTTCTCGAAGTCTTGCTGGGTGAGCCGGGCCATTGTCACCTTCCAGGCCAGGGCATTGCCATCTAGGCTGGCTTTATCAGCCAGCGGCCGATTCTCGTCGGCCACCATATCGTGGCGCGAACGACATCATCACCGGCGTTTGGATGGCCGCCTGCACGTCTGAAGCCGATCGTCTCAGTCGCGGTGGCTGATCCACACCGATACGTGGGCGGGTTCCAGGGCCTGGTGCACGACACTGGCCAGGTCATCGCGGACCGCGTCCAGGGCGACCGCGTTTTTCAGCCGGCCCGCGAACGCGGCCACGGTCTTGTCGGCGTCATACCGGGCCCGGTTGAACCGCCGGTCCACGCCCCGCTGCACTCGCCGTCGCAGCGGGTTGAACAGCGCCGCTGCCGCCAGCGTGGACGCGGCCACCGCAACCGGGGAAGAAACCGACAGTACGCGGGTCGCTAGCAGCACCAGTCCTGCATATACCCCGACTAGCAGGCCAGTCACCAGCGCGTACGCCAGCGTGCGGCTGATGATCCGGTCGATCTCGTACAGGCGGTACCTCAGGACGGCCACACCCATCGAGACTGGCAGCGCGGCCACGCCGAACCAGATGATGTTGTCGACCCACTCCAGCACGGTCGTGGTGGTGCCCGTCGTGCCGAACGCCGCCCCCAGGATGAAGCTCGCGATGGCGACGGCCGCGCCGCTGGCCAGCCACTTCAGCTGCTGGCGCCGGTCCCCGGACGAGCGCCGCCAGGTCAGCACCTGCCTGACGATGAAACCCGCCGACAGGGCCAGCAGCAGGGCCACGACCACGTGGAAGACGGCCCCGAACGCCCCGGCCGGATTGTCGACCGCTGACAGTCCGCCGGCCGCGTCGATGCGGAGCGGGCGCACGGCGAGCGCACGTGCTATCGCGACGGCGTAAGCGGCGAGCAGCACGATGTACAGCGCGCAAAAGCAGCGCAGGGCCCAGCGCCAGAACCGCGACGGCAGCCTGCCGTCGGGAAAGAGCAGGATCATCACCACGAACAGGAGCAGTCCGAGGGTCCACACCTGGTCAGCCGCCAGCCCCACCGCGCCGAACGGGAGGTGGCGGCCGAGGCGGTAGACGGCGTAGGAGTAGTCCCCGCCGTCGTTGCCCACGAACAGGCAGATGGCCACGGCCAGGAACAGCCAGCCGAGCGGGTTGCCCGGCTGGCGGCGGGCGACGAGGAACCCGATGCCCGCGCACGGGACGCCGATGACCATCGCGACGATCCCCTCGCCGAGCTGCCCGGACAGCACGGTGAGCGGGAGGGTCGCCGCCAGGGAGACCATGGCCAGGCCGCCGAGTACCGCGGCCCAGCCTGCCTGCGGCCCCGCGCGGGAGCCGCCCACCGCGGCCTGGCCCGCCACCGGAGCGCCCGCTGGACCCGTGTTATCCACGAGGGCCACGCTACGCGCAGGCCGTTCCGGGAACGTTACCGCTGGAGCGTCAGCTGGGCACGCCGCGATGCTGGGGAGGCCGGCTGATCCTGGCGGCGAACAGGTCACGGAGGCTGACCACGCCGCGTACGGTACGTCCTTCCATGATCGGAAGATGACGGAAGCCGTTCAGGAGCATCATCTGGGCCGCGTCCTCGACCGTGGTATCCGGCTCAGCTGACTGGGGATCCTTGGTCATCCACGCCGAGACCTGGACCGCGGTCAGGTCGGTCCCGGACGCCGCTGCGCGCAGGACGTCGCGCTCGGTGAGGATGCCGGCCAGGAAGTTGCCCTGCATGACCAGGGCCGAGCCCACCCTCTCCCGCACCATCTCGGCGGCGGCCTCCGCCATGGGACTGTCCGGGGTAGTGAGTATCACCCGGGTATGCATCATCTCGCCGACCGTGAGGGCCCGGCGGCCGTCCTCAGCCACTTTCGCCGATCTCGAACAGCTCGGAGTCGTGCGGGGCGGACGGCCCGGCAAGCTCTTCGGAAAGCAATCGCCAGAGCGACCCGGCCCAGGCCGACAGCTGCGGCCACCGCATCCAGAACAGCTGGAGCGTCGTCTCGTCGAACTCGGAATGTGCCTGGTCAGGGCTGATCGAGTGGGTGAAGTCCTCGAGCTGGTGGATCAGTTCGAGGAACCGGTCGGCGCTACATCCATTCGCATCACCTCCGGAGGGGGAGTGCGGCGTCGGCCGCGGAAGCAGGGGGCGTTGAGGATCACGTGACGCCAAGTGGGTGATCCATACCCCGAAACCACGGGATGCAAGAGGACAACGGCCGCAAATTTTCGCGGCCGCCCGACAAAAAAACTTCCCCACCGGACAAAAGCGACAGATGGGAGCGGATGGGCCCGTGTGCCGCCGGGCTGAGATTCCTGGCTGTGACTCAATGTAGGCGAATTCCTACCCTGAGTCGGGGCGTGGCCATAGCGCGGTTGACATCGCGAGGATCAGGGGTATGTTGCTGCACAGTCCAGCACCGGGCTCGCTAGCCGGACCGACAGGCTCGTCAGGTTCGGAGCAATGCCACGGAGTGGGGCGGCAGTATCCAGCCGCCCCCAAGGCCGGCGTGGCATGCGAAGGGCTGAGGGAGCCAGCGGCGCTGATCCGGCTGGACAGGGGGTTATAGGGGGTTGGGCGTGGAAAGGGCCCGGGCACCCAGTAGACAACGGAGACCGAGCCCGCTGCCACCGGGACGGACTCCGGTCCGAAGGCGCTGTCCGGGCCCTTTTCCTTCCTGATCCGTCCGGTTAGGCACGATCCACCGGGCTGGTTCGTTGGTCCCTGGGGGGACAGGTTCGCGGCAGGCCAACACGGTTCGTCGTCTGCCCGGGGGAATGCGAGTACGGGGATATCATGGCGTGCACCGTCCGTGACACCTCCTGTTAACCAACGCAGGGATAGGCAGAGGTAGTGACAGAGCCACATCCACCCACTGATCCGACGGCCGGCCAGACCGTCGTTATCATGCCCACTTACAACGAACGGCAGAACCTGGAATCCATCACGGGCCGCGTCAGGGCGGCGCTGCCAGAGGCTGACCTGCTGATCGTGGACGATAACAGTCCGGACGGCACCGGCGACATCGCCGACAAGCTGGCCGAGGCCGACCCGCATGTCCAGGTCATGCACCGGACGGAGAAGGCAGGCCTGGGCAAGGCGTACATGGCGGGTTTCGGCTGGGCGCTGGAGCGCGGCTACGGCGTGATCGTGGAGATGGACGCGGACGGCTCGCACCTGCCGGAGCACCTGCCCGTCCTGGTCGGCGCGCTGGCCCATGCGGACCTGGCCATCGGGTCCCGGTGGATGCCCGGCGGCCGGGTGGTCAACTGGCCGCGGTCCCGCGAGGCGCTGTCGCGCGGGGCCAACATCTACACCCGCCTCATGCTGGGCCTGAATGTCCGCGACGCGACCGCGGGCTTCCGCGCCTACCGCGCCTCGACCCTGCGTACGATCAGCCTGGACCAGGTCCAGTCGACGGGGTACTGCTTCCAGATCGACCTGACCATGCGGGTCGCGCAGGCCGGGCTCAAGATCGTCGAGGTGCCGATCACGTTCGTGGAACGGGAACACGGCGCCAGCAAGATGAGTAACAACATCATCCTGGAGGCGTTCTGGCGGGTCGCGCAGTGGGGCGTCGCGAAGCGACTGCGTCAGCGCAGGCCCAATGGGCCCGATAAGGCCCCGCAGGACAGGCTGAGCAGCGCCCGCAGGACAGGCTGAGCAGCGCAGGCGCCTACGCGCTCCTGCGGTGGTCTTCGCCGCGCTCGGTGACGCGGCGTTCCCGGATGATCTCGAGGCGCTCGGCGAGCACAGCCTCGAGGTCCTCGACGGTGCGCCGCTCCATGAGCATGTCCCAGTGGCTGCGTGGCGGCTTGGCCTTCTTCGGCGAAGGGGACTCTCCGGTGGCGGCGATGGCGATCGAACCGCAGACGCGACACTCCCACGTACCAGGAAGTTCCGCCTCCGCCGCGAAAGGCACGCTAAAATGGTGCCCATTCGGGCAGTCGAAAGCGACGTCCTGACGGGGTGCCAGGTCGGTGTTCCTGTCGTTTTCGTAGCTCGTCGCACCGAGCCGGGTGCCGCGGAGTGCGCGTTCTGCCATGCTTGCTGCCTCCCAGGCGGTCAACGGTCATACTTGGCAACACTGAATACCCGGACAAGATTCCCGCTCCGGACGTTACCCAATCGTGTTTCCTGGCGAAAGCTCGCAGCTATCGGCCTTGAGGGGCCTATTGCTCCCCCGAGCCCACCCGGGGATGCCACTGACCGCGCTCGATGAGCACGTCGCGCAGCGTCTCGACGTCGTCGGTCATGATGCCGTCGGCGCCGAGATCGAGGTAGCGGATCATCTTGGCCCGGTCGTTGACGGTCCAGATGTGCACGTCGAGGCCGAGGACGTGCGCCCGGCGCACGAACGCGGCCGTGGCCACCTTCCCCGGCACCTGGGCGCAGCAGACGGAGGCCCGTGACAGGAAGCCGGCGAACATCCGGATCTGCGGCCAGCGCGGCGAACACCCGACGTTGCAGCGGACTCCAGCGACCGCGGTCGGCGAGGTCGCCATGCACACCGGCCGGTCGAGCAGCCCGCGGGCGGTCCGGAGCCGACTGCCGGAGAACGAGGTCACGCAGAACCCGGTCCCACGCGCCGGCACGGCGCAGCACGTCGGGCAGCAGCGAGATCCCCGGCATGTCCTTCAGGTCGATGTTGAAGCGCACATCGGGCCAGGCGCCGAGCAGATCCTCGATGAGCGGTATCGGCTCGGTGCCCGACACTCGCAGCGCGGCGACCTCACGGTAGGGCAGCGCGTTGATCGGGCCGGACGCGTCGGTCACCCGGTCGAGCGTGCGGTCGTGGAAGGCTACGAGCTTCCCGTCCGAGGTCGCACGCGCATCGGTCTCGAGGTAGGCGTATCCCAGCTTGACGGCGTGCTCGAACGCGGTCCAGGAGTTCTCCGGGGCGTGGGCCGCGCCGCCGCGGTGGGCGAAGGCAATGGGCCGCGGGTGATCGAGGAACGGTACTCGCACGATCGTTAGTATGCACACAGCCAGCACCGATCCGGTGAATTATGGATGTCGCGTCATTCATCGGGCGAGAGGAATCGGGGAACCTTAACGGGTCCAGGCCCGGCGGCGCGCCTCGGCCATCGCCACGGCGGCCGCCACGGCGACGTTCAGCGACCCGACCCGGCCCGGCTGCGGGATGTACGCGACCGCGTCGGCCACCGCGAGCAGGGCCGCCGAACAGCCGTGGTCCTCGTTGCCGAGCGCCAGGCACACATCGCCGTCCAGCGGCGCCTCGTGCAGGGGGAGGGCGCCCGTGGCCAGCTCGATCGCCACCACCCGCAGGCCCGCGGCCGCGGCCGCCTTGGCCGCGGCGACCGGGCTCGCCTCGGCGGTCGCCTGTACGAGCCGCTGGGTGCCGAGCGCCGTCTTCCCCACGCCCGGGTGAGATAGCGGCGCGGTGCTGCCGCACAGCCACAGGTGCTCGGCGCCGAAGGCGGCGGCCGAGCGCACGATGGAGCCGACGTTGAACGGCTGGCCGACCGAGTCCAGCAGCAGGGCCAGCCGGGCCCCGCTGACCCGGCGCCATTCCCGGTTCAGCCGCTTGACCTCGACCGGGCGGAGCTGGCGAGGGGCCGGGGGGGTGCGGGGGGGCGGGGAGCCCTTCCCAAGGGGGGTCCGGGGGGATGGGTCCCCCCGGGAAGAAAGGCGGGGGGATCCCGGGAGGTCGCCCCCCGGGGGCACCAGCGTCATGGGGGAGCCACCACGGCCCGTTCGGGCGAAAATTCGACCTGGAGCAGGCGGTAACCGCTCCGTGCGGCCCGTCGCGTCACCGGCCAGCCCTGCTCGGCCAGCCAGCGGTGCAGCGAATCGGCGCCGAGGTTGCGTCCGGCTACCAGATACGCCTGACCGCCGGGCGCCAGGCGGACCAGCCAGCCGGACAGCAGCTCGTGCAGGGCCGGCTTGCCGATGCGGACCGGCGGGTTGGACCAGATCCCGGCCAGCCGCGGCGGGACAGAAGGGTCGTCCGGGGTGACGCAGCGCACGTTGGGCAGCCCCGCCGCGGCGGCGTTCCGTGCGCACAGCTCGAGCGCCCGCTCGTTGACGTCGACCGCCCAGACGGTGGCGCCGGGTGACCGCTTGGCCAGCACGCAGGCGATCGGGCCGTAGCCGCAGCCGAGGTCGAGCAGGTCGCCCGTCGGCGGCGGCGCGGGAGCCTCGTCGAGCAGCAGCCGGGTGCCGGGGTCGAGCCGGGCGGGGGAGAAGACCCCGGCGTCGGTGGCCAGCTCCAGGTAGACGTCGGGCAGGACGACCCGGACCTGGCCGGGCCGGTGCGGGGCGCGCGGCCGCGGCGAGAAGTAATGATCGGTCACGGTGTTCTATAAGCGGGCTCACGGGCTCACGGGCTGGCGCCTGCGCCTGCTCAGCCAGCGCGGGGTCGATGAACCGGTGCGTGATCCACCGCTCGACGATGAACGTCATCACCGGGATGGTCCCGGCCAGCAGCATGATCACCGTCGGCTTGGTCGCCAGCTGCAGCTTCCGGGACAGGATCCAGGCGCACACCAGGTAGATGATGTACAGGATGCCGTGCACCACGCCGACGTCGTTGGCCACCGCCGGGTGGCCCGCCACCTGCAGCGGGATACCGACGAAACACAGCACCATCAGCACCACGCCGGTCACGTACGCCATCACCCGGTACCGGAGCACCGCTGCCCTCACGGCTTCATCCTCTCTAGCTTCGCCATCCGTGCCATCTGCCGTGGTTCTTGACCTCGGCGTTGAGCCGGGCCAGGTAGGCGTTGTAGGCGCTGAGCTCCTCGTCCTCGTCCTCCGTGCTCGGGCGAGGCGACGCTGGCCTGGACGGCCCGCACGCTCACCGGGAGGTCGTCCTCGTCGGCCGCGAGCCCGGCCGATCCGGATACCTGGCCGCGCTTGATCCGGAACTCGTCCTTGATCGTCTTGGCCCAGAACACCACCGCGAAGACGGCGAACAGCGGCCACTCGAACGTGTAGGCCCAGCTCAGCCCGTTGCCGCCGAGCGCGCGGTGCAGCTGCCAGTCACCGAGCCAGAGCATGCCCCAGAAGGAAACCACCATGAGCAGGTGCCAGCCCAGCCAGCGGGGCTTGACGAGGAACCGCCACACCGGCCCGGAACGCGCCGACCGACGCGCCGGCACCTTCGGCCGGCGTGGCTAGGGCAGCGTTCTCCATGTCATGAGCGTAGCGCCGCCCGGAAAGTACTGCCGGCGGCGTGCCGATCGTTCGCGTCGGCCGGCTGGTCACCGATAATTCTCCCATGAGCCTGTTCGCCGGCTGGTCGCCGGAGGCCGCGCGGCTGCCTGACCGGCTCGATGACCTGCACGGGCCCTGGCAGGGGGTCGTCGTGCTGCCGGTCCACCTGACCTGGCACGGACTGCGCGAGTTCGACGTCGCCCTGGAGAGACCCAGGCTGCTCCTGTACAGCATCGTGCTCAGCCAGGGCAGGCGGAACGACCTGGCCCGCTTCGTCAACCCGCGGCGGCTGCGCGATGACTGGCCGCAGCTGCGCCCGCTGCTCAGCCGCCCGATGCGGCGGGCCTGCGAGCGCAAGCTCGGCCTGCGTCCAGCCGGACATCGTGCGACCTAGCCGGATATGGCGCCGCCGGATATGCCAGGCTGGTTGACATGCGCAAATACGTGATCATGGGCGTGCAGGGCAGCGGTAAGGGCACGCAGAGCCAGCTGCTGGCCGCTGACCTGGACCTCGTGCACATCAGCGTGGGGGACATCTTCCGCTGGAACGTGCAGAACCACACCAAGATGGGCGCCCAGGTCCGGCGGGTCATGGCGGCGGGCGAGCTGGTCGGGGACGACCTGGTTCGAGTCGGTGGTCAGGAGCAGGCTGACCGAGCACGACTGGAACTTCGGGTTCATCATCGACGGGTTCCCCCGGAACCGGCCCCAGGCCGAGTTCTTCCTGGAGAGCTACGACATCGACGCGGTCGTCGTGCTCGACCTGCCCGACAGCGAGATCCGCCGCCGGGTGCTCAACCGCAGGGTGTGCCCGGACTGCGGCATCAACTACAACCTGATCGACAGCAGCCCGAAGGTCGCCGGCCAGTGCGACTCGTGCGGGACAGAGCTGGTGACCAGGGAGGATGACACCGAGGAGGCGCTGGCCGTCCGGCTGAGGACCTACCACGAGAAGACCAACCCGGTGCTCGAGCTGTTCCGGCGCAAGGAGTACGTCATCACCGTGGACGCGCGACCCGCGCCGGAGGTGCGTCCAGGCCGAGATCAGGCAGAAGCTCGGCCTCCCGCCGCAGAAGCCCCAGGATCCGCAGGCCGCCGGAGGGCCAGGAGAACGGGAGTGCGTGAGATCGTGGTGTTCGGCGGCAGCGCCCACCCCGCGCTGACCGCCGAGATCTGCGCGTTCCTGGGCGTGCCGCAGCAGCCCGTCCGGCTGCAGCGGTTCGCGAACGACTGCCTGGAGGTCCAGCTCCAGGCCAATTGCCGGGAACGGGACGTGTTCCTCATCCAGCCGCTGGTCTATCCGGTCCAGGAGCACCTGGTCGAGCTGCTGCTGATGGCCGACGCGGCCCGCGGCGCGTCCGCCGCCCGGGTGACCGCGGTGATACCGCACTACGCGTACGCCCGGTCGGACAAGAAGGACCAGCCGAGGATCTCCATCGGCGCCCGCCTGGTCGCCGACCTGCTGGTCACCGCGGGCGTCGACCGGGTGCTCACGCTGACCCTGCACTCGCCGCAGGTGCACGGGTTCTTCTCCGTCCCGGTGGATCACCTGCACGCGCTGCGCGAGCTCGCCACCCACTTCCGCGGCCGGGACCTGTACCCGCGGCGTGGTGGTCGCGCCGGACCTCGGCTACGCCAAGAGCGCCTCGCAGTTCGCCCGCCGGCTTGGCCTGCCGGTCGCCGCGGGCGCGAAGGAGCGCATCAGCGACACCGAGGTCCGGATCACCGCCATCATCGGCGACGTGGCCGACCGGGACGTGATCGTCATCGACGACGAGATCTCCCGCGGCACCACCGTGTTCGAGCTGCTCGACCGGCTACGCGAGCAGCGAGTGCGTTCGGTGGCGGTGGCGTGCACGCACGGCCTGTTCGCCGACAACGCGCTGGACAAGCTGACCGCCGCCGACGTGACCGAGGTGGTGTGCACCAACTCCGCGCCCGTCCCGGCCGATCATCCGAAGCTGCACGTGCTGTCGGTCGCGCCCGCCCTGGCCGAGGCCATCAGCCGCATCCACGACGGCGAGTCGGTCAGCGCGCTGTTCAACCACTAGGCGCGGCCGTCTCCACGATCCAGGCCAGGACCAGGGCCTCCTCCCGCCAGGCGTCGTAGCGGCCGCTGCGGCCGCCGTGGCCCGCCTCCATCTCGATCTTGAGCAGGAACGGGCCGCCCTTGGCCCACCGCGCGCAGCCGGGCGATCCACTTGGCGGGCTCGTGGTAGGTCACCCGGGTGTCGTTGAGCCCGCCGAGGGCGAAGATCGGCGGGTAGACCTGCCCGGTCACGTTCTCGTACGGCGTGTAGGACTTCATGTACGCGTAGACCGCCGGGTCGTGCAGCGGGTCGCCCCACTCCTCCCATTCGGTGACCGTCAGCGGGAGCGACGGGTCCAGGATCGTGTTCAGCGCGTCGACGAACGGCACATGGGCCACGATGCCGGCGAAGTCCTGCGGCGCCAGGTTGGCCACCGCGCCCATCAGCAGGCCGCCCGCCGAGCCGCCCCGGGCCACCAGCCGGGACGCGGACGTCCAGCCTGACGTGCTCCAGGTGCTCCGCGCACGCGACGAAGTCGGTGAAGGTGTTCTTCTTGTGCAGCAGCTTGCCGTTGGTGTACCAGGCCCGGCCCATCTCCCCGCCGCCCCTGACGTGCGCGATCGCGTACACGAAGCCCCGGTCGAGCAGCGAGAGCACCGGGATGGAGAAGGCCGGGTCGCGGGAGATCTCGTAGCTGCCGTAGCCGTACAAGAGGCATGGAGCACTGCCGTCACGAGGCGTGCCCTTGCGGCAGACCAGCGAGATCGGGATCCGTGTGCCGTCGGTCGCGTGCCAACGGCGCCCACTCCCGGTGCTGCTCGTAGTCCTCGGGCCGGTATGGCTCGCCCGACGGGGACGGCAGGACCGGCTGGCGCTTGAGCAGGGTCAGCTCGCCGGTCGCCATGTCGCAGTCGTAGACCGAGCCCGGCGTGACCAGCGAGGTGTAGGACAGGCGGAACCGGCCGGAGTCGTACTCGGGGTTCGGTCCCGGCGCGACCCGGTAGATGGGCTCAGGCCAGCGGAGGTCACGCTCACCGCCGCCTCGCCGAGGATCCGCAGCCCGGTCAGCCCGTCCCGGCGGAAGTAGACCACGATGAAGTCCGCGAACGCGGCCATGCCCAGCAGCCGGGTGTCGGCCCGGTGCGCCACCAGCGGGGTCCAGTTCGCCGGGTCGGACAACGGCGCGGTGGCGATCTCGAAGTTCTCCGCGTGGTCGTTGTGCAGGATGAGCAGCCGGTCCCCGCGGTGGTCGACGTCGTAGTCCACGCCCTGCGTGCGCGGCTTCACCACGGCTGAACTCGCCATCCGGCGTGGCCGCGTCGAGCAGCCACACCTCGCTGGTCAGCACGCTCGCGCTCCGGATCACGACGTAGCGCTCGCTGCGGGTGGTGCCGACGTCGATGTGGAAGCGCCGGTCGGCCTCCTCGAACACGATGTCGTCCTGCTCGGCCGGCGTCCCGACCCGGTGCCGCCAGACCCGGTAGGGCCGCCAGGCGTCGTCGACCGTCACATAGAACAGGGCCGAACCATCCAGCGACCACGAGCACCCGTAGAAAGCGCCGGGGATCTCGTCGGGCAGCAGCGCCCCGGTGGCCAGGTCCTTGATCCGGATGGTGAACCGCTCGTCGCCGCCGAAGTCGGTGGAGTAGGCGAGCCAGCGCCAGTCCGGGCTCGGCTGGTACGCGCCCAGGGCGAAGAAGCCCGCCCCGGCGGCCAGCTCGTTGTCGTCCAGCAGCACTTCCTCCCCGTCCAGCGGCTGGCCGTCCTCGGCCAGGGGCGGGATGACCTCGCCCGGCCGGACCGCGCGCCGGCAGTGCACCGCGTACTGCTGGCCCTCCACCGTCCTGGCGTACTGCCACCAGCCGCCCTTGCGGACCGGGACCGACAGGTCGCTTTCCTGGGTGCGGGCCTTGATCTCGGCGAAGATCTGGTCCTGGAGCTTGCTGAGCCCGGCGGTGGCCGCCTCGGTGTAGGCGTTCTCGGCGTTCAGGTAGGCGATCGTGTCCGGGTCCTCCTTGTCGGCGAGCCAGGCGTACTCATCGGTAACGGTGTCGCCGTGGTAGGCGCGCTCGTGGGGGACCTGCTTGGCCGACGGTGGCTCAATGCTCATGGGGGCACAGTCTAACGACGCGCCGCAACCGGGATTTTTGGCAACATGGACCCGTGCCCGGACATCTGCTGCTCAAAAACTGCGTCGACGGCGAGGTCACCCGCCCGGCCATTGAACGCGCCCTGAAAGAGGACACGCTGCTCTGGCTGGACCTAGCCGACACCAGCCCAGACACGCTCGCGCTGCTGCGCGAGGTGAGCTGGTCACCCCGCAGCGGGACATGGTGGCCTCCATGCTGACCCAGGTGATCCCGATCCCCGACATGACCGGGAAGGCTCCCTGGGCGCCTTCCTCATCTTCGGCCTCGGCACCGAGCTGGCGGCCGTCCTGGGCCTGCTCTTCATGTTCCGCCGGCGCGGCTGGCTGTAAAGACTTTTATACGGAACGGAGCGTGGCGCGTCCTGCCCGTCCCAGATCACGTGGCCGGAAGCGCTACCGCTAACCTGTGTCCCGTGGCAGAACCATCCCTTGTGCCCCCTGAGCCGCAGCCGGTGCTGGTCCCGCTCACCGCGAACGCGATCTTCCTGGTCCTGACCATCGACCCCGGCGGTGAGGCCACCTGCCGGGACCTGCTGTCCGACTGGGCGGGCCTGCAGCGGGCGGTCGGCTTCCGCTCCCCGGACGCCCCGATGGCCTGCGTCGCCGGGATCGGCTCGGACGCGTGGGACCGCCTGTTCTCCGGCCCGCGCCCGGCCGAGCTGCACCCGTTCCGGGAGCTCGCCGGAACCGCGCACCGCGCCCCCTCCACACCCGGGGACCTGCTGTTCCACGTCCGGCACGAGCGGATGGACGTGTGCTTCGAGTTCGTGTCCCAGGCCGTTAGCCGGCTGGCCGGCGCGGCCACCGTCGGGGACGAGGTCCACGGCTTCCGGTACTTCGACGAGCGTGATCTGCTCGGCTTCGTCGACGGCACCGAGAACCCGGTCGGCCGCGCGGCCGGGGCGGCGGCCCTGGTCGGCGACGCCGATCCCGCGTTCGCCGGCGGCAGCTACGTCATCGTGCAGAAGTACCTGCACGACATGGACGCCTGGAGCGCGCTGACCACGGAGGACCAGGAGAAGGCGATCGGCCGCTACAAACTGTCCGACATCGAGATGCCGGACGACGTCAAGCCGGCCAACTCGCACGTCGCCCTGAACACCATCGAGGATCCCGACGGCACCGAGCGGCAGATCCTGCGGGCCAACATGCCGTTTGGCGACTTCGGGCGCGGGGAGTACGGCACGTACTACATCGCCTACGCGGCCACGCCGAGCGTGACCGAGCTGATGCTGACCCACATGTTCATCGGCGACCCGCCGGGCAACACCGACCGCATCCTCGATTTCTCCACGGCCGTCACCGGCAGCCTGTTCTTCGTGCCGTCGGCCGACTTCCTCGACGACCTTCCCGATCCGCCCGGCGCGGTCGGCGATTCCCCGGCGCGCAGCGGCTCGGAGAAGGACGGTTCCCTCGGCATTGGCAGCTTGAAGAGGAGCGCCCCATGAACAACCTGTACCGCGAGCTCGCGCCGGTTTCCGATGCCGCCTGGGCGAGCATCGAGGCCGAGGCGCGCCGCACGTTCGAGCAGAACGTGGCCGGCCGCCGGGTGGCGGACGTCACCGGACCAGACGGTCCCACGCTGGCCAGCGTCGGCACCGGCCACCTGGCCGAGATCGAACCGCCCGGCGGGGATGCCGCCGGGATCCTGGCCTGGCTGCGCAGCGCACAGCAGCTC
Organism: uncultured Actinomycetes bacterium; assembly: GCA_963801155.1. Lineage (GTDB taxonomy): Bacteria > Actinomycetota > Actinomycetes > Streptosporangiales > Streptosporangiaceae > Palsa-504. Next base: position 205,252 of record CAWDEB010000015.1, read on the forward strand.
GTCGAGCTCCGGGTGCCGTTCACGGTGAGCAGGCTGGACGTGGACAGCGTTGAGCGCGGCGCGCAGGACCCGGACTGGGAGCCGGTCAAGGACGCGGCCCGGCAGATCGCCTTCGCCGAGGACCAGGCGATCTTCGCCGGCTACCCGGCCGCCGGGATCACCGGGGTCAGGCGGAGCACGTCCAACCCGGTCCTCACGCTGCCCACCGAGGCCCGCGAGTACCCGGCCGTGATCAGCCAGGCCGTCAGCGCGCTCCGGCTGGCCGGCGTCGGCGGTCCCTACTCCCTGCTGCTGTCCGCCCCCGCTTACACGGCGGTGAGCGAGACCTCCGACCACGGCTACCCGATCCGCGACCACCTGGCCCACGTGGTGGACGGCGAGATCATCTGGGCGCCGGCGATCGACGGGGCGTTCCTGCTATCCGGCCGCGGCGGCGACTACGAGCTGCGCCTTGGCCAGGACCTGTCGATCGGCTACCTGTCCCACGACTCCGAATACGTACAGCTGTACTTCCAGGAGTCGCTGACCTTCCTGGCCTACACCGCGGAAGCCAGCGTGGCCTTGAACGCGCCCTGAACCCCTTAGCAGGGCCCGCCGCCGCTCAGTCGTCGTACCGGGTGGGCGGGAACGGGTGGTCTTCGTCGACGGGACGCAGCTCGCCCTTCTCGTACTCCCGGATGAACTCGGCCCGCTCCTCCTGGTACTGCTCGGTCTGCCGGACGTCCTGGGTAAGCGGCGGCGTGTCCGTGGCGGGCGGCACCTCGTCCGGGTCGTAGTCGTCGACCCCGGCCGCGACGCGCTCTTCCTCGGTGAGTCCGGCGAGCTGGTCCTCATCAAGGCGGTCGATCTCGCCACGGTGCTCCCGGCGGTTCCGGCGAAATCGGTCGGCGAACTGCCCGGCGAACTCGTCTGGCTCGTCTAGGTTCTGCTCCGACATGCGCGCCTCCTTCGGTTGTCCCGGACCCACCTAAGCATGCCACCCGCGGTGCGCTAGAGCTCGGCGGGGGACTTCTCGCCCGTAATACCCCAGACGAGCTGCCGGAACGGATCGGGGTCCGGCTGGCGCATGTCGACCACGTGCAGCAGGCCGAGGAACGGTGGGAGCTGGGGCTGGCCCTGACGTCCCTCCAGGATGACCGGGATGATGGGGCACTTCCGCTTGACCAGCTGCATCAGCAGGGCCTCTACCTCAGCGTCCTGCCACGGGCCGCGTCCCTTAGGACCGATGAAGACCGCCGCCGACTTGACCGACTTGATCTGCTTCTGCAGCGCCTGCTGCCAGCGTGCGCCGGGCCGGATCTCCCAGACGTCGAGCCAGGGCAGGATGCCCAGCTCCTTGAGCTGCTCGCCGACGGCCTTGACGCGTTCCCGGTCCCCGGAGTTGTAGCACAGGAACACGTCGTAGTCCCTGGTCTCTATCTTGCCCCTGAGCCGAGCCTCGGCCACGCTCCTGTCCCGCTGGTCATCGGCGCTGCGGTTCATCTCGGCCAGTGCGGCCTCGGTCGCGCGGACGGCTCCTCTCCCAGGGACAGCACGCTTTCCTCGCAGGCCGGGCATCGGATCGTGGTCGCGCCGAGCCTGAGCCGCCGCTGAATCAGGTCCTCGGGCAGGACGAAGTCGCAGTTCGGGCAGGCCCGGATCTGCCGCCGGGTGACGCGTTCCCGGCAGGGCCCGGAGCTGCAGGTGCTCGGCAACGTAGGTCTCGAACTGCGCGCGGGCGGCCGGTCCCGCCTGCTCGTCGAAGAACAGCGCCAGCTCGCCCCGGCCCTCGTCCAGCTCGCGCAGGTGGATGCCGCAGATACCGCCCGCGCTCGAGACGTACGAGGCGGCGTTCTGCCACATGGCCTGCCTGCGGAACAGCGCCGAGTGCGACAGGCGCACGGCCAGCGTGGCGTAGATGCTGTACAGCGGTCCCTCAAAGGTGAACACGGCCTGCTTGCCGGGGATGTCCGGGGCGTCCGGCCGCTCCCGGGTGAACTGGGACGGGAAGACCAGGTCCACCTCGCGGTCGGTGGTCGCCTTCAGCGCGATCTCGTGCCGCAGCAGTTCCTCGACGGTGGCGATCAGCAGCAGCTTCTCCTGCCCGCGGTCGGCAACGCGTTCCTGCTCCGGCAGCCTGAACCGGCCCTCGAGTGCGTCTTCTTCGGGAATGAAGCCGAGCCCGTCCGGCTCTTCCTTGGCCGCCTGGACCATCGCCGAGGCGTAGGCATCGAGCAGTTCCGGCTGGAGCAGCACCAGGTCGCCGAAGTGCAGCCGCCGGATCAGCCCCCGGCTCTCCACCCGGCCGATGCAGGTCTCGAAGCTGGCCCGCAGGTCATGCTCGGCCAGGGCGTCGGGATGGGCCCGCTGGAAGCCACGGAACAAGTCGTCGACGGTGCACAGCAGGCGTCCCTGCTCCTTCTCCTCCAGCAGGAACTCCTTGATCGTGCCGAACAGCACGCTGGAGCTGACCATCGGCAGCGCGTCCCAGACGATGCCGTCCCGGACCGCCTGGACCAGGTCGGCGACCTGCCAGCCCTCCTTGGCGCTGGTCTCGAAGAACCCGTCCAGGCCGAGATCGTCGAGCATGGCCTGGACGCGTTCCCTGGTCACCGCGACCCCGCCGCGGTCGGCGCGGGCCGCGACCAGGTAGGCCCGCAGCGGAACGGCCGACGAGCCCTCCAGCCGCCGCGCCTGCGCCAGCGCCCGCACCCAGTGCTTAACTCCAGCGAACGGATCGGTCTCGCTGCGGGAGTCGAAGACCAGCAGCGCCACCGCGACCTCGCCCAGGTGAAGCTGGTGGATCAACCGGTAGCCGGGCTGACCGGCCAGATCCCACAACAGGATCTCCCTGGTCTGCATGCCCCCCGCCGGGGCATCCGACCTCCTGGGCGTCTAGCGTCCAGACGTTGCGCCCGTGCGTGGAGTCGGTCGGCTGATACGGCTGCCCGCTGAGCACCAGGCCCAGCCCGGATTTCCCGACTCCGGTATCGCCGAGCAAGATCACCTTGGCGTTGACATAACGGGACGAATCGGGCATCAGGTCGGCGCCGCCGAGCAGAGCGTAGTCGACCTTAAAGCAGTCGATTCGCGGCGGTCTTGCCCTACCGCCCGGATCGTAGTAGTTCAGGTTTTTTGCCGCTAGGAACGGTTGCGACGGATGGAAGTCCAGGCCGCCGACTCCGTCGGCACGAGTCCAGGGCACGGTTGAAACGCATTCCCAGTCGCGGCGGCGCCATACCCGCAACTCTTCCGACGACAATGACGCCAGGAATTTCCCGTCTGGCGAGAATCTGACGCATACCACGCCCTGCCGGTGACCTTCAAGGATAGTAATTTCTTTCCCGCTGGCCGAATTCCAGATCCGGACGGTATTGTCGAGTCCCCCAGCGGACGCGATATCATCACCTTGTGGTGCCAGCGCCAGGTCGAATGGCCCTCCCCTGCCTCCATTCAGCCTGTGAATGAGCCGAAGATCCTCGCTGGAGCAGACAATTACGTCGCCGCTTTGATTGCCGGCCACCAGTATCCGCCCATCCGGTGACCAGCACAGCCCGAAGCCCCCCGTCTTGTACGGATGTGCGCTCCGCAGCACAGTGCGGTCTTCCGTGTCGTAGATGCTGAGGCCACCGTCGAAGTCGTATACGGCGAGTCGGCTCCCGGCCGGTGACCATGCCACGCCTTTTATCGGATGCTTGAGCTCACAGAGGACACTGGATTGCCCAGTTTCTGTCTGCCACAGGCGTACCGTTTTGTCATCCGCTCCGGTAGCCAGCAGCGGAAGCGCTGGATGCCAGGCCAACCCAATCGGGGTTGCGGAATGACCCGTCAAGAGCCGCAGCTCGCCTGCGGCCGACGTCCAGAGCCCGACCGGCCCCGAATCACTGGTTGCCGCTAAAGTCATCCCGTCGGCCGACCAGGCAATTGCGTACAGCTCTTCCTTCATGCCGGTGAAACTTTGTACCAGTTCCAGGCCCACCATCCCGCGGGATCTATCGCCGGGCCGCGGCCCGGCGACCTCATCCTCCGCCCCTCCGACCTGCGCAGGAGTAACCGGCTGCCGTCGCCGCAGACGTCTCATTTCACCGCCCCCTCCGGGATATCAGCAGACAGAAATCGTTCCCTTAGCCAGCCGTAACTTTATCGCGCTTCACCGTCGGCGCGGAGTCCAGCACACGTAAAGCTCGGGCGGCTTGCGGAATACCAGGCCCCGTGGCGTGCCGGGGGAGTAGCGCGGGTCCAGGCGCAGCCGGGGAGCCGGTCCAGCAGGGTCTCGACGGCGATCCGCGCCTCCAGGCGGGCCAGGTGGGCGCCGAGGCAGAAGTGCGGGCCGTGGGCGAAGGCCAGGTGCTTTGCGGAGTTGGGTCGGCGGACGTCGAACCGGTCTGGATCGCCGAACACCGCCGTATCCCGGTTCGCCCCGGCGATGGACACCGTGACCTGGTCACCGGCGCTTATGCGGGCGCCGCCGAGCTGCGTGTCGCGGGTCGCGTAGCGGTCGACCACGGCCGCGGCCGGTTCCAGCCGCAGCGATTCCTCGATCGCCGCCGGGATCAGCCCGCCGTTCGTGTGTACCAGCTCGAGGCTGCCCGGATCGGACAGCAGGTGCAGCATGGCGTTCGTGATCATGCCCTCGGTGGTCTCGATCCCGCCGAACAGCAGGACCGCCGCGTTGGCGATGGCCTCGTCCTCGGTGAGCGGCCCGGTGACCTCGGCCAGCAGGCAGGACGCGTGAGGCGCCGCGATGACCTGCCGGAGGCTGGCGGCAAGCTCGGCGAACGCGGTGCTGCCCGCGGCGGCCGTATCCGTTGCCGCCCCGGAGGCTCGCGGCCTCGGCCTGGACGGCGGCCACGATCCCGTCGTACCAGGCCAGGATCTGCGCGGGATCGGTCCGGCCGAGACCGAGCGCCTCGGCCATGACGCTGACGGCCAGCGGGCCGGCCACCGCCCGGCGTAGTTCGGCTCTGCCGTCCGGCTGAATGGCGTTTACCAGCCGATCGGCCTCGGCACTGATGACGGAACCGAGCTGGGCGTGGATCTCGTCTGACCGGAACGGACGGGTGAACGGGGCGCGGTGGCGGGCGTGCCGCGCGCCGTCCAGCGAGAGCATGCTCGGGCCGACCACCTTGGCCGTGGAGAACCGAGGGTCGTCGACCGTGAACGTCCGCGAGTCACGGAGCACCTCGACGGCCAGGTCATACCCGGTGACCAGCCAGGCGCCGAGAACCGGCACCCAGCAGGCCGGAGCGGCGGCGCGGAGCCGGGCCAGCGCGGGATGCGGATCGGACTCCAGCTCGGCCAGCGTGACCGATTCGGCCGGCGTGGTCAGCGGGCTCACCTAAACCGTCCGGGCCGGGGGAGTCCGGGGCGACTTCGCCCGGGGCGATCCGCCGGTGGGCGAGCACCGCAATCAAGATCCACCCGCCGATGAGGATCAGCCAGAAGTTGACCAGGCGGTAGGCCAGCACCGCCGCGAGCGCCGGCGACCGGTGCAGCCCCGCGGCGGTCAGCGCCGCGGTCAGAGCCAGCTCGACGAGGCCGAATCCCCCCGGGGTAATTCCCGTGCTGCCGACCGCGGCGCCGGCCCCGTAGACGAGCAGCAGGCTGTGCCAGGGAACGGGCTGGCCCGTGGCCTTGATCGCGCAGGCCAGCGCTCCGCAATCCGCGGCCCAGTTCAGCACGGCCAGGCCGAACACTTCCGCGTACCGGGGCCAGGGCAGCCGCAGGCTCGCCACCCGGTCCAGGAACTCATCCAGGCCGTCGACACCGTTTGTCGGCACGCCGAGGACGCTCCGGGACAGGCCGACCAGCCAGGCGATGACCTGATGCAGGCGCCTGCGGACGTTTTCGAAGCGCAGCGCGAGCAGCACCGCGACGCCCGGCACGACGAACACGAAGGCGCCGAGGAAGCCCGCCGCGCTGGCCAGCGACGCCGAGCCGACCAGCGCTCCGACCGCCAGCAGCAAGGCGAGCGCGGAGGTGGAGAAGATCGCCGAGACGGCGAGCATCCAGCCCGTGGTGGCGGCGTCCACGCCGTGCCTGCGGAACTGGCGGTAGGAGAAGACTATGGCCAGTTCGGCGCCCGCGAACGGTACGGAGATGGACAGCGCGTTCGCGGCGTAGGTGATCGTCATCACCGTGCCGAAACTGGGCGGCCGCCCGCTGACCCGCAGCAGCTCTCTCCTGCTGAGCCCGAAGCTCGACAGGGAGATCGCCTCCGACGCCAGGGCAAGCAGGAACCAGGCCCAGTTCAGATGGGCCAGCACGTGCAGCGACTCGGCCAGCGTATGGCGCTCGATGACGATGACACTGACCAGGACCGCGATGGCCAGGGCGGCGAGCACGCTGCGCCGCACCCCGTACCGGCGGGGAGCACGTGCTGATACCGGGTGCTGATCTGACGGTGCTGTTACGTCGGCTCCCGCACCGGTCTCGGCCGGGGCGTCCACCCCGTCGGTCAAGGCCGCCGCCGCTCCGCACGCGCCGGCCTGTCGACTGACGAGGTAAACGGCATCATGGGCCAAAATACCTTGAAATCGCCGCAAAACAGAAGGTCCGGGCTCGGCCCGGCGGCTTGGGCCCGGCATTAATCGCGATGCGCTCCCGGAGCGAGGTGGGGTAGCGTCGGCGCTCATGACCTCTCCGCGTACCCGCCCGCCTCTTGGCGCGGACGAGCGGACCCAGCTCGTCGGCACGCGGTCCCCGACCACGGCGACACCCACGACGACCGGCAGGTAGTTCTCGTCCACGATCTTCATGCTACGCCAGCGGGTCGATGCCGAGCAGGGGCTCATTCCGCCGTGCCCGTTCCCAGTTCGCCAGGATCTCATCATGCCGGAGCGCGGCCCACTCCCGGACGAACTGCAGCGCCCTGGGCTCAACACCCGGGATACTGAGGGGAGATGTCCCAGCCGGGACTCCTGGGACTACCAGATGCTCCAGGCGGCCTAGCGCCTTGTATCAGAGGTCGGCGCGGATTATGCGCAGGGGCCTGCTGCATCTCAGCTGCTGTGGAGTCGCGATCAGCGCGGGCCGGGGCGCATGCCGTGATGCCGGCTCCCTCACGGCCATGGCCGCTTCCAGGGATCGGCAGATGCAGACCAGCGGGGTTAACCTCTGTCGGCACGAACGTGGACGGCCGCGTCTGGCTTCTCCCGGCTGACCGCATCCTTTTTGGTTGCCGCCGTGGCATGAGCGTTCGGCGATGGCCCGGTGCTCACCGTCTGCCGCTGAAGATCCGGTGAGTCCCGCGAAACCCGCAACGGCAGGCGTGCCAGTACCAGGACCACGCCGCCGAGGGCGACGGCGGCGCCGACGGCCAGTGCTATCTCGTTGCCGCTCATGAACGCGGCGCGGGCAGCATGCGCGAGCAGGGCGCCGGCGGCGCCCCCGGCGCGCGCGGCCACGGCGAGGGCACCGCCGAGTGAGCCGAGGATGGCCTGCGTCGCAGCTGCCGGCAGGTGCCGGCCCGCCAGCGCCGTGGTCATGTGTTCCTGGTAACGAGTCGACAGCACGCTCCCGATCACCGCGACCCCGAGCGCACCGCCGACCTGCAGCGCCACGGCATTGGAGGCTGATCCCATCCCGGAGTCGCCCTGCGGGACCGAACCCACGACGGAGTTCGTCGCCGTCGGCAGCAGCAGACCGGCTCCCAGCCCGACCAGCAGGAGGCCGGGCACCACGTCCGGGTAGGTCGTAGTAACCGCGGACACCGCCGAGATCTGCCACAGACCGCCTGCGACCGCCGCCAGGCCGGCGGCCACCGTGAACTTGAGCCCGATGACGCGGCCGAGGACCGGGGACAACAGCGCGCTCACGCCCAGCACCGCGGCCATGGGCAAGATCCGCAGCCCAGCCTGCAGAGGCGACAGACCGAGGTCGAACTGCAGAAACTGGGTCAGTACGAACAGCGCGCCCAGCAACCCGAAGACCCCGAGGACTTCAGCCGCCGCGGCCACCGAGAACCGCCGGTCAGAAAAGAACCCCAGCTTCAGCATCGGGTGAAGGCTGCGGGCCTCCCAGGCGACAAAGGTGCCGAGGACGGCCAGGCTGGCCAGCCCGGCTCCGACTACCTCCGCGGAGCCCCAGCCCCTGGCCGGAGCCTCGATGATCGCCCACAGCAGCAAGCCCAGGCCGGCGATCGACAGCATCGCCCCCCAGGGATCGGGCGGGTCGGCGGCCGGGTTCTTCGAGTCGGGCACCAGCAGCAGGGCGCCTGCGAACCCGGCGGCCACGATCGGGACGTTGACGAGAAACACTGATCCCCACCAGAACCGGGCCAGCAGCAGGCCGCCGGCAATCGGGCCGATGGCGATACCGAGCCCGATGGTCGCGGCCCAGGCACCGATGGCGCGGGCCCGCTCCGCCGGGTCGCGGAACAGGTCGTTGACGATCGACAGCGACGCGGGGATCGTCAGCGCCGCACCGGCCCCCATCACCGCTCGCCACCCGATCAGCAGGTCCACCGACCCGGAGAACGCGGCGCCGACCGATCCCGCGGCGAAAACGCCCAGGCCGATGAGGAAGAACCGCTTGCGCCCGAACCGGTCAGCCAGGCTGCCGCCGACGAGCAGCAGGCCCGCGAAGACCATCGCGTAGGAGTCGACGATCCACTGCAGCTCACTCGAGGTGGCGGCCAGCTTCCTGACCAGGGTGGGCAGGGCCACGTTAAGGATGGTGTTGTCCACATTGACGATCAGCGCGGCGGCGCACAGCACCACCAAAGCGGCCCACCGGTGCCCGCGCGGCACTGCAGAGAGCCCGGGCGCGGGGACCGCTGCGCCGGAGGATTGCACCATCGGAACTCCCTGGAGGCCCATCGTGACGGTTGACATCGCACCGCCGGGGTCCAGAGCAGCTGCCCGGGTGCACAGGCCGCGCCACGAGCGCGCCCCTACCGGGCTTACTTAGTGCCCTTAACCGTACCCCAGGTCGGCCTGCGGAGAAATAAGCGTTGCCGGCTCCCTCCAAGGCGGCAGCCGGCGGGACCCGCAGTGTCCAACCGGATCAGCCCAGGCCATGCCCCGGCAACGGTTGACGCATCGTCCGGGACGCTGACCCGAAGTTCCCCCAAAGTTTTCCCCAAAGCTGATCGGTGGACTTGTTTGACCAGGTACTAACGCCCTCGATGTCGGCAATTACATGTCTACGTTGTCATGAGCCGAGACTGTTTCGCCTGGTCAGCACTATGCCGGTTCGCTGGCGGGGGGAACTACGGGCTAACGAGGACCGGACGGCAAAAACACCCGGGAGGTAGTGCTGGCCGCCGCGCTGGAGATCATCGGCCGCGACGGGGCCGACGCGCTGTCCATGCGCCGCCTCGTCGCCGCGTTCGGCAGTGACGCAGGTGGCTACATGTGCTACTGCAAGCAGAAGCCTCGGTGCAAACGATAACGTCACAGGCGCCAAGCTGCGGGCCCGTCCAGCGCGTACCCGGGAACCCGTCTTCTCACCAGCACCTTCAGCCCTTCGGCGTGCCGGACGTGATGGCTGATAACCTCTCGAAAGCCGCGGCAAGCGTTCCGTTCAGCTGTTGTCGCCAGGGAGAACTCCCTGGTCCGCTTCGGCGCGGCAAGAAGCAAGGAAACGGAACATGCCTGTCCCGTCCTTCGTAGTAAAGAATTCGACCGTGCTGGCGTTGAATTCCTGCCGACGTGCGGCAGGGACGCTGATCGCGTCAAATCCATGCGACATGAGATGCCCATTCATCATATAACGGTAAGTACGCTTGTTCCCGTCGAAATAGAATTGCTGAAGGGCTGCGAACAGGAAGTACGCAATGGCCTGCTCGAAGACGTAGTCCAGCTCAGCCTGAATGAACTCCACACCGCAGGTGAAGATACGACGGAGATTTTCGCCGCCTGGCTCGGTTGACGGCGGCAGATATCGGCCGTGCACCCCAAGCCCGACCGCGGGCGTGAGCTTTTCTTTCCCTTCACCCCTAAAGTGGCCTGACTCCAGGGCCTCGTCCCGCGCGATCAAGTACTGCAGGTTATCGGAGATCTCCTTAGCCAGGTGGAATTCTCCTGTCTTCACCAGTCGGAGAAGCTCGTTAGCGGCCTCAGCAAGGTTCAGCACCTGCTGCTCATCGCTGATCTTCCGGCCGCCCACCGTGATCCCGTCCAAGAGTGTCTGTACCTCTGGATAGGTGAAGGGATTACCCTCAAGGACCGCAGCATCCCACACATATTCAGGCAGGGAATGCTGGAAGCGCCACACAGCACGTTCTACCGAGAAGCTGGGAACATCCCGCGGGACGGCAGATTGATCCCATCTATATCCCAGGGCTTCTTCCATGGGCTGGCGGCCTGGCATGACTCCTCCTCACAATCATACAAGTGTCGCACGTCACGTCCCGCGAGAGCCTTCGCCGCTCCGTGGGTTGTCGAGCTCTCAAGATTGCGCCGGGATGGGGCGCGGCTTGGGCAGGGCCCAGCATAAGGGCGTAGTAGTCGCGAGTCCTGGGCGTCGGGGACTTTCGGCCCTGATCAGTTGCTGGCACCGCCATGAGAATCATGAGAATAAGGATGCGCGCGCCGGAGGTGACATGTCTGGCTACATGCCCGGCCGTGCCGAGCTTGGGACGTTGCCGCCCGGTGCACGCTGCCCGAGCGATGGCAGGGACGAGGCCGGGCGGGAGCAGCCGATGGCGGCGCAGCGTACGGGCCGTGGCAGGCTGCATCTTTTCCTGGCGGCCGCGCCTGGTGCCGGTAAGACGTATGCGCTGCTGGCCGAGGGCCGTCGGCTGGCTGCCTCGGGTGCCGATGTGGTGATCGGGGTGGCGGAGACGCATGGCCGGCCTGATACCGGTGCCCTGGCCGGGGGCCTGGAGGTAGTGCCGCTGCGGAAGGTGACTCACCGGGGCACTGTGTTCGCGGAGCTGGACGTGCCGGCCGTGCTGACCCGCAGACCGCAGGTCGTGTTGGTGGATGAGCTGGCCCACACCGTGGTTCCCGGCGGGCGGCATGACAAGCGCTGGCAGGATGTGGAGGGGATGCTGGAGGCGGGCATCGACGTGGTGTCCTGCCTGAACGTGCAGCATCTGGAGAGCCTGAGCGACCCGGTCCGGGAACTGACTGGCATGGCGGTGACCGAGACCGTCCCGGATGCGGTGGCGGCGGCGTGCGACCGGGTGGATCTACTGGAGGTCGGCCCGGAGGCGCTGCGCGAGCGCATTGCCCGCCTGTACCCGCCCGGTACCGCGGAGCGGGCGCTGAGCGGCTACTTCGTCCCGGAGAACCTGGCGGCGCTGGGCGCGCTGGGCCGGCGGTGGGTGAGTGAGCACGGTTTCGGCGGGCCAGCGGGCTCGCCAGTACGGGGCGCCCCGGTTGTCGCTGCCCTGGCGGGCGAGCCTGAGGGTGAGCATGTGCTGCGCCGGGCCGCGCAGCTGGCCGCGGCCGGGCACAGTGAGCTGATCGGCGTGTACGTCCGCCAGCCCAGCGGCCTGGTCGAGTCCGAGCCGGTATGGCTGGAGGGCCAGCGTCGGCTGCTCGCTGAGCTGGACGGCCGTTACGCGGAGACCACCGGTGCCGACGTGGCGATGACCGTGCTGGACTTCGCCCGCAGTGAGCGTGCCGCTCAGCTGGTCTTGGGCACCACCCGCCGCACCCGCGCCTACGAGGCGCTGCACGGTTCGGTGATCGGCCGTACCATCCGGCACGCCGGCCCGGTCGAGGTGCACCTGATCCCGGCCTTCCAGCCGGCGAAGCACCCGCTGACCGCGCACCTGGGGCTTCCCCAGCGGCACCGCAGGGTGGAGCTGCCGCCCAGGCGCCGGCGCACAGGATGGCTGCTCTCGATCGTGGCCCCGGTCGGCGTCACCGTTGCCCTGATCCCGTTCCGGTCCTCACTCGGCCTGGCGGGGGCACTATTGTGCGTCCTGCTGGCGGTCGTTGCCACCGCCCTGACCGGCGGAATCCGCCCGGCCGCGGCGGCCACCGTCATCGGGTTCCTGGCAGCAGACTTCTTCTTCACCACCCCCTACTACAGCCTGCGGATCAACCATGCGATCGACGTGGTCGGGCTGATCGTCTTCGGCTGCGTCGCCGCCGCCACCGGCCTGCTCGTCGACGTCCTGACCAGGAGAGGGATCCAGTCAGCGCACTCCCAGGCCGAAGCCGACAGCCTTGCCCGGCTCGCCGCCCGGGCCCTGGCGCTGGGCCCGGACACCCGCCAGCAGATGGCCGCCGCCATACGGCGCACCTTCGACCTCGACGCCGTGGCCATGTTCCAGCCAGACGGCGAGGGCTGGCAGATGACAGCGGCAGCAGGCCAACCACTACCCGCGACACCAGACCAGGCGCCGTTCCAGGCCGAGCTCACCGGCGGCGACGTCCTAGCCCTGGCCGGCAGCAATCTCACCGCATAAGACGCGCGGCTGCTCCGGGAATTCACCACCGAACTGCGGCTCGCCCAAGAACAGATACAGCTCAGCCAAATGACCCCACCACCCGGCACCGGCGGCGGATCAGGGCGAGAAGCATAACCTCAGGCGTACAGCCGGTATGCCTCAGCGGGCGCGCCCGGTACCGTCCCCGATCTCGGCGACGATCTCGTCCTAGGGGAATCCCGGGCTGCGCATCCGTTCCCGCTGTCCGTCCAGCCCGGCCTTGAACCCCTTCCGCCCGGCCGAAACCGACACATGGCAGCCACGCGGACGTCCACCCAGCTCAACGACCACAAGTACCACTGCGGGCACAGTCCGCCCTGTCTGCGATAACCACACACTTAGGGCCGATCGCTCATGACGGCTGGCGGTAGAGATCGTCCAGTGTGGCCAGGAGAATCTTGCCGTCGCTGACGGTCGCTTCGGCTGTCAGTTCATCGGTGAAGCCTGTCGCGCTGAACAGGCCAAGTGTGGCGTCGGCGGCGTCGTGCCCTGAGGCGGTCAGCAGGTCGCGGAGGTGCTGGAGCCTGTGCAGCTCGGCCAGGCCTGGGCGGCGGTCGCGGTGCTTGGCCTCGCCGACGAATGCTACTGCGTGCCGGGGGACCGTGGGCGGGCTGCCGCGCGCGAGCGCCAGGACGTCGATCTCGTGGCTCACCTTGTGCTCGCGGCAGGCGATGACGGTCTGCCCGACCGGGCCGACGGCCAGGCCGGCCTCCACGGAAGCGTAGCGGGCGACCCACTCGGCGGCGAGCGCCTCGAAATGGGGCCCGAAGATCTTGGATTCTGCGGTGTGCTCTGCCTCGGTCCAGACCTGGCGCGCCCGGCCAGCTTCCAGGTCGGCCAGGTACGGTTCGATGACGAGCTGGTGGAAGCGGACCATCGGGTCGGCGACGGTGATCACGGGCCGCCGGTCCAGCAGCAGGTCGTGCCGGCGGTCGATGAATCCAGCCGAGGCCAGCGTGGTCAGCTGGTGCGCCAGTGAGGTGGCCGGGCGGCCCAGCAGGCCGCCGATCTTCGTCGGCGATGACTCGCCCGCTGCCACGGCCGCGAGCACCGAACTGTACGCGGCGGTGTCGCGGATGCGCGGGTCCTCGTGCACGACCCGGCGGGCCTCGTCGAACAGCGGCATGGACGGTCGCAGCACGTTCCGCGCGAGCCAGTTGCCAAGCTGCGCGGGGTCCTGCGGAACCTGCGGGTCCAGCACAAGTTCGCGGTAGCCGGGCGTGCCGCCGATCAGGGCGTTGTGCGCGAAGGCCACGGCAGGATCGGCGATCCCCCAGTAGTCCCGCGCGGCCCGGTAGCCGAATGACCGCACGCGCAGTTCGAGCGCGGCCCGGCCGCGCAACGCCCTGGTCCCGGACAGCAGGTCCGCCATGACCGAAATCGCCGAACCGCACAGGAGAAGGCGAAACGACGCGGCGCTCACCCCGGCACCCGGTCCCAGGCTGTCGTACAGGGACTGCACAATCGACGGCAGCCCGGGAGTTTCCTGAGCCAGGTACGGGAACTCATCAAGGACCAGCAGCGCAGGCACACTGCGGGAAACACGCGAGCGAGATGGTGCCGCCATCACCTCCATAGCCGTCCGAAGCGCCTGCTCCCATCCCCCGAACCCGAATGCACCAGCCGACAGGCCCGCCCAGGCCGCGAGTGAGTCACCGAACCGGCGCAGCGAGACCGGCTCGGCCTGTTCGGTGGCCAGGTGATATAGTCCGCCGGCCGCGCCGGTGAGCCGACGCAGCAGGTACGATTTGCCCTGCCTGCGCCTGCCGTAGACCACGGCGATCCGCAAGCCTGGCCACGGCGAGCGCGCGAAGTCGATCAGATCCGTCCACTCCGCGTCACGGTCGAAGACGTCCGTCGGCTTGTCCCAGGTGCTGCTATCCAGCGGAGCCCCCGTAGCTCGACTACAGTTATATTAAGTGTATTCGAGCTAGGTGCAGCCGCGGGGACGTTGCCAGGAATGACCGACAGCGCCGCTGTCGCCTGGCACGGCAGACCCCTCGGGCTGATGCAGTCATCCCAGGACTGTTTCCGCAGTTCAAAGTATAGGTCTGCTTATGCGGCCACACGCCGCTGTGCACCCTCTGCAGGTGCAGAGGGACTTGTCCCGAGCTTTACGGCAGGGCGTCTCCCGGCCAGGGTGTCCGGCGGCAAGAAGCGGATGGGCCTTCGCCTGCTCATACAACGGTTCGGGCGCTAGGTCGATGCCGCCAGGCCAGACGATCATCCGGCCTTAGGATCGATCGTCATCTCAGCGAGGTGGCCGGGGTCGTTCAGCGGTGGCAGGACGCCCGTTCACCGTTCACCGGAGAAGCCGACATCCTCGCCGTGCCGTCGCTGAACAGCAGGCGGAGCACGCGGTCATCTTCTCGGAGGAGCCGATGTCAACGACGCACGGGGCGGCTCTGGTCAGCGGCGCGTCGCGCGGACTCGGGGCGGTGATCGCGCGTCGGCTCGCGGCCGACGGCTGGCCGGTGGCCGTGAACTACCGGTCCGAGTTGGAACGGGACGAGGCCGGCCACGTCGTCGAGGACATCCTCGCCCGCGGAGGGACAGCCGAGGCGTTCGCCGCCGACATCACCGACGAGGCCGCGGCGGCTGGCCTGGTAAGCCGGGCCACTGACCAGCTCGGATCGATCGACGTGCTCGTGGTCAACGCTACCGGCCCGCAGCCGGCCGTGCCGCTCAAGGAGCTGAGCTGGCAGGATCACCTAGACCAGCTACTGTTCTTCGTCAAGAGCCCGACGCTGCTCGTGCAGGCGGTGCTGCCCGGGATGAAGGAGCGCGGACGCGGCCGGATCGTCCAGATCGGCCCGGACATCTTCGAGCGTGCGGTGCCGGGCATGTCAGCTTACGTAGCCGCCAAGGGAGCTCAGCTCGGCCTCACCCGGTCGTGGGCTCGGGAGCTGGGCCCCTTCGGCATCACCGTGAACTATGTCGCGCCGGGCTGGATCCCGGTCGAGCGGCACGCGGACTCCCCGGCCGACGGCCTGCGCCGCTATCGCGACGAGGCGCCGCTCGGCCGGATGGGAGTGCCGGACGACATCGCCGGGGCCGTGTCGTTCCTCGCGTCCGACTCAGCATCCTTCATCACCGGCGAGCGGCTGACCGTGAACGGCGGCCACACGATCGACTGATCCTGCTCCGCAAGGGCGCCAGTTCCACCGCCGCGATGGCCTTCGAGATCGCCTCCGCCAACCTGGTCGTCGAGCTCGGCGTGACCCCTTTCCTACGCGAGCGGCTGCTTCAGGAGCAAGGACGCAGGCCCACCGCGGGCTCGATGGAGGGGCACGCCGCGATTGGACATGTCCCTATGGGAAGCCCGTGGGCATCTGGTGCCTGCACCTGCAGTAACCCTACGACGTTTACCCAGTTCAACAGCTATATCTACGAGTGCAGCCACCGTCCACTATGCAAACGATAATGACACACAAGCGCGTCCTCGCCGGGCGGCTTGACCGCGGCTGCTGCCCGTGCCCGGTGGATTTACGGCGATGAGGATCTCATCATTGCATCATGATGAGATGAAGTTACACTAGGGTGGTACGTACCACGCTGTGGGCCGACGAGCGGGTCTACTACCCGGTGCATGCGGTGCCGTATACCCCGGCCCGGCACCTCGCGAAGGGGAAGACCGACCGGGGTTCCGCACCAAGCTGGCGATCGGCGCGGACCTGGCGATCCAGGCCGAGGCGGCGGGGTTCGCGTTCGCGCGGTGGTGGCAGACAGCGCCTACGGCGACCAGGACGGGTTCCGCGCCGAGCTGGCCGAGCCGGGCTGCATCGTGATGGCGCTCAAGCCGCGCCGCGGCACCTGGGCCTACGGCGCCGACGCGCACACCCCGGTCGACGCGGCCCGCGACCTGGCCTGGGACGGGCGGAGGATCCCGGCGACTGGATCCCGGTGACCCGGACCTTCCGGGACGGGCACACCCAGACCTGGTGGGCCGCCGACGCTTCCCTGGGCTGGTGGGGGCCGGACGGCGCCCGGCGCCTGGTGGTGGCCACCGCCGACCCGGGTACCCTGCCGGACAAGGCGACCTGGTACCTGGTGACCAACCTGCCCCGGCCCGGCGGGCCGCGTGAAGCCGACAGCCCGCACCCGGCCGCAGACCTGGCCGAGATCGTGCGCCTGTACGGCATCCGGCACTGGATCGAGCAAAGCTACAAGCAGGTCAAGGACGAGCTGGGCTGGGCCGACTTCCAGGTCCGCTCCGATGTCGCCATCCGCCGCCACCAGGCCCTGGTCAACTGCGCGTTCTCACTCTGCTGGGCCGCCTGGTTCGCCGAACACCCGCCGCAGCATGACGTGGCACCGCAGCCCGGGCCCGGCGGCGGAGAGAGGGGGCGCCGACGCCGCCGTACCGCCACCGGCGCCGTCCTGGCCGCGGGCGCGCGCGCGATACGCACCTGGCTTCCCCTGGATCGCGCGCAGCGCTGGTGCAGCGTGGTCACAGCGCCGGGAGCGCAAGAAAGGGGGAGGGGGGAAAGAAAAAAAACTAGCATGAGGACCACGATCGACCTACCAGACGATCTTCACGCTCAGGCGGTTGCGATCGCCAGGGATACCCATCAGTCGCTGAGTCAGGCTGTCGCCGGGCTGATCCGCCGGGGACTCGGGTCGGGCAGCGCAGGCGAAATAGGCAAGAGCGCCCGCACCGGCCTTCCTGTCGCGCACCTCGGCAGGACGATCACCAGCGAGGATGTGCGGCGGCTGGAGGACGACGATCAGTGACCGTTCTCCTCGACGCGAACGTGCTCATCGCCCTCCTCGTTGAGGATCATGTTCACCATGGTGCCGCCGAGAACTGGTTCGTCGGCATGAGCGGAAACTTCGCGACGTGCCCGGTCACTCAAGGCAGCCTGGTACGGCTGCTCATCCGCGAAGGCCAGCCGGCCAGCGCGGCACGAGAGATCCTCAGCGGCACCACCGCTGACCCGCGGCATGAATTCTGGCCTGACGATGTCCCGTACACCGATGTCCCCACCCAGGGAATCATCGGTCACCGCCAGGTGACCGATGCTTACCTGGCACAGCTCGCGCGGGCACACGGATCCCGGCTCGCTACGTTCGACCAGGCGATGGCCAAGCTTCACCACGACGCGGCCGAGCTTGTCCCCGATAGCTAACGGCCGGATGCCTCGCCCGGGGCATGTATGGCGTAACGTCAGACGGCCCGCACAACCCGGTCGCACCGAAGGCCTCCTAGTCCACTGAGCCGGAAACGTCAGACGGCCCGCACGACCCGGTCGCACCGAAGGCCTCCTAGTCCACTGAGCCGGAACCATGATCATGGCCAGAAACCGCCAAATAGGGCCTTGTGCCAACTCTGAAATGGGGGCAGGGGTGCTGAGCTGGGGTGCCTGGAAGCCGGGCTGGCCGGCACTGACGCGGGGGTCGTTGAGCAGGGCGGTGATGGTGGCGGGGGTGGTGTCGGTGAGGGTGGGCCAGATGGTGGCCTGTCCCTCCCGGGGCTCGGCGGCTCCGGTGCGGTGAAGGGGTTGCTCCTGCGGGTGGCTCAGGCCACGACCACCGATACCGGCACGGACGGCTAACGCCGCGGAAGCGGCCCGGCGTGTCGCGTAGCGTCTTGTGCGCCCGGCTGGTGCCAGGTCCCTGGATCTCACCCGAGAGGTCACCGCCCCTAGTCAGGATAAGCAGGTCACCCGGCACCAGCCGGACCAGCCAGATCCCGCCCCTCTCAAGGAAGGCATCGCGCGCCAAGCTGAGGAAGACATGGATCTGGCTGGCAGGTCCCGCGATCTGCACCGGGAGCTCCAAACGCCCTAGTACCGTGTAGCGGTGGCCTGCCATGTGCCCATTAGGTCAGGAACAAGAAGGCGGAGCGCAGCGGGCGCGTCAGCGCAGGCAGGAGGGGGGACCGAGACGGAAACGCGGCGCGCAGCGCCCGCACACGCGGGCGCTGCGCTGTACAGGCGCTGTGTGCCCGCTGCGCGGTAAGCGTACGCGGGTATGCTGCGCGAAGATGACGCCTCAGGCTCGCTACCGTTGGCATTTCCGCCCTTACACATAAGGTGAGCAGCGTGGTTGCCTCTGCGGCGCTCGCCGCATGAGAGGAATGCGTTAAGAAACGCCTGGGATCGCCGGGGGACCTACCGGGAGAACGTCAAGAGTTCCGCTCATAAATCTCGTTGCGCAACGCCTAGCCAATAAGGCGAGCCGGCGACAGTTCCAGCTCGGCCTCGTCCCTATCCTCTGTTACGGCAGTCACCAGTGTCGGGAGTTACAAGGTTGAAATTACAGTTTTTCCGCTATGCCGGGAGGGCCGAGAAGCGTTATCCTAAGACCTAGATGAGGGTATGGCCCGTCTTCTGGTGAGCTGGTCTTTTTGTGGGGGTTTGCTGTGTTTCATGACGATGCTGCGGCAGATGACAACGTGCGCGGCGTACGGCTGGTGATCGGGCTCGACCCGGAAGCGGGATCGGATGAAGCAGAGCATGTAACCCGGCAGCTTCGCACCGAGCTCCGTGAATTGGATTTCGAAGCGGCCATCCCGCGGTCATCCGAGGAAATGCCACAAGGTGCCAAGGGAAGCGGCATCGACTGGGGAACGCTACTGGTGACACTGAGTGCATCGGGAGGCGTGTTCACGGTGCTGATCACCTCGATCCAGGGCTGGCTGGCCCGGACTCGCTCCGCAAACAGCATCACAATGACGATTGACGGCGATACGATCACACTGGATCGGGCTTCTCGACAGGAGCGCGACGAGCTAGTCCGGACGTGGGTTCGTCGGCACGTTAGGGAGTAGGTCGTGGCCGGACGGAGAGTTGCGCTGCTGGTGGCCACTTACGATTATGCAGACGGCAGCTTGAGCAAGCTCCTCGCGCCCGCTCACGACGCGGATAACCTCGCTAAGGTCCTGAGGGACCCTGAGATCGCCGGGTTCGAAATCACGCTCCTGATCAACGAACCGCTGCACGTGGTAGGCGAGGCTATCGGTGAGTTCTATCGTGATCAACGGCGCGATGATCTGAGCCTGCTCTACTTCACAGGTCACGGGCTCAAGGATGATTATGGCCAGCTTTACCTTGCGCTGGCCAACACAAGATATGACAACTTGAAGTTCACCGGCCTTAGCGGGAACTTGATTAGCGATGCCATGCGCGAGTGCGCGGCGCGGCAGAAGGTCCTGATCCTTGACTGCTGCTACAGCGGCGCTTTTCCCGCCGACAGCCTTGTTAAGGGGGACACGGCGGTCCACACCATGGAGAGATTCGGGGGGAGGGGCCGGGCGGTGCTAACCGCCTCCGATGCCACGCAGTACTCCTTCGAAGGACCCACCCTTAATGGCGACGCGTCGGAGTCTTTGTTCACAAGGTTTCTGGTCGAAGGACTACTGACCGGAGAGGCGGACCTCGACGGCGACGGCGACATCACCCTCGACGAACTTTATGGCTATGTACACGGGCGGGTGATCGAACAGAAGCCGCAGCAACGGCCCAAGAAGCAGGAGGATGTCGAAGGGCGCATCGTTATCGCGAGGAACGTGCACTGGGCGCTGCCCCCGCATGTCCTAAACGCACTGAGTAGTCCTCTTCCTGACCAACGGCTGGGCGCACTCGCCACCCTTCGCCACCTGTATCGCATCGGCAACGAGCGCGTGCAAATCCGCGTGCTCGAACAAGTCCGCGCGCTCGCCAGTGACGACAGTAGGAGCGTATCCGGCGCGGCAGAAGCCGCCCTATTGGAATTGGAAAGGACGGACGGCCAGCTACAGCTGGCGGAGCCCTCTCATCACCTGCCTCTCCCATCAGGCGGAAGCGAGCAACGCCTTATTCCGGACGCTGGTCAAAGACTCGAGCCTTCTGCGAAGATCAGCGCAGCCAGCCACGAGTCCGGCAGGGCCGCTGAGGCCGCTGGGGACTGGGCGGCTGCAATAGAGGCGTATACGGCGGCACTCGATGACCGTCAGCACGCCGCCGACGCCTCCAGGCGGCTAGGCGAATGCCGCACTAAGCTGCGGAACGCTGAGCTGACAGACCAAATGCGACGTCACGCAGAGGCTGACCGCTGGCAGGATGTCCTCGGCCTGAGCGCGGAGATCGCCAGAACCGACCGTGCAGCCGCGGACCCGGACAGACTAGCTTCCAGGGCCCGCGAACAGCTCGCTGATCAGGACCATCCCACCCAACCTGGCGAGCCTGACATAGCCGAGGTTGACAGGCTCATGGCCGACTCACTGGCTGGCCGTGGCCAGACCTATCGCGCGCAAGGACGCTACGACGAGGCTCTGGCCGACCTTACCCGCGCCATCGAGATCGACCCGGGCATGACCTGGGCCATCGCCGAACGCGGGCTAACCTACCGGCTGATGGGCCGTTACGAGGAGGCTCTGGCCGACCTCACCCGCGCCATCGACCGCAATCCGCACCTGGTCTCAGCCATCGTCGACCGCGGGCAGACCTACCGGCTGATGGGCCGTTACGAGGAGGCTCTAGCCGACCTTACCCGCGCCATCGACCTTGACCCCGGCTGGGCCTGGGCCATCGGCGACCGCGGGGAGACCTACCGGATGATGGACCGTTACGAGGAGGCTTTGGCCGACCTCACCCGCGCCATCGACCTCAATCCCGGCTGGGCCTGGGCCATCGGCAGCCGCGGGCAGACCTACCGGATGATGGACCGTTACGAGGAGGCTTTGGCCGACCTCACCCGCGCCATCGACCTCGATCCGGGCATGACCTGGGCCATCGGCGACCGCGGGGAGACCTACCGGATGATGGGCCGTTACGAGGAGTCTTTGGCCGACCTCACCCGCGCCATCGACCTTGACCCCGGCAATGCCAGGGCCCTCGGCGGCCGCGGGGAGACCTACCGGATGATGGACCGTTACGAGGAGTCTTTGGCCGACCTCACCCGCGCCATCGACCTCGATGCCGGCTATGCCTGGGCCATCGTCAGCCGGGGGGAGGTCTACCGGATGATGGGCCGTTACGAGGAGGCTTTGGCCGACTTCACCCGCGCCATCGACCTCGATGCCGGCTATGCCATGGCTATCGCCCGCCGCGGGGAGGCCTACCGGCTGATGGGCCGTTACGAGGAGTCTTTGGCCGACTTCACCCGCGCCATCGATCTCGATGCCGACTATGCCTGGGCCATCGGCAGCCGCGGGCAGACCTACGTGGCGATGAGCCGTTACGAGGAGGCTTTGGCCGACTTCACCCGCGCCATCGACCTCGATCCGGGCATGACCTGGGCCATAGTCAGCCGCGGGGAGGCCTACCTGCTGATGGGCCGTTACGAGGAGGCTTTGGCTGACTTCACCCGCGCCATCGACCTCAATCCCGGCTATGCCACGGCGATCGGCGGCCGCGGGGAGGCCTACCGGCTGATGGACCGTTACGAGGAGGCTTTGGCCGACTTTACCCGCGCCATCGACCTCAATCCCGGCTATGCCATGGCTATCGCCCGCCGCGGAGAGACCTACCGGCCGATGGGCCGTTACGAGGAGGCTTTGGCCGACCTCACCCGCGCCATCGACCTCGATGCCGGCTTTGCCTGGGCCATCGGCAGCCGCGGGGAGACCTACCGGATGATGGACCGCAACGAGGAGGCTTTGGCCGACCTCACCCGCGCCATCGACCTTGACCCCGGCTATGCCTGGGCCATCGGCCGCCGCGGAGAGACCTACGTGGCGATGAGCCGTTACGAGGAGTCTTTGGCCGACTTCACCCGCGCCATCGACCTCAATCCGGGCTGGGCCTGGGCTATCGCCGACCGCGGGGAGGCCTACCGGCTGACGGGTCGTTACGAGGAGGCTTTGGCCGACCTCACCCGCGCCATCGACCTCGACTCAGGAGCCGCTCGGGTCATTGCCAGCCGTGGCCGCGTGTACCGCGCGACCGGGCGCTACGACGAAGCGATCGCCGACTTCACACGCGCCTTCGCGCTCGATTCGAGCCAAGACGACGTCCGCGCCGAGTGGGCAGACCTGCGCCAGCAGCTAAGGCAACAGCACCAATAATTTGCCGGCGCGCGGGTTCTCGCGCGCCGCGCCGGAAAGACAGCGCCCGAAGGGCACCATTCCAGGGTTGTCCTGGCGGCTAGGGTTTGGTTGTTCCGTGCGGCGGGCGGCTGCCGGGGTTTCGCGCCGCTAGGCGCGCGTCGCGTCGCGAGCGAGTGGGCGCGCTGACGGGCCGGGTCTCCGGGGTAGGCAACTCCCCGCGCTGCGGCGGGGAGCAACCGTTACCCCTGGCGAAAGCGTCAGAGCTGTATCGTCGCCTCGACGGTCAGCCGGCGGGTCGGGCGGATGTTTTCAGACTTGGCACGTGGACCTATACTGCCCCGAACTGGCCATGATCATGATGGACGCCCCGCTGCATCGGCGATTCGGTACAACATGACTGTTTCGGCACATGTCTGCGGATGCGTCCGTAGTCCTCCATGCAAGCATTTTAATTCTGTTGATCTTGATTCTTGTGAAGGGCCGCCCGAATAATCAAATGACGGTGAGGCGGTGCTGAACCTACCCTGGCCGTATATGCACGCTTCGGTCACGGTTACCCCCGCTCAGTTGCCCGAACTTCTCTTGCATCTGGCCCGCGGATCCCGCCGAGCGCGACGTCTGCTATTTCCTCGCGCAGGGCCTGCGCGCCCGGCTGGCGAAGGAGCTTCCCCCGGCGCGGGCCCAGCTCAGCGGTGACGTGGTGCAGCTCGCCCATCGCGCGAAGGCCTTGCTCACCGAGCTGGCCGAGATCAGCGTCGAGGCCGCCCAGATGGTCGTCGCTGGCGCGCAGGACGGGGTGACCGAGGACGGCAGCGACGCCCGGCTGCCGTCCTGGTTCATGGTCGAGGTGGTCCGCGACCTGCCCCGGCTGGCGGCGGCGCGTGACGGGTCCAAGGTCTAGCCATGCCGGGAAGGAGCCGCCAGCCCCGGGCGCGGACGGACCTAGCGGCCGAGAACAGGAAGCGCGGCCTGGCCCTCATCCGGTGGCACCCGCTGTTCGCGTCGCTGGCCGCCAGCGCCGTCTGGCGCGATGGCCAGGACGGCCAGGCCGAAGTCCAGTGCCCGTCAGGCGGATGGGCCGTGGTGACCAGCCTCGGCCACGTCTACCTGCATCGGCGACGGCGCGGCGAGCCGGAGGAGTGGGCGTGGGTCGCCGCGCACTGCCTGCTCCACCTCGGCTTCGATCACCTAGCGCAGCAACGCCTTGCGGGCTGGAGCGCGGCGGCCGGCCTGCCGCCTGGCGCACGCTGGGCGCGCTCAGGAGCGGGCTTCGACGCGGCGTGGAACCTCGCCGCCTGCGCGACGGTCAACCGGTTCCTCGTCCACCTGAAGGTCGGCCGCCCGCCCGAGGGACTCGGCGAGCCCACCGGCCACGAGCACCTGTCAGGGGCCACCGAAGGCGAGGAAAACCTCGCCGCCCGGCTGCGCGGCCTGGGGACTCCGCTCTACCTGGGCGGGGCGGGGACAGGCGGACCGGTCGGTGACCTGCGCTGGGCGGGCCTCCCCTCAGACGCGACCTGGCCGGGGAAGGTGAACTGGCCCGACCTGCTCGCCGCAGGGCTCGCCAACGCAGTCGGCGCCGCCGTGGACGTCGCGGGCGGCGTGGCCGAGAGCATGACGAGCGAGGGCGGGCGGAAGCCCAAGACGCGATGGCGGCAGGCGCTCGGCTGGTTCGTCTCCTCCTACCCGCTGCTCGGCGGGCTCGCCGCCGCGTTCAAGCTGGTCGAGGACACCGAGGTGTGCCGCCTGCACGGCATACAGGTCGCGGCGATCAGCCCGGCCGCCGCCGAACTGTACGTCAACCCGCTGTGCGGCCTGGAGGATGATGAGCGCCGGTTCGTCATCGCTCACGAGCTGCTGCACGCCGCGCTGCGCCACGACACCCGCGCAGGCGGCCGCGATCCCTGGCTGTGGAACGTGGCCTGCGACTACGTGATCAACGGCTGGCTGACTGAAATGTCCGTGGGCGATCTCCCGGCCACCGCGCTCTACGACCCAGCACTGAAGGGCAAGTCCGCCGAGGAGGTCTACGACGAGATCGCCGCCGGCCGGCGCCGCACCTGGAAGCTCGCCACCTGGCGCGGTCCGGGGGCCTGCGACATCCTGCCCCGGCGGCTGGCCGGGCCCGAGGACCCGGCATGGGGCGTGGACCTCGACGAGTTCTACCGGCGCTGCCTGTCCGACGGCCTCGACTACCACAGGAACCAGTGCCGCGGCTGGCTCCCCGCCCGGCTCGTGCAGGAGATCCGCGCTCTGACGGAGCCCCCGGTGCCCTGGGACGTCGAACTGGCGCGCTGGTTCGACGATCACTTCGCCCCGCTGGAGCGCCGCCGCTCCTATGCCCGCTCCAGCCGCCGCCAGGCCGCGACGCCGGACATCCCCCGCCCCGGCTGGCACCTGCCGGAGGAGCTCACGGACAGCCGGACCTTCGGCGTCGTCCTTGATACCAGCGGCTCGATGGACCGGCGGCTCCTCGGCAAGGCCCTCGGCGCCATCGCCTCCTATGCTGTCACCCGCGACGTGCGGACCGTGCGGGTAGTCTTCTGCGACGCCGAGGCGCACGACAATGGCTGGATGCACCCGTTCGACATTGCTGGCCGGGTCCGGGTTCGCGGGCGCGGCGGCACCGTGCTCCAGCCCGGCATCGACCTGCTGCAGGGCGAGGCGGACTTCCCGCGCGACGGCCCCATCCTCATCATCACGGATGCCTGGATCGATCGCGTCCGGATAAAGCGGGATCACGCGTTCCTGATTCCGGCCGGAGCCGTCCTGCCCTTCCCGGCGCGCGGACCGGTTTTCTGCTTCTCCTGAGGCGACCGAGGCGATAACCGGCGGGTCATCGCCCAGCCCTGCAATGTCCCCGGGAACCTCTGGGCTCTCGCCTAGCTGAGCATGTCACTACGGTCC
>CAWDEB010000016.1:0-27390 GCA_963801155.1 uncultured Actinomycetes bacterium
TCAGCCGCGTCACGACGCCGGTTTGGCGCTAGGGATGTGCCGGCGCAGGTCGCCGGTGCCGTGGGTAAAGCCGCGCTCGGTCAGCCAGCGCGTCATCCGGGCTGCGTCGGGGTGCGTGTCCGGGACGACGTTGTAGATGTAATTCAGCCCGCGTTCGGCGGCCTCGTCCTCCAGCCGGTCCAGGATGAAGTTGCCGATGCCGGCGCCGCGCCTGGCCCGGTCGACCAGCAGCGTGATCTGAGCAGTCGCCCCATTCCGAATCCAGCCAGCCGTAGCCGACGACGATCCCGTCGTCATCAGTAACCCGCCACCACTCGTCGGCGATCGCAGCTCCGGGAGCGGGCTCGTCGAAGCCCACCGCCGCCAGTTCGTCCGGGCCGAACAACCGCTGCTTGTCAGCGTCCCAGTGCGGAGTGTCCTCCTTCGTCCAGTGCAGCGTCATCGCTCCTCCTTCGCCCTGGCCCGCCGGTCGTGGGGCATCAGCCGGACGGTTTGGCCAGCAGGCCGGTGTCGTTGGCCATCTGCCGCAGCTCGACGCGGCGGATCTTGCCGGTGCGGGTGGTCGGATACTCCCTGACGAACACGATCCTGCGCGGTCGTTTGAACGAGGGCAGGCCCTCGCGGCAGAACTCGATCAGCTCGGTCTCGGTAGCGACCTGGCCGGGTCGCAGGATCACGAACGCCACGGGCTTCTCCAGCCCGTCGGCGTCCTGGGCTGCCACCGACGACCGCCTCCAACACGGCCTGGTGAGAATGCAGCCGGTCCTCCACTTCAGCAGGCGCCACCCACATTCCGCTCGCCTTGAGCATGTCGCCGGTGCGGCCGAGGCACGTGTAATAACCGTCGGCGTGCCGGACGTAGGTATCGCCGGTACGCAGCCATTCCCCCTGGAATACCAGGCGCGAGGCGTCATAGCGCGACCAGTACCCGGTGGCGGCCGATGCGCCTCGCACGAGCAAGGTGCCGGGCGTGCCTGCGGGTACCTCGAGCCCGTCATCGTCCACGATCTTGAGGTCGTAGCCGGGAACGGCCACGCCCGTGCTGCCCGGGCGCACCTGCCCGACCCGGCTGGACAGGAAGATGTGCAGCATCTCAGTCATGCCAAGGCCGTCGAGGATGTCCACGCCGAAGTGCGTCGTCCATCGCGTGTACAGTGCGGTCGGCAGTGCCTCTCCGGCGGACGCCGCCAGCCGCACGCCGGCCAGCGCATCCGCGGGCAGGTCGGCGCGCAGCATGTTGGCGAAGAACGTCGGGCCGGCGAAGAACAGCGTGGCGCCGTACTCGCGGGCCCGGTCGGCTATGACCGCGGGCCGCGACGGTGCCGGTTCGAGCACGGTCGCGGCACCGGCCGACAGCGGGAACAACACCGAGTTTCCCAGGCCGTAGGCGAAGAAGGCCTTCGCCGCCGACAGGCACCGGTCCTCCGGCGTGATGCCAAGCACCTGCGCGCCGTAGGTCTCGCACGTCACCCGGATGGATCCGTGCCGGTGCATCGCGCCCTTCGGCGAACCCGTGGTGCCCGACGTATACAACCAGAACGCGGGCGAGTCCGCGGTGGTCGGATAGACGGACTCGTCCGGCTGGGCCGAGGAGAGCAGCGTGCCGAGCCCGTGCCACGGCAGCCCACCCGGTGCCTCGCCGCCGTCGTCCGGCCCGAGCACGCCGCGCAGGTCCGGTGCGCCGATGATCGCCTCGCGGGCCAGCCCGGCGAATTCGCCAGTCACCGCGAGCAGCCGGGCCCGCGAATCACGCAGCAGTGCGCCGAGCCCGGCGGCGTTCGTCATCGTGGACACCGGCACCGGGATCGCTCCGATCCGCATCGCCGCCAGGTAGACGATCACGAACTCGGGCGAGTCCGCCATGCACATCACCAGCCGCTGCTCGGGCTGCAGGCCGATGCCGCGCAGCGCCCCGGCCGCCCGCAGGACCCGCTGGTGAAGCTGCCCGTAGGTCAGTTCGCCGCCGGGACCGGTGAGCGCGAGCCGATTGTCATCGCCGGCCGCCAGCCGCCGGTCGAGTAGGTACTCGCATGCGTTGAACGACTCGCTCATGATGGGTAACCCGGTTCGGGGAAGGCGGGCGTGGTCGTAGTGGAACAGCTTGCCGTTGATCCCGCCGCGGGCGGGATGAGCCAGATCTTCTCGGCGTAGCCGACGGTGGTGGTCATGGTCCGACTCATTTCCTGGTGGTCAATCCGTCACCCGGAGCACGACTGATGCCCCGGAGTCTCCGGCGGCGCAGCCGGTGAACAGGCCGACGCCGCCGCCGCGCTGGCGCAGTTCCTCGATCAGTTCGGCGATCGAGCGCAGCCCGGTCGGGCCCTGCGGGTGGCCGAAGATCAGGCTGCAGCCGTAGGAGTTCATCCGGTCCAGCGGGAAGCCGGTCTGCCGGGAGAAGTAGATGTCGTTCACGGCGAACGGATTGTGCGTGGTCACCGCGTCGACCTGGCCGATCGTCAGGCCCGCGTCGGCCAGGGCCGCGCTGGCCGCCGGGACCGGTGCCTGGGGCATATGACTCGGGGCCACCCGCGCGAAACCAGACGCGAGGATCTGCACCACGCCAGCGCCGCCCGCTAGCTCACGGGCCTCGTCGAGCGTGGTGACCAGGGCGCCCGCCGTACCGTCGGCCGGGTGGGTCTGGGTGGCAAAGGTATGACGTCCGTCCGGGGAGGCCGGCGGCAGCGCGCTGATCTCCTCGAGCACGATAGGCCGTATGCCCTCGTCGGCGTCGATCACCCGCGGCGGCTTACGGCGCTGCGGGATCTGCACCTCGACCATGTACCGGCGCTGGAAGGCCCGGTCGTCGGCCAACGCCTTGGAGTACTGGCTGGACCGCAAGGCCGCCAGCTCATCGAGGTCGCCGCGCGAGACCGAGGCTTCGGCGGCCACGTTCTCCCCCGCGGCCAGCATCGACGTGCCAGCCCACGGGTCACGGGCAAAGCTGTCCAGCACCCAGTGAGTGGAAATCGGCGCGCCGCCCATCGCCGACGGCGCCGGATACAGCAGCTGCGGCCCGTTGCTGGTACGGTCGGTGGCGACCACCAGCTGCAAGCCCGCCCCGGTGGTGACCGCGCCGGCCGCCGCGGCCAGGCACGCGACCGACGTGGCGCAGGCCTGGCTGATCATCGGGCCGCTCACCGCCCCGGCGCCCAGCCGCGCCGCCAGCGTGGGGGCGCCGTAGAAGATGTCCGGCTGCGGGACCGTCCAGCCCAGCACCAGGCCGACAATCCGGGCGGGGTCGACCCGCCGCTCGGCCAGGGCCCGGGCGGCGACGTCGGCGGCCAGGTCAAGGCTTGAAACCTCGGCCAGGGAGCCCTGCCACTTGGTGAAGGGCGAGCTCCACGCGAACCCGGCCGGGATCGCAACGTTCTCGTACCGCATAACGCAGTCCTTCCTGCCGTCCCGGCGACAATGACATCGGCGGGCGTCGCGTAGAGCAGCTCGATGAGCCAGGCCAGCGCGCACGCGCACTTGCGGTTCTCGCCCGCGATCACGCTCCACCAGCCGGAATCACGTCACCGTCCCGTCGCCCGGCCCGCGCCGGGAAACCAAGAAGTGACGCTAGGCGCTAGCACGCCGGCCAGGAAGGGGCAAAAGTCCCTTAGCGCCGCATGATGGCACTGGACTCGGACCGGACGCGTGCAGATCACGCATCGACGACATGCCGCCAGCACCCCGGCCACCGCCGGATGAACGCCCGCCGCCCATCCCGCGCGATGCAGGTAGCCGAGGCCGTGCAACAGCAGCGGGAGGGGCTCCCCGCTGCGTCAATGGCTGGCTGCGGGCTCTTGCGGTCCAGGACGTTGGACTCTAGCAGGCAGGCCCGTGGAGCGGTTAAGACGCTGAGTGTGGCGCAACCACCGCGTGCTGGCAGGCCGGATTAAGGGACGGGCAGATGAACATAGCTTCAGCGTTGACCTATTGGGCGCGCTACGACCCGGGACGAACCGCGATCGTGTTCGAAGGCAGGCAGCTGTCCTACGGTGAACTCGACGACCTCGCTGGCCGGGTCTCGGCGGCCCTCCGGGCGCGCGGCATCGGCCGGGGCGACACGGTCGCACTGCATCTGCCGAACATCCCTGAGTTCATCATCTGTTACCTCGGAATCGTCCGGACTGGCGCGATCGCCGTCTCGATCAATCCCTCTCTGACTCGGCTGGAGGTCACGTTCCACCTGGATGACTCAGGCTCTCGAGCCTGCTTCACAACTGAGCCCGGCCGGGAGCTGATCGATGACTCGGCCCTGCCGGTCCTGGAGCACGTGGTGGTTTGCGAAGGGGCGGGGCGGCCTTCGCTGAACGACTGGCTTCGTGAGGTGACGCCAGCCGCCGCCGTCTTCATGGATCCCGGTGATCCAGCCGCGATCCTGTACACGTCGGGCACGACCGGAAAGCCAAAGGGCGCGACGCTCACGCACTCCAACGTGATATCGAACACATGGTCGACCGTCCACCATTGCGGCTACCAGCACGACGACCGGCTGATCCTGTTCCTGCCTCTGTTTCACGTCTTCGGGCAGAACTTCGTCGTAAACGCTGGCCTCCGCGCCGGTGCCGCGATCGTGCTTCACCGCCGATTCGAGCCAGGCAAGGTGCTCGAGTCGGTCCAGAGGGATGGGGTCACGAAGTTCTTCGCCGTGCCGATGATCTACATCAACCTGCTCGCGTCCGGAATCACGCCGGGCGACCTGGGACACATCGGCTACGAGTTCTCGGCGGCATCGACCTTGCCGGATGAGATCGGCGCCCGCTGGCAGTCGCAGTTCGGCCGCCCGATCTTCGAGGGTTACGGTCTAACCGAGACTTCTCCGTTCGCCTCCTACAACCACGACTTCGCTCACAGGCCAGGCACTGTAGGAACCGCTATCGAGAACTTCGAACTGCGCATCGTGGACGACTCCGACCGGCCGGTCGAGCCGGGCACCTGGGGAGAGATCGTGATCCGCGGACCAGGTGTGATGAAGGGGTACTGGAAGCGCGCTGAAGAGACCGCGCATACGCTGCGCGGCGGGTGGTTCCACAGCGGCGACATGGGCACCATGGACGACGACGGTTATGTCTCGATCGTCGACCGTGTCAAGGACATGATCAACGTTTCTGGCTTCAAGGTCTGGCCAGCAGAAGTAGAGGAGGCGTTCTACACGCACCCGTCAGTCCTCGAAGTGGCCGTCTACGGCGTCCCCAACAACGTCCGCGGCGAGAACGTCGTGGCGGCGGTCACGCTGCGGCCGGGCCGTAGCGCATCTGCAGGCGAGCTACGGGCTCACATCCAGGCCAGGATCGCCCGGTACAAGCTTCCGGAGACGATCAACATCGTCGAGCAGCTACCTAAGGGAGCAACCGGGAAGATCCTCAAGCGTGAGCTGCGAGACGCCGCGGCCAACGGGCAGAAACAGTAACGTCAGAGGCCACATCACACGCTGAGACGCAGCTCGGCCCCAGCAGTGTGCCTGGCATTGACACAGGACCGAACGGGGGACCGGGCCGAGCTTGGCCAGAGCACCATCACCAGTCGCAGCCAGCCTTGGTGCCGGAGGCTCCCTACCCAGGGGTTCTTTTGACGACGTCCTAACCGATGGCGAAGACCCTACCTGCGGGGAAGCCGGGGACATCGGTCCCGCGCGGCACGACCGCGACCGTCCCCTTGTAGGCACCTACCGCGGCCGGGACCTGCGCCAGCGGAGCGGCCACGATGGCAGCCCCGGCGGCCAGCGCTAGGTCGAGCAGCGAAGTGTAGACGTCCGGATCACCGCAGGGCGGAGCCGCCACCACGACGTCCCTGCTGGTCAGCCGTAGGGCCGGGCCGTCCGGTCCGAGCCCGGCCAGGTCGAGGACATGCGCCATGACATCCACGTCAGGGGCCGCGGCGCCGTCCACCGG
This sequence comes from uncultured Actinomycetes bacterium, assembly GCA_963801155.1. Lineage (GTDB taxonomy): Bacteria > Actinomycetota > Actinomycetes > Streptosporangiales > Streptosporangiaceae > Palsa-504. The sequence continues at coordinate 5,880 of CAWDEB010000016.1, forward strand.
GCCCTCGCGCCTGCCCGGGCCAGCGTGGCCATTGTGACCCGGGCCCGTGCTGCCGTTCGGATAGACCTGGCCGTGTCTCGCGGTGTGCAGCAGGGAGCCGAACGGCGTGGTCCCCTCCGCCTCGCCGAACGCGAACACCTGCCGCACCAGGGAGCGCTCGGCGGCCTGGGTGGCGAGGTCGGCCAGCCCGGCCGAGGTGATCAGCAGGCGGGCCCGGCACCGCTTGAGCTGGGCGGCGATGTCCGCCGCGGTCTGCGCTGGGCGCACCGGCGTGGCACTGGCCCCGGCCGCCCGGATCGCGTGCACCGCTATCGCGTGGCTGACCGCGTCCTGGACGAGGACCCCAGCCGTGTCGTCCTCCCGCAGGCCCCGCCGGGACAGGCCATCGGCCGCCGCGCGGATCATGCGCGCGAAGTGCGGCCACGTGATCACGGAGGCCTCGCTGGAACCCGGGGCCGCGGCATCGATGAGCGCGGCTCCGTATCCGGCCTGGTCGGCCAGGGCCAGGATGTGATCGGTAACCGCCCGCCGCGACGCGTCCACGCGCGCCGTCCGCAGGTCCGCTTCCGTGCCCGCTCCGGCACTGATCCCGAGTTCCACCAGAACCTCCCGCGCTGGGTGCAACAACGAGCGGGTCCTGGCGTGGAGCCGGGACCCGCCCGGCCGCCGCGGCTGGCTTCCACCGATTCCCGCCCCCCCACCGGGAACCAGCGCGGCGCCGGGTTGGTGACCCGCCGCCACCGTGCGTTAGCGACGATTGAACGTTATGCCGCGCGGAACCACGGGCACATGCACCGAACTATGCATCCCCATGTGCATCTTGGGCCGGGATCGAGTCCGGCCGACGTGCACATGTGCACACGCTGGTCAGCCGGGTGGTTCGTGCCGCGCGGCCCATGAGGCGATCTGTGTACGCGACGTGAAGCCGAGCTTGGACAAGAATGTTCGCCACGTGCCGCGCCGCGGTGGCCGGGCTGATCACCAGCTCGTCGGCGATCTGCCGGTTGGACAGGCCCCGCTCGATGAGGACCACGATCTCGTGCTCGCGCGCGGTGAGCGGTGAGGCCGACCGGCGGCCCGGATCGGCCCACGCCGTCTCGCCCGGCTTGCCCGTGTCTTTGGCCCTGGCGGCGCCCCGCGGCCCCCGGAAGGCCGCCGGCCGTCTCGGTGTACGGTCCGAGGGCATAGCCGACGGCGTCGTCGGCCGTCATCTCACGGCCCTCGGCGAACATGGCTGCGGCGGCCGCCGCGCCGAGCCGGCCCCGGGCCAGCTCGAGCATCTCCTCGATCCTGGAGCCGAGGCTGGTCGACTGACCGAGGGACTCACGCAGCTGGGTGGCAGCTCCGGCCAGCCGGGCCGCCTGCTCGGACTGCTGCTGGGCCGCGGCCAGGGCCGCGAACGCCTCCAGCCCGCGGGCGACGCCGAGCCGCTGGCCGCAGGCCTGGCTGATCCGCAGGCTTTCGGCCAGCCTGGCCCAGGCCAGGTCGAGGTCGCTGCAGGCCAGCGCCACCCAGCCGACCCCGGCTAGGCAGCGGGCGATCTCGAGCCAGGCGTCCACCTCACGGAAGATTTCCGTGGCGTCCTCGAAGTGCCGCACCGCCATGTCCGTATCGCCCCGGGCCCGGGCGAGTATGCCCATTCCGTACTGGACCTGGGCTACGCCCCAGTGGTTGTTATCGCTCAGCATGTCCAGGGCGGCCTCGTACGACCGCTGGGCCGACTTCAGCTTGTTCTGGCGGACCGCGATCGCGGCCTGGGCCGCGCGGGTGAGTCCCGCCTCCCAGTCGTTGCCCGCCGCGTCGGCCGCCTCGACGGCCTCCTCGATCAGCGCGGCGGCGTCGGCGAAGCGGCCCGCCCGCAGCGCTGCCTGGCCGAGCGTCCGCAGCGCGGTCGGCACCGTGTAGTCATCGCCGCAGGCGCGGCTGATCTCCAGGCTCTGCTGGGCGCTGCGCAGCAGCGTGTCGTAGTCCTGCAGGTCGAAGGCGATGTCGGCGCGGCCCGCCAGGGCCCGGCCGCGGACCTGTGGCGAGACTTCCCCGCTCTCCTGGACGAGGAACCGGTCGAACCAGGTGGCCGCCTCCCGCTGATCGCCGTGCGGCACCCACATGTTCAGCAGCCCGGTGCACAGCCTCAGGCCCCCGGCGGTATGCCCGTGGCTCAGCGACGTGGCCAGCGCGATCCGGAAGTTGCCGAATTCGGCGATGCCGCGGCGGAAGATCGCCCGGCGCACCAGCCAGGGCGGCTCGCCACGGCGGAACATCCGGCCGGCCGTATCCTCCACCAGCGCCATGATGCAGTCGCGGTGCCGGAGGAACAGGCGGGACTGCTCGCCCGCGGCGACGAGACGCTCGATGGCGTACTCCCTGATCGTGTCCAGCAGCCGGTACCGGGCGTCTCCCGCCGCCTCACCGTCCAGCACGACCAGCGACTTGTCGATGAGCGAGATGAGCAGGTCGAGCACCGCGTCGGCCGGGATGGCCTCATCGGAGCAGACCTGCTCGGCCATGTCGAGATTCCAGCCGGAGAACACGGCCAGCCGGCGCAGCAGCGTCTGCTCGGCCTCACCCAGCAGCTCGTAGCTCCAGTCCACCGTGGCCCGCAGCGTCTGCTGCCGGGGCGGTGCCGTCCGGTCACCCGAGTCGAGCAGCTGGAACCGGTCCCGCAGCCGGTCGGCGATCTGCTCGACCGACAGCGCGCGCACCCGGGCCGCGGACAGCTCGATGCCCAGCGGGATGCCGTCCAGCGTCCGGCACAGCCGCGCCACGGCGGCCGCGTTCTCCTCGGTCAAGTTGAAGCCGGGCCGGGCGCCCGCCGCGCGCGCCGCGAACAGCCTGATGGCTTCGTGCCCGGCCAGTTCGTCCGCGGTCGCGTCATCGGGTGGCAGGTCCAGCGGCTGCACCCGCCAGATGGTCTCGCCGCGGACCCGGAGCGGCTCACGGCTGGTGGCCATGATCCGCAGCCACGGGCACCGGGCCAGCAGCAGCTGGACGAGCGTGGCGCAGTCGCTGACCTGATGCTCGCAGGTGTCCAGGACGAGCAGCATGCGCCGGGAACGCAACGCCTCGGCCAGCGTCTGCGCGAGCGGCACACCCGGCTCCTCGCGCACCCCTATGGTCGCGGCGACGCGCTGGGCGATCTGGCCGCGCCAGTCGGCCAGATCCACCAGCCAGGCCTCATCGAGGTCCGGACCGCTATCTATGCCGTCCACGGCGTCGGCCGCGCCGGTGATCACGTCACGGGCCAGCCGCATCGCGAGCCGCGTCTTGCCGATACCGCCAGGGCCGCTCAGGGTCAGCGCGCGCACCTCGTTGAGCAGCTTGGCCAGCTCAGCGAGGTCGCGCTCGCGGCCGATGAAGCTGTTCGGCTCCGCGGGCAGGTTGCCCGCGAGCAGAGCGGTGGCGGACGGCATGGGTCCTCTGGAGTTCGCGCGTTAAAGTTGGATAAACAAGCCGGGTCTCGTAGACTCACCGTACATTGTTCGCCCGCAGCGTAGGGGTTTCTAGCCCACGATGTGGACCGGAACGGCTGGGGTGTACCGGACCCGGCCGAAGTACATCACCTTGGCCAGTGCCCAGCACCGGGTCCCGGGCCGCGCCGTGGCCGGTGCCGCAACCATGAAACGCAGCACTGCGGGCTCCCGCGGCGTGGCGCTGAAGCCTTGGGCCAGCGGCGAGAGCATCGTCCAGAGGCCGAACGGCGACACCAGCTGCACCTCGCCGTGCATCTCGGACGCCACCCTGCTGGTCACGCTGACCAGCAGTTCGTCCTGGCCGCCCGGCGCCATCCGCAGCTCCGGGGTCAGCACGGCCAGCTCTACCTCGGCGGCGGCCGCGCTGTAGTCGGCCTGCATCAGCATCAGGGCCTCCTCCGGTGGCAGCGCCGGGTCGGGCCACCGGCGCTCGCCCACCGCGACCATGGCCGTGTCCTCGATGACGTGGCCGTGCTGGTCCCGGATCCGTGCCGCCGCGAAGTAGCGTCCGGGGACGGTCCCCGGCGCGGCCCGCACGGTCAGGTCCCAGGCGGCGTATCCGCCGGGCGCCAGCTCATAGCGCAGGTCCTGCCCCGCGCTGACGGTGATGCCGTCGGGCACGACGAGCTCCACGGTCCCCAAGGCCGGCTCCGGTCCGCAGCCCACGGTCAGCGTGAGCAGGCCGGCCTCGCCAGGCTCGGCCAGCGCGACCCGGGTGGGGGAGAAGTGGGCGGCGACCGGGAGGTTCCCGGCCGGCGCCGGGCCCTTCCCGTGCAGCCAGTAGCGCGCGTAAACCGGCTGGACCGGTTCGACAGCCACCAGGCCGTCGCGCCCGCGTGCGCGCGAGCTGGCCCGCACGACCAGGGTCACGGTGCCGAAGGCCGGCATGTCGACAATAGCGGCCCCGTCCGCGATGGGCAGGGGAGCGCCGTCCGTCTCCTCGAGCAGGTCGGTCAGCCACGCCGCGGAAATCGGCTGGGCGAGCCGGACCCGCGCCGCCGTGGCCTGCCCGGCGGTTTCCCGCAGCCGCACGGTGACCTCGGCGGTACTCACAGCACCTGGCGCGCCGCCCGCCGGGCTCCGTTCGGAGGCGAGCGGATTGCCGCGGGGTTTCACCGCGCTGAGCGTGACGTTACCCGGTTCCACCGAGAGCAGGCTGCCACCGCCCGCGGGGTCCTCGCCGGACCCGGCCACCACCGTGATCAGGTCGTGGTTGTACTCCTCGGCGCAGGCGGAAAAGCCCGCCGTGCGCCAGTCGCCCGGGCCTGAGGCCAGCGCGTACTCGAACGTATGGCTCCAGTGCTGCCAGGCGAAGCTGCTTCCGTCCGGCGCGGTGCGGGGATCCCCGTCGATCCAGATCCTCGACGGCCACCCGCTGCACGAGCGCATCAGTGACATATGCAGCGTGCCGTCGGGTGTGACCACCCCGCTCGGCGTCCCCCGGTTCAGCAGTGCCACGGACCGGTCCGCCAGCGGCGCCGTCGCGACGGCCGCGTCGCCGGTGTCTTCGAACCCTTCCACCAGCGCGTCGGCCAGGTCCTCGGCCAGGGCGGTGACCGCCGCGGCCAGCTCGCCGGGACCGGTGCCGGCCACGATCAGCACCGGCAGGTCGGACGCCCCGCGCACATCGGCACTGGGCGCGAAGGCGTCCGCCCGGCTGCGCGCCGCGGGTACCCATACCCGCGGCGTCCCGCCCGCGGCCAGCGCCTTCGCGTATCCCGGCCCGGCGGCCGACAGAACCTCCGCGGTGAACGCGTTCACGTCCGGGCCGCCGAGCGCGATCCTGACATCAGGCAGGTTGGAGTCCGCGTCGAGCCCGCCATACCGCGATCCGCCGGCCTGGCTGCACGTGGCGGTCACCCCGGCCGCGGCCAGCGCCACCATCAGGTCACGTATCACCTCCCGCAGCGCGTCGCCGTCCGTGCTGTCCGGGCAGACGACCTCGGCCACTCCGATCGCCTCGACCGGCCCGGCGGCGCCCCCGGCGCGGACCCGCGCCGTCGAGCCGAGCCCGAACCACTGGTAAGCCGGGTTATCCAGCGTGTACCAGTGGTCCGCCGAATCCACGTCCGCCGCCCCGAACGACCGGCCGACCACCGCCGTCGCCGTCTGGTACACCGGAAGGCCGCCGGGCACGTCGGCCGGGAAACGGACCCGCAGCAGCCGGTCCTTCCCGCTGTACCCGTCGACATGGGTCCGGAACTCGACCCGCTCCGCGTCCTCCCACAGCACCGTCTCCTGGGTCACGTCGAGCTCGTCGAGGGTGAACGAGGCGACCAGCCGGGATCCGGCCGGGCACCGCTCCACTCGCACCGTGGCCGGGACCGACGATGAACCCCTCCCCGGTCCCTTGGGCGACAGGTGCCACGGACCCTCCCCGTGCCGGGGATGCTGCGCGTACTCGTCCTGGATGACCAGCTCGTTGCCGGGCCCCGCGAGCACGCTGGCCCCGGTGCGCCTGTCGGTGACGCTGACCGTACCGCCCCGCGCCGGATCCGCGGTGACCAGGTACCGGCCGTTCTCGATGGCGAACGGTACCCCGGTGGCGGTGGCGGCGACCGGTCGCCACCCCGCGGCCGCGCCCTGGTCGTCGACCGGAACCGCCCGGTAGCTCCGGTACCCGAGCGCCGGCACGCCGCGGGCCAGGAAGGTGAGCGTCACCTCGGCCAGCGACCCATCCTCGCGCCGCCGCACCCCCTCGGCCAGGGCAGGCACCGGGTGCCCGCCCTCGTCGCGGAGCTCGACCCAGCGGGTGCCGTCCTCCGGTACCGGCACGGTGACCGTGGCGGTCCGCTCCCGCGCCCGGGCCAGGCCGTTGAACACCCGGACCGGCACCCCGGCCTGCGCCGTTTCCCCAGGCGCGGACAGGTGGGCCGCAGCGGCGCGGCGCGCGGCGGAGCCTAGCTCCCACGCCTCCCGCCAGCTGCCCAGCAGGTCCAGGTACACCTGGTCGGATTCCACCCCGGTGATGCCGTCATGGTGGGCTCCGTAGGCCAGCAGCCGCCACGCCTTGTCCAGCGCGGCGTGGGGGAATGGCGCGCCGGCCAGCCAGGCCAGGGTGCCGAGCCGCTCCGCCTCGCTGACCGCGGTCTCGATGGCACGCTGCGCCTGCTTGGTGTCGATGTAGGACACGTCCTTGCCGGTGTACACCGGGTTCATGTCCCTGGTCTGCGGCGTGATCCAGGCGGAGGACCCGGCGGCCCCGGCCGCCGGGGCGCCTGCCTCGGCGCGCACCGCGGCGAAGAACTCGCGCGGCACGGCCGTGGTGAACCGGGGCCACACGTACCGCTGGTTCCAGTCCCGGTGGATGTCGGTCACCCACCGGGCCGGGATGACGTGGTCCGAGCCGACCGGTAGCAGGACGTTACGCGTGGCCGCGACCTGCGCCAGCGCCCGGAACTGCCCGTACGCCTCCGCCTCGGCGGCCTGCAGGTCCGGCAGCGTATGCAGCCGCCAGCCCGCGCCATAGTGATGGGCCATGTAGGCCGTGAGCAGCCCGCGGCCGTCGGGCGAGATCCACTCGAACTCGGTGCTGAACTGCATCCGCTGGTCGCCGCCGCCCTCGGCCCCGGACGGCCCCCACTGATGGAACGGCCCGCGCGCCCACGCCGACGAGGTCAGCCCGGCCGCCGCCATCAGGCCCGGGTACCCCGGGTCGTGCCCGAACACGTCGAGCATCCACGCCGACTTCGGGTCGCCGCCGAACACGTCCCGCTGGAACCCGATCCCGTAGACGGCGTTGCGGATGATGGCTTCGGGGCTGATCAGGTTGGTGCTCGGCTCGTTGTAGTTGCCGCCGACGATCTCCACCCGGCCCTCGGCCATCAGCCGCCGCAGATCCTCCCGGTCCTGCGGGAAGGCGTCGAAATACGGCTTCAGGTAGTCGATCTCGGCCAGCACGAACTTGTAGTCGCTGTCCTTCCTGGCCCTGTCCAGGTGCGCGCCGACCAGCTCGAAAGCGGCCCTGACGTCCGGCATCTGGCCGTCCTCGTCGGGCAGGCTGAGCCGGGCCTCGGCGAACTGCCCCTGGGTGTTCCACCACACCGGGTCGTAGTGGAAGTGGCTGACCATCCACATCGTCCAGCCCGGCTCGGCCACGGTGATGTCCGCCTCGGCCTGGGTGCGCCCCGAGCCGGTCTCGGCCGTCACCGTGACCCGGCGCGTGCTGCCGGGCTGGTAGGGCGCTGTGATCTCGACCGGGATCTCAAAGTCTTTCCGTTCGCCCAGGTTCAAACCCGTTATTCCGAACGGTCCTGGGTCTCTCACCCCCGGCCCCTGCACGTACACCGTGGCCGCGCCGTCCGGGGCACTAGAAGGCCCGTCGTTCTCCAGCGTCACCCGCACGACCTGCAGCGGGCGCTGCGCGGTTCCTACGAACAGGTCTGTCGATTCCACCCCGGCGATCCGCATGGTTTCATCGTGGCACGCCCCGGCGACTGAACGCACCGCGCGCGCCCGTCTGCGACGTGAGCGAAACCCCGGCGATCAGCCCTCCGCGCTGGCCGCTCCGGTCGCCGCCGACCTGAATCGTTGTCGATATCCGAAATGTGAAGCAGATCACACGGATCGTAGCTGGCGGACGAGCGATTTGACTGTGGCAGCGGGATCCTCCGCCTCGGTGATGGCCCGGACGACGACCACGCGGGTGGCCCCGGCGGCGAGCACCTCGTCCAGCCGGGCCAGGCCGATGCCGCCGATCGCGAACCAGGGACGGTCCGGGCGCCTGCCGCGCCACGTGGGCCAGCAGGCCGAGCCCGGTCGCCGGGCGTCCCGGCTTGGTCGGCGTCGTCCAGACCGGCCCCGCGCAGAAGTAGTCCACGCCGGGTTCGGCCGCCGCCGCGTCCGCCTGGGCCGGGCTGTGGCTGCTCCGCCCGATCACCGGCCCGGGGCCGAGGATGGCCCGCGCGACCGGCACCGGCAGGTCGTCCTGGCCCAGGTGCAGCACGTCGGCGCCCGCCGCGAGCGCCACGTCCGCCCGGTCGTTCACCGCCAGCAGGCGGCCGTGCCGCCGGCACGCGTCGGCGAACACCTCGAGCAGCCCGAGTTCCTCCCGCGCCTCCAGGCCCTTCTCCCGCAGCTGGATGATGTCCACCCCGGCACCGAGCACGGCGTCCAGGAACGGCACCAGGTCACCGCGTGACCGCCGGGAGTCGGTGCACAGGTAGAGCCGCGCGTCGGCCAGCCGCGCGCGCACATCGTTTGCCATCGCGCCATCCAATCACGGGTCCGGACGCTACCTCAGCGTGATATAGGCTGATAGCTGACCACGGGAGCCCACCAGGGGCTGAGAGGGAGGACGCGCGGCCGAGCCGCGCGCCTCCGACCGTCGAACCTGATCCGGGTAATGCCGGCGAAGGGAGCGCTCTTGGCCGAGATCGCAGACGTCGTCGTCGCGGGCGGCGGCGTCATCGGGACCGCGGTCGCCTGGCGTGCCGCGGCGGCCGGGCTTGATGTCGTACTGGTTGATCCTGCCGACGGCCGCGCCGCGTCGCTGGTGGCCGCGGGCATGCTCGCGCCGGCATCCGAGGCCCTGTTCGGCGAGGGCGCGCTGCTTCGCCTCAACCTGCTCGCGCTCCGGCGCTTCGGCTCCTTCGCGGCCGAGCTGGAGGAGGCGACGGGCCACCAGGTCGGGCTGCGCCGCGAAGGGACTCTCGCCGTCGCCTACGACTCCGGTGATTACGCCGCGCTGATCCGGCTGACTGCCTTCCGCCGGTCGGCCGGCCTGGACGCCGAGGAACTGGACAGCCGGGCCTGCCGCAAGCTGGAGCCGTTCCTGGCCCCCGACGTGCACGGCGGCGTGCTGTTCGCGGATGACTGGTCTGTGGACAACCGCCGGTACGCGGCGGCCCTGCGCGAGGCGGCGGGCTCGGCGAAGGTCCGGTCCGTGCGGGACCGCGTGCTGGAGGTGCGGGTCCGCGAGGGGCAGGCCCGCGGCGTCCGGCTCGCCGACGGCGGTGACATCGACGCGGCCCGCGTGGTGGTGGCCGCCGGATGCTGGTCCGGCACGGTCGGCGGGGTGCCGGACGCGCTGCGGGCCGTGATCCGGCCGGTCAAGGGCCAGCTACTGCGGCTGCGTCACCCGGCCGGCGTGCCGCCGGTGATCAGTCACACCATCCGGGCCATCGTCCGCGGCACGGATGTCTACCTGGTCCCGCGGGCCGACGGCGAGCTGATCGTGGGCGCCACTCAAGAGGAGCGCGGGCCGGACCAGACCGTGACCGCCGGCGCCGTCCACGACCTGCTGCACGACGCAATGAGCGTGCTCCCGGTGACCAGCGAGCTGATCCTCGCCGAGACCTGCGCAGGCCTGCGGCCCGGCACGCCGGACAACGGCCCGGTCGTCGGCCGGTGCGGGCCGGACGGACTGCTGCTGGTCACCGGGCACTACCGTAACGGGATCTTGATGTCGCCGGTGACCGCCGACGCGGCCGTGGCGCTGCTGGCCGGCCAGGCGCCCGCCCCGGAGTGGGAGCCGTTCACGCCGGCGCGGTTTACCGCGGAGGCCGGGTCACTGTGAGCGTGCAGGTGAAGCTCAACGGTGAGCCACGCGAGCTGCCCGATGGCGCGAGGCTGGCCGAGGCGGTCGCCGAGCTGACCGATCTGGCCAGCGGCGTCGCGGCCGCCGTCAACGGCGACGTCGTGCCGCGTGGTTCCTGGGCCGCCACGCCGCTGCGCGACGGCGACCAGGTCGAGGTCGTCACGGCTGTACAAGGAGGGTGAGTTGACAGATACCGATGTGCTGAGCCAGGCGGCCCCGTGGACCCCGGCGGAACCGTGGATGCTGGCCGGCCGTGAGCTGGCCTCGCGGCTCATCCTGGGCACCGGGGGAGTGCAGAGCCTGGACGTCCTGCGGCGGGTACTCGACGCCTCCGGCACCGCGCTGACCACCGTGGCCATGCGGCGAGTCGCGCCTGCGGGGGACGGAGCGGGCACCCTGCTCGGCACCCTGCGGGAGGCCGGCGTGAGCATCCTGCCGAACACCGCCGGCTGCCACACCGCCAGCGAGGCGATGCTCACCGCCCGGCTGGGGCGGGAGGCACTGGGTACCGACTGGGTCAAGCTGGAGGTCGTGGCCGACGACCACACCCTGCTGCCGGACTCGGTCGAACTGCTAGAGGCGGCCCGGATGCTGGTCGCGGACGGGTTCGTGGTGCTCCCGTATACCAACGACGACCCGGTCCTGGCCCGGCAGCTGGAACGGGCCGGGTGCGCGGCGATCATGCCGCTCGGCGCCCCGATCGGGTCCGGCCTCGGCGTGCGGAACCCGCACAACATCGCGATGATCGTGGAGCAGGCCGGCGTCCCGGTCATCCTCGACGCCGGGATCGGGACGGCCAGCGACGCGGCCTTCGCGATGGAACTGGGCTGCGACGCCGTCCTCATCGCCTCGGCCATCACCCGTGCCGCCGAGCCCGAGCGCATGGCCACCGCGATGCGGCTGGCGGTGGCGGCCGGATACGCCGCGCGGACCGCCGGGCGCATCCCGCGCCGGTGGCACGCCCGCGCATCCAGCCCGGTAGACGGGCGGCCGGAGCTTCCGGAATGAGCGGCGCTGGCCCGGGGGGCACGACCTCCCCAAACCCCCCCCGCTCTTGGGGGGACTGCCCGTCCCCCCAAACCCCCCTGGCCCCCAGACCCCCTCGGCCCCCCCAAACTCCCCTGGCCCTGGGGGGATACCTCGGGTGCTGAGCATCGCCTCGTCGGATTCGGGCGGCGGGGCCGGCATCCAGGCGGACCTTAAGGCTTTCGCCCGCTGCGGCGCGCACGGCATGTCTGCCATCGTCGCGCTTACCGCGCAGAACACCCTGGGCGTCACCGCCATCCATGAGCTCCCTCCGGCCTTCGTGCGCGCACAAATCGACGCGGTCCTCGACGACATCGGGGCCGACGCCGCCAAGACCGGCATGCTCTTCTCCAAGCCGCTGATCGCGGCCGTCGCTGACGCGCTCGCGCCGCGGAACCTGCCGCTGGTGGTCGATCCGGTCATGGTGGCCAGCTCGGGCAGCCGACTGCTGCTGCCCGATGCCGTCGGGACCCTGGTCGCGCGGCTCTTCCCGCTGGCCACCGTGGTGACCCCCAACCTCCCCGAAGCCCAGGCCCTCACCGGCATCGCCACCGAGGACCGCGCGAAGCTCGCCGAAGCCCTCGTCGCGATGGGCGCACGAGCGTCCCTGGTCACCGGCGGACATGGCGCCGAGCCCGTCGATCACCTCTTCGACGGCTCACGGCACCTGAACATCCCCGTCGCCCGGTACCCGGTCGCCGCGACCCATGGCGCGGGCTGCACCCACTCCGCGGCGCTGGCCGCCGCCCTGGCCGCCGGGCCTGTCCCTGGCCGAGGCGGCCCAGCAGGCCGCGGCCGTGGCCGGCGACGCGGTGGCCCACGGCCTGTCCGGGCTGGGCGCTGGCGACGGCCCCGTACACGTCCTGCACGACCTCGCGCCGCCGCCCGGCTGACCCTGCGTTAGCTCTGTCGGTGTGGGCGCCCGCTACTGCGCCGCCCGAAGGCGCCGCTGTCCCGCAGTCCCCACTAGTATGCCCGTCTCCCAGCAAGTGGAGGATTGGGAGGCCGCTCTTTGAAGCGTGGCGGCCACGCAACAAGGGGGAGCAATGAAGATCGCCACCACTCTGGCCGCCACCGCGGCACTCGCCGCTGGTCTCGCTGCCTGCGGCGTGTCAGCGCCAAGCCTGGCGCGCACCAGCTAGCCGCCCCAGCCTCCTCCCGGCCGGCAACGCAGCAAGCCCCGGCGCAGGCGTCAGCCAAGACGTCCGCAGCGGCCAAGATGACAGCCGCAAACGGTGGCGATGAACAGGTGCTACAGCGGCGCGACCGTGGTTCAGGCCGCCAACGTTTGCGGGGATGTGTACCGGGTCTATTCCAACAACGTCGCAGTCAACAAGGCCGTCACAGTTCCCTCACTACTGAGGTGTCCCCGCGCCCTCAGACCCAGCCTGTCGTTGCCGTACTGCCTGAGGTTCCAGGTGCCGGCAAGCGGGATCGACGTCGGCTGCGCGCCCGCAACCCTCGCCGGGTTCAGCGGCTTTCTTCGACCCAGAGCGACACATCACCAGCCTGGGTGATACGGCGTCCACCGCTGCCCTGCTGGTGGCCCCGCCGAGCCGGAAAGTTGCCCCTGCCAGCCCTAGTGTCCCGGCAGCCACGAGTGCCGAGAGCACGTCAGCGACCACGTCGGTGCCCATGGCTGCTAGCATGCACGCCCCGGCTGGGCCCGGCATGTCGTTTGCCCGCCCCCGGTGCAGGCGGCCTCGGGCATCGTATAGGCGACCTGGGTCGTCGCCAGTAGCTGAGCTCTATCAGAGATAATGTGCGGGAGCCAGCTCACGCCGTGAGCGCGTTCCCGCGGGACGGCATGCAAGCTATCAGAGATAATGTGCCATTACCTCTGGTAACGGCGCGTCAGAGTCATCCTGTCGCCTCACTCGACCCGCCGCCGACTGCATGAGGCCGGGCCTGAGCCGTCAATTTCCTAGCCTTCCGGAAGAGCACCTCCGGGGCTAGAGCGCGGCGGTGAGGTCCGCGTCGTCAAGGTTGGCGGTCCTGGGGACCGGAGTGGTCCGGGAAGGCCGGCGGGGCACCGTACCCGGCCGGCGGCAGATCGGCGGACTTGGGGAGGTCATCCGGCTCCGCAGCCACGAATCCGCTGGCCGGGGCGGGCCGGGAATCATCTTCCTGCCGCGGCGGGACCCCGTACCCGGCCGGAGGGGCCGCCTCGTACCGAGACAGGGAAGGCGCGCCCGGCGGCCAGCTCCGGAGCATCCGGCCCGGTGTACCGGTGCCTGGGAGTTGGCGTGGTGGGAGCTCACCGGCGGGGCTGGGCACCGTACCCTGAGCCGCCGAACCCGGAAGGGGCGCCATTCCCCGGGTCACCGAAATCGCGCATCCCGTACGAGGCTGACGCGGCCGGGTTCGCGTGGACGGCGGAATCAGCCGGCTGGAAGTCGCCGCCGAACCCGGAAAACCCGGGAGGGGGGCCGGACCCGGGGCCGCGGGCCCGGGAGTAGCCGTTCTCCGGGTCGCTGGAATCAGGCGTCCCGTACGAGGCTGCCGGGGCCGGGACGGCCGCGGCCGGGCTCTGCTGGGTTCGCTCCAGTTGATGCGAGGCCTCTTGCCGGGCTTTTTCTGCATCCTGCGCGGCGGCGGCGAGCTGGGCCCGGAGATCGGCTACTTCGGCCTGTGCCTTATTCGCGGCGAGCTGCCAGGCGGCGACTTCTGCGTGAAGCATGGCGACTTCCGCGCGTAGCTGGGCAACTTCGGTCTGGGCCTGCCCGGCTCGCTTGGCGTACCGGTAAGAGAGCCGCTCCCAGGCTTGTTCCCACCGTCGGTCGGCGGCGACATCAACCCCGCAGGCTTCCACGAATGTGAGCAGGAACGCCTTCTTCGGGAACGTCGATCCGCCGAGCAGTTCACCGATGGCTGACCGGCCGAGCCTGACCCGTTCCAGCCTGGTGCCGGGAAGCTGGCTGCCGCTCCGCTTAGCCTCGATTCCCGGTCAGATAATTGAGTTGAGGTTCTCCGCGGCCTGCTGGTCATCGTGGCGGGAACCGGAACCGCAGGGTGCGCCCCTCCCACCAGGGGATGGGTGTTTCGAGGCCGGCGAATCCGGCGTCGATGAGGGCGGGATGGTGGCTGCGCAGGTTCAGCGCGCAGGTGACGCTGGTGTCGTCGATGTGCAGGGTGCCGGTGGCGTCGAGGAAGTCGCGCCAGAGGGTTTCGGGGGTGGCTTTTTCATAGCGGGATAGCTTGAGCGCCAGGAGCCGGTAGAGGTTGCCTGCGATGACGGTGAGGGTGGTGTCCAGGTCGACATTGAGCGGGACGCCGCTGGTCAGGGCGTCGAGGTGGAAGCCGCCGATGTAGGCGTCCAGCTCGTTCTCGACCATCATCCGCTCGGCGTAGCGGGCGAACAGGCTTTTGGCGGCGGTGGTGAGGTCGTTGGTGATCAGCAGGGTGGGCTCGTCCCGGCCGATGTTCCTGATCGCGATCTGGCGGACCTTGGTGCTGATCCCGGGGAGTTTGATCATGTCTTCGTGCAGGCGGGGGCGCCGGTAGCGGCCGGACCGGGCGATGGTGGCGGTCTTCCACGCTGAGGCGGGAAGGGCGCCGAGGCGGGCGAGTTCGGTCTTGCCGCGCTGGCGCAGGGTGAGCCAGGCGATGCCGCGGCCGGTGAGCTGGCCGAGGATCTTGTAGGTGGTCAGCTGGGAGTCGAAGACCAGCAGGCCGGGGTCTGATCCGGTGGTGTCGTTCCAGTAGTCGGCGAAGGCGATGATCTCGGCTGCCTGCTCTGTCTTGGTGATGTCGGCGTTGGAGTAAACCATGTCGGCGGAGGCGTGGTCCTGGGCGAAGAACGTCAGCACGGCGCGGGTGCGCTGGGACCGGCGGGGCACGTAGTGCTTTTCCAGGACGGCCTGGTCGCCGTGGTGGCGGATGGCGTGGAAGTCGCAGTTGAATCCGGCCTCGCCGGTGGCCAGGCCGAGCGGCCGCAGGGCCTTGACCAGCCCGGACAGCAGCGCGCGGTTGGAGTCGCGGCGGACCCGCCAGGAGTAGGTGCCCAGGTGGGTGGCCTTCGGCAGGGCGGTCAGGCCCAGGGTGAACGCCAGCCCCTGGTCGTCGGCCAGCGTCCCGGCGTGGGAGATGCGGGGCTTGCGGGCGCATTTGGCCAGCAGCAGCGTGCCGATCGACTGCCAGGATGACAGCGCCTCGGTGGAGGGGTAGCCGGCCTGGCTGACCAGGTCCGGCAGGCCGGCATCGCAGATGGCGGGGAAGAGCAGCAGCAGCCCGGCGTGATCGCACGGCAGCGACAGCGGTCCGGCCGGCCAGCCGGGCAGGGCGGCGGCCCTGACCGGGTCCAGGCGGGTCGGCGGGCCGCGGCGGCCGTCGTCGCGGCGGGGCAGCCGCGGCAGTCCCTCGGCGTCGAGGATCTGCCAGACGGTCTGTGCCGAGACCGGCATCCCCTCCCTGGTCAGCGCGGCGGCGATCTCGGTGACGCTGTGCCCGGCCGCCCGCAGTTCCAGCGCCCGGGCGCGCAGCGTCCCGGTGGCCTTACGGGGGCCTTTGGGGCCGGGCCTGGCCTCGGCGAACAGGGCCAGCCTGCCTTTGCGCAGCAAGGTGGCCATCTGGTGGACGCTGGCGGTGGAGTAGCCGAACCGGTCGGCGACCTCGGCGGCGGGCATGTCGTCCAGGAAGTAGGCGCGCAGCGCCTCGTACCGACGCTGCGCTGAGCTCGCCGGTTCGGTGAAGTACCCCGCGCCGTCCCGCATCCTGCCTATCCTGGCACCTCAAGCCATCTTGCTGAACTACTCCTGGAGATGGTAGTGCCGTATCAGGCAGCAGCCATGCAGACACGCCGGTCACGGCACGATGCCTGCCAGAGGTGTCCGATTTCCGTGCCGTCAACTTGAGGAAGTTAATTCAGGCAGACTCATTGAGGTTATCGCGAGAGCGAGCGGGGACATGCTGCCTGCCAGCATGAACGCACCCGGACGAGTCAGGACGCCCGGCGATCACAGGCTCGGCACCGTCTCCCGGGAATCGAGGTTAGCGGTCTGCTGCTGGAGGTTCCGGTATGACGGGCTGTCTGCCCGGATATATATGACGGGCTGTCTGCCCGGATATAGAGGCGCTCCAGGCACGCGGCGAGATCGGTGGGAGTGGCAACCTCGGCAAGGTCGATCTCGTTCACCGGCGGCCTCCGAGGAGCCCAGGGGACTGTCCGCGAATGGCCGCGGTTTGTCCGTCAACGGTAGCGCAGCGGCTGCGGCGCAGCGCATCAGCGTCCGCCTGCTGTGCAGTCTGGCCGGCCCCGGATCTGATATGGCCGGGGGGTATCGGACGGGGCGGCGGCTCGTCTTTGCTGGATGCGGCCAGTCCAGACAGGGACCGGCCACGCAGAGCAGCACCCGGCTGGACCTCTATCAAGTCCTGGCGTGGCGCTGCGGCGGCCTTCCTGCCCCCGAAGGGACGTGCCCCCCATGATGAACGACGTGAGCTCCGCGGCAGCCAGGGCCGGCACGCCGTCCTGCTCGAGGTGATGGCGGTGCCGCCCTGCGCAGGGTCGGCGATGATGCGGGCCGCTGCGGTGATCCCGGTCGTGCTGATCGTGCTGTTCCTCGGGCTGCTGTGGCTGCTCGGGCTGATGTGCGGCCGCGAGCGGCGCCGCTACGTCACCGGCCTTAGCCAGCAGGCTATGGGCGCGATCGGCGTGCTGCTGCACGGTCAATGTCAGCGCCCGGCACTACCATCCGGGCCATGCCAGGTGACTTGGAACGGCTGCCCATGTCCCTCTCCCGACCGCGCTGGGCCCGGGCCCGGCGGCGATAGCGGGGGAGCTGCTGGCCCGGGTGCGGGCAGAGCTCCCGGTGATCGGGGAGCTGGGGGAGCGGGAGCAGGTCCTGGTGTCGGCGTGGCTGACCGGACTGCGGTCGGCGCGCACCCGCCGCGCCTACGCCGGAGACGTCGCGGCATGGCTAGGCTGGCTCGACGGGCGGGACACCGGCGTGCTGGCAGCCGGGCGGGTGCACGTGGACCTGTGGGCCGGCGGCCAGCTCGACGCGGGAGCGGCGGCCTCCAGCGTGCGCCGCCGCCTGTCGGCACTGTCCTCGTTCTACCGGTACTGCGCGGCCCATGACCTGATCGGCCGGGTACCCACCCAGGGCGTGGCCCGGCCGGTAGTGGATCCGGACTACACCGCCACGGTGGGCCTGGACCGGGACCAGGCCCGCGCGCTGGTCGCCGCGGCCGACGCCGACACCGGCGCCCAGGCGCTGCGCACTGCGGCGGTGGTGCGGCTACTGCTGCACGACGCCCTGCGCGTGGACGAGGCCAGCGCTGCCGACATCGCTGACCTGGGCGAGGATGGCGGCCACCGGGTCCTGCGCGTTGTCCGTAAGGGCGCCCGGAAGGCCAAGATCCCGCTCACCCCGGCCACCGTGGCGGCCCTGGAGGCCTACCTGGCCGACCGGGCTCAGCGGGTCGGGGTGGGGGAGTGGCGGCAGTTGGCCGGGCCGCTGCTGGCCACCGCCACTGGCGG
This sequence comes from uncultured Actinomycetes bacterium, assembly GCA_963801155.1. Lineage (GTDB taxonomy): Bacteria > Actinomycetota > Actinomycetes > Streptosporangiales > Streptosporangiaceae > Palsa-504. The sequence continues at coordinate 23,395 of CAWDEB010000016.1, forward strand.
GCGGCTGCGCCAGGGCTACCTATGGGAGTTGGTGCGCCGCCTGGCCCGCACCGCCGGTGTCAGTGCATGGGAGCAGCTCTCGCCGCACTCACTGCGCCATTCGGCGATCACCTTCGCCCTGGACGCCGGCGCCTCCCTGCGCGACGTGCAGGACTACGCCGGCCACAAAGATCCTCGGACGACCCGCCGGTACGACCACTCCCGCGACAGGCTAGACCGCAACGCCACCTATACCGTTGCCGCCTACCTAGCGTGACGGCATCGTGGGCCTACGGCAGAAGATCCGCGCATCATCCGCTGTTACGACCACTCCCGCGACAGTCTCGACCGTAATGCCGCCTAGGCCGTTGCTGCCCACCTGGCGTGGCAGCGTTCTCGGAGCTTGCGCGGCTGCCGGTGGGACCGAATCGCGCTGCCGCGGTTCACCTCGCAGGCCGGAACTGCTGTGGTCAGCCGCGGCGCCGATAGATGGTCACTCCCGTCAGCCCCCCGATCACAACGATGCATGCCGCGCAGAGCGCCAGTCGCATTCCGGGCGAGCCGTCGGTGGATCTGAGGATGGCGGCGCAAACGGAGACGATCGTTCCTACTCCGAATGCGAAAGTCAGTGTTTCTAGCAAGTGGCCCGCTTGTGGGCCAGGGACTCTGAGTTTGCTGGCCCAGCCTCGGGAGACGAACACCACCTCCGCGGAGGATGTCGGCTCCGAATCGTTCAGCGGTATCTGGGCCCCGTCTATCGGGCCAGTGCGAACCGGCCGGGCTCGCCGGGATCGCCCGGACTGGCCGGTGACCAGGTGCCAGGCGAGCAGCAGGATGGCCGCTCCGGCGATCGCGGTCAGCCAGGTGGACAGGTTGAAGAACCCGTTCAGGGCGTGGTGGAGGTGGAAGATCCTGGTGGCGGCCCAGCCGCCCAGCAGGGCCCCGGCGATGCCGGTCAGGCAGGTCAGGATGAGGCCCTGTGATCTCCTGCCGGGGATCAGCATGTTGGCGAGCAGGCCTGCGGCCAGGCCGAGAACGATCCAGGCGATGATGCCCATACCAGGCTCCTTACCAGTCACGTGCGGGGGAAGGGGGTGGCCCGGTGCCGCCGGGCTCCGCGCGGCAGCACCGGCCCCGGACATGGGCCGGGAGCCGGTCGTGGGCTGCTCAGCCGGCCCGGGCCTTGCGCAGGGCGCGCCGGGTGATCTGCCGGAGCTGGGTGACCCGCGCGGGTCCCGCCGCGGCCATCAGCAGGGCGCCTGCGATGGCGGCTAGGAGCAGGGCCGCGGCCAGGGGCAGGACGAGGTGAACTCCCAGGAAGCTGATGTTCGCGGCGTGCGCGTTCTGGATGATGAAGATCACCGCCACGACGAGGGCCGCGAAGCCCGCGATCAGCCCGGTGCGCATCGCGCTGGTCCGGGCCGGCTGCCGGCGCCCGGGCGGGGGCGGGGCGGGCGGCGGCGGGGCAGAGCCGTTGGCTGAGGGGGGCGGCAGCGTGCTGGTCGTGGCATGTGGCGCTGCTGGTTCGGTCATGGTGTTACTTCCTTCAAAAGCGGGATCGGCTCGCGCAGACCGTGGCCGGTTCCCTTGCGGGCCGGCCCGGTTGCCGGTGAGCTGGTTCAGTGCCTGCGCAGGAACAGGACGACAAGCACGATGATCACGATGATCACGATGGCTCCGAAACTGATAAACATTGGTTGCTCCTTTCGTGTGTGCGGGGCTGAAGACGGTGCGGCGGGACGCGTCGTGATGACACCGGTTACCGGTGAGTCACTCCGCGGGCGCGGACGGGCCGGCGGGGATCGTGGCGGCCTGGCCGGCCGGGGGCTCAGGCTGTGCGGCGGAGGCATGGCTGGCCGGCGGCGCTGGCTGCGGGGCGGCCTGCGGATGAGCGGGCCGGCGCGCGAACAGGCGCTCGGACAGGCTGGGCCCGCGCAGGCCCGGATCGCTGCCGTTCCGGGTGGTGCTGTCGTCGCCCAGCGTGCTGGCGGTGTAGGCGCGGGCGGTGTCGCGCTGGCCGCGCAGGTCGTCGCGGTCCGCGCTGACGGCGGCGGTCTCGCGGCGGGACTGCGCCAGCCCGCGGCGGGCGTCGCGGCCGCGGCGGGAGGTGCGGCGCGCGCCGGCCAGCAGCAGGCTCAGCCCGGCCACGGCCAGTGCCCCGACCACGATGCCGTACAGGAACAAGGTGCCGGTGGAGCCGGTCACGTGGTAGCCGAACACCGCGAAATGGGTCACCGCATGGGCGTGACCGCCGTTGGCCAGCACGCCGGCCACGCCGACGACCACCGCGGCGACCAGGATGACCAGCCCGAGAATGATGATCACTGAGCACTCCTATCTGTTAACACTGTAGATCTACAGTAAATCACCTGGATATGGTAATGTCAACGTTGTAGATCTACATCGATAGCGTATGGTGGTGTCCTGCACCCGCTCACCAGGAGAGGACGGTGCTCCCGTCATGACCACCCCGGCTGCCCGCGCCGACGGCGGCCCCGCCGCCGACGGCAGCGGCAAGATCACCCGCGATGCCGTGCTGGCCGCCGCGCTGGAGATCATCGACCGCGACGGCGCCGACGCGCTGTCCATGCGCCGCCTGGCCCGCGCCCTGGACCGGGACCCGATGATCCTCTACCGGCACGCGCCGGGCAAGGCCGCCCTGCTCGACGGCGTCGCCGAGACCGTCCTGGCCCAGCTGCACGTCGAGTCCGCCGACCCGGACTGGGTCGGCCAGCTGCGGGAGGTCGCCCGCCGCTTCCGCGCGCTGGCGCTGGCCCACCCGCATGTGGTGCCGCTGATCGTCACCCGGCCGCTGGCCACCCCGCTCGGGCTGCGCCCCCTGGGCACCTTGCGCCCCCTGGAGGACATCCTGGCCCTGCTCACCCGGGCCGGGTTCAGCGGGCCCGACGCCCTGCACATCTACCGGGCCCTGTTCGGCTTCCTGCACGGCCACATCCTGGACGAGCTGCAGGAACTCACCGTCAGCCCCGAGGAGACCGACGACCTGCTCCGGCTCGGCCTGCACCGGCTCCCGATCGGCGACTTCCCCCTGCTCCGCGGCCTGGCCCCCGTCCTGGCCGCCTACGACGGCGCCGCCGAACTCGAACGCGGCCTCGACATCCTGCTCACCGGGCTGACCGCCACCCTGACCCCGCCAGGCCAAGCGCGCCCGCGCTAGCGATGCGAATGTCTGCTGATATCACCGAATATCAGTAGCCAGCGTATGCTGCGCGGGATTTAGTTGCGCTTTTGCGCGTGTCCTGCCGGGCGCCCGCACGAGCGGTCCGTACGGTTGCGCGTATGCACCAAAGCGCAACCAGACGGCTCGGATCGGGACCCGGGCTGCCTTAGAGTACGGCGGAACCACGACGTTGGGCCCTCCCTGCCGGGGCTTTCGGCCCTAGGCGCCCGTCACCGGCGGCATGCAGCGTGAACGTCGTCTGCGAGGTGATCGAGGGAGCTGGACCGAACGGAGTGCCGGGGGAGACCCGGCGCCGGGAGGGAAGGCTGAGAGGCCGGGGACAGCTCAGAGGCTGAACGGCGACCCCCAGAGACCTGATCCGGGCAATGCCGGCGAAGGGAGACCACCCCGCAGGCCATTTCTTTTTGCCCTGGCTGCCGGTCGTTCCGTGTCGGGGAAACGACCGTTATCACTCGCTCATGACGGGACTCTCGGCGGCCGTCCCAGTGCCGGTGCCGAGTCAGAACAGCGGCTCGCTGTCGGCGGCGGGGTCGCGCCTGCGTCGACGTGGTGGCTGGGAGGGCGCGGCGGGCCGGAGTGCGGCCTGGACGGCGTCGGCGATGAGCTGCGCGGTTTCCGCGTCGATGGCGATGTTGCGGCGGAGCAGCACGCGGCGGACGACCTGTCCGGCGTGCCGCGGCGCGTCCTGCGGGTCCGCGGTCATGTCAGCCCTCCTTGTTGAGGTAGTCGTACACGGTGGTGCGGTGCACGCCGACGGCCTGGGCGATCTCGGCGACGGTGTGCAGCCTCTTGCCGTCCGGGCCGGTGGCCTGGTA
>CAWDEB010000017.1:0-123396 GCA_963801155.1 uncultured Actinomycetes bacterium
AGTTTGCGCGGGACGCCGTGGCCCTGCCAGCCTTCTCGCGGGTGCGCCATCGCGTCAACCTCCTCTGACGGCTCGGGCGAAGACGGCGAAGTTCTCGATCAGGCGGTCGATGTCGGCCTCGTCGTGCTGGACCGAGATCAGCCACTGCTCGATCTTGCCCCAGGGTGGGAGGAAAACGCCGCCGTTGTGCTGGAAGAGCCAGTGCGCGTGGCTGTACCGGTCGTCCACGCCGAGGAAGCCGCGGTAGCTGGTGACCGGATCGTCGGCGAACACCACGCAGCCCTTGGCGCCCGCGGTGACCACGTGCGCGGTCAGCCCGGTATCCGCGATGGCTTGCTCGATGCCGGTTTGCGCGCGTTCGCGCAGCGTTTCGATCCTCTGGTAGGCCGCGGGCGTGGCTACCTCGGTGAGCATGGCCCGGGTGGCGGCCATGGCCAGCGGGTTGCCGTTGAAGGTGCCCACCATCTCGTAACCGCCGCTGGCGACGTGGTCCATGACGGCCTCGGTGCCGCCGATGGCGGCGACCGAGACGCCGCCGCCCAGGGACTTGGCCAGGGTGATGAGATCGGGCTGGACGTCCTGCTGCCTGGTGACGCCGCCGGGGCCGACGGTGAGGCCGGTCTTGACCTCGTCGAAGGTGAGCAGGGCGTGGTGCTCGTGCAGCAGGGCCTTGAGGCTGGCGAGGTAGCCGGGCTCGGGCTTGATGATCCCGGCGTTCATCATGATCGGCTCGATGATCAGGCCGGCGATCTCCTGCTGATGCTCGTCCAGCAGCCTGGCCACGCTGTCGGGATCGTTGAACGTGGCGATCAGGGTCAGGTCGGTGATGGCCCGGGGGATGCCGGTGGAAGAGGGCGCGCTGTTCGGCTTGTTCTGCCGGCCCGGCGTCCTCGGGGTCGGGCATGACGGATACCTGGACCGAGTCGTGATGGCCGTGGTAGCAGCCCTCGATCTTGATGATCAGGTCCCGGCCGGTGATCGAGCGCATGAGGTGGACCGCGTCCATGGTGGCTTCGGTGCCCGAGTTGGCGAACCGCCAGCGGGGCAGGCCGAAGCGGCGGGCGAGTTCGCGGGCTACCGCGACGGCGTTCGGGGTCGGCTGGGCGAAGTGGGTGCCCCGGCTTATCTGGTTGGCTATGGCTTGCTGTATGGCGGGGTGCGCGTGGCCGGCGAGGGCGGCGCCGTAGCCGCCGTGCAGGTCCACGTACTCGTTGCCGTCGACGTCGTAGACCTTCGAGCCGTGGCCGTGGCTCAGCCAGACCGGCTGCGGTGCGGTGATCTGCCAGCTCGAGGTGACCCCGCCGGCCAGGTGCTGCTGAGCCGCCTGGGCAAGGTGAGCGGAGTTCGGCTGGCGGCGGACGAAGATCTCTTCCTGGGCCGCGATGATCTCGGTGAGCTTGGCGTCGGGGATCGCGTGGCCGACACGCTCCGCGCGGTGCTTGGCGGGCTCGGTGGTCTGTTCGGCGCTGTGCTGGTCGGTGACCATGACTTCAAGGCTCCCGGTCTTGACTGAACGTTCAGTCTAGACCTCGGGAATAGATGGGAGCAAGGGGCTAGCTGCCGCGGTAGGTGGAGTAGGCGAAGGGGCTGAGGACCAGCGGCACGTGATAGTGCCCGTCGGCGCTGTCGATGAGGAAGCTGACCGCGACCTCCGGGTAAAAGGTGCGCTGGCCGGAGCGCGCGAAGTACGCGGCGGTGTCGAAGACCACCCGGTAGGTTCCCGGCCGCAGGCCATCTGGCGCCAGGTCCCGCACCCGTCCGTCGTCGTCGGTGCTGGCCTGCGCCACCGGCGAGGGCACACCGCCGGTCAGGTGCTCCAGTCGCACCGGCACGCCTGCGGCCGGCCGCCCCAGCGACGTGTCCAGCACGTGGGTGCTCACCGTGCTCATGCCCGCCTCCCTCTTGGCCGGGTCAGCTCATCTGGTATTCCGAGAAGTATGAATCACTCACTCCCCTACCTGGTTAACTGCTCGCTGATGTTTACCGAGGAGCCGCTGCTCCGCCGCCCGGCCGCGGCCCGGGCGGCCGGGTTCCCGGCGGTGGAGTTCTGGTGGCCGTTCGCGACGCCGGTACCGTCTGACCGCGAGGTAGACGCGTTCGTCGCGGCGGTCAGCGACGCCGGCGTGGCGCTGGTCGGCCTGAACTTCTTCGCCGGCGACCTGGCCGGCCCGGACTGCGGTGTGCTGTCCATCCCGGGCCGCAGCGGCCAGTTCCGCGACAATATCGACGTGGCCGCCGGGATCGGCGCGCGGCTGGGCGTGCGCGGGTTCAACGCGCTGTACGGGAACCGGGTCGACGGGGTGGATCCGGCCGCCCAGGACGAGCTGGCGACCGAGAACATCGTGCTCGCGGCCAAGGCCGCCGCCGGGATCGGCGCGACCGTGCTCATCGAGCCGGTGAGCGGGCCCAAGCCCTATCCGCTGCGCACGGCCGACGACGCGGTGGCCGTGGTCCGGCGGGCCCGCGCGGCGGGCGCCGCCAACGTGGGCTTCCTCTGCGACCTGTATCACCTGGCCAGCAACGGTGACGACGTGGACGCCGCGATCGCCGCGCACGCCGGCGTCGTCGCTCACGTGCAGATCGCCGACGCGCCCGGCCGGGGCGAGCCGGGCAGCGGCCAGCTCGATCTGGACCACTACCTGACCGCGCTGGAAGATCACGGATACCGGGGCTGGGTCAGCCTGGAGTACAAGCCGACCACCACGACCGAGGCGAGCCTGGCCTGGCTGCCGCGGGAACGCCGGGCCCCGCCGCCGCAGGCGGCCAGCAGGGGCGCGGCAGCCGCAGCGGCCAAGGAGCCAGCAGCGCGACGGAGCAGGCGCCGGCAGGCGGAAAGGAGCACTCATGAGCACACATATCGGGTTCATCGGGCTGGGCATCATGGGCGCGCCGATGGCCGCCAACCTGGTCAGGGCCGGCTTCGACGTCACCGGCTACAACCGCAGCCCGGCCAAGGTCGAGCAGCTCGTCGCGGCCGGAGGGCGCGGGGCGGCGGACATCGCCGGGGCGGTCCGTGACGCCGACGTGGTGGCCACGATGGTGCCGGATTCCCCGGACGTGCGCTCGGTACTGGCCGGCCCGGGCGGCGTGTTCGAGAACGCGCCGCCCGGCGCGCTGATCATCGACTTCTCGACCATCCGGCCGGACGTGGCGGCCGCGCTGGCCGCCGAGGCCGGCGAGCGCGGCTTCCGGATGCTCGACGCGCCGGTGTCCGGCGGCGAACAGGGCGCCATCGAGGGCGCGCTGTCGATCATGGTCGGCGGCGCGGCGGCGGACTTCGAGGCCGCGGCGCCGGTCTTCGGCGCGGTGGGCACAGACCGTCGTCCACGTCGGGCCGTCCGGCTCGGGCCAGACGGTCAAGGCCGCCAACCAGCTCATGGTCGCGGGCATCATCGAGCTCGTCGCCGAGGCGATCGTGTTCCTCGAGGCCTACGGCGTCGAGATCGAGGCGGCGCTGCGTGTCCTGGGCGGCGGGCTGGCGGGCAACACGGTGCTGCAGCGCAAGGGCGCCGCCATGCTCGCCCGCGACTTCACCCCCGGCTTCCGCATCGCGCTGCACGACAAGGACATGGGCATCGTCACCGCGGCCGCGCGCGAGGCCGGCGTGGTGATCCCGCTCGGCGCGGTCGCCGCGCAGCTCGTCGCCTCGCTCAAGGCGCAAGGGGACGGCGGGCTCGACCATTCTGCGCTGCTCAAGCTCGTCGCGCAGCTCTCCGGACGATGAGGGTCGTCGTCGCGCCGGACAAGTTCAAGGGGTCACTGCCGGCCGTCGAGGTGGCCGACGCCATCGCCGCGGGCCTGCGGGCCGAGTTGCCCACCGCCGAGGTCGTCACCATCCCGGTGGCCGACGGCGGCGACGGGACGGTCGACGCGGCCGTGGCGGCCGGCTTCCGGCGGGTGCCGGTGACGGTGGACGGCCCGACCGGCGAGCCAGTGCGCACGAGTTACGCGCGGCGCGGCGAGACGGCGGTCATCGAGCTGGCCGACGCGTGCGGCCTGATGCGGCTGCCCGGCGGCCGCCGCGAGCCGCTCACGGCGTCCAGCTTCGGCGCGGGGCAGGCGCTGGCGGCCGCGCTGGAGGCGGGCGCGCGCCGGATCATCCTCGGGGTCGGCGGCAGCGCCAGCACCGACGGCGGCGCCGGCCTGCTCCAGGCGCTCGGAGCGCGGGTGCTCGGCACGGGCGGCGAACCGCTCGCCCGGGGCGGAGCGGCGCTGCGCGACGTCGCCGCGCTTGACCTGGGCGGGCTGCACCCGGCGCTGCGCGACTGTTCGGTCATCCTGGCGACCGACGTCGCCAACCCGCTGACCGGGCCAGCCGGGGCGGCTGAGGTGTACGGGCCGCAGAAGGGCGCCTCGCCGGATCAGGTCAGCGAGCTCGCGAGCGGGCTGCGGCGCTGGGCGGCGGTGGTGGCGGAAGTGACAGGGACCGACTGGTCGCAAGCTCCCGGCGCGGGCGCGGCGGGCGGGGTGGGGTTCGCGGCCCTGGCCGTGCTGGGCGCCGAGCCGCGCCCCGGCATCGAACTGGTACTTGACCTGGTGGGCTTCGAGGGCGCGCTGGACGGCACCGACCTGGTGATCACCGGCGAGGGCTGGCTGGATACCCAGACGCTGGCGGGCAAGGCGCCGATGGGCGTGGCGCGGGCCGCCGCCCGGCGCGGGATCCCGGTGGTGGCGGTGGCGGGACGCAGCACGCTCACCGAGGGCGAGCTGGCCGGGGCCGGGCTTGCGGCGGTCTACCCGCTGAGTGACCTGGAACCGGACCCGGCGCGGTCCATCGCGGAGGCGAGCCGACTGCTCCGGCGCGCGGGCCAGGCGATGGCCCGCGACTGGCTAGACTAGGTTCATGGCGATCAGGCTCGGCGGCAACCAGTACGGCAAGGCGGAGGTCCGCTTGGTCCGCGTCACCCGCGGCGGTGACCGGCACCAGATCAAGGACCTGAACGTGTCGACCGCGCTGCGGGGCGACTTCACCGCCGCGCACGTGGCGGGCGACAATTCCCACGTCGTCACCACCGACACGCAGAAGAACACCGTCTACGCCTTCGCGCAGCAGTACGGGGTGGGCGAGATCGAGGCGTTCGCGCTGCGGCTGGGCAGGCATTTCGTGGCCGGCTTCGAGTGGGTGACCGGCGCGAAGGTCAGCATCGAGGAGTACGGCTGGGACCGGATCTCGGTGGACGGCGCCGAGCACGGGCACGCCTTCTCGCGGGCCGGGGGCGGCACCCGGACCACGGAGGTCACCATCGACGGCGAGCAGGCCTGGGTGGTGTCGGGCCTGACCGACCTGGTCGTGCTCAAGTCGACCGGGTCGGAGTTCTGGGGCTTCCCGCGCGACCGGTATACCTCGCTGGCCGAGACCACCGACCGGATCCTGGCCACCGCGGTCACCGCGCGCTGGCGTTACGTGGGCACCGACGTGGACTGGGCCAAGAGCTACGCCGGCGTGCGGCGCATCCTGATCGAGTCCTTCGCGGCCAAGCCACAGCCTGGCCCTGCAGCAGACGCTGTACCACATGGGCGAGCAGGTGCTCCGGGCACACCCGGAGGTGGCCGAGATCCGGATGTCGATGCCGAACCGGCACCACTTCCTGGTCGACCTCAGCCCGTTCGGCCTGCCCAACGACAACGAGGTGTACTACGCCGCGGACCGCCCTTACGGCCTGATCGAGGGCACGGTGACCCGTGACGACGCCCCCGATCCCGGCCGCGCCTGGCAGGCGTTCGGCTTCAGCCGGAGGGCCCGCTGAGCTCGCGGCGCGGTAGGCGCGCCAGCCGCCGTAACTGGTGATGTCCCAGTGGATGCCGCGGGCATGTTCGGCGTCCCGCAGCACCATGGCGAACGACAGCTCCCCGGCCTGCAGCTCGATGATCGAGAGCTCGAGCTCCGGGGGTTCGGTGGCCAGCAGCGCGCTCAGCGGGCCCATCGGCACGTCGTACAGTTCGCCGAGCACCGGCTGGCCGTCCTCGGCGGCCGGGTAGAGGGCGGGGAACTCGTCGCGGACCGAGTAGAACCGGTAGCGCGGCGCGGTACGCCGCTCGCCGATCAGCGGCACCCCCTCGATCGTGTAATGCACCCGCCCCCCTCGCATCCCATCCCCGTTCAGGAACATCAGGGCCATGGCACGTTACTACCCGCCAGGGCCACGTCGAGTCAGGGGAAGGGCAGCGGCTGGATGGTGCGGGTGCACGCAGCCCAGGTGGAACGGCTGGCGGGCACGCCGGCCTGGATGAACGCGATGGCCTGGGGCAGTACGCAGCCGGTGGCGAGGACGCCGTGCGCGCCGCCGGGCACCGATACCAGCAAGGCGTTGGGCATGGTCTGGGGCGCGGCCGCGACGTTGGCCGGCGGGTCGGCCGGATCGGCGGCGCCGTTGAGGAACAGGACGGGCGCCGAGCTGCGCACGACCCCGGACACCCCCGGGTCACGCGGCCACAGCGTGCACAGCTGCTGCTGCCAGGCCGCCACGTCAAGGCTCATGGGGCCGAACGCGAAGCTTCCGGCCTGCTGGCTCATCTGCGCGGGGTTCATCGCGGCCCAGGCGTCGCCGCAGCGGATCGTCATCTCCTGCAGCTGGGCCTGCACCGCGTTCCCGGCCAAGATGGCCGCGACGACGTCCGACTGGCGCGCGCGGAGAACCGCCTGCCACTGGCCGCGGGCCAGGGCATGCAGGTCCGCCGACAGCAGCACCGCCGTATCGGCCGACGACAGGTACTCCTCGACCAGGTTGAGGAAGGCCGACACGGTGACGGTGACCGTCCCGGAGCCTGCCACGGCGACGCGGGCCGGGTGGGCCTGCAACTGGCTGATCACGGTGGCCAGGTCCCCAGCCGGGTGGTAGGACCGGCCGCAGGCCGGGGTGGCCGCGCAGCGGGCGGCCATCTGGTCGAAGGCCTGCTGGGTGTGCAGCGGGCTCAGCTGCCAGAGCGGGACGTTGAGCAGCGAGCCGCTGTCGAACACCGCGGTGCGCACGTGCTGGCCGAAGGCCTGCAGGTAGGCCAGGCCCATCGACCGCCTGCCCGCCATCGTGACCACTTCCTGCCTCAGGCGCGGCGAGACGGCCGACCGCAGCCGTGCACAGCTCCGGTCTGCGGTCTCGCCTACCAGCGATCCTGGGCCGCCGACCAGCAGGCACCAGAGCCAAAGGTCCTCACGCTGGAGGGCCTTGGTTGTCTGTCAGCTCGCGGGCGATGCCGGTGGCCCAGTCCTCGATCTCGGCCCAGTCACGGAAGTCGCCCTCGGGCAGCAGGGTCCGGCCGGCCGGCAGCTTCCGGAGCGCCCGCTCGCCCATCCCGAGCCTGGCCGGGTCCAACACGCCGAAGAAGACCCGGTGTTCGCGGGGATGAATGGCCTCAGTGAACTCGGCGATGTCCTTGGGCTCGGCCGTGACCTTCAGGTCCCGGCCCTGGGCGTCGGTGGGCTCGGTACCCAGCGGCCCGCTGCTGAACAGCCAGACCGGCCGGTCAGCCAGGACGGTGCGGTTGCGGCGCACGAACTCCGCCGCCTCCTTCTGCCAGTGCCCCATGTAGACGGCGCTGCCGACCACGAAGGCGGTGCAGCCGGCCAGGTCGCCTGCTGCCGTCGCCGGGCACGCCTGCGCCTGCTGCCCGGCCGCGGTCAGCGTCTGCGCGATGCGCTCGGCGATCTGCTGGGTGGCGCCATGCTTACTGGCGTATGCAACGAGAACGGGCATCGTAATCACCTCGCCGTCGACGGTGGCACCGCACGGGCGGGTTGATCAGAGGCGAACGTCCCTGGTCCAGCCACGGGCGGGCTGAGGGCAGTAGCGGCGGGGAGCACCACTGGCCGTTCGGATAAAATTCTTTAGGTCCTGGCGGATCGGCTTGGCGGTGAGGCGGGCTTGAGCGAGTCTTCGGCGCCGGAACCCGCCGAGGCAGAGTCCTCGCCGTCCGGGTCGTTGTTCTCCGGGCGGACGGCCTGGCACAACCGGACGGCGCTGCGGGACTTCCTGAGTACCGAGACCGGCAGCGCCTCGGTGCTGGCCGGGGCCACGGCGGCCGCCCTGGTGTGGGCGAACGGCAGCGTGTCCTCCTACGACCGGGTGTGGGCCACCCGGCTGGCGGTCTCCGTCGGCAGTTCGGGCGTCGCGATGGAGCTGCACGAGTTCGTCAACTCCGGGCTGATGGCGCTGTTCTTCCTGGTCGTGGGGCTGGAGGCGCGGCGCGAGTGGGACGTGGGCGAGCTGCGGATACGCAGCAGGCTGGCGCTGCCGGTCCTGGTCGGGCTGGCCGGCATGATCGTCCCGATCGGCATCTACCTGATCGCGAACGCCGGGCGGACGTCGGCGCACGCGTGGGGCATGTCGATGGCGACCGACACCGCGTTCGCGCTCGGCGCGCTGGCCCTGGTCGGACGGCGGCTGCCCGATCGCATCCGGACCTACCTGCTCACCTTCTCGGTGGTCGACGACCTGGCCGGGATCGCGATCATCGCCATCGTCTACAGCGGCCGGATCCAGGTCGTGCCGCTGCTGACCGGGGTCGGGCTCCTCGCCGTCGTGCTGCTGATCAGGGCCCGGGGCGTGCGGTACGGTCCGGCGTACCTGCTGATCGGGATCGCGGCCTGGGTGGCGTTCTTCAAGTCGGGCGTGGATCCGGTGGTGGTGGGCCTGGTCATGGGCCTGCTGTCGTACGCCTACCCGGCGCCCCGCGCCGCCCTGGAGCAGGCCTCCGAGGCGTTCCGGAGTTTCCGCGAGCAGCCCACGGCCGAACTGGCCCAGTCGGCGCGCGACGTGGTGCGCGTCGCGATCTCGCCGAACGACCGGCTCGCGCAGCTGTTCCACCCGTGGTCGAGCTACGTCATCGTGCCGCTGTTCGCGCTGGCCAACGCCGGGATCGTGCTCAACGCATCGTTCCTGGCCCAGGCCTACACCTCGCCGGTCACGCTCGGCATCCTGCTCGGCTACCTGGTCGGCAAGCCGGTGGGCACGGCGGGCTGCGCGTGGCTGGTCACCCGGCTCAGCCACGGGCGGCTGCGGCCGCCGGTGGGGTGGGGCGCGGTCGTGGGGGCCGGCGCGGTGGCCGGGATCGGGTTCACCGTCTCGCTGCTGATCGCGTCGCTGGCGCTGACCGGGGTGGATCTGGCCGAGGCGAAGCTCGGCATCCTGTCCGCGGCGGTGTGCGCGACCGGCCTGACCTGGATCGTCTTCCGGGCGGTGAACAGGTTGCCGTCGCGGCCGCGGCTGCGTGCCCTGCTGGGCACGAGTGACGTCATCACCGACCTGGTGGTTCCGGTCGATGACGGGCGGGACCACATCAGGGGGCCGGAGAAGGCGCCGGTCACCGTGGTGGAGTACGGCGATTTCGAGTGCCCGTACTGCGGCCTGGCCGAGCCGGCGGTGCGGGAACTGCTGCGCGACTTCGGCGACGTGCGGTACGTGTGGCGGCACCTGCCGCTGACCGACGTCCACCCGCACGCCCAGCTGGCCGCCGAGGCCACCGAGGCCGCCGCCAGGCAGGGAGCGTTCTGGGAGATGCACGACCTGCTGCTGGAGCACCAGGGTGCGCTCACCGTGCGCGACCTGATCGGGTACGCGGCTTCGCTGGGGCTGGACACCGAACGGTTCACCGCCGACCTGCGCAAGCACGTGGGGACGGCGCGCGTGGCCGAGGACACCGATTCCGCCGATCTTTCCGGCGTCTCGGGGACTCCCACGTTCTTCGTCAACGGCAAGCGGCATTACGGCGCCTATGACATCGAAACGCTGTCGAAGGCGGTCAAACTGGCCCTGGCCAGGGCGAAAATCAGCGCCTGATCCCGCACGGCGGGCACCGCAGGCGATCATGAGAAGCTTGCGTTCATCGGGACGAGGACGAGGAGGTACAGCATGAGCGCGCAGCCAACGGCCGCGGCGGCAGGGACGATCGATATCGGCGGTGACCTGACCGTCCACCGACTGGGGTTCGGCGCGATGCGGATCACCGGCCGCGGGATCTGGGGCGAGCCTCCCAGCCGGGAGCAGGCCGTCGCGACGCTGCGGCGAGTGGTCGAGCTGGGCGTGAACTTCATCGACACCGCCGACTCCTACGGGCCTTCGGTCAGCGAGGAGCTGATCGCCGAGGCGCTGTACCCGTACCCGGATGACCTGGTGATCGCGACCAAGGGCGGCCTCGTCCGGCCCGGCCCGAACCGCTGGAACGCTGACGGGCGGCCCGAGCACCTGCGGGAGGCGTGCGAGGGCAGCCTGCGGCGGCTCCGGCTGGAGCAGATCCCGCTGTGGCAGCTCCACCGGCCCGACCCGAGGGTGCCGCTGGCCGAGTCGATGGACGCGATCGCCGAGCTGAAGGCCGAGGGCAAGATCCGCCACGTCGGCATCTCCAACGTGACCGAGGCCCAGCTCCGCGAGGCACAGCGGATGGTGCCGATCGTGTCGGTGCAGAACAGGTTCAACGTCGGCGACCGGCAGTCGCAGCCGCTGATCGACCTGTGCGAGCAGGACGACATGGTCTTTTTGCCTTGGGCGCCGATCCAGGAGACCGAGCGCAGGGCCGCGGTGGCCGTGGCCGCCGAGAAGCGCGGCGCGACCGAGCGCCAGATCGTGCTGGCCTGGCTGCTGGCCATCTCGCCGGCGATCGTGCCGATTCCGGGTACCGGCTCCCCCGAGCACGCCGAGGAGAACATCGCGGCCACGGCCATCGACCTGACCCGCCAGGAGATGGACGCGATCAGCACGGGCGGCTGATCGGGCCGGCTCTAAGATAAGCCGGGTGACGGAGACGAGCACGGGCACGGCGATCGTCGGGGGCCGGGTCATCCCGGTCGAGGGCGAGCCGATCGAGGGCGGGACCGTCCTGCTGCGGGACGGGAAGATCGCCGCGGTCGAAGGACCAGGTTTCGCGGTGCCATCCGGCGTCGTCGTGGTCGAGGCGACCGGGAAATGGGTGCTGCCCGGCTTCATCGACGCGCATGCTCACGCCGGGGTGGCCGAGGAGGCCGAGGGCTGGGCGGGCCAGGACACCAACGAGCGGACCGACCCGAACTCCGCGCACGTCCGCGCGCTGGACGCGATCAACCCGGCCGACCTGGGCTTCCGTGACGCGATCGGCGGCGGCGTGCTCGCCGTCAACGTCAACCCGGGTTCGGCCAACCCGATCGGCGGCCAGTCCGCGGCCATCAAGTGCTGGGGCCGCACCGTGGACGAGATGGTGCTCCGCGAGCCGGCCGGCCTGAAGTCCGCGCTCGGGGAGAACCCCAAGCGCGTCTACGGCGAGCGGAACGAAACCCCGTCCACCCGGCTCGGCACCGCCGCGGTGATCCGCGGGGCGTTCGTGGCCGCGCAGAACTACCAGGCCAAGCTGGCCGCTTCCGCTTCTTCTCCGGAACGGGCCGTGGTGGAACGCGACCTGAAGCTCGAGGCGCTCAGCCTGGTTTTGAGGCGGGAGATCCCGTGGCGGCAGCACTGCCACCGGGCCGACGACATCGCGACCGCGATGCGGATGGCCAGGGAGTTCGGCTATGAGCTGGTCATCGACCACGGCACCGAGGCATATCTGCTGGCCGACCAGATCGCGGCCGCGTCGATCCCGGTCGTCATCGGGCCGCTGTTCACCAGCCGGTCCAAGGTCGAACTGAGGAACCGGTCGCTGGCCAACCCGGCGCGGCTGGCGGCGGCCGGGGTGAGGATCGCCATCACCACCGACCACCCGGTGGTGCCGATCCACTTCCTCATCCACCAGGCCACGCTGGCGGTCAAGGAGGGCCTGGACCCGGTGACGGCGCTGCGGGCCGTCACGATCAACCCGGCGCGGATCATCGGGGTTGAATCACCGGATCGGCTCGCTGGCGGTGGGCAAGGACGCCGACGTGGTGATCTGGTCGGGTGACCCGCTGAACGTGATGAGCCGGGCCGAGCGGGCGTTCATAGACGGCCGGGAGATCTACCGGTACGACTACGGCCTGCGCGACGGCGTCTTCACCGAGGTGTAGGGCTGGGTCAGGCGGCGGGCGCCTGGTCGGTGCCGCAGTACTTGCACTTGGCGGCGGCGGCCGGAAGGTCGCTGGACAGGCACGCGGGGCAGGTCTTGACCGGCGGCGCGTCGCCGAACACCACTTGCCCGCGCCTGGCCTGAATGTGCTTGTAGGGCACCACGATGATGAAGTAGACCACGGCCATGAAGACGATGAAGTAGATGATCGAGGAGAGGAACGCGCCGAAATCCACGAACGTCTTGGGGTTGTGGATCGCTGACATAAAAGCCCAGGCCGTTGCCCTTCTTACCCGCGGCGGCGGCCACGATCGGGTTGATGATGTCGGTGGTGAAGGCGGCCACCAGCCTGCTGAAGGCGAGGGCTACGACCAGGCCCACGGCGACGACGATCACGTCTCCGCGCAAAAGAAAGTTCTTGAAGCCCCGCATGTCCTGTTCTCCGATCCGGTCGGCAGCGTGGCCACCGCGGGCGTGACCAGCTCCTGCCCGCTGCGGTTCACTAGCGCACAAGCCCTCGACGCTCCGACGCCACGCCGTTCACTCGGGCATTTCTGGTGATCAGTAGCCAGCAGGCTGAAGGCCCAGTTCAGCATGCGGGTCGCGTCGGCTCCGTTGACCGTGGTGCCGATGCCCGGGCTGTCGAGATTGACCCCGATGAACGAGCGGCGGCCCCGGGTGACCTCGAAGAGCAGGCAGTGCCCCGCGGCCGGGGTGTATCCGGTCTTGATCCCTATCGCGCCGGGGTAGACGCCCAGCAGCGGGTTGAGGTTCAGCCAGAAGTACGCGTGATGCCCGGAGCCCGCCGCGACCCGGTAGGAGCGCCGGTCCACGATCGAGCGGAACACCGCCGAGGTCATGGCGAACCGGCCGAGCTTGATCAGGTCGGCCGGGGTCGAGTAGGTCGAGTACCCGGTCGGCCAGGGCAGCCCGTCGAAGTTGCTGAAGTGCGTCCGGGTCATGCCGAGCAGCCGCGCGGTGGCGTTCATCTTCGCGATGAACGCATCGAGGCCGGGGCCGTACACCTCGGCGAGGGTGTAGGCCGCGTCGGCCCCGGAGGGCAGCAGCAGCCCCTCCAGCAGCTGGCCGGCGGTGAGGGTATCCCCCGGCCGCAGCCCCGCGCTGCTGGCGTCGTGCTCTTCCACGTAGCCCACCACCGCCGACGGGATGGTGATCCTCCGGCTCAGGTCGCCCGCCCTGATCACCACCATGGCGGTCATCACCTTGGTGATGCTGGCCATCGGCAGTTCGGTGTTCAGGTGGCGGCTCCACAGCACCTGGCCGGTGGAGGCGACGGCGATGGCGGCCGCCTTGGCCTGCACGCCACTCGGGCCGGCGCTCGCGCTGGCCTCGCTCGCCGCGGAGGAGGGGGCGGTGACGGTCAGCGTTACGCAGGCGCCCAGTACCGCCGCGGCGACCGTACTGGCCGCGGACCTGCGGGCCGTCCGCGTGGCACGCACTACCATGGGCACCCCCGGGAGTTACAGCCCTACGAGCTCAGGCCGGAGCAGGCGGCCGGCGGGGTCATCCGGACCAGGCCGGACAGCTGGGCCGCGTTGTCCTGGTAGTAGGAGTAGGCGTGGCCGCCGACCACCGCGGGGCTGCTGAAGTACTCCACGACGCCGTGGTCGGTCGGGAGGGTCGCGGTGTCCAGGATCCGGCCGTCGGCCGGGCTGGCGCAGGTGAGCGTGTGCGAGCCGCCGACCCAGACGACGCCGCCGCTGTAGCTGGGCAGCGAGGCGAAGCCGGCCCCGGCGCCCTCGCCGATGCGGACGGCCCGGGCCAGGTCTCCGCCCGGGGCGAACCAGGTCCACTCGCTCATCCCGACGCCGGTCGTGCCCCAGATCCCGCCCGAGGTCGCGACCAGGTTCCCGCCGGAGGTCGGTGTCCCGCAGGGTGGACTCGTCGGCCACGGTGTTACTGGCCAGGTTGTAGACCAGCAGCTTGAAGCCGCCCGATGAGGGGGTTACGCCGACGTACAGCGTGCCCCCGTCGGGTGAGACCGCCACCGAGTTGGCCGTGCCCGCGGTCAGGTAGATCCGCCCGATCAGCTGGCCGTTGTCCGGGTTCACCATCGACCACGGCTGACGCCCGCGGCCACGTAGAGGTGGCCGTCGGGCCCGGCGGTCAGCACGTTCGAGGCCGAGCCGGCACACCGGGCCGGTGGCGGGCACCAGCACCGACGAGGTCTGGGCGAGCGTCTGGGCGTTGTAGCCGTGCAGGACCACGTTGCCGCCGCTGTTGGACCACACCACCCACACCGTGTTCCCGACGATGACCGGCGGGTTCGGCAGCGGCGGGTTGTACGGTGCGGTCGCCGCGACGGTCCCGGTGGCCGGGTCGATCCGGTCCAGGGTGCCGGTCCCGTACGCGTACAGCGAGCCGTCGCCGCTGACCAGCGAGCCCTGGGTGAACGTCTGGCGGTCGATCAGCTCCGCGCCCCAGGGCCCGCCCACGATGGCCGTCGCCGGCGTGGTCTGCTGGGCCGGGGATGACGTCTGGCGGCGAGGAGGACACCGGGGCCGACGAGACGGAGGACGAGGCCGGGGCGCCGCCGGACGGCGACGGGGAGTTATGGTGCGAGCTGGCCAGCACCGCGACGCCGGCGCTCGCGCCGGCGATGACGACCACGGCCGCCGCGGCCATCACCGGCGCCCAGGCGCGGCTGAGGCCGAGGCCGCCGCGCCGGGGGCGCGGCTCGCGGCCGCGCCGGGACCCGCGACCCAGCCGGGGCTCGCTGACCAGGCGGTACGCGACCTGCTCGACGGTCACCCGGCGCGGCGGCTCGGGAGTGATGCGGTGCAGTACGTCGGCTAGCTGCCGTTCCTCGGTATTCACGACGCCACCCCTCCGGTCATGAGCTCGGCCAGGCCCGGCGCGTGCCTGAGCCGGGCCAGCGCCTTCGCCGCGTGCGACTTCACCGCGCCCACCGAGCAGCCCATCGCTTCGGCGGTCTGCGACTCGGTCTGGTCGGCGAAGTAGCGGAGCACGACGACGGCCCGCTGCCTGGCGGGCAGCCGGTCCAGCGCCGCGAGCAGCGACTGACGGGCATCCACCTGCGCGAACACGTCCCCGTAGGCCTGCGTTTCGGGCAGCCGCCCGGTCGCGATCTCGCCGTTCCAGCGGCGCTGCCGCCAGCGCAGGAAGGTGTTCACCATGATCTTGCGCACGTACAGCTCGGGCGCGTCCTGCCGCCGCAGGCTGGCCCAGCGCGGCCAGGCCGCGGCGAGCGCGGTCTGGACCAGGTCCTCCGCGCTGGGCCAGTCCCCGGTCAGCAGCCAGCCAGACCGCAGCAAGGCAGACGATCGCGCCTCGACGAAATCACGGAAACCGTCTGGCTCGGCCAGATGTTCAACCCCGGTCAGCGTGTCCACCAATCCTCCGTTCGGGCCCAAATGCAGGTGGCGGGTGCGGCCTCACGTGTATCTAGAGACGCTGGCCGCCCGGGAAGGTTTACCCCCGGAGCCGGCTCAAGGTCTCGCCCGCCCGCCGCTGCTGCGACTCGGCCCGGTAGGCCTGCCGCCTGGCCTCCGCGAGCTGCTGGCGGGCCTGCGCCAGCTCGGCTTCCAGCCGCCGGACCGTGTCCTGCCAGCTGCTGCTCAGCCGCGTTAGCGGCGTCAGCCGCACGATCGGCTTCAGCCACGGCCCGTTCGGCCTCCATGATTTTCTCGCGGTGACGGCGTTCGCGCTCGGCACTGGGCTCAGCCGGCGCGGGTTTCCTGGTTTTCGCAGCTGGCGCGGCCGGGGCCGGCGCCGCCGCCGGCGCCCAGGCCGAATCCGGCCCAGTGCGCGGCGCGGACCAGGGTGCCGAGGTTCGCCGCCACCTCGGGATCGGCCAGGGCCGCGTCCAGGGTCGCGGTCACCTCCTCGCGCACCGCCGCGGGCGGGGCGGGGAGGTCGTCGAGGGCCTGCCGGGTGAGCTCGTCGACCAGCCGGGCCCGGGCCGCGGTCAGCTCCCGGATCCGCCCGCCGTCCGATGGATGACCCCGCGTCGCGGAGTTCGGCGGCCAGCGCGGCCAGCCGGGCGGTGACCTCGGGATCGGCGCGGACCAGGCGGTTGACCACCCAGGCCGACCGGGTCGGCTTGCGCAGCGCGCCGATCTGCTTGGCCGCGGCGGCCTGGCCGGCCTCGCGGGCCGCGGGCGACGAGCTCCTGGCGGCGCGGCATGAAGTCATCGGGGTCGGCCTGGTACAGCTCGGCCTTGGCGTCGGCCAGCAGGTCGGCTCATCTTGAGAGAATAGGCAGCATGACCGGCATCGTGCCATCGGGACAGGGGCGGCGGCTGACCGCCCGCGGGAACGTGATGGCGTTCAAGGCGGTCGCGGCCCAGACCGGCGGCGACTTCTCGCTGATGGAGCGGACCGTGCCGCCCGGTGCCCGCACCCCGCCGCCGCACCGGCACGTGAACTGCTCGGAGGCGTTCTTCGTGCTGGACGGCACGATCACCTTCTGGCTGGACGAGGCCGAGCTGGCGGGCGGGGCCGGGGACTTCCTGCTGGTGCCGCGCGGGGCCGGCCACACGTTCGGCAACCGGAGCGAGGAGCCGGCCCGGCTGCTGGTGCTGCACGCCCCGGCCATGGACGCCTACTTCGCCGAGCTGGACGCGCTGTGGTCCGCCGGTCGTGCCGCCGACGCCGGAGGCCGAGCGCGAGCTGATGAGCAGGTACGGGATGGAGCCCGCCTAGTGGCCTGGAACGCCCGCCGGAAAATGTCGGCGGGCTGACGTAGGGTGCCTGTATGCCGTCTACCGCACCAGCCGAGCTGAGCCCGGACAAGCTCGAGGAGTACCGCCGGGAGCTGACCGGGTACTGCTACCGCATGCTGGGCTCGGGGTTCGAGGCCGACGACGCCGTGCAGGAGACCATGCTGCGGGCCTGGCGCGCGGCCGACGGGTTCGAGGGACGCTCGAGCGTGCGGTCGTGGCTGTACCGGATCGCCACCAACATCTGCCTGGACATGCTGCGCGGCCGGCAGCGCCGGGCGCTGCCGATGGACCTCGGGCCGGCCTCGCCGCCGGTCGAGGCGCTGTTCGGCGACTGGCGCCCGGAGGAGGCCTGGATCTCGCCGATCGCGGACGAGCGGGTGCTGCCCGAGCACGGCGACCCGGCCGACGTCGCGGTGGCCCGGGACACGATCCGGCTGGCGTTCATCACCGCGCTGCAGCACCTGCCGGCCCGGCAGCGGGCCACCCTGATCCTGTGCGAGGTGCTGCGCATGCCCGCGGCCGAGGCGGCCGCCACGCTCGGCACCAGCGTGCCCGCGGTCAACAGCGCGCTGCAGCGGGCCCGGGCCACGCTGGACGCGCTGCCCGCCGAACAGCGGCCCGGCCCGCTGGACGCCGACCAGGCCGACATGCTGGCCCGGTACGTGGACGCGTTCCAGCGGTACGACATGGAGCAGCTGGTCACGCTGCTGGCCGACGACGCGCTGATGACGATGCCGCCGTTCGCGTTCTGGGTCCGGGGCGCGCAGGACGTCTGCCGCTGGATGCTGGAGCCGACGCCGAGCCTGTGCCGGGACTCGATCATGGTGCCCGCGGGGCAGGTCAACGGGGTGCAGGCGTTCGCCCAGTACAAGCCGGACCCGGCGGGCGGGTACACGCCCTGGGCGCTGCAGGTGCACGAGGTGTCGGGCGGGCGGGTCAGCCGGCTGACGTTCTTCCTGGACACCGAGCGGATCTTCGCCGAGCTGGGCCTGGCCCCGCACCTGCCCCGAGAGCCGTAACTTTTTCCGCCGATTCCTGGACGTCGCCCTGACGGGCGCTCGACGATTGACTCTCGTGAGCATTGATCCTTCAGGTGTCGGGCAGCCAGGGTTCGTAGGCCGGCACGGCCTGGCCTCGCCGGAGCGGGAGGCCCTCGTCCAGGAGGTCTCGGCCTCGATCCGTTCCGCGGGGCTGCGGACCGTCCGGCTGGCGGTGGTCGACCAGCACGGCGTGCCACGGGGCAAGATGCTGTCGCCGCAGGCGGCGATCGCGGCCATGTCCGACGGCCTCGACTTCTCCGGCGCGATCTACAGCCTGGACACCGGCAACCAGGTGTTCGTGCCCGCGTTCGCCCGCGGCGGCGGTTTCGGCATCGAGGAGTTCACCGGGTTCCCCGACGTGATGCTGGTGCCCGACCCGGCGACCTTCCGGGTGCTGCCGTGGGCGGATCGCACCGGCTGGATGCTGTGCGACGTGTACTTCGGCAACGGGCAGCCGATGCCGCTGGACGGGCGCGGGCTGCTGCGGCGGGTGCTCGAGTCGCTGCGGACGCGGGATTCGACTTCCTGGCCGGGATCGAGGTCGAGTTCTACATCGTGGTCCGTTCTGAAGAGGCGCTCGCGCCGGAGAACGCCGGCTTCAGCCCGCCTCCGCCGCCGGTCAGCGTGTTCGAGCGGGGCTACCAGTACCTGTCCGAGGTGCGGCTGGACGGGATGGGCCCGGTCCTCGAGTAGGTCCGCGACGCGCTGGACGGGATCGGGCTGCTGCCGCGGTCGATGGAGGACGAGTGGGGGCCCGGGCAGCTGGAGTTCAGCTTCAGCCCGCTTATCGGGCCTGGCCGCAGCCGACGCGGCGGTGCTGTTCCGCTCGGCGGTCAAGCAGGTCTGCCAGCGGCGCGGGCTGCTGGCCACGTTCATGTGCCGGCCCGCGCTGCCGAACTTCTTCTCCTCCGGCTGGCACCTGCACCAGTCCCTGCTGAACCGGCCGGACCGGTCGAACGCGTTCGCCTCCGCTTCCGCGGCGTTGTCGGACGTCGGCCGGCGGTACGTGGCCGGGCTGCTCGAGCACACCGCGCCGATGGCGGTGTTCGCGGCGCCGACCGTCAACGGCTACAAGCGGTTCCGGCCCTACTCGTTCGCCCCGGACCGGGTGACCTGGGCGATGGAGAACCGCGGCGCGCTGGTCCGGGTTCAGGGCTCGCCCGGTGACGCTCAGCAGCCACGTGGAGATGCGCCTCGGCGAGCCGGCCGCGAACCCGTACCTCTACATGGCGTCGAACATCGCGGCCGGGCTGGACGGCATCCGGCGGAACCTGGAGCCGCCGCCTCCGGTGTCGGCCGACCCGTACGCCGTCGAGGCGCCGCTGCTGCCCTCCTCGCTCAGCGAGGCGGTGGCGGCGCTGGACGCGGACCAGTTCTACCGGTCGGTGTTCGGCGCGACGCTGGTGGATTACCTGGTGATGATGAAGCGGGCCGAGATCCGGCGGTACGAGGACGCGCTGGCTGCTCGCCCGACGGGTGCGGCGGGCCCGGACGTCAGCGACTGGGAGATGCGGGAGTACTTCGAGTTCTTCTGAGTTCATACAACGCGGTACCAGGTGGCCGGGTCGGCCGGGACGGGCTGGAAGTCGTAGCGGAGGCCGGCGGGGCCGAGGGCGACCAGGCTGACCGACGTGGTGCCCCACAGCCGGCCGTCCGGCAGTTCCCGGCGGGCGATGATCGCGGCCGGGTCGGTGTCGGACAGGCCGTCGCCGCCGGCCAGCGTGAGCCAGTCGCCCCAGGCGTCCTTGATCGTGGCGGCCGGGTCGGCGTCGGGACGGTGCGCGGCGAACTTGGGGCCGAAGTGCGCGGCCTTGGCGTCCGGTCGCTCCGGCGGGTCGGTGACCGGCGGGTAGGTGCGGCCGGCGTTGGTGATGAGATGGGTGCTCGGCTCGAGTTGCGGCCAGGTGCGGCGTCGCGGGCCGTCCCAGCTAGCATCAGCGCCGGAGCGGGGTCAGGTCGGCGCAGATCAGGAAGAACGGGTCGTAGCGGGCCAGCACGGCGTGGTCGTCGTGCAGCTGCTTCAGGGCCTGCGGGCCGTCGGCGGCGGCGCGGAGCGGGAGCTCGCCCCGGGACCGGCGGTCTTCGGGCGCGGCCTGCTGGCCGCGGGTGTTCAGGATGCAGGCGACCCGCGGGATGCCGGGATGCACGGCGAGCCAGGTGCCGCCGGCCTGCTCGTCCAGGCC
Source organism: uncultured Actinomycetes bacterium (assembly GCA_963801155.1). Classification (GTDB taxonomy): domain Bacteria; phylum Actinomycetota; class Actinomycetes; order Streptosporangiales; family Streptosporangiaceae; genus Palsa-504. Next base: position 19,873 of record CAWDEB010000017.1, read on the forward strand.
GCCGACCAGCGGCGATCCCGGCCAGTGCCGGGCCGGCGGCTGCCACGGGCGGCCGGCGAACTCGTCGCGGAAACCCAGCAGCAGCAGCGGCATCCGCTCCCCGGGCGCGAGACTGACCACGACGGTGCACACGCACCGACGATAACTCTGGGAGGAGCCTGTCATGGCCACTGGACCGCAGACGAGGGTCATCCCGTTCGGCACCGGCTGGCTGTTCGGCCCGGCGGCGGAGGGCAGCAGCCTGCCCGGGTTCGACGACAGCGGCCTCGCTCCGGTGACGCTGCCGCACACCGTGACGCCGCTGTCCTGGCAGGACTGGGACCCGGCGGCCTGGGAGCGGGTGTGGGTGTACCGGAAGCACTTCGACGCCTGCCGCCTGAGGTGGGCCTGGCCGGCGGGTGTTCCTCGACGTCGGCGCGGCCCTGACCCATTCGACGGTGACGCTGAACGGGACCGAGGTGGGCGACTACCTCGGCGGGTACCTGCCGTTCTCTTGCGAGCTCACCGGGTTGGTGGAGCCGGCGGGGAACGTGCTGGCGGTGCGGCTGGATTCCACCTTCAACCTGAACGTGCCGCCGGACCGGCCCGCGCCTGCGGTGAGTACCTCGGTGGACTTCTGGCAGCCGGGCGGGATCTACCGCGACGTACGGCTGCGGGTGGTGCCGATGGTCTTCCTGGCCGACGTGTTCGCCAAGCCGGTCAACGTCCTGGACCCCGCCGCGCGTCAGGTGGTGGTGCAGGTGACGGTGGACGCTTCGGCCCCGCGGCCGTGGGACCCGGAGGCCGCGGAGGTCGCGGTCGAGCTGCGGGACGAGGACCGCGTGGTGGCGGCCGGCCGGGTGCCGGTGGCAGATCACCGGGCCGGGCCGGGCGACGGCGACCGTGACGCTGTCCGGGCTGGACGACGTCACCTTGTGGGACACCGACCGGCCGAAGCTGTACCACGTGGTGGCCCGGCTGCTGGCGGGCGGCCGCCCGCGGCACGAGTACCGGGTGCGGATCGGGTTCCGCGAGGCCAGGTTCGCGCTGGACGGGTTCTACCTGAACGGCCGCCGGGTGAAGCTGCTCGGGGTCAACCGGCATCAGTTCTTCCCGTTCGCCGGGGGCGCGATGCCCGCCCGGGTGCAGGCCAGGGACGCCGAGATCATCCGGCGGGAGCTGAACTGCACGATGGTGCGCTGCTCGCACTACCCGCAGTCGGAGGCGTTCTTCGACGCGTGCGACGAGCTCGGGCTGCTGGCCTGGGAAGAGGCGCCCGGATGGGGGTACCTCGGGGACGCCTCGTGGCTGGCGCTGGCCTCCCGCGACATCGGGCAGATGATCGTCCGGGACCGCAACCACCCGTCGATCGTGATCTGGGGCGCGCGGCTCAACGAGACCCCGAACAACGTCCCGTTCTACACCAGCACCAACGAGCTGGCCCACGCCCTGGACGACTCGCGGCCGACGGCCGGCGCGATGGCCGGGATGCGCCTGACCACGGAGTACGAGCAGGACGTGTTCGCCGAGAACGACTACTCCTCCGTGACCGGCGCGGCGGGCGCCAAGCAGCCGTCCCTGGAGCCCCCGGTGGACGGGGTCGGCCGACCGTACTTGGTCACCGAGGCCGTCGGCACCCTGTCCGGGCCTGCCCGCTTCTACCGGCGCACGGACCCCCAGGCGGTCCAGCAGGGCCAGGCGACCGCCCACGCGCGGGTGCACGCCATCGCCGCCGCCGACGACCGGTACTGCGGCGTGCTGGCCTGGTCCGGGTTCGACTACCCGTCCGGCAGCGGCGGCAACATTTACCGCGGCGTGAAGTACACCGGGGTGGTGGACCTGTTCCGGGTGGCCAAGCCCGGCGCGGCCATCTACCAGGCGCAGGTCGACCCGCGGGTCAAGCCGGTCATCGCGCCCGCGTTCTACTGGGACTTCGGCTCCGTGTCTCCGGTGACGAGCCTGCCGAGCGCGATGATCTGCGCCAACACCGACCGGCTCGAGGTGTACGTGGGCGGGGCGCACTTCTGCACGGCGCGGCCCGATACCGCGGACTACGGGAGCCTGGCGTACCCGCCGTCATTCGTCGACTTCCGCGGGGTGGACGGGTCGTCGCGGCCGGACCTGAGGATCGACGGATACCTGGGGCCGGACCTGGTCGTGTCGCGGTCGCTGGCGTCGGATCCGTCCTTCGACCGGCTGGCGCTGGCGTTCGACCACGCCGAGATCGAGGGCGACGGGGTGGACGCGACCCGGCTGGTGTTCCGGGCGGTGGACCGGTACGGCGCGCCACGGCCGTTCGTCACCGGGCAGCTGGTACTGGACGTCACAGGCCCAGTCGCGCTGGTCGGCGACAACCCGTTCGACTTCGCGGCGGCCGGCGGGGCCGGGCGCGGTCTGGATACGGTCGCGGCCCGGGTCGGCGGGGACCGTCACCGTCTCGGCCAGCCATCCCGTCCTGGGCCGGGCGGTGGCCCGCGTGCGGGTGCGGTAGGTCTTTCGGGGCTTCAGCCGGTTGCTTCAGCGAATAGTCAGGTTTACTACAGCAAACAAGTTTGTTACCTACGGGTAGCCTCCAGGTGATGCTCAGGTTCATCGCTCATTATTCTGAGTGGCTACCTCCGGTGTTATGGGCAGCACCGGGAATGCGCCCGAGCGCACCCCGCCGGATCCCCCTATCCCCGGCCGGCGGGGTGCCTCGCCAAGCTGCTGAAGGGCAGGGCCTCAGGCCGGGGCTCCTCACCTGGAGAAACGAGCGCGTCCATGGCAACCGCCGACCTGCTGGCCCTCATCGAGTGCGCTGACGACTACGGGCGGTTCCGGACCTGGATCGTGGCACAGGCGGTCCGTAACGCGCTGCAGACGTTCCACGGCCGGTGGGCCTTCGACCCGGATAACCCGGACAGTGAGGAAGGATTCATCAGCGATGGCCAGATGCGCGCGCTGAACATCACGATCCGCCGCGCCGTGCACGAGGCGCTGGGCCACGCGGACATCGCCCGCAATGTCGCGACGCAACCTCGCCACCGGGAGCTGTGCGCCGGGGAGCAGGAAGCACTGGACTTCTGCGAGTTCCAGCTCGGGACGGTCTATGACTACATGGAGCCGCCGGGTTCGCCCGAACTGGAGGAGGCTTACCGGCGTTACGTGAGCGAGCCCGACGTCAACCGCTGAGCCCGCTTCTGGCGGGGGCGATCAGGATTCCTCGGCCAGGGCCGCGAGCCGGTCAAGCGAGGCCGAACGTCCCGGCCGGGCGGGACGTCGGGCCGCAGCGACCCCTGGTGCGCAGGGACCAGGCTGAACACACAACAGCCCGCCAACGGCGGAGGTGAATATCGATGACAACCGTCAAGGGGTCAGCGAGCAGCCGGGACGCACTATCTGCCGGACCCGGGCCCGCCGCGCCCCAGCACGCCCTGCGGAAGCTCAGCCCGGACGAGTGTTTCGACCTGCTGGAACCGGGCGGCATCGGCCGCGTCGGGTTTAGCTCCGCCGACGGGATCGTGATGCTGCCGGTCAACTTCGCCATAACGGCGAAGGCCATCGTTTTCCGCACGGCACCGGACACGCTGCTGGCGCTGTACGCCAATGCCCAGGTCAGCTTCGAAGCCGACCATCTCGACGCGGCACTCCACGAAGGCTGGAGCGTCCTGGTGCAAGGCCACGCGCACATGGTCACCGACGAGCGCCAGGTCAAGAACCTGCAGGACCGGACGCACATCCAGCCATGGGCAGGTGGCGCCCGCGATGTGTACGTACGCATCGCGCCGACCCGGATCACCGGGCGATGCATCGAGCCAAGCTGAGCCAGTCCTGCGGACTGGGTGCCGATCGTCAGGATCAGCCTCGGTGAGAAGGCCGGCGAGGCCGGCCGAGCTCTCCTAGCGCAGGACGACGTTGACGATCTTGCCGGGGACGATGACCAGGCGGGCGACGTCGCGGCCTGGGAACTCGGGGTGGCGGGCCAGCAGTTCGGCGATCTCGGCCTGGCCGGCCGCGGCGGGCACCTCGATGGTGAACCGCCGCTTGCCGTTGACCTGGACCGGCAGGGTCACGGTGGCCTCGGCGGCCAGCGCCGGATCGCCTGACGGGAACGGCTCGTAGGCCAGCGACCCGGGATGCCCCAGCCGCTGCCACAGCTCCTCGGCGACATGCGGTGCCAGCGGAGCCACCATCAGCACCAGCGGTTCGGCCAGCGCGCGCGGTACACGGGTCAGGCGGGAGGCGTGCGCGGTCAGCCCGATGATCCGCGCGATCGCGGTGTTGAACCGCAACGCGGTGTAGTCCTCCCGGACCGTGATGATCGTCTGGTGCAGCAGCCGCGTGGATTGCGGGTCCAGCACCGCCTCGGAGGCCGGATCTGACCCGGTCGGCAGCGTCTCCCCCGTCGTCTCGTCGACAACCAGGCGCCACAGCCGCTGCAGGAACCGGTGCATGCCCACGATGTCGTCGGTGCGCCAGGGGCGGTCGCCGTCCAGCGGCCCCATGGCCATCTCGTACAGGCGCAGCGTGTCGGCGCCGTAGGTTTCGTGGATCTCGTCCGGGCTGATGCCGTTCTTCAGGCTCTTGCCCATCTTCCCGGCCCGCCGGGTGACCGGCTGCCCGCGGTAGGACCAGCCGTCGGGTCCGTCCGGCTCGCGGGTCACGCCGGCCGCGGGCACGTACTGGCCGCGGGCGTCGGTGAACGCGTCGGCCAGGATGTAGCCCTGGTTGAACAGTTTGCCGAACGGTTCGGTGGTACTCGCGACGCCGATGTCGTACAGCACCTGATGCCAGAACCTCGCGTACAGCAGGTGCAGCACGGCGTGCTCGACGCCGCCGACGTACAGGTCGACACCGCGCGGCCGCATCCAGTAGCGCTCGATGCCCGGGCCGACCAGGGCCGTCTCGTTGAACGGGTCCAGGTAGCGTAGGTAGTACCAGGACGAGCCCGCCCACTGGGGCATGACGTTCAGCTCGCGCCGGTAACGCTTCGGCCCGTCGCCCAGGTCCAGCGTGACGTGCGCCCACTCCGCGGCCCGGGCCAGGGCGGGCACCGGGTCGCTGGCGTCGTCCTGCGGCACCGGCCGGAAGTCGGTCATGCCCGGCAGCGTGACGGGCAGCATCTCCTCGGGCAGCGCGATCGGCCGGGACAGGGCGGCCTCGTCGTAGACGATGGGAAACGGCTCGCCCCAGTACCGCTGCCGCGAGAACAGCCAGTCCCGGAGCCGGTACGGCCCCCCGCTCGGGCCGATCCAGTTCCGCTGCAGGCGCTTGATGCGCTCCGGCCAGTCCAGGTCGTCCAGGCCCGCCAGCAGCCGCTCGGCGTAGGCGGTGATGCGCAGCAGCCACTGCCGCAGCGGCCGGCGGTAGACGGGATAGTTGCCCACCGCGCTGCGGCCCTCGTCGGTCACTTCCTCGTCGGCCAGCACGGTGCCCAGCCCCGGGCACCAGTTGACGACCTCCTCGGCCAGGTAGGCCAGCCGGTGACCGTCGACGACGTCGCTCTGCTCCCCGGCGGACAGGCCGGCCCAGGCCCGCCCGTCCGGGACCGGGCCCGGGATTGGACGTTGCCCCGCGGCGAACTCGGCGACCAGTTCATCAACCGGCCGGGCCCGGCCCCGGTCCGGGTCGTACCAGCTGTTGAAGATCTGCAGGAAGATCCACTGTGTCCAGCGGTAGAAGGACGGGTCGCTGGTCAGGATTTCGCGGCGGCGGTCGTGCCCCAGGCCCAGGCGCCGCAGTTGCCGGCGTATGACGTCCGCGTTGTGCTGCACGGTGACGGCCGGATGCTGGCCGGTGTCGATCGCGTACTGCTCCGCGGGCAGCCCGAAGGTGTCGAACCCGAAGGGGTGCAGCACGTGATGCCCGGTCATGCGCAGGTAGCGGCCGAACACATCGGTGCCGATGTACCCCAGCGGATGACCGACGTGCAGCCCGATACCGCTGGGATAAGGGAAGAAGTCCAGCAAGTAGAACTTGGGCCGCCCGGCCATGCGGTCAAACCCGGCCGACAGAGCGCCGTCCGGGTTCGGGGAGTGGAACGTCCCCTCGCGTTCCCAGCGATCCTGCCAGCGCAGCTCGATCTCGTTCGCCAGCCGCGCGCCGTACCTGAACCGCGGCGTCTCCTCGTCCATCTGGCTCTCCTGCTCCGTTGTCGTTCGGGGATATGAAAAGGCCCCTCACGCGTGAGGGGCCTGCCGCACTGACCGATCGTCTCAGTGCGGCGCCACGAGGAGCAGGCATGCCATCCGGGCCATGGCGGGAGTGTAACCCGCTGACCGATCGGCCTTCCACTCATTTCGGGGCAGGCTCACCGCGTACACGGGGTCGGGACGCGTGTTGTCACCGCCGGCCGGTCATCATGGAAAATTGCGAGGGGGTACGGAGGATGAAGATTAGGGGTGCGTCATGGACATGAAGCTCGAAGTCGTTCCCATTCCGGTTCGCGACGTCGATGCCGCGAAGGACTTCTACACCCGGCAGGTCGGCTTCGGCCTCGACCATGACGTCAGACCCAGCCCGGGCATGCGGGTGGTGCAGATGACGCCGCCCGGCTCGGCCTGCTCGGTGGTGATCGCCGAGGGCCTGCCGCTGGGCGAGCCCGGCTCGATCAAGGGAGTCCAGCTGGTCGTGGAGGACCTCGACGCGATCCGCGGCGAGCTTGCCGGGCGGGGCGTGGGCATCAGCGAGGTCAACATCGCCGCGATCCCGCTCGCGGCGGCCGGGTTCCTCAACCCGCTGATCGCCGGGGCCGCGATGGCCGCCTCCTCGGCGTTCGTGGTGGCCAGCAGCATCCGCCTCCGTCGGTCTGGTCAGAGGACGGCCAGCAGGGCCCGGGTCCAGTCGCGGTAGCCGTCCTGGCTGGGATGGAAGCAGTCGGACGCGAACTTCCCGGTCCACGGCGGCTGGAAGTGGGCGGACACCTCGGCCACCGGCAGGCCCCGGGCGGCGGCCGCCTCGTGCAGGGTCCGGTTGATCCGCGCCACGTAGGGCCGGCTGGCCCGTCCGAGCAGGCCCGCGTATCCGGCCGGCACCGGCAGGTCGACGTGTCTTCTCCCGCCGCAGGCGGCACTGGTCTTTTCGGCCGAACGAACCGTGGTTTTCTCGCCTACGCTGCTGACACATGGAACGGGTACCCGGGCGCATCGGTGTCGCGGGCGACTGGCACGGGAACACCGCGTGGGCGACCCGGGCGGTACGCAAGATCTGCACGCTGCTGCCGGGGACGGGCCCCGGGTCATCGTGCAGGTGGGCGACTTCGGCATCTGGCCTGGAGCCCGCGGCCAGGAGTACCTGTCCCGGCTCGACGCGGCGCTCACGGCCGCCGACGCCGTCCTGTGGTTCGTGGACGGGAACCACGAGGACTTCACCCAGCTGGCCCGGTTCCGGCCCGGGCCGGACGGGCGGGCGCAGGTCACCGACCGGATCTGGCACCTGCCCCGCGGGCACCGGTGGCGCTGGCACGGCCGGGACTGGCTCGCGCTCGGTGGCGCCGTCAGCCTCGACCGCGCCGGGCGGACGGCGGGCGCCGACTGGTGGCCTGAGGAGGAGATCACCCGGGCGCAGGCCGGGGCGGTCATCGAGGCCGGGCCCGCCGACGTGATGGTCACGCACGAATGCCCGGCCGGGATCGAGCACGCGTTTCCGCCCCCGCCATCCTGGTGGTCGCCGGCGGACCTGCGGCGCAGTGGCGCGCACCGCGCCCTGCTCCGCGAGGTCGTACTGGCGGTGCGGCCGCGCTGGCTGATGCACGGTCACCTGCACCTGAGCTACCAGCGCCAGGTCGATCTCGGCTACGGCCCGATCGGCGTGACCGGCCTGGATTGCGACGGCGCGGAAAGGGGTAACTGGGCCATCCTGGACATCACCAGCATGCGCTGGCTGCGCTTTCAGCGCAGGCCGCTCGGCAAGGCCCTGCGCAACCTGGTATCCCGCTAGGGCCCGTCCTCAGGAGGGGTCGATGGACCATGCCTCCTCGGCCGGGCGGCCCAGCCGTTCCGCCGGCACTGGATCGGGCCCGGTCCTGCGGTTCCCGGCGCCCGCGGGCCCTTCGCGGAGGGGAGCAGGGACCGTCGGCGGGGCCAGGCTCGCCGAGGTCGGCGCGATGTGCGGGTGCCGGGGCAGGTTAGCCGTCCACCGTTCGGTGCATGACTTGGCGTCCTTGCAGTACCAGCGGATGTCGGCGCAGGCCTGGCCGCCGTCCGGCACCATCAGGCCGGTCGGGAGAGCGATACCGCACAGCGAGCACTGGGCGGACGGCAAGGGACGGTTGCGGTCGTCACGCTGCGTGGCCATCGACGAGTCCCCCCACGCGAATGGCCGACTCATCGGACTGCCACTAGCTCTTCGGACTCCATTGACAGGAGTGCCAGCGTTGCTGGTGAGGCGGATGCGGCCATTGTTCCTCCCACGGGCACCAACATAGCGACCTTCGTCACCCCGGGACGAGAGGCGATGTCGCTGTGCGCGCCCCCTACCCAAAGTTAGCGACTCCAGCCCAGACGACTCAGGAAAAGCCGCAAAGTTCTTCACTTCTCCACCGAAAGCTCGCAAACCTCTGGCGGGCCAGAAGCGAACCGAGCTAGGTGCGGAGGGCCGGAGGCGAGCGGGGCCAGCAGAATGAGCGGGACAATAGAGCGGTGCCCGCCGACTACCAGAAGATCCGCCAGGAGAACATCGCCCGGTACGGCTGGGACACGGCCGTGCTGGACCTGCTCGGGCAGCTCTACAGCGAGCGCACCCACTTCATCTTCGAGCTGATCCAGAACGCCGAGGACGCCGGCGCGACCGAGCTGGCCTTCGAGCTGTTCGAGGACCGGCTGGAGCTGTGGCACGACGGCCGCCCCTTCACCGAGGCGGACGTCCGCGGCGTGTGCGGGGTCGGCCAGAGCGGAAAGGCCGGTGACCTCACCTCGATCGGCAAGTTCGGCATCGGCTTCAAGTCGGTGTACGCGTACACCAGGACCCCGCGCATCCACAGCGGGGACGAGCACTTCAGGATCGAGAACTTCGTCCGGCCGGTGGCGGAGGCGCCGGCGGCGGTGGCCGGGACGCTGTTCGTGTTCCCGTTCGACCATGACGCGGTGCCCGCCGAGGTCGCGACGCGGGAAATCGCGGCGGCGCTGAGTGCGCTCCAGCCCCGGATCCTGCTGTTCCTGCGGAACATCGAGCGGCTGCGGACCGGCGGGCCCTGCGCGGAGGGTTCGGTGGTGGAGCGCTCGGTCACGGAGCGGCCGGGGGCGTCCCGGCGTGTGACGGTGTCCAGGAACGGGCGGCGGGAGGAGTGGCTCGCCTGGCGGCGTCCGGTCGAGGGCCACCCGGGACAGCGGGTCGAGGTTGCGTTCTGGCTGGCGGGCGGGCGGGTCGCGGCGGTGGCATCCTCGCCGCTGACCGTGTTCTTCCCGACCGAGAAGGAAACCTTCCTGGGCTTCCTGATCCAGGGGCCCTACCGGACCACGCCGGCCCGGGACAACATCCCCGGCGACGACCCGTCGAACCAGGCGCTGGTGCGCCAGACCGCCGCGCTGCTGGCCGGCGTGCTGCCGGAACTGCGGGACGAGGGCCTGCTCACGGCGGACGCGCTGCAGGCGCTGCCGCTGGAGGAGGCGCGCTTCCCGGCCGGCTCGATGTTCCGGCCGCTGTTCGACGCGGCGGGTGACGTGCTGACCAGCGAGGCGCTGATCCCGGTGGCGGGCGGCGGCTACGGCGTGGCCGTCGACCTGCTCCTGGCCAGCAGCCCGGCGGTGCTCGGTCTGCTCGACCCCGGCCAGCTCGGCGCGCTGATCGGGGCGGGGCGGCCGGTCTGGTTCGCGGACGCCGCGATCAGCGAGCGGCGCACGCCGGTGCTGTGGCGGTACCTGCGGGACGAGATCGGCCTGGACGAGTTCACGCCCGAGGCCGTGGTGACGCGGGTGACCGAGGAGTTCCTGGAGGAACAGAACGACCGGTGGATCACGCACTTCTACCGCTTCCTGGCCGGCCATCCGTCGCTGTGGCCGGCGGCCGGCCTCAAGCCAGTCATCCGGCTCGAGGACGGCCGCCAGGTCGCGCCGCTCGACGGGCAGGGCCGCCCGGCCGTCTACCTGCCCGGTCCGGCGCCGAGCAGCCTGCCCACGGTCAAGCGGGCCGTCGCGGACTCCCCCGCGGCCCGGCCCTTCCTGGCGGCGCTGCAGCTCACCGTGCCGGACGTGGTGGCCGAGGTGCTCGAGATCGTCCTGCCCCGGTACGACGGGCTGGACCTGGCGACGCTCGAGGAGGCCCAGCACGACGCCGACCTCGAGCGGGTAGCCCGGGCCCTGGACGAGGCGGCGGCCGGGCGGCGCGAGGAGCTGCTCGAGGTCGTGCAGGCCACGCCGTTCCTGATCGGCGAGAACGCGGCCACCGGCGAGCAGGCGCTGCAGCCGCCGCCCCGGCTGTACCAGCGCAGCAAGGACCTGGAGGCCTACTTCGAGGGGAACCCGGACGCGTGGTTCGCCCGCGACGGATACGGGCCGTGGCTGGTCCAGCTGCGCGCGATGGGCGTCCGGCAGGCGGTAGAGGTCAGCACCCGCACCCCGAACGCGGCCGGGTACGTGACGATCACCGTGGACTTCGGGCGGAACGAGCGCGGCCTCGACGGGTTCGACCCCGGCGCCGAGGTCGATGGCCTGGACTTCGCGCTGGCTCACCCCAGCCACGCCCGCTCGGAGTACGTCTGGAACGCGCTGCTCGCGCCGAACCGCCGCCTGGTGGCCGGGGTGATCGAGCGGTCCGTGCTCGTCTCGTTCAGCGATTCCAGCCTGGAGGAGGCCAGGTCGGGGATGGGCGAGGCCGCTGTGCGCGAGGCCTGGCTGCCCGGCCGGGACGGGGCCTTCCACCGGCCCGGCGAGCTGTCGCTCGACGACCTGCCGCCCACCTACACGCGGGACGAGGGGCTGGCCAAGGCCCTGGGCATGCTCCGGCCCGTGGTGAGCGAGGCCGCCCGCCAGCTCGGGGTGCCGGCCGAGGTGCTGTGGGGGCTGAGCGAGCAGCCCGACCTGGTGGCGCTGATCGAGCGCGAGCTCGCGAACCGGGCCGCCGACGCCGGACACGGCCAAGGCGGATGAAGATTCCGCCGCGTGTCCATTGAAAGGGCGCATACCGGCTTGCCGTAACGTTTCCGGAACTGTTCGGGCGTAACGTCCCACCCATGACCGTGGCCGAATCGAGCGCTGGACCGCGATGACGGCGCAAACCGCGTCGGGCCGGTTCCGGTCGGCGTCGTCGGTGATCGCGCTGGTCGTCGGCGGGCTGGTCCTGGCCCTCGTCGTCGTCGACGTGCCGCTGGCCCGCCTCGCGCACCAGAGCCTGAACGCCAGCGGGGGCTCCTCGCCGGTCTGGTTCTCGGCTGCCCTCGGGGTCGTCGGCTTCGTGGTGGCCTCGCGCAAGCCGGGTAACCCGCTCGGCTGGATCATGCTCGCCTCGGCCGCGGTCAGCTCGCTCAGCCAGGACGCGGACAATATCGTGGTCGCGTTCGCGGCGAGGCTGCAGGACACGGCGGGCCTGGACTCGGTCCAGGACGAACTGGCCAGCACGGTGCAGAATGCTCTGGAGCCCGCTTATCTCTCGGTGTGGCTGAGGTCAGAGCAGAAAGGCGCCAAATGATCCGCAGCACCATGCAGGACGGCCCGCTCACCATCGGCGCGATCCTGCGGCACGGCGCCCGCGTGTACGGCCGCAGTGAGTGCGTGACCTGGACCGGAGCCGGCACCCGCCGGGCCTCGTACGCGAACGTGGCGCAGAACGCCGGGCGGCTGGCCGGGGCCCTGGCCCGGCTGGGGATCAGGCCGGGTGACCCGGTGGCGACGTTCTGCTGGAACAACACCGAGCACCTGGAGGCCTACTTCGGGGTGCCCGCGATGGGCGCGGTGCTGCACACGCTGAACATCCGGCTGCCCGGCGCCCAGGTGGCCCAGATCGCCGGCCACGCCGGGGACCGGATCATCATCGTGGACGACAGCCTCGTCCCGGTGCTGGCGGGGATCTCCGACCAGCTGCCCACGGTCGAGGCGTTCATCGTCAACGGACCGGGTGACGCATCGGCGCTCGGCGGCCGTGTGCCGGTGCTGCGGTACGCGGACCTGCTGGTGGCCGAGGATCCCGGGTACGACTGGCCGGAGCTGGACGAGCGCGACGCGGCGCTGATGTGCTACACCAGCGGCACCACCGGGGACCCCAAAGGGGTGGTGTACTCGCACCGGTCCACCTACCTGCACGCGATGGCGGTCATGGCCGCGCCGCTCGGCGTCAGCGAGGCGGACCGGGCGCTGGCCATCGTGCCGATGTTCCACGCCAACGCGTGGGGCCTGCCGTACGCGGCGTTCCTGTCCGGGGCCACGCTGCACATGCCCGGCCCGTTCCTGCAGCCCGAGCACCTGACCGCCTTCATCGCCGCCGAGCGGTCGACGGTCACCTCGGGGGTGCCGACCATCTGGAACGCGATCCTGGACTACGGCCAGGCCCACGAGATCGACCTGTCCTCGCTGCGGCTGGGCAACTCGGGCGGCGCCGCCGCGCCCCGGGTCATGCTGGAGCGTTTCCAGGATCGCTACGGGCTGCGGATCATCCAGGGCTGGGGCATGACCGAGATGAGCCCGGTGGGCGGCATGGCGATACCGCCGGCCGGAGTGCAGGAGGGGACCGAAGAGGACCTGGACTGGCGGATGCGCTCGGGCCGGGTCCTCCACGGCGTCGAGATGCGGATAGTCGGCAAGAGCGGCGAAGAGCTGCCGTGGGACGGCGCGAGCGAGGGCGAGATCGAGGTCCGCGGCCCGTGGGTCACCGGGTCCTACCACCACGACCCGGCGCCGGAGAAGTTCCGCGACGGCTGGCTGCGCACCGGCGACGTCGGCACGATCGACGACCGCGGCTTCTTCACCGTCACCGACCGGATCAAGGACGTGATCAAGTCCGGCGGCGAGTGGATCTCCTCGGTGGATCTGGAGAACCAGCTCATGGCCCACCCGGCCGTGCAGGAGGCCGCGGTGATCGGGATGCCCGACGACCGCTGGGGCGAGCGGCCGCTGGCCAGCGTGGTGCTGCGGCCGGGGATGACGGCCAAGCCCGGCGAGCTGGCGGACTTCCTGTCCGGCAAGGTGGCGCGCTGGCAGGTGCCGGAGAACTGGACGTTCGTGGCCGAGATCCCGAAGACCGCGGTCGGCAAGTTCGACAAGAAGGTGCTCCGCGCCCGCCTGGCGGGCGGCGACCTCGAGGTCGAGCGGGTCAGCTAGCGCACGCCCTCAGCCGCCGACGGCGGCGGCGAGGACGCGGCGGAACTCGACCGATACCCGGTCGGCCCGGGTGTGCAGTTCGGCGGCGACGTCGAGCGGGAACTCCAGGCCGGACAGCGCCCGCCGCTGCAGGTCCAGGTCCTCCTCGAAGATCGACATCTCGTACTTCGAGGCGCTGGCGGCCTGTTCCGGGTCGGTCATGCCCGGGCCGGTCACCGTCTGGTACACCCGGCATGTGCGCTCGTCTTCGGGTTGCACGGTGAAGGTGAGGAACTGCCACCCTTCCGCGTCGAGGTACTCCAGCAACAGGGTCGCGGTCAGCGGAGCCTGGTACCGGTAGGTCATCCGGCGGCGCTGCACCGCCGGCCGGGCACCATCACGCACCGCGGGGTCGGTGAGATTGGTGAACGTGTGCTCGCGGACGGCCGTGAACGACAGGCCGCGGCGGTCGACATCGGCGCGCGGAATGGGTTCCGGCCCGGCGCCGCCGATCGTGGCCGCATGGACGAACGGCAGGTGCGCCTCGTCGAGGAAGTTGTCGATGAGGATCGCCGCGTTGGCCTCCACCCGGAGAACCGGGAGGAATACCGTCGCGATGCCGTCGCCACCGAGCGGCACCCCAGGATGCAGGTCCGGGATGGGAGCGTGCGGGGGCTCCGGCGCGAGCCACACCATGCCGTCCCGCTCGGCGACCTCGGCCGGGCGGCGCAGCGTGGCCCGCTCCGGGATCGCCGCGGTGTCCTCGAGCGCCGGGATATCCACGCACCTGCCTTCGGGGGTGAATCGCCAGCCGTGGTACGTGCACTGCAGTGTGCCGTCGGTGATCTGCCCGGCGGACAGGCGCGCCCGGCGGTGCGGGCACGCGTCGGCGAACGCCGCGATGCCGCCGCTGAAGCGGACCAGCGCCCAGCCCTGAGCCCCGAGGCGGCATGCGACCGGCTCCCGGCCGACCTCGGAGGACAGCGCCACGGGATGCCAGAACCGCGTGAGCGCCGGATGCGCGTTGGTGAACTCCTCAGATGTCACGTCCCTATCGTCGCCTACTCGTGCGGACGCTGCGCCCGCAGATGCGGGGATTCCTCACCTCAGTGAACCGTTCAGGTCGGGACTGCCACCATTTGACAAGCAATATCAAAGTGCTATCATATTGATAGGTGATCGGGTGGCCGACACCACAGCCTCACAGGAGGCATCCCGATGAACGCAGCCATCTTCGACTACACGCCCTTCGCCAACCTTCGCAAAGGTCTGCGCGGGTGGTGGCTAACTCCCCCGCGACTCGGCATCTACCGCCTGATCGCGCCATGGGAGTACCGCCACCTCCGCTTCGCTGGGGTTACGCGTATTGCCGGTGGCAGTGTCGCGACCGCCGCCGGCATCATATGCCTCTCGTACGGCGTCTACGCATGGGCAGCCTTCTTCCTGGTTCTTGGGGCGCTGAATCTCGCGGGTGGCTCCTGGTACCTCACTATCGCTCGCTCCGCATCTGCCCGAACCTGACCCTGGTCAACACCCGCCGGGGCGACGATGCCCGTACTCGCGGATCTTCGGCAGATGGTCGCGGGGCCCTCCTTACGGGGTGAAGCCGTCGGCGCCGACCTTGACCTCGGCGGGCTGCTGCTCGGGGACCAGGGGACGCGGGCGGCCGTCCAGGTCGAGGACGGGAGTGGCCTCGGTGTACCAGGACGGGATCACCGGGTGGCCCCAGAAATCCCGGCGCCTGGGGTCCCGCACGGACCAGCGCAGCACCGGGTGATCCGGATCGCCGGTGAAATAGTCGCTGGTGTAGATCTCCACCCGGTGCCCGTCCGGGTCACGCAGGTACACGTAGAAGGCGTTGGACACGCCGTGCCGGCCGGGGCCGCGCTCGATCAGGAACTCCTCGTGCAGCGAGCCGAGGATGTCGCAGATCCGCAGTACCTGGTGCGACTCGTGGGCGAAGAACCC
This sequence comes from uncultured Actinomycetes bacterium, assembly GCA_963801155.1. Classification (GTDB taxonomy): domain Bacteria; phylum Actinomycetota; class Actinomycetes; order Streptosporangiales; family Streptosporangiaceae; genus Palsa-504. The sequence goes on from CAWDEB010000017.1 coordinate 35,025, forward strand.
CAGGTGGTGCAGCCGAGGCCCGTCTCCCCCGGTGAACGCCACGTCGTGCACGGTCTGCTTGCGGAACATCCAGGCCGCGTACAGCGTGTCGCCGTCCTCGATGGTCTCGGACAGGCCGAACCCGAGCGACCGGTAGTACTCATAGGCGGCCCGGACGTCGGGCACGACGATGTTGAAGTGGTCCAGCCGGGCGGGTTCGGCGCCGCGCCGCAGGTCGTAGCGCTGCTGCAGCCGTTCGGCGTATTCGGCGGCGAAGAAGAACTCCACGGTGAAGCCCAGCGGGTCCTCGGCCCGGACCGCCTCCCCCACCCCGGGGGTAGCGTCCGCGGGCACGCGCGCCGTCCGTGCGCCGAGCGCGGCGTAGAACGCCTCGGCCCGCCCGAGATCGGCCGCGGTGCGCACCCGGAACGCGAGCCGGGCCGCCGCGGCCGCCGGGCCCTGGCGCAGGATCAGGTTGTGGTGGGTGAGTTCGTCGTACCCGCGCAGGTAGAGCGCGCCCGGGTCGGCGCGGGTGACCACGAAGCCGAGCAGGTCGACCCAGAACCGCCTCGATTCGGCCAGGTCGGTGACCACGAGTTCGGCGTAGGCGGCCCGCACGATGTCGGGGAGCGGGGGCAGGGGGTCGTGTCGTTGCGGCAGGGGCATGCTCACGCTCCGAACCGGGGGACGCGGGTATCGGCCAGCGGGACGTGGACGATCCGGGACTCAGTGTAGAAGTCCAGGCTGTGCGCGCCTCCCTCGCGGCCGAGCCCGCTGGCCTTCACGCCGCCGAACGGGGTGCGCAGGTCCCGCACGTTGTGCGAGTTGATCCAGGTCATCCCGGCCTCGACCGCGCCCGCCAGCCGGTGCGCGCGGGCCAGGTCGCTGGTCCACAGGTACGCGGCCAGCCCGTAGGGGGTGTCGTTGGCCAGGGCGACCGCCTCCGCCTCGCCGTCGAACGGGGTCACGCACACCACCGGGCCGAAGATCTCCTCGCGGAAGATCCGCATCCACGGCTCGACGTCGGCGAACACCGTCGCGGCCAGGTAGTTGCCGGTGGGCAGGGCTCCGGGCCGGGACCCGCCGGCCACCAGGCGCGCGCCCTCGTCCAGGCCGGCCTGGACGTAGGACAGCACCCGGGCGTAGTGCTCGGGGTGCACCAGCGCCCCGATCTCGGTGGCCTCCTCGGACGGCGGGCCCACCCGGATGCGTCCGGCCCGGGCGGCGAGCCGGGTGACCAGATCGTGGTAGACGGCCCGTTCGGCCAGAATTCTCGAACCCGCCGTACACCGTTCGCCGTTCAGGGAGAACACGCCGAACAGGGCACTGTCGGTCGCGGCGTCCAGGTCGGCGTCGGCGAAGATGACGCACGGCGATTTGCCGCCCAGTTCCATGGACAGGCCCTTGAGGTGCGGCGCGGCGGCGGCCATGATCGTGCGGCCGGTGCTGGTCTCGCCGGTGAACGAGATGCGGGGGACGCCCGGGTGCGCGACCAGCGCGGCGCCCGCGACCTCGCCGATGCCGTGCACCAGGTTGAACGCGCCGTCGGGCAGGCCCGCCTCGGTCATGATCTCCGGCAGCAGGCTGGCCGACAGCGGGGTCCACTCGGCCGGCTTGAGCACCGCCGTGCAGCCGGAGGCCAGCGCGGGGGCCAGCTTCCAGGTTTCCAGCATGAACGGGGTGTTCCACGGGGTGATCAGGCCCGCCACCCCGGCCGGCTTGCGGATCACGTAGCCGAACTGGGTTTGTCCGGTCCGGAACGCCTCCTCGTGCAGGGTGACCGCCATGTCGGCGAAGAACCGGAAGTTCTCCGCGGCGCGGGCCGCCTGGCCGCGGGCCTGGGTGACCGGCAGGCCAGTGTCGAACGTCTCGAGTTCGGCGATCCGTTCCGCGCGGGCCTCGATGGCGTCGGCGATCCGGTTCAGGGCGCGGGCCCGTTCGCGGGCGGGCAGGCGGGGCCAGGGGCCTTGGGTGAACGCCTGGCTGGCCGCGGCGACGGCGCGGCCCACGTCGTCTGGCCCGCCCGCCGCGACGGTGGCGTACGGCTGGTTGGTCACCGGGTCGGCGACCTCGAAGGTGGCGCCGCCGGCGCTTGGGGCGTGCGCGCCGCCGATGAAATGCTCGAGCTTGGCCGGGAGGCCCGCAGGAGTGCTCGTCACGGCCGATCCCGACCCGCGGACCAGGCTTGGTACTCCGGGAGGCGAGCTGCGGGGAGGGGGAAAAGGCCGTCCACGCTCTCCCCGGCGGCGACCCGCTCGGCGATGAACTCTTCCTGGCGTTCCTGCTCGCGGGCCTCGGCCAGCAGTTCGGCGGCTCGGTCCGGGGGCAGGACGATCACACCGTCGGCGTCGCCGACCAGGATGTCGCCGGGCTGGATCGTCACGCCGGCGCAGGCCACCGTGACCTGGGCTTCCCACGGGACGTGGCGGCGGCCGAGGACGGCCGGATGGACGGCGGCGTGGTAGATCGGGATCTGGAGCCCGGCCAGGGCGGTGCCGTCCCGGATCGCGCCGTCGGTGACGACCCCGGCCGCGCCGCGCACCTGGGCGCGCAGGGCCAGGATGTCGCCGATCGTGCCCGCCGTCTGGTCGCCGCGGGCCTCGATGACGAGGATCTCGTCCGGCCGGATGGCCTCGATCGCGCGGCGCTGCGCGTTCATCCCCCCGCCGTGGCTGGCGGACAGGTCCTCGCGCAGCGGCAGGTAGCGGACCGTGCGGGCGTATCCGGCCATCTTCTGCTCCGGGCGGGTGGAGCGCAGGCCGTCCAGGGTGAGGCCGTTCAGGCCGCGTTTGCGGGCGACCGCGGCCAGTGTGGCCGTGGAGACCTGGCGCAGCGCCGCCAGGATCTCTTGTTCGCGCGCCGGCGGCTGGTACCCGGCGCCGTAGGCGGCATCCCGCTCGGCGTCGTCGGCGCGGGGCATGGCGCCGGGGGGATCCAGGCGGTAGTCGGCCTCGACGACGGGGCTGCGCAGCCGGCCGGACGTCTGCTCCCCCGCGCTGACCTCCACCTCCACCACGTCGCCGGGGGTCACCACGGTCGAGCCGGTGGGCGTGCCGGTCAGGATCACGTCGCCCGGTTCCAGGGTCAGGAGCCGGGACAGGTCGGCGACGATGTTGCCGAAGCCGAACAGCATGTCCTGCGCCGGCCAGGCGTCCTGGGCCAGGTCGCCGTTGACCCAGGTGCGCAGGCGCAGCTTCGTCAGGTCGACGCTGCGGGCGTCGATCAGCCGGGGGCCGAGCGGGGTGAAGCCGTCGATCCCCTTCGACCGGACGTTGGAGCCGCGGTCGGCGTAGCGCAGGTCGTAGACGCCGAAGTCGTTCGCGGCGGTAATGTGCGCCACGCAGTCCCAGCCTTCGGCTGGGTTGACCCGGCGGGCGCGCCGGCCGATGACCAGGGCCACCTCGCCCTCGAAGGCGAGCAGCTCGCAGCCGGGCGGCCGCGCGACCGGATCGCCGCTTTCGGCCAGCGAGGAGGAGGGCTTGAGGAAGTACGACGGCCAGGCCGGCATCGTGCCGCGCTCGGCCGCGCGGCTGCGGTAACTGGAGTGCACCGCGACGACCTTGCCGGGGACACGCTCCAGGGCTGCCATCGTGTCCCGAATCCTATCGAGCGCGATTCCGGGCTGCCGGTTGCGGGCTGGCCCGTGGCGGCAGGCAGGTTACGGCAGCGGCCGCCGGGCAGGAATCGCGAGCGCGCTCTGGGCAATGGACACAAAAGTCTCTGCGTCTCGGAGCAGCTCATTCGCGTCTCGCGGCGATACAGCGGTTTCGTCCTTCACGCCGTCAGGTGATCTGCGTACCCCGTGGTAGACACGTGGCATGACTGTCTGGCCGGTACCAGATCTGGCTGACGTACTCGCGGCACGCCAGCGCATCGCTCCCTACCTGCAGCCGACCCCGCTGTACCGCTATCCCGCGCTGGACGCGACGGCGGGCGCGTGGCTGTGGGTCAAGCACGAGAACCACCAGCCGGTGGGAGCGTTCAAGGTCCGCGGCGGGGTGAACCTGATCAGCCAGCTGACCGCGGACGAACGGCGGCGGGGCGTCATCGCGGCCTCGACCGGCAATCACGGCCAGTCGGTGGCGTACGCGGCGGACCTGTTCGGCGTGCGGGCGGTGATCTGCATGCCGGAGCGGGCCAACCCGGTGAAGGTCGAGTCGATGCGGGCGCTGGGCGCCGAGGTGGTCTTCTGGGGCCGCGACTTCGACGAGGCCCGCGAGCACTGCGAGCAGCAGGCGGCCGAGCACGGGTACCGGTACGTCCACTCCGGCAACGAGCCGGCCCTGGTCGCGGGCGTGGCCACCTACACGCTGGAGATCATCGAGGCCCAGCCCGATACCGAGGTGATCGTGGTCCCGGTCGGCGGGGGCAGCGGGGCGGCAGGAGCCTGCCTGGTGGCCAAGTCCGTCCGCCCGTCGATCGAGGTGATCGGCGTGCAGTCCGAGGCGGCTCCGGCCGCCTACCGGTCCTGGCGGGCGGGCACGCTGGTGGAGGACACCACCAGCACGTTCGCGGAGGGCCTGGCCACCCGGACCGCGTTCGAGTTCCCGCAGCAGATCCTGCGGGATCGGCTGGATGACTTCGTGCTGGTTTCCGAGGACACGCTGCGATCCGCGACCCGGCTGATGATCTCCAAGACGCGCAACCTGGTCGAGCAGGCCGGCGCGGCCGCCCTGGCAGCCGTGCTGAGCACACCCGGACGGTTCGCGGGACGGAAGGTGGCGATCGTGTGCAGCGGCGGCAACATCAGCCCGGCCCAGCTGGGCGAGCTGTGGCCTGGCGCCTCTGAGCCCGGCGACGGTGAAGGGTGAACCTGGGGCGTATTGACCGGACGGTCCGGTATGTGCGGGGCGAGCCCCTGAGCCGCGCGGCGATCGCCGCCGACCGCGGAGCATGCGCAATGCGCGGTATGCCTTGCATGTGCTGATTGTAACGAGTCAGTCACAGATCCGGCAGGCCCGGCTTCCAGGTGTTCTCTAAGAGTAATAAGTCTGACACAATAAGTGATATGACCTGCGTGAACTGGCGGAAGTCTACCTACAGCCTCGCGAACGGCAACTGCGTTGAAGTCGGGACCGGCCAGGCACTGGTCGCCGTCCGGGACTCCAGGGACCCAGACGGGGCGACGATCAATGTCAGCCCGCGAGCATGGATCGAGTTCGCCGGGCATGTCAAGCGTGTGACACCCCGGCACCCAGATGAGTGATTCCCGATGGGCTTGATGGCCGTGTGCGGGGAACGCCTGATCGGAATCGTCGCCCCAAAGGTCGCTAGGGCGCAGTCCATCAAGAGGTCAGCGGCGAGCCCGAAGCCCGGCGCGGACGGTGCATTGGCCGTGGTTCCGGAGATTCCCCTGTAGCTGGCATCTCGCTGACGTGGAATCTCGGGTGGCGAGTCCGGTTCTGGTTGACCGTCTCGGTGCTCCGAGAGCTCGTCCACGACCTTGGCGCCGCCGGAGTGGCCGAGCTGCTGCCCGCCCGTCGCGGCCGGGAGCGCCAACTTGGTAAGCAGCTGTGGACGCTGCTGCACGCACAGATTCTGCTCGACGGTCCGGCCGGCCGCCCGCACCAGCGCTAGCTGTACGCCCAGGCGGCGAATAACGTAGAGACCGACATCCTGGTCGGGGCGAACCTTCGCATCCCAAGGGCCGGCGCCCAGCCCCAGATCCCAGCAAAGGTAGAGGTAGAAGAGATGTCCGAGCAGGCCAACGTCGCCGCCCCGGCTACCGCCGGGGACATCATGCGCCCACCGCTGACAACGGTAGAACAGAACGACCACGTGGCTGCGGCCGCCTACCTGATGAAGCACGCGGGCGCGACCGCTGTCACGGTCCTGGACCCTCGGACCAGCCAGCCGGCAGGCATCATTACCGAGGCGGACATTGCCCACTCGGTCGCCGACGGGAAGGACGTGAACACCACCCGGATCTATGAACTGATGACCACTCGCCCGACTGTCATCAACGCCACGACGAGCGTCCGTGACGCGGCCAAGGTCATGACGAGCGGCCATTTCCGGCACCTCCCGGTCGTCGATGACGCGGCCTGGTCGGCATCATCGACATTACCGACGTGTGCCGCGCGTTGCTCGACCCCGACGTTTAGCAGCCGCCCACCGGCACGGCCCAGCCAGATTAGTCCTCGCGTCAGCGCCTGTGAGTCTTGACGCAGCCGCTGGCGGCTGAGGGTCATGGATGCATGCTGCCTGCTCGCTGAGGGGACGTGAAAGTGGCCATTGCCGCCATTGTCCCTATAGTCGTTATTTAATCCGCATTTAATCCGCGCGGGCGCTGGCTATTTCCGACGACGCCGCGATCTTGTTCAACAGGGCTACCGTCGCGCAGGCCGAGGGACGATGGGACGACGCCCTGGCCGACCTGGAGCGGGCCGCGGATCTGGACCCCGCCGATCCCGATATCCACGAGCAGATCGAATGCTGCCGGAAGAGGCTTTGACGGGCGCCACGATCATGTCTGGTCCTCCTCAGCGGGCTGCCCCGCCCGCGAGCCCGGGCCGCGGAGGGGGCACGCTATCCTCGGCGCTATGCGACTGGCCACCATCCGGACTGAGTACGGGACGACCGCGGCGCGGCTGGACGGGGACGTTCTGGTCCCGCTGGACGCCGCCGACGTGGGCGAGGTGCTCGCCGCCGGCGGCGGGGGCGGCCGCGGGAGGGCGCGGCGCCGGTGCCGGCCGCGGCGGCGGATTTCGCCCCGGTCGTGCCGCGGCCGGGCAAGGTGATCTGCGTCGGGCTGAACTACCGGGCGCATATCGCGGAGACCGGGCGGGAGATGCCCGCGTATCCGACGTTGTTCGCCAAGTTCGCCGACACCTTGATGGGCGCGCGGGACGACCTGCTGCTCCCGTCGGTGAGCGAGAAGGTCGACTGGGAGGTCGAGCTCGGCGTGATCATCGGCCGGCCGGTCTACCGGGCCACGCCGGGCGAGGCCGCGGCGGCGATCGCCGGGTACACGGTGGTCAACGACGTGTCGATGCGGGACTGGCAGTCCCGGACCCTTCAGTGGCTGCAGGGCAAGGCGTTCGAGCACTCCACGCCGGCCGGGCCCTACCTGGTCACGCCGGATGAAGTCGGGAACGCGGCCGACCTCGAGGTCCGCTGCGAGGTCGACGGCGCGGTGGTGCAGCAGTCGCGGACCTCGGACCTGCTGTTCGGCCCGGCGGACATCGCCGCCTACGCGAGCCAGGTGATCACCCTGAGGCCCGGCGACCTCATCGCCACCGGCACCCCCGGCGGGGTGGGCAACGCCCGGAAGCCGCCGGTCTATCTACGGCCCGGCAATGTGCTGCGCACCTGGATCGAGGGCCTGGGCGAGTGCGTGAACCAGTGCGTCGCGGAGAAGACCGGCTAGTTCTCCAGCGTGCGGGGGGCACGCGCCACGGCCCGTTCGGCAGAAATAACTCTCCTGACCGGCCGGTGGCGAGCTCCATTATCCCGTGATCGGGACGTCGTGCCACAGGCCGCCGTTCAGGTTGAGGTTGTTGCCGCTGGCCTGGCCGGGCGCGTTGTCGCCGATGTAGGTGTACAGCGGATGCCCGTCGTAGGTGGCCTGGGTCGAGCCGTCGGTCCGGGTGATGGTGCCGAGCGTGCCGGTGACGCCCGGCCCGGCCGACGGGGTGCCGGTCACCGGGGGCCAGTAGGCGGCGCAACTGCCGTAGCAGACCGACTTGGCCGAGGTGTCCGGGGCGAACCAGTACAGCGTGAGCCCCCTGGCGTCGGTGAGCAGGGCCACGCCGCCGACGTCCCTGGACTTCAGGACGTCCGGGCCGGACGCTACCGGCTGCGTCTTGGGCGTGGACACCGCCGCGACGAGCAGGGCGAGAGCGACGACCGAGGCGGCCGCGACCGCGGGCAGGATACGGCGCCCGAGGTCTCTGGCGTACGGCAGGCCTGGGGCCGCGGCGAGCGCCAGTGTGGCGAAGGCGGCGACGTCGATGATCCCGGCCACGATCCCGGCGGTGGTGCGCACCTCGGTGAAACCGAACAGGCCGACCCACAGCGACAGCAGGTACCCGCCCAGCGTGCTGATGGCGAACGCGGCGCCGGCCGCGGCGACCAGCCAGCTGCCGGTGACCGGGATCGCGACCGCCAGGGCAAACGCGGCGATCACCTGCAGCAGGAACAGCGGGCCGATGGTCGGTATGGTCCGGTAACCGGTCAGGTACAGGTCCAGGTGAATGGCACCCGAGGCGACCAGCAGTGCTGCCCCGGCGATCCCAAGCCAGGACCGCCGGGGCAGTGACGTCCCCTTCATGCTCCCCATACCTGTCACCACGTGCTCTCGCCGCCACCGGTTCAACGGCAATATAACGGAACGGCACCGGGCTCACTGGCCGGTGTATGCCTTCTCCAGCCCGGCAGGTGACGAGTGCGCGATCGGTCATGGCTCCTCCTCCGTGTCGTGTCCTTTCTGTGTAACCGATCGCGGGCCGGAGAATCATCGGTCAGGTGCTGCCCGCTCACTGGGGGTTCAGTAGCCGAGGTCGGGATCGAGCAGGCCGACCAGTTCCTGCCCGGCCGCCAGGCGCCGGACGTTCTCCGCTATCCGGCGGGCCAGCAGGGGCCGGGTCATTTCCTCGGTGTCCGCGGTATGCGGCGTGATGAGGCAGTTGGGCAGGTCCCAGAGGGGATGGCCGGCCGGTAGCGGTTCCGGATCGGTCACGTCCAGGGCCGCGCCGCCGATCTGGTCCGCGCGCAAGGCTTCGACCAGGGCCTCGGTGTCGACCACGCCGCCGCGGGCCACGTTGACCAGCCAGGCGTCCGGCTCCATCGCGGCCAGCTCGGTCTGGCCGATCAGGCCCCGGGTCTGCGGGGTCAGGGCGACCGTGAGCACGACGGCCCGCGCGCCGGCCAGGGCCTCGGTCAGCCCGTGGGTGCCGAGCGTCCGGACGGCGCCGGGTACCGGTTCGGCGTGCCGCCGGACGACGGTCACCGGCGTGCCAAACGGCTCGAGCAGGCGCAGCAGCACGGTGGCGATGCCGCCTGCGCCGACCACCGTGACGGGCCGGCCGAACAGGCTCTCGCCGCCGGCTCGCCCCAGGTCCGGGCCTGGGCCCGGATCTTCAGCTGGCGCAGGCCCGCCAGGATCAGGGCGAGCGCATGCTCCGCGACCGGCTCGGCGAACGCGCCCTTGGCCGAGGTCCACTGCCGCTGAGGGTCGACGACCCCGGCCTGGAACGCTTGTTCCACCCCGGCCTGCGGCAGCTGCACCCAGGAGATCTCGGGCCGGGTGGCCAGCGCGGAGCGCAGGGCGTCCATGGTGCCAGGGTCCGTCCAGACCAGGCCGATGGGGTCCTGGTCCAGGGCGACGGCCTCTCCTCCGCCGCGGCGGATCGCCTCGGCGGCCCAGGGCGCCGCCCCGGGTCCCACCGCGACCCGGGGCGCGGCCGGCCCGGTCAGCTGTCCGCGTAGCATGTGCGGATCATACGGTGAGGCGGCGGACGGTGGCGTACCCGCCGCCCAGCAACGCCATGGTGAGGGCGGCGACCGCGAGGTCGAGCAGTGCGGTCCCGGCGTAATAGGAGCGCCGGCTCACGCCGCGGGCGCACTAGATTTGCCTTAGGAGCTGGCCGGTCACCGTCGACTAAGGAGCAGATCGACATGTCCCTCTTCCAACGGGCCCACAACATCGTCGCGGCCAAGGCCAACAAGGCGCTCGACGCCGCGGAGAAGCCCGACGAAATGCTCGACCTGTCCTACGAGCAGATGCTCGACCAGCTCACCAAGGTGCGCCAGGCGCTGGTGTCGGTGGCCGCCTCGCGCAAGCGGCTGGAGCTGCAGGAGCAGCAGCTCCAGCACTCGGTGGACCACCTGCAGGACCAGGCCAAGCAGGCGCTGGCGATAGGCCGGGAGGACCTGGCCCGGGAGGCGCTGTCACGTAAGGCCGCGGCCCAGGCCCAGATCGACCCCATGGAGGCGCAGCACCAGCAGCTCACCGAGCAGGAGCAGAAGCTCGAGCAGACCCTCACCGCGCTGCAGGACCGGGTCAACACGTTCCGGACGCAGAAAGAGACACTCAAGGCCGAGTACACCGCGGCCGCCGCCACGAGCTCGGTGAACGAGAGCGTGGCGGGGATTTCCGGCACGCTGTCCGACTCGGGCGCGGAGCTGGCCCGGGCCCAGGACAAGATCGCGCAGATGCAGGCCCGCGCGGGCGCCCTGGACGAGCTGCTGCAGTCCGGAGTGCTCGAAGACGTCGGGGGGAACACCGACGACATCCAGAAGGAACTCGATCAGGCGGGGGCAGACGCCGACGTGGAGAGCGAACTGGCCGCGCTGAAGACCCAGATCCAGCCGGGCAGCGCGCCGCCAGAGCTGACCAGCGGCGAGGCCGGCAGCTGAGCTTGGGCGGCAGCTGAGCTTGGGCGGCAGCCGGGCGTTTCCGGTGTGCAGGTCCGGGCGGCCGCTGCGGACCGTGGTATGTGTAGATCGCTGACGCGTCGTCAGGCAGCGGGCAGGGGTGACCATTTTGGCTGCGTTGCAAGCCGACGATCCGCAGCGCCCGCGGTGGCCATGGGCGGTCGGTGCGGTGGTGGCGGTGTGCGCGGTGATCGTCGCGGCCGTGGTCCTCTCGCTGGGCTCCGGCCATACCGCGGCGTCGGCCGGGGCGACGACGAGCCCGGCCACTCCCAGTGCGACATCCACGCCAAGCGTGGGGGACCTGCAGCTCTACCAGCTGCGGGTTGGCGACTGCCTGACCGGGGCCAACATGAACCTGAACACCAGCGACCCGTGGCCGAAACTGACCCTGGCCGTGCCGTGCAACCAGCCGCATACCGCGGAAGTGTTCTTCGCGGACAACAACTTCTGGCCGCAGCACATATCGTTCCCGGGCAACGGCACGATCAGCAAGGACGGCAACGCGGCGTGCGACAACGCGTTCCGCTCCTATGTTGGGCTCGCGTATTCGAAGTCCATATACACCTGGACCAACATCATCCCGGACGCCTCCACCTGGCCGACGGGCGACCGGGCACTGCACTGTGTGGCCTATTACTCCACGCCCGTGCAGAAGGCGGGGGCGACCCTGACTCACTCCATCAGGGGTTCCCGGAGATGATCGCCGAAGGCTCAACCTGATGACCTGCCAATAACGGCTCTTATCTGGGTACATTCCTCGGTGCCAGCCCGGACGCGCCGAGGTGCTGCTGGGTGGGTCCGGGGAGCGGTAACCACGTTCCGTTCGGATAAATCGGTTTTAGCGGGGACCGGGGCCGCGGGACGGAGGCGGGCCGGGCTGATGTCGGGGGTCTCGCGGATGCCGAACACGTCCCTCAGCGCGGTCAGCGCGGCGAGTTCGCCGCACCGGCCGTGGACTCCGGGAACCGGCGGGGTGGCCGACGAGCACAGGTAGACGCCGCGGATCGGCGTGCGGTACGGATTCCACTGGATGGTCGGCCGGAACACGGTCTGCAGCATGGTCTGCATCCCGACGGCGATGTCGCCGCCCACGTAGTTCGGGTTGTGCGCCTCCTCGCCGGCGGCGGTGCGGACGGAGCGGGCCAGGACCAGGTCACGGAAGCCGGGCGCGAACCGCTCGATCTGCGCCTCGATCCGGCCGGTCACGTCCACGTCCGAGCCGGCCGGCACGTGCGTGTAGGCCCACAGCGTCTGGTGGCCGGCCGGGGCGCGGGACGGATCGGCGACCCCGGGCTGCGTGATGAGCACGTACGGGTTCTCCGGGTGCTTGCCGGCGACGACCTCGGCCTCGGCGGCCGCCATCTCCTCGTACGTCCCGCCCAGGTGCAGGGTGCCGGCCCGCCGGCAGTCCTCGTTAACCCACGGCACCGGGCCGGACAGGGCGAAGTCCACCTTGCAGACGCCGGGGTTGTAACGGTACCGGCGCAGCGCGGCCCGGTACCGGCCGGGCAGCTGGTCGCCGGCCAGTTCGGCCAGGCTCCGGGGCGAGACGTCGAGCAGGACGGCGGTGCCGGACGGGAGTTCGGCCAGGGAACGCACCCACCGGCCGGTCTCGATGCTCCCGCCGGCCGTGACCACCGCGTCGGCCATCGCGTCGGTGATCCGGGCGCTGCCGCCCTCGATCACCGGCCAGCCCACCCCGTGCGCGAGCACGATCAGCATGAGGCCGATGCCGCCGGTCGGGACGGCGGTGAGCGGCAGCATGGAGTGGGCCGCGGCCCCGCCCATGATCGCGCGCGCCTCCGGCGTACGCCAGCGGCGGACCAGCGCGGAGGCGGGCAGGATGCCGCGGCTGCCGTACCCGGCCATGACCAGCGGGTGTGTGGGCGGGCGGCGCAGCGGCTGGAGCAGTTCCGCGCAGATCTCGTCGGCGTGGCGGGCCATCGGGCCGAGCAGGCGCCGGTAGGAGCGGCCGTCGGCGCCGAGGCGGGCGGCGGTCTCGGCCACCGAGCGGGTCACGACCGCGGCGCCGCCGCCGTCGAGGGGGTTAGCGAACTCGACCTGGGGCCTTGCGAACCGGACTCCGCGCGCGGCCAGGTCGAAGCGCTGGAAGAAGGACGACGCCACCGCCAGCGGGTGCGCGGCCGAGCACACGTCGTGCCGGAAGCCGGGCAGGGTGAGCTCCTCGGTCCGGCAGCCGCCCCCGATCTCGGGCGCGCCCTCGATCACCTGGACCTTCAGGCCCGCCGCGGCCAGGGTGACGGCAGCGGCCAGCCCGTTCGGGCCGCTGCCGACTATCACCGCGTCAGGGTTCCCCGGCATGAGTCAGGCCGTGTGCTTATCGCGGCGCAGCAGGTGGCCGAGGCCAGTGAAGGGCGCGGCGATGGTCTGCAGCACGCTGCGGATCATCGAGTTGTGCCAGATGTTGTTGGCGTGACGCCACTGGCGTCTGGAGTCCACGCAGGTGGTCTTGGCCTCGACCTCCGGGTCAGGCACGCCGAGCCGCTCCCCCAGGGCGGTCAGCGTGGCGGCCCAGAACTTGTCCTCCTTGCGGTGCCCGCCGAACGTCATCGCGACCTCGTACAGCGGGTCGTTCGCGCGCATCAGCACCAGGGCCTGCACGACGGTCTCCCGCGTCGGCATTCCGGCCTCGCGCTCGGCGGAGAAGGTGATCCAGCCCGCGAACATGTGCCCCTGCGGGGTCATCAGCGTGAACGACTCGGCGTCGGCGTACAGGACGAATACGCCCGTCGAGAGCTTCACGCCGCCGCCGATGGCCAGGTCGAGCAGGGCGACGTCGCCGGGGTTGATGCCGGTCAGCGCGCCGGCGAACCGGTTGCCCCTCGGCCAGAACTCGGGGAAGTGCTCCCTCCAGGTGGCGATCGCCTGTTCCGGTCCGATCTGGGATCCGGCCTTCATGCGGTAGCTCTTCTGCCACATCTTGCCGAAGCCCTGTACCGGCCCGGTGAGGCGCCGGCCGGCGACATTGGTCCCGCGGACGCCTTCCCGCGGGTTCACCTCGAGCCGGTCGACCTTCCTGGCCCAGCTGTCCGCGTCCCGCGGCGAGCCGTTGCCTGCCACGCCCCGGCCGGTGGTCGGCCCGGTGATGGGCCCGGTGATGGGCCCAGTGTGCGGCGGCGGCGCCGCGGCGGCCTCGCGGGCGCTCAGCCCGATCTGCTCGGCCGACCTGACCCGGTCCGGGCCTGCTGTCTCGGTCATGGCCGCCCCCCTCTCCTTTTACTTGGCGGCGCCGTTGAGCGCCGATTCCTCGCTGTCGTAGATCGTGATGGCCTCATCCAGCCGGGTGAGCTCGAAGATCTCCCGGTAGTGCTCGCTCAGCCCGTAGGCGGCGAGCTGCTGATGCTGCCGGTTGGCCCGCACGAGCAGGGTGACGAGCATGCCGATGCCGCCACTGTTCATGTACTCGAGGCCGGCGAAGTTCAGCACCAGCCGTTTCGTCGCGCCGTCGCCGGCCGCCTCGTACGCCGACATCAGCACGGGCTCGCACGCCGCGGTGACCTCACCCTTGATGTCGACGACGGCTACTTCGTCGCCGATCCTCCGGACGTCCATCGTGATCGCCGGTGCGCTCATCTGAGTTCCTCCCCTTGTGACCCTTTTATGAAAGTGTGGTGATCGTGCCGCTATGCGGACGGTCCGGTGAGCTGGCTGACGGCGTGGTCGAGGTCGGGGAAGAGCTCGATGAAGTCCGACAGCCGGGTGATATCGAAGATCTCGCGGTAGTGTGCGGACAGGCCGCAGGCGACGACCTTCCTGCGTTCGGCCCGCGCGCGGGCCAGGACGCTGACGATCAGCGCGATGCCGGTGGAGTTGATGTAGTCCACCGCGGCGAAGTCGAGCACTACCGTGCCCAGGTCCGCGCCGGCGCCTTGACCGCGGTCTGGTACGTATTGCTCAGCACGTCGGCGGCGGACCCGTCGACCTCGCCGGAAAGCTCTATGACGGCGGCACCGGGCAGCGCCCGGGTCGTGGCCTCACACATGCTCGCCATGTGCAGCACCTCCAGTTCGCATGGTCAGCCAGATGGTGTGCCGCTGGCCATTGGTTGTTATGTCCATGGCGTCGACCATGTTGCGGATGAGGAACAGGCCCCAGCCGCGCGGGCTCTGCCCGCCGTCCAGTTTCCTGAGCAGGTCGGGCTCCTCGGCGGCATCGCTGCTGGCGTCGCTGTCGCCGCCCTGGTCACTGATCGCGACGACGATCTCGTCGCCGTGCTGGGTGACCTCGACCTCCACCGGGATCTCGGCACGGTTCTTGTTGCCGTGCTCGATCGCGTTCATGGTGGCCTCGGCCACCGCGGTCTTGAGCTTCTCAAGGCGGCCGTCGGGCAGGCCCAGGCCTCGCACGCATTCCGCGACCCGGGCCAGCGCGAGGCGCTCGTTGCCGGGCTCGCTTGGCAACTCGAACGCATCGAGCCTGCGGGGCTTGGGCCGGGCTACCTGGGTCATCGCGGGCGCTCCTGGTGCCAGGCGGACGGCGAACGCTGCAGGGACACCAGCGTGATGTCGTCCTCCTGTTCATGATCGGGACCGGTGAAGTTACCGAGTTGGGTGAGGCACAGGTCGATCAGCGCCTCGCCGGATGGGCCCTTGCCGACCAGCTCCGAGACCCGCGGGAAGCCGAACATCTCACGGTCCGGGGCGTGCGCCTCGGCCAGGCCGTCGCTGTGCAGCAGGGCGCAGTCGCCCGGCTCGAACTGGAAGCGCATCTCCTCGTACGGCATGCCCGGCATCAGCCCGAGCGGCATGCCGCGGGCGCGCAGTTCCTGCACGCCGGCCTGGGTCCGCACGTACGGGACGTCGTGCCCGGCGTTGGCGAATTCCACCTCGCCGCTGACCGGGTCCAGCACCAGGGCCAGGCACGTGACGAACATGTGGGCCGGGATGTCGACGCAGAGCATGTCGTTGACGTGGCCGAGGACCTTGCCCGGCGAGATCAGCCTCGGCGCGGTATCCCGCAGCAGCGAGTGCGTGCTCGCCATCACCAGCGCCGCAGGCACGCCCTTGTCGGTCACGTCGCCGACCACGAACATGACCCGCCCGTCCGGCAGCGGGATGAAGTCGTAGAAGTCGCCGCCGACGGTCCGGGCCGGGCGGTAGAACGCGGCCACGTGCCAGCTCGGCAGGTCGGGCAGCTCCTTGGGCAGGAACTGCTGCTGGATCAGCTGCGCGATCTTCAGTTCCTGGTCGATCCGCTCACGCTGCCGGGCTTCGGCCTCCTGCTGGCGGACCAGCTGGCCGACCCGCATGGCGGGGGCCGCGTAGCCGGCCAGCGAGTTGAGCAGACGCAGGTCGTCGCTGGAGTAACCGCGCTCTGACCTTCTCGGGCCGAGGCTGAGCAGGCCGACCAGGCTGCCCGACGAGATCAGCGGGACGACCAGGACGACCCCGGCGCGCTGCAGGGCATCCAGCGCCGGAGACAGCAGCTCCAGCCGGGTGATGTCCACCGCGCTGGCCGCGCTGAGCAGGTAGCCGATCAGCGGGTCGTTGGAGGCCAGGTCCAGCTCGGGTCCGGCCGCCACCACGCTCGGCGCGATCGGCACCACGTCGGCGGCCGCCGGCGGCGTGCGGCGCAGCCAGCCGCGCACGCGGGCGGCCCTGCCGTCGGCGCTCTCCGAGACTGCCGCGTGACCGGCCTGCCAAGGCCGGCCTGCGGCGCTGCCCGGCTCCTGCCAGTCAGACTCCGAGACCCCGGGCGCCCCCCCGGACGGCCCCCCTTCCGTCATTGACAGTGACGTCAGCTCAGACGCCCCCCCGGGCGATACCTCGGTCGTTACCTCGGTCGCACGGGACGCAGGTGCGGTCCCGCTGGCACTCCCCATCTGTTGCGTCATGTCACACTCCGGGTTCGCGGCTCGTCTTGCGACGCACCTTCACATTAGAAAGATTGCGATACGGGATCGTTACGGCAGTCAAGCCCTTGGGCGTGTTTTTTTACGGAGATACGTTACGGTGTGCCCGTGAGCGTTAGGCAAGACCGACTCGCGAGTGCAGGCCTTCGGGGCCTGCGCCAGCGATCGGTGCAGGTGAGCGGCCAGCAACCACAGCGGGTTCCTTGCCTAACGCGAACTTTTGCATGAACGCTCTGGAGGTGGCGGATGACGGAGCTGAGGCTGGCGCTGCTCGGACCGCCGGTCGTCCTGCGCGATGGCCTCCCGGTCACCTTCGACACCAGGAAGGCCATCGCCCTGCTGGCGCTGCTCGCCGTTACCGGCCGCGAGCACAGCCGCGAGCAGATCGCGGACCTGCTCTGGCCGGAGGCTGACAGCGCCAAGGGCCGCGCCTCGCTGCGGCGCACCCTGTCGGTGACCGTGGCGGCCATGGGCGCCGGCCTGACCATCAGCCGGGCCGCCGTCGCCCTCGAGCGCGCCGCGGTCGAGGTGGACGTGCGCGAGTTCGAGGGACTGATCGCCCGGCCGGACGCCGAGTCCCTGGAGCGGGCGGTCGAGCTGTACCGGGACGACTTCCTGTCCGGCTTCGTCCTGCGCGGCTGCCCGGACTTCGAGGAATGGCAGGCCTCCGTGAGCGAGGGGCTGCGCCAGTCGCTCGCGCGCGGGCTGCAGCGGCTGGTGACGGCGTGCATCGCGGAGGGCGATCTGGAGCGCGCAACCGGGCATGCGCGGCACTGGCTGCAGCTCGATCCCCTGCACGAACCCGCCCACCAGGCGATCATCCGGCTGCACGGCTGGACCGGCCAGCGTTCGGCCGCCATGCGGCAGTACCGGTCGCTGGTCCGCGTGCTGGACCGGGACCTGGCCGTCCGGCCGCTGCCCGAGACGACCCGGCTGTACGACGACGTGCGGGCCGGGCGGCTGGGGCCGCCGCCGGCGCGTTCGGCGGTGCGGGCCGCGGAGCCGCGGGGCGCCGCGGCGGGGGTGCCCGGCGCCGAGCTTGGAGCGGGCGGGAGCAACGGGGCTTCCGAGGCGGCCGGTGTCTGGCCGCTGGTGGGCCGGGAGGCCGAACTGGCCACCCTGCGCGCGGCCTGGCAGGCGAGCGGGGCCGCGGGGCGGGTGGTGGCGATCGCCGGGCAGGCGGGCAGCGGGAAGACCCGGCTGATCACCGAGTTCCGGACCGAAGCGGCGCAGGCGCCGCAGCCGGCCGTGGTGCTGGCCGCCCGCTGCCACGACGGCGAGACCGCACTGCCGTTCGTGCTGGCCGCGGACCTGCTGCGGACCGCGCTGGCGGTGCGGCCGGACCTTCCCGGGGTACTCCCGGCGCAGACGGCCGCGATGGCCGGGCGCCTGGTGCCGGCCCTGGCCGCGGCCCACCCGGACTCGGTCGCGCCGGCCCTGGACAGCCCGCTGGCCGTCACCCGGCTGTACGCCGCGATCGCCGACACGCTGCTGGCCGCGACCAAGGGTTCCGGGGCCGCAGCGGGAAAGGGCTCAGGGGCCCCGGCCGGGGTGGTCGTGGTGGACGACGTGCAGTGGGCGGACGGCTCCTCGCTCGGGCTGCTCGCCTACCTGGTGCGGCGGCTGGCCGACTGGCCGCTGCTGCTGGTGCTGAGCTGGCAGGCTGAGCAGGCCGGGCGGCTGCGCGTCCTGCGCACCGCACTCAGCGAGGCCGAAGGCCAGTCCCTCGGCGAGACGATCGAGCCGGGCCTGCTCGGGCCGGAGGCGATCGGCACGCTTCTGGACCTGGACGGGATGCCGCAGGTCGAGGTGGACCGGCTGATGGCCGAGACACGCGGGCTGCCCATGCTGGTACGCGAGTACGTCGAGGCGCTGCGGTCGGTCGTCGGGTCCGTCGGGTCCGTCGGGTCCGGGGAGTCTGCCAGGGCAGGCGGGCCGGGCGCCGAGCAGGCCGACTGGTGGCCGCCCGCCAGCGTCAGGGATCTGCTGCGGGCCCGGCTGCAGGCCGTCAGCGAGCCGACCCGGCAGATGCTGACCGCGGCCGCGGTGCTCGGCAGCGAGAACGACGCGGACCTGCTGCGTGCGGTCAGCGGGCGGGGCGAGGACGAGATCGTCGAGGCGATCGACGAGGCGCTGGCCCGGTCGCTGCTGACCGAGATCCCCCCGCCGGCCGCGGGTGAGGCCCCGTCCTACGGCTTCCCGTACGAGGCGCTGCGCCGGACCGCCTACGAATCGGCCACCCTGGCCCGGCGCCGGCTGCTGCACGCCCGGGCGGCCGACATCCTGACCCGGCGCCACGAACGGGATCCGGCCAAGACCCGGGCCGCGACCGTGGCCGACCACCTGCAGCTGGCCGGCCGTGACGCCGAGGCGGCGGAGTGGTGGTGGCGGGCCGCGCAGGTCGCCCGCGAGCTGTACGCGCACGCCGAGGCGCACGCGCACCTGGTCCGCGCCCTGGCGCTCGGCTACCCGCAGCTGCCCGGGCGGATCGCCCTGGGCGAGGTGCTGGTCGTGCTCGGCCGGTACCGTGAGGCGCTCGCGGAGTTCGAGACCGCCGCGGCCCTGGCCGAGGCCGCTGACCGCGCGGTGCAGGCCAGCATCGAGCACAAGCTGGCCGACGTGCACCACCGGCTGGGAGACTGGGACCTGGCCGAGGCGCATCTCGCGGTGGTGACCGAGCTGGTCGCCGACGCCGAACCGGGCCGTATGGCCCGGGTGCAGGCCGACCGGGCCGTGGTCGCGTACCGGCGAGGCGACGCCGAGCAGGCGGCCGCGTTCGGCCAGGCCGCGCTGTCCTACGCCCGGGCCGCCGCTGATCGCGGCGCGACGGCTCAGGCTCTCAACGTGCTCGGCATGCTGGCCGCACGGGCCGGAGACACCGCCGCGGCCGAGACCTACCTGCGGGACAGCCTGGCCGAGGCACGTCAGCTCACCGAGATGGGCGCGGCCGTGGCGGCGCTGAACAACTTGGCCCGGCTGCTGGCCGAAACCGGCCAGATACGCGAGGCGCTCCAGGTCGCGGCCGAGGCGCTCGAGCTCGGCAGCGAGCTCGGCGACCAGCACCGGGTGGCGGCCCTGCACACCAACATGGCCGACCTGCTGCACGCGGACGGCCAGGGCGAGGCCGCGATGGCCCACCTGAAGGAGGCGGCCCGGCGGTTCGCCTCGGTCGACGTGGGCGATGCGCCACGCCCGGAGATCTGGACGCTCGTCGAGTGGTAGGAAGCGGCGATCTGTCACCGGTCAAGCAGTCCAAGGCTCCTGGCCTGGGTGACCGCCTGGCTGCGTGGCAGGTCCGCAGCGTGAGCCGAATAGCCGGCCTCAGCGGGTGAGCCGGCATCGTTACCGTCAAACCTCTTATGCCGAACGGGCCGTGGTGCGTGCTACAGCGAGATGTTCAGCACCACGGTGACCGTGGCGCCGCCTGGGTTGACCGTGAGCTGCTCGTCCAGCGAGATCAGGCTGGAGGACGTCACGGTGACCGTCGCGCTGGCCCCGGCGGCAAGCGATCCCGAGGCGGGGGAAATGGTGAGGTCGGCGTCGGCTGAGATGGTGTAGCTGACCGGGCCGCCCCTGGCGGTCAGCGTGAACGTCCCGACCCCGTGGCCGTTGACCGCCACCAGCACCAGCCTGCTCAGCGACACGGTCAGGGTGCCCTGGACCGCGGGCGGCGCTGAGGAGGCGGCGGGCCCGGACGAGGAGGCCGGGGAGGTGGGCCCGGAGGACGACCCCGAGGTGGAAGTCGCGGAGCCGTGCGTCCCGGGCGCCGCGTGCGAGCCCCGGCTCGTGGCCAGCGCCAGCGCCGACGCGCTCGGGCCGGTCGACGGCGCCAGTCCGCTGCCCCCGGCGCCCGGCGAGGAGCCCGGACCGCGGGAGGGGCCGCCGCGGCTGTTCGGCACGACGCCGGGACCCGCGCTGCCGCGGGCCCCGGCCCCGGGCGGGTGGGACGGCGACGGACCGCCGCCAATGATCAGCACCGTGCTGACACCGGCCGCCGCGACCGCCGTCGCCGCGCTGGCCGCGAGGGCGTGCGACTGCCGCATGACCCTATGCCAGCCGGGCAGGCCGGGCGGCCGGCCCGGCTCTCGGGAAGCCCGCCGGGCCGAACTGACCCGCGCGCGCCGCCACGGCCGCGCGATGCGCCAGCCCGGCGGCCGTGCTGTCGGCGCACATCTTGAGCACGTGCTCGCGGAAGCCCGGGCACCAGCGCGACCAGCGGCAGCACGCCGGCGAACAGGGCCGGGGTCAGCTCGCGGCGCTTGCGCTCGCCGCAGGTCTCGCACTGGTCGATGTGCCGGCTGATCCGCTTGCGCAGCAGCGGCGTCAGCTGCCCGTCCCACCCGGCCAGCAGGCCGTCGAGCGCCGGGCACTCGCCGCGGCCGGTACGCGCGACGAGCAGGGCGCCGAGCGACCGCTCCAGCTGGCTGCGGGCCCGGGACTGCAGCGCGTGGGCGTGGTTGCGGGACACCCCGAGCGCGTCGGCCAGTTCGTCGTTGTCCAGCCCCTGCACCAGGCTGAGCTGCAGGACATCCTGTTCGCCGGGGTTCAGCCCGTTGATCGCGTCCCTGACGAGCTGATGCACTTCAGCCCGCTCGACAGCGCTGGCCACCCCGACCGATTCGGCTGTCATGTCCACCGCCTCGTCAAGTGCGGACGTGGTCTCCGCCGACCGCAGCCTGCGGTAGCACTCGTTCCGCGCGACGGCGTACAGCCAGGACCGGAGCTTGCCCGGATCGCGGAGGCCGCCGAGCTTGACCGTGGCGACGAGGAACGTGTCCTGCACGGCGTCGGCGGCGTCCTCGGGTTTACGCAGCAGGGAGCGGCAGTAGGAGTACAGCGGCATCGCGTAGGTGTCGTACGCCTCGGCGATGCCGCGCGGGTCGCCCGCCACGATGGCGGCGAAGACCTCCCGGTCCTGCATAGAAGCCACCGTAGTTCGCCTGCCGTGAATCAGGCGGCGCAAACGGCATAACAGCCCGAGCCGGGGGACATCAGACAGGCTGAGCGCCCCGCGCCGAATTAGCCGGTACTCCGCTAAATAACGAAATATGGCGGCTGGAACCACGCCTCGTTCCGAATAAAAAGTCTTTCAACGGCGGGTACCGGAGGCGGCCGTGGCTAGGGCGGGGACGGCAGGAGGCCGAGGGGGCTGGGCGCGGTGAACCCGATCGTCAGCACGGTCCGCGTCCCAGGATCGCCCGGCCCGGCGGACAGGCCCGACCGGGCCGGGAGGAACGGCGGGCGCTGGGCCCGGACGAAGACGAGCATGGCCCGGGCGGCCGGCGCGGCGGCGGTGATCTCGGCCGTCCGCAGCGGCGTGCCGGGGCTGGCGCCGGGACCCGCGTCGCCGAACGCCAGGATCTGCATCGGCTCGTTCGCGGCGAGGGCGGCCAGGGTGATCAGCAGGCGCGCATCCACGCGCCCGGCGGCGAGCGCGGCCCGGGCGGGCGCCGCGATGGCGACCCGCCGGTCGGCCAGCAGCTGGAGCCCGGCCACCCGGCGGGCGCGTACGTCGGCGGCCAGCGCGGTCCGGTAGGCCGCCGACCCGTCCGCCGCGACCGCCCGCACGTCGATCCGGGCCTGGCCGGCCCCGAAGCTGGCCAGCGTCTGCGGCGCGTAGACGGTCGCCAGGCGGCTGCCGAACATGGCACGCACGGCGGAGGTGGCCAGCACGACGGCCGAACCCAGCGGGTCGGGCGCTCCGGGCCCCAGGACCAGCAGGTTCGCGGCCGGGAAGCCGTGCCCGACCAGCACCGAGCACATGACCGGGTTGCAGGCTGACGATCGCGCCCGCGCTGATCTGGCTAGCCACCCAGGCCGCGGTCTGGTCGCGGACCTCGCTGGCCTGGGTAAGCGGGGCGGGCCCGGCCGGACGGCCGGGCCGTTCGGCCGGGGCCAGATGGGAGGCGGACAGGCTGTCGACCGCCTGGACGGCCAGGACGACCGCGGTGATCCCCGCCGCGGTGGCCAGGCACAGACGCCGCACGCGGCGGCGGCTGGCCGGCACTCCGGGTGGGCCTGGCCCGGTGGCGGTGGCGGCTGACTCGGCGGCGAGGTCGCCGGCCTGACGGAGGTGATAGGCCGCCTCCAGCTGCGCGCGCGGGCCGAGCTGGGGGGTGGCGGTGCGGGCGTGCCAGTAGCCGGCGGCCTGGCGGTGGGCGGCGGCCAGCCATGCGGTCTGGCCCGCCTCGGCCAGGCGGCGGTGCAGTTCGCCCGCGGTCCAACGCTGGACGCCCAGTTCGCGGCCGGGCCGGGGAGTCAGCAGCCCCGCGGCGCGGCCCTCGGCCACGTCCGCCGGGCGGGCGGCCAGCACGCCGGGCGTGACCGGCGTGCGGAACACCGAGGCGCGCACGAGCAGGTCCTGGGCGCCGACGCCGAGCCGGTCGAAGAGCTCGCCGAGCAGCTGCTGGCCCGCGGTCAGCGCGATCACCTCGGCGGTCGTCTCGGACAGCTCGGTGGGTTCGGTGCTGGCCGGCGGCCAGCCGATCCTGGCCTGGACCGCCGCAGTGACGCGGCCGGCCAGGTCATCGAAGCCCAGGCCTGTGGCCAGGAGCGAGTCCAGGTACTCCATGGCCCGCGGATGGCCGCCGGTCAGGCGCCAGGCCAGCTCACGCTGGGGCTCGCCGAGCTGGCGGAGCGCGGGCAAGGACAGCGCGAGTTCGGCGGCCCCAGATCTGGTCAGCGGCCCGAGGTGGCGGAACACGAACCGGTCCCGCTGTTCCGGCTGGTCCGCCTGGTGCGGCTGGTGCGGCTGGTGCGGCGGGGCCCCGGGCAGGGCGAAGGGGGCGCCGCACGTGATCAGGAGCTTTCCGGTCCAGCCGGCCAGCACCGTGGCCAGTGCCGGGTCGCGGACGGCCCGCTGGCCCGCCTCGCCGGACAGGTTGTCGTCGAAGTTGTCCAGGACGACCAGGTCGGTCTCGGCCGGCGCGGCCGCCAGGCAGGCCGGGGAGACCTCGCCGCTAAGCACGCTGACGACCCGGTCGGGCGCCAGGCGGCGGATCCGCGACGCGATCTGGATGGCGAGAGTCGACTTGCCGATTCCGCCCAGGCCGTAGACGACCAGCGCGGTCACGTCGGGGCGGGTCAGGTCGGCGGACCAGCGCCGTCGTTCGGCCGACCGGATGGACAGGGAGGTGTACTGGGGGGCGGGGGGACCGGAGGTTCGGGCGTGGCGGGCGGCGGGCCGGGCGAGGGGCGGCTGCCCGTGCTCGCAGTGCTTGTCCTGCTCGCCGTGCTTGTCGTGCTTGTCGTACTCGTGGTGCTCGTGGTGCTTGTCCGGCTCATCTTGGTCGTCGTGCTTATGTTGCTTGTCTTGCGGCTGGAGAGCGCGCGTCAATGTGACCTTTTCATGCCGAATAGGTACTAACCTCGCCACGATTACACCCCTGCATTCGTTATCGGCAGACGGGGCGTGCCGCCATTCCTCAGTTATATAACACACTCGGCCACACAACGAGCGCTTTTAGTACTTGCCGCCCGTTTTAGCGTTGCGGTCAATTACCGTCATTTCGGGATTTTCCCCGAAATGACCGGGGCTGGCGGGGCGTCGTGGACCCGGCCTCCGAGGCGGGCCGGTCGCGATGAACGGGGCGTCAGAGCACCGTGCGCGCCGAGCTGGCCAGCGCACGGCCGATCGGCCCGCCGGGCGGCGGCAGGCCAAACGCCAGGCCGGCGAACGCGGCGGCGAGGGAGTGCCACAGCGCCGCTCGGCGGAGCATCGCATGCTCGCCGCCGCGTACCTCGATCTCGGCGACCGCAGTCAGGGCCCGGGCCCGGTCGGCGTAGGCCCACGTATCGCCCGGGCTGGTGACGAGGTCCGCGGTCCCGTGCGCGAGCAGGATGTTCCGGCCGGCGAGCTGCTCGACCGGCTCGCCGGGCGGAAGCCAGGGCGCGAGGCCCGCTACGGCGGCCACGCACGGATGCCCGGCCGCGCGCAGGGCGGCGCGCGCTCCCATCGAGTGCCCGACCAGGACCACGGGAACCGGCCCGAACTCGCGGCGGAGGCCGTCCAGCAGCTCGTTCAGGTCGCCGACCGGAGAGGCCAGCACGCCGTTCCAGCCGCGGACCCCGAACCTCGGCCGGCGGATCACCACCCCGCGGCCGCGCACCGCGCGCCCGATCGCGGCGGCGAGCGGGATCATCCGGAGCACGGCCGGCTGCACCGCGGTGGTGGGAGCGGTGCTCACCGTCCGGCCGCCGTGCGCGACGACGACCACGCCCCTGACAGAGGTCACGAGGCACTCTACCCTCGGCCAGGGGCATATCCCCATTCGAACAAAGCTAGTTTCGAGAGTAAACCCCTTCCGGCCAAGACCGCTCGTATGTTCTAATACTGCCATGGGAGTAGCCGGCAAGAGCCCGCCCTGGGCTGCGACGCCGACCCGGCAGGGCCGCGTGGCGCCGAGCTGAGCCGACCGGGACCGCCGCGGCCCGCTGGCCCTCGGGCCTGAGCACGCAGTTCAGTACGCATTCATAGGGGTGAGCACGACGAGCGCAGAGTTCGAAAACTTTAGCGATGATGACGAACTATGGCTCTCTGATCTGGAAACTAGAGCCATAGATCTGGAGAACGAGTTCTCCGTCTGGCGGGAGACGCGGCAGCGCGCGCTCGCCGAGGACGACTATGCGGCGGAGCCGGTACCGAGTGTGCCTCATGAATCGTTCCGCCGGGTCGCTGGCAAGCCGAACCGCGGGCCGCAGGCCGGGCCGCGCACGCCGGTCCATACCGCCGCCCGGCGGGCCGCCGCCCGGGGCGAGCCGCATGTCCCCGGGCGGTCCCGCGTCGACGCGGAGCGCACCAGGAGGCTCGTTGATCAGGGCCGGCGGAGCGTAGGCCGCGGGCGGCTCGGCCGGGGGCGCAAGATCACGATCGGCCTGGCGGTGCTCGCGGTCGGAGTCACCGTGCTGGTCATGGTGGTGTTCCGGCCGGGCGCCTCCT
Source organism: uncultured Actinomycetes bacterium (assembly GCA_963801155.1). Classification (GTDB taxonomy): domain Bacteria; phylum Actinomycetota; class Actinomycetes; order Streptosporangiales; family Streptosporangiaceae; genus Palsa-504. The sequence continues at coordinate 60,191 of CAWDEB010000017.1, forward strand.
GGCCCGCGAGCGTGGCGCTGGTGCAGAACGAGATCACCACGGCCTGCCAGAACCCCAACGTCGCCTCCGAGCCGAACCAGGTCAACTTCGCCTGCGGCAAGTCAACAAGCCAAATCCTCTGGGTGTTCTCACTGATGACCAGCGGCGACAACCCGAACTTCACCGATGCCAAGACCGGGCGGCAGGGCCTGGAGCCCATCTCCGCGAAGCAGGGCGGCGAGGTCGCCTGGTCCCTCAACCTGCATCATCCGTACAACCCGCTCAACCCGGTCGACAGCCTCGACGTGGCGGCGCGGGCCATCAACAACATCATCGGCGGCGCGAGCCTGACCGGCAGCAACGGCCAGCCCGCGGTGCAGCCGGGGCTGGAGAGCGATCCGGCCAACTGCGCCAGGTATACCGGGTCGGCGGCGGTCATCACCCGGGCCGGCTACCCCGACATCTGCGCCTCGCCGGTGACCAGCCCGGCCGGGCAGGCGGCGCTGGTGGCCGATGTCTTCCAGCGCTGGTTCTCGGGGTCGTCGCCGGTGTTCGCCCAGGAGGCCGGCGTCCTGTTCCAGAACTCCAACGACCCGGGAAACTCGCAGGTCCAGGCGATCCTCAAGAGCTTGTTCGGGCCCTCGGCCTAGGTACTGCCCGGGCCGGGACCACGGTCCGGCTTCGACGGCGGAAGGAGGCAGTCCGGATGCAGTCCACGAGGAAGGCGCGGTGGCAGAAGGCCACCGCGCTGGTCAGCCTCAGCACGGCCGGTGCGATGACCGGATTCTCCGTCGCCCACGGCACGGCGGCCGACCTCACCTCGCCGACCAGCATCCCGGTCAAGCTGCTGGCGTCCGGCCGACCTGCCACGCCGCCCGCGGCCAGCGACCGGGCGCTGCGGTCGGCGATCGTCAAGGCCGCGCAATATTACCTGCGTCTCGCGCAAAGCCAGTCGCCGTCGGAGATGGAGGCGCTGATCTGGCAGAACGACAGCACCGACGGCGTCGATCACGGCGAGTCATGCGCGGCGTTCGCCAGCCTCACGCTCGAATCCGGCGCGCAGGCGACCGGCCAGACGAGCTGGGTGACGGGCGGCACGACCTACCCGTGGCCGGTGCACGCCTGGGTCGATTCCCGCGTGGACCCCAACCCCGCGTCGCCGGACATCACCTCCATCCTCCAGGACGCCCAGGCCCATAGCCGCTGGCATCCGCTGGGCGACGGTTACACGCCGCAGCCCGGCGACTGGGTACTGTTCGACGGCCACGTCGAGGTGGTCACCAGGTACGCCGGCGGAGTCCTGTACACCATCGGCGGCGACTCCATGCCGAACCTGTCGGTCAACGCGCACCAGTACAGCGCTCCGCTCGCCGCCCAGGGCGTGACCGGCTTCGTCAACAACGGCATACTGGTCAGCGCGGTCAGCCAGACCTCCGGTGGCGGCGAGGGCAGCGCCCCCGCCCAGGGCGCGCAGGACGCGGCGCAGGCCGCGCCGGACCAGGGACAGGCCGAACTCCCCGGCCTCGTGATGCCGGCCCTCAGTCTCGGCAGCGCGGCGCAGGCCGGCGGGCAGGCACAGCAGCAGGACGCGGCCGGGTTGGCCGCCGCGAAGAACCCGCTCACCAGCACGGCGAGCATTCCCGGCGCGCTGCCGATCACCGGCAGCGTGACGAGCTACTCGTCGGCCACCTCCAGCCCGCGGTACGGCCGGAGCCCGGCCGCCCCGGTCATCGCTCCGGTTCCGGGCACGGCCGCGCAGCAGGCCTTCATCAACGCGATCGCGCCGGGCGCCTTGGCCGCGCAGCGGCAGTACGGCATCCCCGCGGCGGTCACGATCGCTCAGGCCATCGACGAATCAGGGTGGGGCCAGAGCCAGCTCGCCACCCAGGACAACAACCTGTTCGGGATCAAGGGAACGGGCCCGGCGGGCTCGGTCGTGGTGCCGACCCAGGAGTACGAGAACGGCCAGACGGTCACGGTGAATGCGCCGTTCCGCGTGTACAGCAACGTGGCGCAGAGCATCAGCGACCACAGCCTGCTGCTGGCCACCGGGTCGGCGTACCAGCAGGCCATGGCCGACCGCCGCTCCCCCGACGCGTTCGCCAACGACCTCACCGGCGTCTACGCCACCGATCCGGGCTACGGCGCCAGCCTCATCACGATCATGCGGCAGTACAACCTGTACCGCTTCGACGCCGGGACGGCGGCGGCCCAGGGCACGTCCGCGGCCAGCGGATCGGGACCGAGCGCCTCCGGGCACAGCGGATCGGGACCGCAGCGCATCCGGGCACGAGCGGACGGGCCCGAGCGCGTCCGGGCACGGCGCGTCATCGGGCCTGGAGGGATCCGGCGCGGCAAGCATTCCCGGACTCGATGCGTACGCGGGCGCGGCGGCCACGACCTCTCCGGGGGCGGGCGCGACCGGTGCTCGCCCGCAGCCGGCCGGCGGGCAGGTGCTGCGGGCCGGTCCGCGCAACCTGCCGGATCAGCACCCGGCGTTACGTGGCACAGATGCCCAGGATCGTCACGACCGACTTCATCGCCACGGCCAAGACGCCGCTGCTGCGGGCCAAGCCCCTGTACCAGGATGTCGCGGCCGACAGCGGCATCCGCTGGGAGCTGCTGGCGGCGTGCGACTGGATGCAGTGCCACGCGCAGCCGCGGGTCTCGCCGGTACACGGGGAGAAGCTGGGCACCAGGAACCCCGACGGCACGGTCTACCGGACCAAGTCCGAGGCACTGGAGCAGGTCGCGGCCGACCTGATCGAGCTGGCCGCCATGGTGTACGGAATCAACCTGCGGCAGCGGCTGATCCTCTCGGTCCGGGACCTGGCCAACGTGTTCGCGGCGTTCCGCTGGGGCGGCCTGCTCAAGTCCCACCGCATCTCGGCGATGGAGTTCCCGTACTCGGTGGAGGGCCTGACCGCCCAGCACATGAAGATGCGCTGGCCCGACATCGACGAGGACGCGCCCGACAAGCCCGGCACGCGGTTCCGCAGGTCCTTCGGGGCGGTGCCGGTCGTCCTGGGCCTCAGCTATCCGGCGATCGCGTGAGAACCACGCGGCAGCACAGAAAAGGCAGGCCTCATGGCGCGCTGGGAGAAACTCGCCGACACCTGGATCACGGCCCGCGACCCGATCGCGCGCGAACGGACGACGCGGGCCGCTGATGACGCGGAGTGGCGCCGCCCGGACCCAGTCCGCAGGACGAGACGCCGCCGCGTCCCGCGGTGGCTCAAGTGGGGCGCCATCCTCGCGCTGGCCGGCCTCATCTTCCGCAAGGCGATCGCGTTCGCGGTGCTGACCACGCTGTCCGCGGCGCTGCACCTGATCGGCCTCAACGTTCATCTGCCCAGCATCAAGCTCACCTGGCCGTGGCAGTCGATCACGGCTGGCACGACGACCGACACCGACGTCGGCCCGTGGGTGCTGCAGAAGATCGAGGGGATCTCCCGGCCGGCGCTCGGCACGGAGAACTTCAACTTCGTCTTCACCCACAAGGTCTCCAAGAGCATCGGCTTCTGGCCATGCTGGTATTCCAGCACCTTCTACGCGGTGGGCCGCGCGTCGGCGACCGTCGACCTGAACCCCGGACCGGGCTGGTGGACCCCCGGGCTGGGCCACTACCAGCTCACGGTGCTGCGCCTGCCGGCGGTTGGCGCGCCTGGGCGGGTCACGGTCACCGTCGTCCTGCCGCCGCCGCAGCTCCCCCAGTCGGTACACGACATCACCGTCGACAACACGCTGTCCCACGTCATCGCGACCGACCACAGCTGGACCTACCCGGGCTTCGGGTGCGGTGCGCTGCTCAAGCCGCAGTTCTCCCCCTCGGTGCTCTACGCCCAGGCACAGAACCTCGCCTTGTCCCAGGCGACCCACAATCCGCAGGTCACGCGGCCGCTGATCAGCGCCGCGGAGAACGAGGCGGCCCAGATCATCCGGGACAACTTCGTCCAGCCGACGGTCAACGCGCTCGGCTACCGGCTGACCGGCTTCACGCTGCGCTGGTCCGGCGCGCCGTAGCCACGGCCTGGTCAGGCACGGCACGGTCAGAGATAGAAGCTGGTACCGACGGCGTTCGGGACGAAGGCGCCGGGGAACCTCGCGGCCAGCGCGTGCTGGGCCCGCCAGCCGGTGCAGTGAGCCGGGACGAGCACGCCTGGGTTCATCGCGGCCAGTTCGTCCAGCACGCGGGGGATCAGCGGCTCGAACAACGGCCCGTTCAGATGAAAGCCGCCCAGCAAGGCGTACAGCGGCTCATCTCCGCACAGGCGCCGGGCGTAGCGGGCGATGTTGACCACACCCGCGTGGCCGCAGCCGGTGATGACCACCAGGCCGCGGCCGCTGACGTTGACGATGAGGGCCTGGTCGTCGAGCACCAGCGGATCGGGCTGCCAGCCGCCGCCGAGCCAGGCCTGCTGCGGCGGGAAGCCCGGCTCCCATCCGGTGGTGCGCGCGATCTCGCCGGTGATCAGCACGGACCGGCCGAACAGGAAGCTCGGCTGCTGCTCCTCGATGATGTCGAACCCGGCCTCGGCCAGCGCGCGGCGGCTGGTGGTGGGGAGCTCGAGCGGCTCACGGCCGGGCAGGACGATGCGGCGCCGCCGCCAGAAGTGCGGGTGGATCAGCACCGGCATGTTCGCCTGGCCGAGCGAACGGACCAGCCCGTCGATCCCGGTCGTGTGGTCGAAGTGGCCGTGGCTGCAGACCACGGCCTCGATGCTGCCCGGATCGATGTCCAGCCGGCGCATGTTCTGCATGACGCCGTCGGGGCTGGTACCGGCGTCGAACAGGAAGCGGTGCTCGCGCCCGCCCTTGGCCACGGCGACCAGCACCGAGAACCCGTGCTCGGCGAGGAGGGCGTCGGGCGCCTGCCTGCCCTCCATGATCGCCGCGGCGCACCACGGGCCGCGGCCGATGGTGATCCGCCGCGCGGGCCCCTGGTCGGGCATGAAGAGGTCGGTGAGGTTGTCCATCAAGGTGGTCACGACGACCGAATCGACCGGCTCCAGGTCGATCTCGAAGGCCGGCTCGACGTCGCGGCGGACGGCCGCTGCCGCTGGCGCGGCCAGACCGTGGTCGGTGCACATGCGCGGGGCCGGCTACGCCGCGGGACCGGCGGGATCGGGCGGCGGGGCGGGCCGGGTGGTGGCCGCGTCGGTCAGCTGCTCGACCGGATGTTGCCGGGCACCGTGCAGGGCCAGCTGGGCGGTCGATTCCTCTAGGGTGGACCAGGCGTCGGTCCTGACCTGCCACAGGCTGTTGTAGGCGCCAGCTGGCACGACAACCACCTCCGCGACGTTCCTCCGGCGGCCTGAGCCCGCGCACCAGGTGCCTCAAGGCCACCATCTACCCGACAGGGCCGGTGACAAGATAACGCGGTAAGTTCCGCTCGGCGTCACTTCGCCGCCTGGGAAGAGCCCGAGCTGTTCGCGACCGAGATCCGGGCGGCGTTCAAGCCGCTGCGCTAACGGCCGCCCGCACCTGAGTTCGACGGTGACGCGGATTCCGGGGCCGGTGCGCTTGCCGGACTCGCTCGTTGCTGGGACGATGAGGGCATGAGGCTGGGGATCCTATGTGGCGGCGGCCCGGCTCCCGGCATGAACTCGGTCATCTCCGCAGCCACGATCGAGGCCCGGAACTCCGGGTGGGACGTCCTAGGGATCATGGACGGTTTCCAGCACCTCATCGAGGGCCGGATCGAAGAGGCGCGGCCCCTTTCCATCACGGACGTGTCAAGGATCCACGCCCAGGGCGGGTCGATCATCCGGACCTCGCGGGCCAACCCGACGGTGCGAGACGAGGGGGCCGCCGACCCGGACTGGAGGCTGCACGCCTGTCTTGAGTCGCTGCAGAAGCTGGGGATCGACGCACTGGTGACGATCGGCGGTGACGACACCGCGTTCTCGGCGTCCCGGCTGGCCGAGGCGGCCGGCGGGGGCCTGCACGTGGCGCACGTGCCGAAAACCATCGACAACGACCTGCCGCTGCCGGGCGGCGTGCCGACCTTCGGCTTCGAGACCGCCAGGAGCGTGGGGGTCCAGCTCGTCAACAATCTGATGACCGACGCCATCACCACCCAGCGGTGGTACCTGGTGGTGGCCATGGGCCGGTCGGCCGGCCACCTGGCCCTGGGCATCGGGAAGTCGGCCGGGGTCACCCTCACGATGATCGCCGAGGAGTTCCCCCGCGACGAGCCCATCCGGCTGTCGCGCCTGGTGGACGTCCTGGAGACCTCGATGCTCAAGCGGATCGCCCATGGCCGTCCCTTCGGCGTGGCGGTGCTCGCCGAGGGCATCGGCCTGCGCCTGCCCCAGGACGAGCTCGCCAGGGCCATGCCGGAGGTCGAGCGAGACGAGCACGGCCACGTCCGGCTGGCCGAGCTGGAGCTGGACCGCCTGCTGGCGAAGCAGGTCAAGGACCGCTTCAAGGAGCGAGGGCAGAGCGTCACGGTCGAGGGCAAGAACATCGGCTATGAGCTCCGGTGCGCGCCCCCCATCCCGTTCGACATCGAGTACACCCGCGACCTCGGCTACGGCGCCGTTGACTACCTGAAGCAGCTGGCGAGCGACGAGCCCGGCGGCATGATCACGCTCCAGGAGGGGCACATGGTGCCGCTGCCCTTCGGGTCGTTCACCGACCCGGAGACGGGACGGGTGCGGATCCGGCTGGTGAACGTCGAGTCGAGTTCGTACCGGGTGGCCCGCGAGTACATGATCCGGCTGGACCGCAATGACCTCGAGGAGCCGGAGAAGCTGCGCCCGATCGCGGCGGCCTGCGGGCTCACACCCGAGGCCTTCCGCGGCAGGTACGGCTACCTTGCCGAGGGCTGAGAGCCGCCGGACCAATCATCACCCCAGGGTCAGGGCGCAGACAGGCAGCTAGCGATGCGGCTTCACTCGACGCTATCCAGGCGATTATCCTCGGCTCCGCCGAGGGTCGCGAACGGCGTACTCCGCGGCCGCCCCGGGTCGCTGGACCCGGCCAGGCTGACCCGGCGGCCTTCCAGCATCTCGATCGTGATCGTCAGAAACTGGTCGCGTTCGCCAGCTGCCCACGGCATCAGGGGCACGCTCTGGTAGCGGGCCATCAGGTCAGGGTCGGATACCAGGGCGGCGCGGCCCGTTACCACCACCGACCAGCCCGAAGAAGTCGCCGTATCCAGATCATCTGCCTCAAAGGCCACTATCACGTCATCAGCCTTGCGGGCTATCGTCGTGTCAGCAGCCGTGCGCAACACGATCAGCCCGTCGACGACGGCGAAATTCATCAGCCGCACCGCCGGCAGCGCGTTGACGGTGAAGATTAGCCGTCCCACCTGCGCGGTCCCCAGCATGCGGAGCGATTCAGCACGATCCAGCCGGAGAAACTCACCATGCACTTGCGCATCACCAGTCTGACCCACCGCGGGAGCATACACCCTCACCTGGGAGGGGCCGATAGGGTCAAAGGTCCTCAGCTGCCCGGCCCGCTGCGCCGGTCCAGCGCCGGATGAGGCCGGGCGAGACTCTGGCTGGCCGCCCGCCCGCGCCGGGTAACAACCCCGGGTCCGGCACTGAGTTACCCTCACCGCAACCGTTCCCGGCCTGCCCGCCAGGGCGATGGCGGCGTTGAGTCCGTCCAGGGCCGAACTCTGGCGGGCGGCGTCGGCCAGGATTGGGGGCCAGCCATTATCCCGCGACCTCGGCCGCGAGCACGGCACCCAGCTCCCAGCAGGCCTCCAGGTCCGGCTTGCCCGGAGGCCCGGTGACGGTGACTGGCGGCCGGACGGCCCGCCAGCCCAGGCCGGTGGCGATCGACTCCACCGCGCGCACCGCGCCGCCAGTGTCCGAGGCGCCGTGCACGTACAGGCCGTACGGCCGCCGCCGGGTCGCCTCCAGGCACGGGTAATAGATGCCGTCGAAGAAGTGCTTGAGGGCACCGGACATGTAGCCGATGTTGGCCGGGGTGCCGAGCAGGTAGCCGTCGGCCTCCAAGACGTCGACCGCGGCCGCGGTCAGGGCCGGGCGGACCACCACGTCGACGCCTTCGATCTCGTCGGTCCGTGCGCCGCTGACCGCAGCCTCGAACATCGCCTGCAGGGCAGGCGAGGGGGTGTGATGAACGACCAGCAGCCTCGGCATACGCGGAGCTTAGACGACCTCAGGCTGCTGGGTTATGGGTCCCCGGCCCGGATCAGACCGTGATGGCCACGTCCCGGCCGTCGGACGCGGGGAGGGTCTCGTCGTCGAACCATCTTCCACCCTCGGCCAGGTAGCGGAAGTGCAGCGTGCTGCCGGCCGGGACCGTCACCGCGGCGCTGCGGGTGCGGTTCGCGCGCCGCCGCAGCGGGTGGGCGAAGGGGTTCCAGTCGTTGAAGTTGCCGACCACCGATACCGCGCCGTCGGGCTCGTCGGCGGGCAGTGCGAAGGTAACGCGGACGGTGCCGTCCCGCCCAGGGCTGGTTGTCTTGATCAACTGCTCTCTCCAGTCAGGCGCTCAAATGCGGTACACGCATTCGATTATCCGCAAAACCGGCCCGCGCATAGGGGATTTAACACAATGGCCATCCGGCGTGTCGTACCCGTCAGCCGTAGCCCCTGCGCAGCGGGCCCGGGGTCGCGGACAGCCGGGCTCCACGCCGTCACCACATCGGCTTCATCGGGCCGGCATGACCGCACGGTGTAGTGACAGGCATGATGCCTAACGGTCCGCACTGGCGGGCGCTGCTGGAGGCGCGATGGCAGGCCCGGCTGGAGGAGGTGGTCCGGCGGATCGCGCGGTCCCGGCAGCGGTCAGCCGGGGGGTACCCTCCCGGCTCAGCTCGTCCTGGAGGACAGGCGCGGGCAGGGCGGCTCGTTCAGTCAAATAATGGTTTCAAGACCGGTGACCACCGGCCGGATCGGCGTGGTGCGTAACCTGGCCGTAAGAACACTTGACTGCGGAGAGAATCGTTATAATTACTTTCTGTTCCCAAATGGCGGCGGGCGTGGCCCGCCGGCGCGGGCTGGCCTGGTCACGAGGTGATTCCGGCCCGGTCGCGGCCCCGTAACCTGCGACGTAAGAACTTCTTAATGAATGGCGGCGAATTCGCCGCCGCGTGGCGCTCGAAAACGGACAAAACGCGAATCTTCCGAACTGCCTGATCTCGGCATCGTCGCTGGTCTACCGTGTCGCCCGGAGCTTTCACTGGGTGACCAATGGAGGGCAGGTTCAATGCTTAGCGACCTTCGGTCCGCACGGCGCCGGCGTGGCAGGAACAATCGCGCGGCGCGTATCGCGGTTCCCGTTGCCGCTGTGATGGCGCTGGGACTGACCGTCGGGATCGTGGTCGGCGCCTCGGGCCATAACGCCCCGAAGCTGCAGTCCACGGCGGCTAATTCGGGCAACACGGGCGTCTCGTCCACGGCCGTCGAGGACACGTGCGACATCATCGTCCCGGCTCACCCGCTGACCGCGAAGGGGCTGGCCACGCCCTACCAGCTCACCGGGCCGGCCGGCGGGTCACCCGCGGCCACCGGCTGCCAGATGAGCAATTCGGTCAACCTGGGGGCGTTCGTCCAGGCCACGATCCTGGACACGCAGACCGGAGCCCTGTACGTGTACAACCCCCTGGTCATCACCGCGGGAACCACGCCGGCCGTCAAGCCGGTGGTGCCGAAGCTGCCGAAGCACGCGGTTGTCACCATCGACTTCGGGTTCAACGGCACGTTCCTGCTCCAGGAGGGCGCGACGCCTGATGCGCTGGCGCAGGGCGACTGCGCCGATGGCATGCCGGGATCGCCCTTCGGGCAGGTGTCGTTCTGCAACGGCATCAACTTCTTCAACGCGGCGTTCCGCCTGGAGCGGGCCGGGCGGCTGCACGTGCCGTTCGCGGGGATGTCGAAGAGCATGGTGCCGACCGCGGGCTCGCTGGGGACGGGCCGCGAGTGCCCGACGACGCGCAACTTCGACATGATCGACCAGGACCCGAGTGACAACGTGACCACCAAGTACCTGTTCGACCCGGCCACCGGCCAGACCGCGCAGGACAGCGCGGCCAACGCGGCTCGCATGCCCGGCGCCCAGGCGCTGGTCAACGGCAGCGACAACGCCCTCATCGACGACTTCCTGGACCCGGCGCTCGGCTGCACCCCCTTCATGGCCCCCGACCTGGGGAACCACGGCGTAATGGCCACCTCCCAGGCGCTCGACGAACTGCTCGCGGCCAAGAACCAGCCCGCGGACGCGGCCCTGATCCCGGAGAACGACGAGATGGTGCTGGGCCTGGGCGGCTCGCTCGACACGGCCAAGACCGACCTCTACCGGGCCGAGATCGGGCAGGCGCCGGTCGACAGCCAGACCAACGCGAGCGAGCAGCCCGCAGATGTTCTGCCAGAACATGGTCAACATCCAGACGCCGTTCATCGCGGCCAACGAGAAGATCTTCGCCGCCTGGCCCTCGCCGGTGCCGACGGTGGGTGACACCCTGTACACGTTCCTGGCGAACCGGCTGGCCTCGTCCTTCGACAACCTCAACTGCGCGAACTTCGGCCTGCACCAGACCGTCACCGTGGTCAACAACGGAGCCGGCGCGGCCACCCAGGCCACCCTGAGCGACGATCCGCAGACCGCCTCGTTCTGAGCGCGTTCCGCACGTTACGCCTCGCGGCGGCTGCTGAGGATGGCAGCCGCCGCGAGGCGTTTTTGCCTGTGAATTTTCGCATAGAACTCTGTGACCCCAGTGCCATGGTGAGGCCAGGGAGAGCTTTGTTACTTAACGGCGCGCCATCGGCCGTCGTTCAAAATCCGTCAGCTGACCGATGTCTCTCACTGCAACTTGCAGCACGATTTTTTGCGCAAGCGGCATCGGGCGTCTCAGCATGGCCCGGACCCGCCCGAGAGCAGCGCAGAGTGGCCAGCGCTATCCGGACCGGCTGGAACCGGGCCGGCCGAGGAAACCGACGAACGCGCTGGCCCCTTCCTGTCGACATTGAAAGGGGACCGGCAATGCCACGTAGGTTCGCCCAGGCCATCCGGGTCGCCGAGGCCCTAGGGGCCGTAGTGGCCGTCGCGGTTCTGGCCATCCTGTTCCTGCCCAGGTTTACCGGCGGCGGAAGTGCCGCCTCGCCCACCGTTGAGCAGCAGGACCTGAACGTGGCGGTGGTACCCGCCGTCGACTCGGCCGGCTTCTTCGTGGCCCTCCACGAAGGCCTGTTCGCGGCGCGCGGCCTGCACGTCACCTTCATCCCGGCGGTCAGTTCCGAGACGGTCATCAACGCTCAGGCGCTCGACGAGCCGCTCGACCGGATCGACATCTCGTGCGGCAACTACGTCAGCTACATCGAGGCGCAGGAAAACTACGACCTGGGCAGGCGGTCCTCGTCGACCAGCAGTGCCATGGTCGCCGCCGACCTGGACATTTTCGCCGAAGGCTCGGTGATGGAAACGGGTGCCCAGGGCCTGTACGTGATGCCCGGCTCGCACATCCGGACGCTGGCCGGCCTGGAAGGCAGGGTCATCGGCGTCAACGCGCCAGGGAACATCCTGTACCTGCTGGCCGCTTCCGTGCTGGCCGACAACGGGCTGAGCGTGTCCGGCGTGCATTTCGCGTACTACCCGCTGCCTGCGATGGCGGCGATGCTCAAGGCCGGGAAGATCGCGGCGGCGGTGCTGCCCGAACCGTTCGCCAGCCAGGCTGAGCAGTCGCTAGGGGTCACGCTGCTCGCCGACCTGGACCAGGGCGCCACCACCGCATTCCCGGTTCAGGGCTGCGCCGTCACCAGGCAGTGGGCGGCGCTGCACCCGGCGACGCTGGCCGCGTTCCGCGCCGCGTTCGAGCAGGGCCAGGAGATCGCGGACACCAACCGGTCCGCGGTGGAAAAGGCGATGGAGGCGCTGCCCTCACCGCTCGGAGTCTCCCGGCTGACGGCGGCGGTGATGGCCGAGGACAACTACCCGGTCGGGCCGGTCGACACGGTGCGGATACAGCGGGTCGCCGATGTGATGCGGCAGTTCCTCGGCTTCCCCAGATTCACCGTGGCGTCGATGATCAGCGGCTGACGGCAGCCGGGCGTCGACGCCCGGGCAGACCGTCCGCGCAGACCGCCCGCGCCGGGTGGCGAAGTGGCCGATGATGTTCCTGAGCGCTGTTAAGGGAGCAAGCACATGGCCGCGATGTTCGAGCGCCTGGTCCCGGTCAGGTGGCGTGACACGGACGCCCAGGGACATGTCAATCACGCCGTCTTCCTCACCTACCTCGAGGAGGGCAGGGACGCGTTCTACGCGCAGGCCATCGGCGCGGACCCCATCTACGTGGTGGTCAGGATCGAGGTGGACCTGCGCGCCGAGGTCCGCCACCCAGACCAGCAGGTGACGGTGCGGATACAGGCCGAACGGCTGGGCACGACGAGCCTGACCACCCGGGAGACGGTCCTCACCCCGTCGGGTGAGGTGGCAGCCGAGGCGCGCGTGGTCACGGTCCGCTGGGATCCCGGCCAGCGCAAGCCGATCCCGTTCAGCGAAGACGAGCGCATGCGGCTGTCGGCCGCCATGACCGGGTAAACGCTACGACTCAGCCCCGGCAGCAGGCGTGGCCGCGGCTGCAGACGTGGCCGTGGCGGGAAAGGCCGGCTGGGGCTGGGCCGCCGCCACGGCGTGTTCGTAGTCCAGCCGGGCAGCGAATTTGGCGATCTCGTATGTGTTCACGTACACGGCGAGCGTGTTGTTCTGCGCCTTGAATCCGGGAGCCTGCTTAGCGGCGTCCAGGGTGATACCCGTGCCCTCGCCCGAGGATGACCAGTTCGTCGAGCCTTCGAAAGCGACGATGCCATCCAGGATCCCGCCCTTGGTGTGGCTGATCTGACCGGTCGACGAGTCGCCGACGGCGAAGTCATTGGCAAAACCCGGTGCGTCCTGCCCGATGTCGGAACTGAGAATCGCCTTCTCGGTCGGGCAACTCGCCTGTGCTTTGTCCAGCGTCACCTGAACCATCACCGAGGGATTCCGGACCAGACCCATCAGCGCGGCGTTGAGATCCTGGTCGTCGTAGCCGAACATGTTCATTTTCACGCTGAGGCTGACCCGGGTGAACAGATGCATCAGCACCCCGTGAACGTCATCACGGCCGACATAAAAGACCCGGAAGTCAGGACTGGCGGTCGGGCCGAAGGCATGCTCGGCGGTATAGGGGGCCAGATCGTCAAGGGTGAAGTGCTGAAGCGACGGACTGGCGGGCGCGGTTCCGGCATCAGCCGACATCGGTGCCTCCTCGGGGCGGCGTTCGGGCTGGAGCGTTTCGGTATCCTAAGCCGTATCGTCCCGTGGTTCAATTACGCGCGCCGCCACCGGACCTGCCGCGTCGCATTAATCTGAACGGCCGGGCGAAGGGCCGGCCCTTTCCGGCTCGATTCCCGTGCCGAAGGCAGCCCGTCTTTGAAACCGTGGCCAGTCAGATACGCCACCGCAGATGTGACTGTGGAGGGACCCCCGGTGGAGGTCCCTCCACAGTCTTTGTCATCGCCTCACGCAGGCAGGTTGGAGTAGTCCGTCCAGCTGTAGGAGGAGCCGCCCCACGACGTGGGAGAGGTGCCGCCGCGCAGCTGCGAGCCGGTGCCGTTCGGGTTGACATACAGGCCGGTGGCCACGTTCTTCAGCGTGCCGTTCGACTGCGGAATGAACTGCTGCCAGGGACCGCTGTTGCAGTTCGTGAGGATCAGGCCGTCAGGCAGCGGATCGGAGGCCCAGCCGCCGCCGGGATCGGATACGCACAGCCCGGACGCCGTGCCCTTGGGCGCGTACTCGAACTGGTAGGCACCCTGGTGAGTACCGGTGTTGAGAATGAAGTGCGTCGCCCGGTCGTTCTGGGTCGCGGTCCATCCGGCGATGATCGCCCCGGGGTACTGGTGCTGCTGGTAGGAATCGAACCCGTTGCCGAACCGGTTAACCTCGTCACCGTAGCCGTTCACGGCGTTCGCCTGGACGGTGAGGGTGAACGTGCCGGTCAGCGCGGCGCCGTCGGTGTCGGTCGCGGTCACCTTGACCCCGCCATAGGTGCCGGGAGCGGCGTTCCCGCCGACGTAGGTCAGCGGATTGCCGGAGGCCAGCCCGGCCGGCAGGTTCGACTGGGCGAAGCTGACGGTGTTTCTCGCCGAGCTGGTCGCGCTGAACGTCACCGTGCCGGAGCTGTTCGCATCGGCGAGCGCGGACACTGTCACCTTAACGACCGAGCCGCTCCCCTGGATCTGGATCGAGCCGGCGCTGAGCGTGACCGGGATCACGAGCGCCTGGGCGTTCCCGGAGCTGTCGGTGGCGTCGGCGACGATAGTCGTCGAGGGGGCCGCCGAGCCCGTATAGCTGATCGTGGTCCCGGACAGGGTGACGCTGCTCGGCGGTGTGCCGTGCAGCGACCAGGTCACGCCGGACCCGGACGACAGGTTGATGACATTGGTACCGTTCGCGGCCGCGAGGGTGCCGCCGCCGAACGTGGACGCTGACACCGCGGTGGCGGACAGGGCCGTATCCTGCCAGGTCGTGGCGCTCGCGGGGAGTGCCGCCGCACCTACCGCGAGGGCGCTGAACAGCAGCGCCGGGACTGCTATCCCGAGTGCTCCCCTGAGATTGAAGTGCATGGCTTCACGCCTCTCCGTGTTCGCTCTGTAACAGGTATTGCCGGGCCAGCTGGCCCGGACCGTCTGGCAGGGAGCGCCACCGATCAGAAAAGCAAGACGGCGCCGAATCCGGCAGCCCCCGCCAGCCGGATGCTCTATCCTTACCATGTTTCCCACCTGCCACGCTTCCCTCTCTAGACGCTGATCAGGTCTTTAGAGTTGCTTTTAGACCGGAATCGGCTCCTTTCGTTAAGCGGAATCGGGTCGGCGTCCGTTACCGTCGGCCAGTTTTCGCGCGTTCAGGTGGCGCGCTGGGCGATGAACACGAACTCGCGGCCGGGACGGTCCGGGGCCTCCCGCACGTCCAGCACGTGGTAGCCCTGCGCGGCCAGGCTCGACTCCAGTTCATCGAGGCCGCGGAACCGCAGTGTGGAGTCCGAGGTGACGACCGCACCGTCAGCCAGGAAGCGGTAGGTGTAGCGGAAGGAGACCAGCGGCAGGTTCACGGCGGTGACCTCGCGGCGCTGTTCGACCGGGCCGCTGCCGGGAATGTCGAGGGTGACCGGGCCGGTATCGGCCGCCCACTCCTCCCAGGCCCGCCGTTCGGGACGCCGTGTCTCGAACACCAGGTACCCGCGCGGGCGGAGCGCGGCGCCGATGGCCCGCAGTACCCGCGTCCAGTCCTCATCGGTGAGGAAGACCTGGGCGACGTTCCCGGTCATCAGCGCCAGATCGGCACCGATCGCCGGTATCGCCGCGGCATCGCCCTGGATCCAGGTGACCGCGGCGCTCCCGTCCTTGGACCTGGCTACCTCGATGCTGGCCGCGGCCGGGTCGACCCCCACGACCGTGCGGCCGGTCCCGGCCAGCAAGATCGCCAGGCATCCCGTCCCGCAGCCGACATCCAGCACGCGGTCTGCGCCCAGCTCCCCGGCGATGATGACGTAGGCGGCCAGATCATCGCGTGGTCCGTCGAAGGCGTCGTAGACCCGTGCCAGGCGAGAGTGGGCAAAGATCGCATCCGGCACCCCGCGACCATATCCGCCAGGCACGCTCCCGGGCGACAGGGCGGCTTGAGTAGCCAGAGTGAGGACCGGGCCGGGGTGCGTGTTGGCCCCGGCCCGGGGCCTCGGTCAGGCGAGGTCGAACCGGTCGAGGTGCATCACCTTGTCCCACGCCGCGACGAAGTCGTTCACGAACTTCTCCTTCGCGTCGTCGCTCGCGTAGACCTCCGCGAGCGCGCGCAGCTCGGAGTTCGACCCGAAGACGAGGTCGGCCCGGCTGCCGGTCCACTTGACCTCGCCTGTGGCGGCGTCGCGGCCCTCGAACGTGTTCGCGTCCTGCGAGGTCGGCTGCCATGTCGTGCCCATGTCGAGCAGGTTGACGAAGAAGTCGTTGGTCAGCACCCCCGGAGCGGCGGTGAACACACCGAGCTTCGACCCGTCGTAGTTCGCGCCCAGCACGCGCAGGCCGCCGACCAGGACGGTCATCTCGGGAGCGCTCAGGGTGAGCAGGTTCGCCCTGTCGAGCAGCAGGTACTCGGCGGGCAGCCGGGTGCCCTTCCCGAGGTAGTTGCGGAACCCGTCCGCCCTTGGCTCGAGGTTGACGAACGACTCCACGTCGGTCTGCTCCTGCGACGCGTCGGTGCGGCCCGGCGCGAAGGGGACCTCGACGCTGACGTCGGCGTCCCTGGCGGCCTGCTCGACGGCGGCGGCGCCGGCCAGCACGATCAGGTCGGCCAGCGAAACCTGCTGGCCGCCGGCGTGGGCGGCGTTGAAGGACTGCTGGATTCCCTCCAGGGTGCGCAGCACCGTGGCCAGCTGGTCGGGGTGGTTGACCTCCCACCCGCTCTGCGGCTCGAGGCGGATGCGCGCGCCGTTGGCGCCGCCGCGCTTGTCGCTGCCGCGGAAGGACGAGGCCGACGCCCACGCGGCGGACACCAGCTGGGACACCGACAGGCCGCTCGCCAGGACCTCGGCCTTGAGGGCGGCGACGTCCGCGGCGTCGATGAGCTCGTGGGTCACCGGCGGGACGGGGTCCTGCCAGATGAGCGTCTCGGCCGGGACCTCGGGGCCGAGGTAGCGCACGACGGGGCCCATGTCGCGGTGGGTCAGCTTGAACCACGCGCGGGCGAAGGCGTCCGCGAACTCATCGGGGTTCTCCATGAAGCGCCGCGAGATCGGCTCGTAGATCGGGTCGAACCGGAGCGAGAGGTCGGTCGTCAGCATCGTCGGCGGGCGGCGCTCCGACGGGTCCTGCGGGTCAGGGACGGCATCCGCCCCGGCACCGTCCTTCGGCTGCCACTGGTGCGCACCGGCCGGGCTCTGGGTCAGCTCCCACTCGTAGCCGAAGAGGATTTCGAAGAAGGTGTTGTCCCACCTGATAGGCGTGGGGGTCCAGGTAACCTCGAGGCCGCTGGTAATCGCATCACGGCCCTTGCCCGAGCCGTAGCTGCTCTTCCAGCCCAGGCCCTGCTGCTCGAGCGGGGCCGCCTCGGGATCGGGGCCGACGTTGTCCTCCGGGCCCGCGCCGTGCGTCTTGCCGAAGGTGTGACCGCCCGCGATCAGGGCGACCGTCTCCTCGTCGTTCATCGCCATCCGGCGGAACGTCTCGCGGATGTCGCGGGCCGCGGCGAGCGGGTCCGGGTTGCCGTTCGGGCCCTGCGGGTTGACGTAGATGAGGCCCATCTGGACCGCGCCGAACGGCTCGGCGAGCTCGCGGTCGCCGCTGTAGCGCTCGTCGCCGAGCCAGGTGGTCTCCGGGCCCCAGTAGACGTCCTCCTCGGACTCCCAGGTGTCCACGCGGCCGCCGCCGAAGCCGAAGGTCTTGAAGCCCATCGACTCCAGGGCCACGTTGCCGGTGAGGACGATGAGGTCGGCCCACGAGATCTTCCGGCCGTACTTCTTCTTGACCGGCCACAGCAGCCGGCGAGCCTTGTCCAGGCTGACGTTGTCCGGCCAGCTGTTGAGCGGCGCGAAGCGCTGCTGGCCCGCGCCGGCGCCGCCGCGGCCGTCGCTGATCCGGTAGGTGCCCGCGCTGTGCCAGGCCATCCGGATCATGAGCGGGCCATAGTGGCCGAAGTCAGCCGGCCACCAGTCCTGGGACTCCGTCAGCACCGCGGCGATGTCCCGCTTCACGGCGGCCAGATCGAGGCTGCTGAACGCCTCGGCGTAGTCGAAGTCCCCGCCCATAGGGTTGGACTCGACGGGGTTCTTGGCCAGGATCTTCAGGTTGAGCCGGTTCGGCCACCACTCAGTGTTGGCGTCACCCGCGGTGGGGTGCACGCGGCCGGGCAGGACCGGACATTCCCCGGTCTCCGGGGTCGGGCCTTCGGCGACTACCGGGTCATGGTTCTCAGACATGGGAATCCTTCCGGGCTAGGCGGATCACGGTGCCCAGGAACTCCGGGCAGTGGCGCAGCCGGGGCACAGGCCCCAGTAGATGACCTGGGCCTCCTCGATCGAGAAACCGTGGTCGTCGGAAGCGGTCAGGCAGGGCGCCTCGCCGACCGCGCAGTCGACGTCCGCGACGGCGCCGCACGACCGGCACACGACGTGGTGATGGTTGTCCCCGACGCGTCCCTCGAACCGGGCCGGGCTGCCGGCCGGCTCGATGCGGTGGATGAGCCCCGCCGCGGTGAGCGCGTGGAGGGCCTCGTACACGGCTTGAAGGGAGACATGCCCGATGCGGTCACGCACCGCGGCGGCGATCGCCTCGACATCGAGGTGATCACCGTCCCGGACGGTCTCGAGCAGTGCCACGCGGGCGGCCGTCACCCGCAGGCCGGCACCGCGCAGTTCCTCGGCGGTGGTCGGGCTCCGGGAGGCGGTCACGCCGCCCAACCTACCGTCATAAACCCAAATGACTCAAGAGAACGAATGTCTCAAGTTTAGGCATCTCCCGCCTGGGGCCGCGTCATACCTCCATACCGCCAGCCGTCAGTATCGCGACGCTACCGCCCGCCCGCCGCACCCGGGACCAATCGTAATGGATGACCCGCGGCGTTCACTGGCGGTAAAGGGCGAGGGCGACGGTGATGCCAGCGCCGGCCGCGAGCATCACGGTGTTGCGCGCTTCGCCGAGCCGGCCGGACTTGATGGCCGCCTGCAGCGCGGCGATGGGCCCGGTGGTATAGCAACCCTCGAGGTCTTCTGCGACATACGCGACTCGGTCGCCCGGAACGCCGAGTCTTGCCCTCAGGCGGTCAAGAAAATCCGGGGCAGAGGGAGCGGGAACGAGCAGGTCGATCTCGCTGATGTCCATTCCCAGGCCGTGCACGAAGCGGCGGGTCGCCTCCTCGGCGCAGTCGACCAGGCGGGCATGATAACCGGGTTTGGAGTCAATGACCATCTGGCTTTGCCTGCGCCGCCCCTGCCACACGAGCCCGCTGACGAACAGGTCTTCGTACTCGGGGAATGTTTCGGAGTGGAAGTCGGTGAACCCGGGGGTGCTGTCATCCCAGCCGAGGAGCAGCGTGCCGCCGGCCGGGCGGAAGGGGGCAGAGCGGGGATCCTTGAGATCCGGATGGACATCGCTCGTCACGATCGCGCCGAGCCTGATGAGGCCGGAACGCAGCATGCCCGCCTGAAGCTGGATGGCGCTGATCACGCCGCAGGTTCCGTTGAGGAGGTCGAACGAGAAGGTCCCGTGCCCTCCGATGGGAGGCTGACCCAGGTTGGCCCCGATGTCCTCCTGCACGATAGCGGCAAGCGCGGGCTCACCCATGTTGTCTTCCCGGTAGATACCGGTATTGATCAGCATGTCGATCTCGCCAGGCTCTCTTCCCGCATGGGCGAGGCAGGTTCGGGCGGCGGCATCGGCCAGGCGCCGCGCGCTCGGTTTGCGCAATCCGCGGCTGGTCAGCGCGCTGACGGCTTCAATGCGTGCGCCCATAGCGGTCCACCTGACTGTCGATGGTGAATATGGCGATGCCGATCTCGACGCCGGAGGCGATGGACAGCAGCATCACCCGGTCTCCCTTGTGCATCCGCTGCTCTTCGAGGTACTTGTGGAGCGCCACGAACAACGTCGTCGATGAGGTGTTGCCGTATTCCTCCAGGTTGACGACTATGTGTTTCGGCTTGGCGCCAAGGCGGCGGGTGAATTCCTGCAGGCCCTGCCGGATGGCCCGGGCCGAGGTCTGATGCGGGATCAGGTAGTCGATGTCGGACAGGTCGATTCCGGCTTCGCCGATCGCCTCGGCCACCAGCGGCGCCATGTCCTGGATCGCCACCTTCTGCAGTTCCCTGGACTTCGTGTACATCTGTGCGCCCCGGCCCACGGTGCTGGGGAAGGCGAGGCACAGCCGGCTGTGCTCGGCGAGGGTGGTGAAGCCGATGACCTCGATACCAGGAGCGCCGTCGGGTGCCCTTTCCACGATCACGGCGGCACCCGCGTCACCGAGCGTGAGAGATGCGAGCTGCTTGCTGAACAGGGAGCGGATCTGCCGCGCCGAGTTCCAGCTCAGGTGGGATATGTACTCCCCGGAAACGACCATGCCGCAGCCGATCTCACCGCGGCTGACGAGATCGGTGAGGACGAACACCCCGGTCAGCATGCCGGCACATGCGTTGGAGAGATCGAAGTTCACGGCCTGCGTGGCGCCGATCGCCTGTTTGACGTACAAGCTGAGCGGAGGCTCGAAGGACTGCCAGGACCCACCCCGGGACCGGGTGATGCTGGTGCTGATCAGCATCTCGATGTCCGCCGCCCGATGCTGCGAATGAGCCAGGCAATCGCGGGCCGCCCCGGCGGCCAGGGTGAAGGAATTCTCGCCGGGCCCGACGACGCGGCGTTCGTGGATACCGGTCAGCCGCTCCAGCTGGATGCGGGTGCGGTGTCTG
This sequence comes from uncultured Actinomycetes bacterium, assembly GCA_963801155.1. Taxonomy (GTDB): domain Bacteria; phylum Actinomycetota; class Actinomycetes; order Streptosporangiales; family Streptosporangiaceae; genus Palsa-504. Next base: position 80,580 of record CAWDEB010000017.1, read on the forward strand.
GTCCGGCTCATCAGGTCTCTGGTCGTCAGCTTCCGGGAAGGCAGCTTCACGCCCACGCTCTCGATCCGGCACCCCCCGGAGTCGCCGGATCCGGGCGACTCGAGTGCCAGCCAATGGTCCGCCTGCTTGCTGCCCTGGATGTCAGCCATTAGAGCTCCACTCGACGGAGAAACTCTCACCACCAGAGAATCTTCGATTCGGATGCCCTGCGGTAGGGGCAAACGTCACTGGCGGAGGGCCTCAGGCCCCGATGAGCGGGATGAGATCGAAGACGGCGGCGTTCCCCGGGCCGGCGGCCAGCAGGTTGACCAGCGGGGTAATCAGCCCGCAGCCGGTGAAGGGCGGACGGTAGTACCGGCCGACCAGGCGGCCGCCTCGCTCCAGGTCGAAGCCGGGTCTGGAGCGCAGCGGCACCACGGCCTGGGTGGCGGTGCGGCATGAGCCGCCACTGGCCAGCGACCGCCCGGCCGCGCGGATGTCGGCGATGACCGCGTCCACCATCGCCGTCGCGACCATCCGGCCTTCTCCGTCGAGCCTGCCGATGACGGGGGAGGTGGCCACGATCTGGACGGTGGTGCTGAGGAGCCTGGCACCGAGCACCGTCCGCCTGATGGTGGACTGACCGAGGACGAGATCCCCGGAGAAAAGGCCCGAGTCCAGATCCGCCCGGATCGCCAGCGATCCCCGCAACGGAAGGCGCTCGGAATCGTGGCGGACCGTGATGAATCCCCGTACCGTGTACGCGATCTCGTGCATGAGCGTCAGCCAGCCTGCTACTTGCGGCCGGGCAGCCGCTGCAAGGTCCGCATCGCCGCGGTCATGGCCCTGGCGTACGTGCCCGGCGGCATCGCGCCCGGCGGCGCGATGGGCATGAGCCGCTGAACCGAGATGGTCTGGGCATTGGTGTACTTGAGGATTCCGTGCTCGCCGTGCCTGCTGCCAACGCCTGAGTCCTTCCAGCCGCCCATGGGAGCATCGACGGACGCCCACGTGGCCGCATACGCCTCGTTGACGTTGACGGATCCGGCCTCCAGCCGGCTGGCGATCTGGCGGCCCTGGCGGACGTCGCGGGTCCAGACCGAGAAGTTCAGCCCGTAACAGCTGTCGTTGGCCTGCTCGATCGCCTCGTCCGCGCCGCTGACGCGGTACAGGGAGATGACTGGGCCGAACGTCTCGTCGGCGTAAAGGGCCATGTCAGGCGACGTATCCGTCAACACGGTGGGCTCGTAGAAGTAGGGGCCGATATCGGGTCGCGCCTTGCCGCCGGCCAGCACCGTCGCACCCTTGCCGACCGCGTCGTCGACGTGATGGACAACCGTGTCCAGCTGTTTCGCCGAAACCAGCGAGCCGATGTCCGCCTTGTAAGCGAGCGAGTGGCCCAGGCGAAGCGACCGGGTGGCCTTGGCGAAGCGCGGGACGAACTTGTCCCACACCGCGGCGTCGATGTACATCCGCTCCATCGAGATGCACAGCTGGCCGGTGTTGGCGAACGCCGCCCGCACGGCTCCGGGTACCGCCCGGGCCAGGTCGGCGTCGGCCAGGATGAGGATCGCGTTCTTCCCGCCGAGTTCCATCGAGTAATCCGTGAGCCGCGCGGCAGCCTGGGCCGCGACGATCCGCCCGACCCGGGTGCTGCCGGTGAACATCAGGAAGTCGCAGTGCTCGATCAGCGGCCCGCCGAGTTCCGGTCCCGAGCCGGTCACCACCTGCAGGACACCCGGGGGCAGGCCGGCCTCCTCCAGCAGTTCGGCGGCCCATAGGGCCGTATACGGCGTCTGCCCGTCCGGTTTGGCGATGACCGCATTGCCCGCGACGAGCGCCGGAAGGGCGTCGCTGATGCCGAGCGTCAGCGGGTAGTTCCACGGGGAGATCACGCCGACCACGCCTTTCGGGTGGTGATACTCCCAGGTCTGGGTCAGCGCGGGAAGGGCGCCCGCACGGCGGTGCGGGCGCAGGTAGCGCGGGGCTGTACGGGCGTAGTAACGGCTCACCTGCGCGACGTCGATGATCTCTTCGAAGGCATGCCGGCGGGCCTTGCCGTTCTCCAGCTGGATCAGATCGAGCACCTCAGCCTGCCGGTCGAGCAGGCGCTCGGCGAAACGCAGCAGCACCTTCGACCGGTCGGCGACGGGCGCCCGCGCCCAGCCGGGCTGCGCCCTGCGCGCCGTATCGGCGGCGGCCGCGACATCGTCAGGGGTGCCGTGCGGGACATACCCGAGTATCTTGCCGGTCGCCGGCATCTCGATCGGGACCGGTTCTCTGGCTCCCGCCGTGGTGGCGCGCGCCGCCAGCCGGCTGAGCAGGCCGCCGGTGATCCGCGGGCCGAGAAGGCTAGGCTCGGCACTTGCCGAAGACTCCACCGATGTCGTCATGGCTGGCGCTCCTTCCGGGCCAGGTCGGGCGAAGACGCTGTCACCGGGGCCTAGCGGTTCCCGACGATGGGCAGCCGGAGCGCAGCGGGCGCGGATGGCGGCACGGCCGGACTCCGTGGTTCGATGGGGGCCAGGCGCAGATAGGCGGCGCCAAGGGCGGGGCGGGGGTCGGCCTCGCCCTGGTTGGGCCACAGGGCCATCGCGCGTTCGGCCTGGGCTGTGATCGTCAGCGCCGGGTTGACGCCGAGGTTGGCGGAGATCGCGGATCCGTCGACCACGTGCAGCCCGGGGTGGCCGTACACCCGATGATAGGGGTCGACCACCCCGCTGCCCGGGCCGTCGCCGATGACACAGCCGCCCATGAAATGCGCGGTCATCGGGACATCGACCGTCTCACCGACGCTGCTCAGGGGGAACCCGCCGATCTTGGCTGCGATCCGGCGCAGTGTCTCGTTGGCGACAGGTATCCAGGCCGGATTCGGGGCGCCGTGCCCCTGCTGCGAGGTCAGCTTGATCCGGCCGAGCCGGGTGCGCTTGGGCCGGACCGTGATCGAGTTGTCCAGTGCCTGCATGGTGAGCCCGATCACGGTCCGTTCGGACCAGTGGTTGATGCCCACGTACAGCGATGTGAGCTGCCCCGGATGGCGCGCCACGTGGGCGAGCCACTTCACGCTGCGCGGCACCCGTCCGCCCCCATCGGTCATCGGCGTGGTGAGCAGCGCCATCACGTTCGAGCCCTTGCCGTAGCGGACGGGCTCGATATGGGTGTGCTCGTCTGGGTGGATGGATGAGGTGATGGCGACCCCGCGGGTGAAATCGTGCTGCTTCCTGTTGCGCATCGTGGTCAGCGCGGCGCCGAGCGCCTCGGAGTTCGTGCGGGTCAGGACGCCGAGCCGGGCGGAGATCCCGGGCAGCGAGCCCTGGGCCTTCATCCGGTGCAGGAGTTGCTGCGTGCCCCACGTTCCGGCGGCGAACACCACGTGCCCGGCGGTAAAGGTACGCGCGGTCCGGCTGGCTCGCCAGGTACCGGTTCGCACCGTGTCCACCGCGTACCCCGTGGTCCCCAGCGGGCGTACCGCGACCGCCGTGGTTTCCGGATGTACCGCCGCGCCGGCCCTTTCGGCCAGGTACAAGTAGTTCTTGACGAGCGTGTTCTTCGCGTTGTGCCGGCAGCCGCTCATGCATTCCCCGGTCTCCAGGCAGCCGCGGCGGCTTGGGCCGACGCCGCCGAAGAACGGGTCGCCGGCTTCCACGCCAGGCTCCTTGCGACCGTCCCGGCCGAAGAACACCCCGACCGGGGCCATGCCGAAGGTGTGCCCGATCCCCATCTCCTCGGCCACCTGCTTCAGAACCTCATCCAACGGCGTCATCGTCGGGTTGGGCACGACGCCCAGCATCCGTTCTGCCTGGTCGTAGAAGGGCGCAAGCTCCGCCTGCCAGTCGGTGATGTGCGTCCACTGCCGGTCCCGGTAGAAGGCGTCCTTCGGCCTATAGAGCGTGTTGGCGTACACGAGCGAGCCTCCGCCGACCCCCGCGCCGGCCAGGATGATCACGTTTCGCAGCAGGTGAATCCGCTGGATGCCCGTGCAGCCGAGCTTCGGCGCCCAGAAGAACCGGCGGACATCCCAGGACGTCCCCGGATAGTCGGCATCCTCGAACCGGCGCCCCGCCTCGAGCACACCCACCCGGTAGCCCTTCTCGGTGAGCCGCAGCGCGGCAACCGAACCCCCGAACCCCGAGCCGATCACGAGCACGTCATAGTCATACGAACCAGCAGGCGCTCCCGTCATCTGCCCATCTCCTTAGCGCGGCATTCGTCCATGTTGCGCGTCGCTCCGCCATGTCAGTAAGGCCGAAGGTCCCGACGCCGCCTGCCTTCGATGGCGATCCGCGCGGCGGCGGGCCTACGCCGCGCCGTAGTAGCCCGCCCGCAATAGGCCGGTCACCTCGGTCAGCAGCGGCATGCGCGGGTTCGTCCGGATGCTCAGATCGGTGAACGCCGCCATCGTGACCTCGCTGAGTGAGCCGAGGAACTCCTCCTCGGCGAGCCCGGTGTCTTTCAGGGTCCGCGGCATGTGGAGGTGATCGAGCAGGTCCTCCACCGCGGCGAACAGACGGCGGCGCGCCTCCTCCTCCGTCCGGCCGCCGAAGATCACCCTGCCGAGCTGGGCGTATTTGACCGGCGCGACGTAGGACGAGTAGCCGGGCGCGGGCATGAACTTCGACGGCATGGCCGTGTTGTAGCGCAGCACGTGCGGCAGGAAGATGCCGTTCGCGCGGCCGTGCGCCAGGCCGAAGCGGGCGCCGACGGCGTGCGCCAGCGCGTGGTTGACCCCGACGAAGGCGTTGGAGAACGCGAGCCCGGCCAGCGTCGCCGCGTTGGCCATCATGGTCCGGGCTTCGAGGTCGCCGCCGTCGTCGTAGGCCCTCGGCAGTGCCTCGAAGATGAGCGCCGCCGCCTGGGCGGAGAAGGCTTGCGAATACGGCGAGGAGAAGATCGACACCGTGGCCTCGAGTGCGTGGGTGAGCGCGTCGATGCCGGTGTCGGCGGTGATGGCCGGCGGCATGCTGATGGTGAGCAGCGGATCGACGATCGCGATGTCGGGCACCAGCGAGTAGTCGACGAGCGTGGCCTTGCGGTCCCCGACCGTGATGACGGCGGCCGGCGAGACCTCCGATCCAGTGCCCGACGTGGTGGGGACCGCGATGAGCCGGACGGAGTGCGGCGCCTGCGGGTAGTTGGCGACCCGTTTGCGCGCATCGAGGAATGGCAGGGCGAGGTCGTCGAAGTCCACGTCCGGATGCTCGTAGAACAGCCGCATGGCCTTGGCCGCGTCGAGCACCGAGCCCCCGCCGACGGCCACGATGAGGTCCGGCCGAGTCCGCTGCAGCAGGTCGAGCCCTCGGCGCACGACCTCCTGGTCCGGCTCCGGCACCACCTCGGAGAACACCCGTACCTGCTTGGCCCGCAGCCGCATCCGTATCTCGTTGACGGCTCCGCGTTCCTCGGTCGGCTCGTCGGTGACGATGACGGCCACATCCGTGTCGATATCGCGCAGGTTGTCGAGGGCGCCGGCGTTGAAGTACGTGCTCGACGGCACGCGGAACCACTGGGGCGGCGTCCGCCGGCGGGAGACGGTCTTGATATTCAGCAGGTTGCGATAGTTGACGTTGTCCGTGGTGCACGAGCCGCCCCACGTGCCGCAGCCGAGCGACAGCGTGGGGGTCAGCGAGTTGTAGACGCCCCCGAGCGCGCCGACCGCGGTCGGCGCGTTGACCAGGATCCGGCCGGTCCGCAGGACCTGCGCGTAGCGGTCGATCACCCCGTCGTCCGCGGCGTAGATCGCGGACGTGTGCCCGAGGCCGCCGTGTTCGGTCACGAGCGCGCACACCTCGATGGCGTGCTGCTCGGACGCCGCCCGGACCAGGCCGAGCACCGGCATCAGCTTCTCGTTGACGAGGGGGTGGCGGCCGAGCGCTCCGAGATCGGCAGGCAGCGGTGCGAGCAGCACCTTGGTCGCCGGGTCGACCTCGAAGCCGGCCCGGCGGGCGAGCTCCGGAGCGGACAGGCCGACGGCTGCGAGCTGCATCTTGTCCTCACCGCCGAACGCGAACTTCGACAGCTGAGCTACCTGCTTCTTGGTGAGCACTCGCGCCCCCATGCGCTCGAACTCCGCGACCACCGCGTCGTAGATGTCCCGGTCGACGACGCAGGTCTGCTCGGCCGGGCAGATCACCGAGGCGTCGAACGTCTTGGAGATGAGAATGTCGACGACCGCGCCGCGGATGTCAGCGGTGCGGTGCAGGTAGATCGGCGCGTTTCCCGGGCCGACGCTGATGCCGGGCTTGCCCGACGCGTTGGCGAGCCGGACGATCTTCGGGCCACCGGTCGTCCAGGTGAAGTCGATGCCGGGGTGCCTGAAGAGGTAGTGAGTGACCTCCCGCGCGGCGTCCGGGATTACCTGGATCGCCCCGGGGGGCAGCCCCTCCTTCTCACCGGCGGCGCGGAGCACCTCGACGGCGCGCTCGGCGCAGCGGACGGCGTAGGGCGACGGACGGAACACGATCGCGTTGCGGGTCTTGGCCGCGACGATCGCCTTGAACAGCACGGTCGACGTCGGGTTGGTGATCGGAGTGATCGCCAGTACTACGCCGATCGGGTCGGCGACATACACGATGTTCCGGTCGACGTCCTCCTCGATGACCCCGACGGACTTTTTGTCCCTCAGGTAATCCCAGAGGAACTCGGTGGCGACGTAGTTCTTCACCATCTTGTCCTCGACGACGCCGAAGCCCGTCTCCTCGAGGGCGAGCAGGGCCAGGTCCGCCGCGGCCCGGATGCCCGCCTTCACCATGGCCAGGACGATCCGGTCGACGGCCGCCTGGTCGAGCTCCCGGAAACTCGAGGCGGCCCGCTGAGCTGCCGCCACGATCTCGTCGATTTCCGCCTGCCGCTGAGGGGCCAGGGCCGGCTGTTCGTTTGCACCCACGTCGTTGTTACCTCCGGTTTTGGCTTTCCGTTACAGCCTCTCCGGAACGCCCGGCCGGGCTTCAGGGCCTTCGGTCACGCAGAAGCGGGCCGAACGGCCCCCGTCCCGGCTAACCGTGAGGTCAGGGGTGGCGGCGGTCGTCCGAGCGCGGGTCGCTGACCGGCGTGCCGCTGTGCAGGGTGCCGGTCATGGCCCGTTCCCGCCAGGCCGCGGTGGAGTCATACAGGTCCTGCCCGGTATCCACGGCCGAGATCAGCATTCCGGGGACGTTGCGCCGCAGCCGGCCGGTGGTGATGCCATCGGCGCGCACGAAGAACGCTGGCCAGCAGCTTTGCGGGGCCGAGGAGTTCGGGCAGCTGATCCAGACGTGGTTGCAGGCCGCGGCGGCGGTCATGGCCGCGGGCATGGTGATGCCGGGATAGGTGTGCGTGGCGGCCCGGTTGAGCCGCTTATCCCCAGCCGCCGGGCGTATTCAGCCATCTCGGCGGTGGCCTCACCGAGCCGGTCCCAGTCGAACCGGTAAAGGTCTCAAAATCGGTTCCCGCATAACCCGACAATGCCCCTTCGGGGAAGTGCGCGACCCGCGCCCCGCGTCGGCTGGCCGTCATCATCTGATGCTTGACGTGATGAAGGTTCGCGCCGACGTCAGCGGCGACCGGGAACTGACAGGTAGCCACGGTGAGCACAGCCATCTGCTCATCATCCTCAGGTCAGGATGGCGCCGCCATCGACGGTGAGCACGGTACGGCCGCGCCTGCCGCGGCGGCGGCGCGGGCGGTGGCCAGTCCCATTCCCGAACTGCCGCCGATGATGACAATGCGCTGGTTGGTGAGAGTCACGGTCGTGGCCGTTGCTTGATCCCGGCCGCGAGCAGGTCGACGACCTCGGCGATGCGCGCCGCGCGCAGGTCTGGCCGGCGGGTGGTGGCGTCGATCCAGCGGAGGTAGGCCTTACGGTAGAACTGCGCCAGCGTGTCGAAGAACGCGGCGGCGGCGGGGTTGGCCTCCAGCGCGGCGGCGATGTCGTCAGCGAGATCGCCGCGCAGCGGGCCTTCCGGGGCCAGTTCGACGATCGCGTCGTCGCCGGCTGTGACGCCCGCATCGCAAACCCACATCGGGGACAGGGTGAGCGCCCAGCCGGGGCCGCCTGCCGCGATCCTGCCGCGGACCCGTCTGCCGTTGACCGTGCCGGACACGGCATGCTCGGCTTTGGCCCCCCACGCCTGGTCCGGGTCAAACGGCACCGCGATTACCGCGCGGCCGCCAGGGCCGGGAGCAACGCGGGCCACGAACCGCCGAACGCGCATGACCCTCAGCATGGCACGGTGATGGGCAGGCCAGGCATCCGGGCCAGCACCTCATCCTGGCCGGGGACCGGGCGCTCGACTTCCTCCAGGCGCAGCACATAGGAGTCCCGGCCGCCGCGTGCGGATGGCCCGGACCGGTGCGGTAACTGAGTGATCTGGCGGGCGGCCAGGGTGTGGCCCGCCGATCTGAGCCGGGCGGTGAGCGCGGCGCCCATCGCCGTGGCCGGTGTCAGGACCCCGGCGCGGTCAGGCAGGTGGTCGCGGTCCAGCGCCAGGCACAGCGCGGTTTCGCCGAGCATCACCGAGGTGGCGGCGTATCCCGGGTCGCCCTGGGCCTCGATCGTGCCCAGGTACCGCGCCCCGGCCGAGGTCCGGGTGTGAATCTGCATGCGGAAAAAGCCCGTGCGGCGGGTCTTTTCGCTGGGGCCCTGGCCCGGCGCTGGCAGCAGCTGGCTGAGCAGCGCCCGGGACGGCCCGAACGCCAGCCCTGCCTCCGCAGTCTTCGCCGCGGCGCTGGCCGCGACGGCCAGCATGGGCGCAGCCGGGCTGGCGCCGAACCCGGTGACCTCCCGGTAGCGGAACCGGCGGCCGTAGGCCCAGCCCTGCAGGGCGTTGCTGCGGCGCACCACGCGGGTGTTTATCCCGGCCATGGCCCACGGGCCCACCCACATCCGCAGATCACCGTCATACCGAGCCCAGTCCAGGTCACGCTCGTCGCCCAGGTCGGGTTCGGCCGCGCGATCAGGGCTGAGCGCATAGGGATCGCCGGCCACGCGGCGGCGTTCGGCGCTGGCCCGCACCTCGTCCTGCTGCCCCATCATCGAGGCCAGCGTCCCGCCGCTGATCCCGCCCCGCACTGCCGTCACGGCCAGCGTCGTGTCCAGCAGGTCACCGGCGTCATCGGCGCGGGCGGCCTGATGCAGCACCAGCACCCCCAGATCGGACGGAACCGAGTCGAACCCGCAGCAGTGCACGATCCGCGCGCCGGTACTGGCGGCAACGCCCTGACAGTGGTCGATGCTGTCTCGGATGAACAGCACCTCGCCGGTCAGGTCCGCGTAATGGGTGCCCGCGGCGGCGCAGGCCTCCACCAGCGCAAGCCCCTGGGCGCGGTAGGGGCCCACCGTGCTCACCACCACCCGGGCCGCCCGCGCCAGCACCGCCAGCGACACCGGATCGGCCGAATCGGCGACCAGCAGCGGCCAGGCCGACGCGGCCGTGCCCAGCCCCGCCCGGACCTCGGCCAGCCGCCGCTCCGATCGCCCGGCCAGCCCGATGCCGACCCCGCCAGGCGCATGGCCGGCCAGGTACCCGGCCACCAGCCGCCCTGCGAAGCCGGTGGCGCCGAACACCACGACATCCAGCTCACGGTCCCCGCTCACCAGCTCATCGTAGGCAAACCTCATCAAGCTGCAGAATGGCGACTACGCCGAACTGTGGCGCGACGTCCGCCACGCCCCCTCGTGGCGGACCCGGGTCGGCTACCTCTTCATGCCGCCCGGCTGGCAGCCGGGGGCGGCGCGCACCCCCGGTCTGGAGCCCGCTTCGGCCTGATCCGAGGCGAGAGGACCCGCCGGACACACGAAATCGGCGGATGAAAACTCCGGGCCCGCGGCGCTGGAAGTACGTGGTGGATCGCGACGTCCTATTGTGGGCGTGTGCTGAGCGGACCGCGCTTGCGCCAGGTAGCCCTGGTGGCGCGCGACTGCGGCCAGGTGGCTGGCGAGTTGCGCCGTGCCTTCGGCTGGCCGCTGCCCTTTCACGATCCGGAGGTGGGACGGTTCGGCCTGACCAACGCGGTGTTTGCGGTGGGTGACACGTTCGTGGAGGTGGTAGCTCCGGCCCAGCCGGACACGACCGCTGGCCGGTACCTCGAGCGGCGGGGCGGTGACGGCGGGTACATGGCGATATTCCAGGTCGGCGATTTGGCGGCGGCTCGCCGTAGGGTCGCCGACCTGGGAGTACGGGTGATCTGGGTCGCCGACCTGCCCGACATCGCCGCGACCCACCTTCATCCCCGGGACGTCCCCGGCGCCATCGTGTCTTTGGACTGGGCGGCCCCGGAGCAATCGTGGAGATGGGCGGGCCCGTCATGGACGGGACGGGTGCCCGACCATGCCCCCGGCGGCGTGACCGGGTTGACGATCGAGGTCAACGACCCGGCCGCCGCAGCACGGCGGTGGGCCGCGGTGCTCGGGGTCCCTGCCGCGGGCGGCGGGCACACCGTGGTGGTGGAGCTGCCTGGCCCGGACCAGCGGCTGCGGTTCGTGCCGGGCCGGGGCGGTCGCGGCGAGGGAATCACCGAGGTGACCATCGCCGGACTGCCCGGCGGCGGGCCATGGGTGATCGGCGGGGTCCGCTTCGCCGACGAGGAAGGATGACATGACCGCGCTCGATACGGGGACCGAGGATCTGCGTGCCGAGATCGACGGCGGCGTGGCGGTGATTACCATGAACCGCCCGGATCGGCGAAACGCCTTCTCCCAGGCCATGGTGTCCGCCCTGGGGGCGGTCCTCGCCGAGGTGGAGACCGACGAAGCGGTTGGCTGCGTCGTGCTCACCGGGGCGGGCGGCGCCTTCTGCGCCGGTGGCGATGTCAAGAGCATGGCCGCCTCGCCGGCGGATCGCGGGGACGGTGCCGGCCAGTCACTCGACGCCCGCATCCACCTGAACCGGGCCGTAACCGGCGAACTGGGTGACTGCATGGACCTGGAAGTGACCCACCACGTGCACACCGGGCTCACCCAGGATCATCGCGAAGCCGCTCAAGCCTTCACAGACAAACGCGAACCGCGTTTCCACGGCCGGTAGCGGTGGACACGCTGGCCCGCAGCGCGGCCCGTTTCCTGGACACCGCGCAGGCGCTGACCGCTGGCCTACCTGGAACAGGCTCCGCAGGTCATCGCCCGCATCGCCAGGAGCTTTCCCGGCGCGCTGATCGCTTTCGACACCTACAGCCAGCGGACGCTCGAGCAGCAGCACAAGCTGGCGGCCAGGAAGGGCATGGATGCGCTCTGGGCATGGTCGTGCGATGACCCGCGCACGCTGGAATCCCTCGGCCTTGAGGTCGTGCAGGAGGCCGCCGCCACCCGGCCGCCAACCGACCTGCGCAGGCGATTGCCGCGCCGATACCGGTGCGCGCTGCCGCTGGCCAGCCGGATCGTGGGTGACCTGGCCACCGTCACGCTCTTCCGGGCCGGCTCACGCTAGGGCACCGAAGGCGCCACGACGGCGAGGTGCAGGATCCGTGTGTGCCACGGTGCCCGGCGGCCGGGCACGAGCGTCGGGCAGGATGGGTTCATGCCGGGGTCGGATGGTTCAGCCGCACTGCCGCCGTTGGCCTGGATCACCCGGCGCGATGGCTCATTATCGGTGGCGCATGTCAGCAGCACCCGATGTGGCCGCCGGTCTCGGCCAGTTCCGGGGTGAGCTGATGGCAGACGACGAGCGTGCCCAGGTAGTACTCACCCGAGACGTACCAGAAGATGGTGGACGGCACTCCCCAGCGGACCTGCACCCCGCGCCGGGCAGCAACGAACCCGGCGAAATCCTCGCTGGCCGCCTTCAGCCACTGTGTCGGCGTGCCGCGCAGCAGGCAGTCAGCCTGCTCCCCCACCAGGTAGGACACCCTGACGTCCTGGGTTGGCCACACCAGCCGCGGCGGCTCGATGAGACGGATCACGGCGCCAGTCTGCCCGGCGCCGGGCCTGGTGTCACACCGAATATGCCGCGTCGCCGCGCGCCGACTGGGCTAGTTAGGGCGCCAGCATTGGTACCGGCAGCCGGCCTGGGGAAAGATGCTTGCTGGTGTCCCCGGAACGCCGGGCACTCGCATGAATTCCGCACCTGGTGGCATGCTCTCGGTCCAACAGGACGCTGGCTCCACCGGCGCGGCATGACCTAGCTGGCACAGGAGGAGGCGCTTGACATGGACGTGGAGAATCTCTTGGCGAAGGTGGCGGACAACCTCTCGGTGCGCCGCGCGTTCGGCACCGCGTACGAGAAGGACGGCCTGCTGATCATCCCGGTCGCGATAGTGGCCGGCGGAGGCGGCGGGGGTACAGGACCCACCCGGCGCGATACCTTGGCCGCCGGTCCCGATAAGGGGGGTGCCGCGGCGCACGAGGCCACACCGCAGGACTCAGGGCGCACGGAGGCAGGCGGGGGGTTCGGCGGACTGGTGTTGCCGTCGGGCGCCTATGTCGTGAAGGACAACCAGGTCCGCTGGGTCCCCGCGGTGGACGTGACGATCGCCGTGCTGGCTTCCCTGAGCCTGGTGCGGATGCTCGCCCGCACCTGGACCCGCCAGCGCAGGCGCCGCGGCCGGCCATAGCACGCTGCCCGCGTGATGCCGCCGGGTGTTCAATCCGGGTCTGTCGCGGCCTTGAACTTGGCCACCAGCTCGGCTGGTACCCGTCCGCGGTCCTTGACGTCGATGCCCTGCGACTTGGCCCATCCGCGGATCGCTGTGGGGTCGGGTACGGGGGCACCGGCGGCCCTGCGTCCGGTCCGGCCTGGTCGCCGGGCAGCAGAACCGGGCGTCCGGCGTGCGGCGCCGAGGTACGGTGCCAATGCCTTTCGCAGCGCCTCCGCGTGCTTGGTGCTCAGGTCGATCTCATAGTCCGTACCGTCGATCCCGAAGCGTACGGTGCCCTCGGCCTCGCCGCCATCGAGGTCATCGATGAGCAGGGTCTGCACCTTCTGTGCCATGCGCCTGTAACTCCTTTTCTTGAAGTAAGGCACAGCGTAGACGGTCGGCTCTCCAGCACCCACATCGCCACACCGATACGCGCTTGTGTCGTTCTGCTGGATGCCGGGCGCCGGGTATCCGCCGTGGCAGGCGCGGCTGCGAAGAGCCTTCACTACCGTCACTGCCGCGGCCACAGGTCGGGTTAGGGCTTCCTGAGACTCGCAAGCATCATGGATGTCGTGTCACGCTAGAGCGCAGGCTTGAACTGATGGAGTGAGTCCTAGGCGGAGGCGGATGAGGATCTGGCCGGGAACGTCGTATCCGCTCGGCGCCACCTGGGACGGATGGGGCACGAACTTCGCGCTCTTTTCAGAAGTTGCCGATCGGGTGGAGTTGTGCTTGTTCGTCGCCGACGCCGAGCGATTCGACCTCAGCGGTGGCCTCATCCAGATCCTCAACGACCAGATCGAGATGTAGCCGGTTCTTCCCGGCCTTCCCTTCGCCGAAGGTGATCACGATCTCCCTGCCGTTGCTTGCAGCGGACGACGCCGACGGGCTTACCCGACGCGGGCGACGCCCACGATCACCTGGCCATCACGAGGTGGCAGGTGCACGGGCTGCTCCCAGTCCGGGCGCCACTCCCGGGCGTCGACCACGCCCGGCGGCACCAGTTCCAGGGGACCGAAGAAGCTGGCGAACTCTGGCACCGAGTGGTTGTATACCCGCACCGCCCCGGCGGAGTAGGCGCCGAAGCCCTGATCGGCCGCATCGCTGTCGCCGCGTCCGGCCGACAGCGCGACATAGCTCCCGGGCGCCAGCGCCGCGGCGTACCGGGCCACTAGGTCCCGCGCGGCGCCGGGCGCGGAGAAGTGCAGCAAGAACCCCATCAGCAGGCAGGCCGGTGCCGACAGGTCGATGCCCGCGGCAACGGCGTCCAAGATCGCGGCCTCATCGTGCACGTCACCGTCGATCACGGTCACGCGGGGATCGCCCTTGGCGGCCAGCGCCCGCAGGTGACTGAGCACCACCGCGTCGTTGTCGACGTATGCCACCCGGGCGTCTGCGGCGATCGCCTGCGCCGTCTGGTGCGTGTTCGGCGCGGTCGGCATGCCGCAGCCCAGATCGATGAACTGCCCGATCCCCTGGCGTGCCGTCCACGCCACGGCGCGGGCCAGGAACTGCCTGTTTTCGCGCGTCACGTCGGCCGTGAGCGGAGCGACGGCCAGCAGCCGCTCTGCCACCTCCCGGTCGGCGGCGAAATTGTCCTTCCCGTTCAGCAGGTAATCGTAGACCCGGGCGATGGACGGCGTGCGGGGGTCAAAGTCGGCCACGGTTGTCATGCTAGCGGGCCTGAACAGGCGGGAAATCCGTCCCGGCAGACGGCGGAATGGCCGGGGTGCGGCCAGCTGGACAGGCGCACGCACCACGTCCGTTCGGAAAAATTCTCTAATCTCGAACGGTCCCGCCCGCGCCCTCGTCATTCGCGTTCCACTAGGCGAAGCCCTCGCTGCGGCGTCCACGACTCGATAACCAGCAACGTCGCCTCCGGGTTCAGCCGGGTGATGACGACCTCGGAAATGTCGGCAGCAAACAGGTCCCCAGCAGGCCCTTCGCCGATGGGTCCGGCCAGAAGCCGGGCCCGCTACCCGGCGAGGCGGAGCAGGTAGGTCGTGGAGTGGCTGAGTGTGACGACGGCGGCGGACGGGCCAGGCACCAGGATGACCGCGCCCGGCACGCTGAGCACTGAGCCGGCGTGGCCGTTGCCCGTGTCGAGCAGGCTGACCTTCCCCGCGCCTAGCAGGAGCAGGCCGATATCCGTCCCCGCGATGTCGGTGTCGCTGTTAGAGACCCGCTTCGAGAACACGGGACCCAGCGTCGAGGCCCGGAAGGCGTCGAGGTAGGTGTTGCCGCCCTGGTTGTCGTGAATAGCCAGCAGGTACACGCTTCCAGCGGCCAGCGCCAGCGGCGCGTCGATATCCACGTCGGCGTGCCTGCGCGGCGATCCGGAGCGCAGAGCCCGGAAGAGGTAATCGCCGGTGCCGACGATCCCTTCGTAGTACAGGCCCGCCGAGTCGGCGGCCATGTCGGCCGGGTATGCGTTGTTAACGCTGACGCGGTGGACCGTCGGGGACGACAGGCTGAACCGGTCGACGTTCGCGTACTCAAAGCCGCTCTGGTCTGTCGCCCAGTCCGTAAACGCCCAGACTGTAGTGCCCACCGGGTACAGCCCGGCCGAGGTGACCTTCTCGCTGCTCGGCAGCGTCCACGTGCGCAGTCGGTGGCCATTAGATAGGGCGTAGGCAGAGACCTTGTTGCCGACATCGACGAAGAGGTCGGACGAGTTCGCCGCGACCGCGAGCGCCGGTCCGGACGCTCGCAGCGCCGTGACAGGGGCGTGGTCGCCCTTGACCAGGTAGACGACCGAGCCTTGCGAGTAGTAGACGTTGCCGTTGGGGGCCTCGCTCAGCACGTAACTGAAGTCGGGCCCGAGGCGACCGAGGTCGACCTTCCCGGTCACGTGGAGGCCGGCGGAGGCGGCCCGCACGGGCGCCGTGCTCACGGCCTGCGCGGCGGGTGCGATCGCCAGGCCGACCGCGGCCAGGCCGACCGCGGCCAGGCCGGCGACGACAGGGAGCGTCACAGTCGGCAGGCCCTTCCGCAAAACGTTCATGACGGACATCAACTGCTCCTTCCGGGCCAGGCAAGACCTGGCCCGGAAGGCACATCAGGTCCTACGGACTAGCCCTATCGAGCCAGGCTCACACCAGCCCAGTGCGCACCCCCCAGCCGCGACCTGCTCATCTTGGCAGATCAGGCGACCTCCAGAATAACCCCAACCTGAACGTCTGAGCCGATGAGAACCACTGTGCACCTCGTGTGAGAACGCGGTGCCGTCGGTCAGGCGCACGGTGATCGTCGCCGGCATGCGCTGTGGGTAGGCGTCGGTGTGGGCCGCGCTGTGGACGGACGCGCCTGCGCGCACTCGGTTACCATACTTATCACCATGCCTGAGACGCCACGGCCGTTCCTTCTGATCCTTGGGGATGCCGACGGGCTCGCCTACGTACTCCGTGAGCGCCGGATGGCCTTGACCCCCAAGCGACGGATCCCGCTCACTCGCGGCGACATTGTATTCCTATATACAACGAGAGGGATATTCCGGAATCCTGGCGCCGGGCGGGGGCTTATCATTGGGCAAGCGGAAATCATTTCCGACATTGTAAAATTTGAGAGCGGGCTTAGAATCGCTGATCGGATCTACACATCCGGCTGTCACTTGGCAATTACAGGGCTAGCCCCACTCGGCGAGGGCCTGGAACTGCGGCAGATAGTAAATGAACTGGAGACATTTCACCCTCACCCAAAGAGATGGGCATTCCGCATATTTAGTTCTTTTCTGCAACTATCACCCAAAGATGCCAGCGTTATACAGGAAAAAATCCAGCCCTTGCTTCAGGATCCAGAATACGTCAGCCAGGCGTACATCTCTCGTGCCGAGCAAGAAGGAAGGAAAGCGCAGGGGCATCACCCTACCAGGCACTCCTACTAGGGATCATGCGGCAGCCGCCGAGGCACGAACCCCGAGTTACTCGCCGCGCCAGCGGGTGGCGAGGTTGCGGCAGTACCGTAGTCGGTGGTACGCACGAGGGTGCCTGGGTGTGCATCGCGGGGCGGAGGTGGGATGGATTGCGAGTCCGGGCAGGCGCGGCTGGCCTCGCTGCCGTCCTCGGTATCTGCGGAGCATCTCCCGGGCTACGTGGCGCCATACTTGCCCACTCCGCAATAGCCGCAGGCGTCACAGAACCACGTCTGGATCCCATTCAAGTCGAATAACCCACTACCACGCCGTGCAGTTGCATTGCACCGTCCGGCGCCGATCGTGAACGAACGCTCCAAATGTTCTTTCTGGACGGTCGTAACCAGCGGAACGGTCCCTCTCTTGGCGTACCGAACGGCGGCGATGCGCGCGTTGTAGATGTCGAGGGCGCCGGGAAGCCTGCTGTCTATGGGCTGTCTGGTTAGCGGATCCGGGCGCGCAGGAACGTCCCGATCTGCTCGGTGGCCTCGGCTGCCTCGGGGGTGCCGAGCAGGAGCTGGTAGACGTGGGGCAGGCCCTCGCCGATCTGCAGGGTGACGTCGACCCCGGCTTGGGCTGCTGCTGCGGCCAGACGTTCGGAATCGCTGAGCAGCAGGTCGGCGGTGCCAACCTGGATGAGCAGCGGCGGTAGCCCGGCCAGTGCGGCGAACAGCGGCGAGGCCAGGGGCGTCTTAGGGTCAGCCCCGGCCAGGTAGTCAGCGGCGAACTGGCGGAGCATGGCGGGGGTGGAGATGGGATCCTGATCGGCGCGTTCGGTCATCGAGGCCCCCGAGCTGGTCAGATCCACCGTCGGGGACATCAGTGCGGCGGCCGCGGGCAATGCCTGCCCGGCGTCACGCGTGGCCACGAGCAGGGCGACGGCTAGCCCGCCGCCGGCCGAGTCGCCGGCCACCGCTAGTGATGTCGCGCTCAGGTGCTGGCTGGTGCGGAGCCAGTGCCACGCGGCCAGGACGTCGTCGATGGCGGCGGGGAACGGATGCTCGGGGGCCAGGCGGTATTCGGGGAACAGCACCCGCATCCCGCTGGCCCGTCCCAGCCGGGCGGCCAGCTCGCCGTCGCTGCGGAGCGACCCGAGCTCATACCCTCCGCCGTGCAGGAACAGCAGCACCCGGCCGGTGTCGGCCCCGGGGGCGGTGAGCCAGTGGGCTGGCACCGCGCCGGCGGTCACCTCCGTCACCCGCACGTCGTCAGGCACCGGATGAAGACGGTCCCCGGGGACGAAGGAGGCGCGGAGATCGTCCAGCGCCGGCGGGGCCTGGCCGACACTGGCCTTCTGCCGGTCCCTGAGGGCATCGATCGAGTCCTGCATGGCCTGGCTCAGCATGTCGGCATCTCCTTTGCCATGGGCTACCTGTCTGATTCGGCGCGGCTCCCAGGCCGCGTGTGAGCGGGACGCGTAGTACTGGCCGCGATAGGCTGGGCCGCTCCTGGCCCCGGGTCAGGCCCTGGCGATGGTTCTGCCGGGCATCGGCTCCGCGAGTGCTGTCCGCCATGCGGGCGCGCCGAAGGGGTCCGCGAAGTACTGCGTTTCGTGTATCACCTGCTCGTGGGCGAATTCCATGATGCTCACCGAGTAGGTGGGCACGCCGTCGTAGGTGATGATGCACTCGCTCACCCATAGATTCCCGCTGCCGGCGATCCGCAGGACGGTGAAGTGCCGGCTGGCAGGGTGCCCGCCACGTTGCGCCGAAATCGTCGCGCGGCTCCGGAATCGTTCACCTGACTGGGGGTAGTCGAGGATCGCGTCCGCGGCATAGATGGCGTGCTCGGCTACGGTATCCCCGTGTTCCGATGCTTGCCAGTGTTCCTCGATCGCGGCCCTGGTCTGGATATCAGGATCCATTGCATTGTCCCTTCTGCAGGCAGGTGGAGCGATCCGGGGATCTGGGAATGCTTCGAGGCTTCCCCCCGGGACGCCGGGCCCCGACTCTCATGCGGCGATCAATTGCTGGCCGCCGTCGATGTCGAAGGTCGCGCCAGTGATCGCGGTGTTCGTCATGAGGTGGACGGCAAGGGCGGCGACGTCGGCCGGGCCGACGACGCGACCGATGGGCAGCCGCGTGAGGTCTTCCTGCTCGACAGCCAGCAGGCCGAGCGGGTCGTCCATGGCCGAGCCGCCGGCGAATCGCCCGGGATCAGCGGCTAGGGCCCGGCTCGGGCGCTTCCGCAGAATCCTCAGTTGCTTGACCATCGGGCAGGCTCCTCGGTCGCGGGGTGGTGCTGGTGTCTACGGTCGCGCTCCGGGATCCGCCGGGCCCAGGTGAGGCCTAGGTTTTCCGGCGGTAGGCGCTGATCATGTCGGGGTCGGAATCGATTCCGAGCCCAGGACCCTATAGTACCTGGACCCGGCCGTCCTTCGCGGTGAGCGCGTTTCCCAAGACCTTTGCCTCGAGATCGAAAAACGCCATTCGATCATCGAGTCAGCGGTTCCCAGCGCGGCGGTTGCGTGTATCGCGGCCAGCAAACCGGGGCCATCGTAGAAGGAATGTCGTAGAAGGAATGGAGCATGACGGGGACATTGCGGGTAGCAGCCGGAGGCCGCGGATCTGTTACCTGGCTTGAACGGAATGCGAAGCGGAAACGTTTCGATGCTGGTAATGATCATCGTTGGCTCGTATCCTGAGCGGTTTCGCGTGTCACCTGGAAATGGCTCACTTGTTCCGCGGGTCCTCTTCCGGGTCTAGGTATTCGAGGCTGATCGGCCCGATCGCCGTCACCTGGGTGACGTACTCACCAGATTTGGCCCAGTGGAAATGAGGGGTACCGGCGGGCAGGACGATGACGGCACCCGGCGGGTACGCCTGCAGTTTTCCGCCGTCGAAGTGTTCGCCCAGGCCGATGTAGAACACGCCGGACATAACCGTGTAGACCCGATCCTCGTGGTGCCTGTGGGGCATCAGCTTCACGCCGGACGGCAGCTTGACCCGGACGACGTACGGAGCGGGCTGTGATGGATCGCCCACAACGACGGCGAGACGGGCCGACGGCGGGAACGCCGGGAACGGCTCCCAGTCGATGTCCTCGGGCAGGGTCGGCCTGAAGACGGCCTGATCTCGTAGATGGGTGCTCATTGTCGTGAACCTCCCGGGGCTCCGTGACGGACTCACCTGACGCCGTTAAGGTTCACTATTTCGCTCTGGCCTGACCCATCGCGCCCGTGGGGATCCCTGGCCCATTCCCTGGCCCGCCCGTCATGGCGCCCTGCCCGGGGTGTGGATCGCGGACAAGATCCTGGAGGGGGGGTGACCTGCATCCGGCTGGATGCCACGGTCACCGCGGCCTGCTCACAAGGACAAGGAGCTGGCGGAGCCGGGCTCATGCGCCGCGGCAGCGCCGGATCGAACACGACTACGGATCACCTGCAGGTGCTCGGTGACGCGATCGCGGCGCTGCCGCCGAAGTTCCGGCGACGGCTAGCTTCCGGTTGTAAACCCTTGGATCCTGCAAGATATTAGGAAGCGTTATAGCTGCGGCTGGGAGGTTCTGTGACGACTGCACCATCGGATCTAGTGCTTCCGAGTGGTATCAGACTTGTTGGTACTTTGCGTGCCCATACCGCGGCTATCGGACGCATTGCGTGGTCACCCGACGGGGGTATGTTGGCATCACCTTCGGGAGACCGGACCGTGAGCATATGGGATGCTCGCTCACAGCGCCATATACACATGATCGGTGGACACACGGACGGTCTGCGCACGGCAGCTTTCGACCAACACGGTCTTGTACTCGCCAGTGGGAGCGATGATGGAACGATCAAACTCTGGAAGGTTGGCTCGTGGCAGGAGCAAAAGTCTTTCTCGATGCCACGATGCCAGGCGATCGCATTCAGCCCGCGTGAGGACGTCCTCGCTGCCGGTGGCGATAAACGTGCAGCGATCTTCGATATTTCCAGTGGTGAAATCCTTCACGAGCTCGGTAAGCAGACAGACTATATTACTTCCGTCGCCTTCGATCCTAGCGGCTCGATATTGGCCATAGCAGGGTACGACGCGTCAGTGCAACTGTGGAATGTCGATGACGGAAGCAAGATCACTACGCTAACTGGCCATACCGGTGTCGTACTTTCGGTCGCATTCGCGCCGAATGGACAGTTGCTCGCTAGCTGCGGTCGCGACAACACGATCAAAATATGGGACCATCGGGCTGGAAATTTGATACGAACATTGGAGGGACACACAGCCCAAGTCCGATATATCTCGTTCATGGCTGATGGGCGCCTTTTGGCTTCCAAGAGTCGCGATGATTCTGTGCGCCTGTGGGACTGTGAATCGTGGACTTCGGTGCGGGTGATTCCAGAGCCTGGTAACAGTACATGGATGGCCGGCTTGGCATTCCATCCCAGCATGCCTCTACTTGCGACAGTTGGTTCAGACCCCGGGAGTAAAGCCGATAACATTATCCATTTGTGGGAACTGGATACTAACTCTATCCTCAGCCGCTCGCGTCCGGCCAGCGTCATGTATACATCCGCGAAGATCGTCCTCGTTGGTGATTCTGGGGTTGGCAAGACAGGCCTTGGATACCGGCTTGCCACCGGAACGTTCAAAGACCACGCTTCCACCCACGGCCAGCAATTCTGGCTGCTCGACTATCTTGGTGTTACCCGCGAGGATGGCGCGCAGTGCGAGGCAATCCTCTGGGACCTAGCTGGGCAGCCTGACTACCGGCTTATTCATGCGCTGTTCCTTGATAACGCTGACCTAGCACTGATCCTTTTCGATCCGACACGTGACGACGCTCCTTTGCATGGGGTTGATTACTGGCTTAGCCAACTCGGCGTATCGGGCGCGCCGGCGAAGGCAACGAGAAGGGGGCGTGAAGTAATTCTCATCGCAGCACGAGCCGATCGGGGCTCCCCCCGGATGACTGCTAACGAAATCGCAGGGTTCTGTTCAGGACGCGGCATCCACCACTATGTCGTGACGAGCGCGCGCACCGGTGAAGGGGTTGGTGACCTTATTGATCTAATGCGCAACGTCATTAATTGGCAAGTCCGACCCACGACCGTCACTACTCTGACTTTCAAATGGATCAAAGCCAAGGTCCTTGAGCTCAAAGAAGGTCAAGATCATGATCAGGTGATCATCAGTCCTATTGATCTACGCAATCAGCTAGAGTACGAAGACTCGAGCAGGAAGTTTACAGACGCAGAAATGTTCGCCGCGGTCGGCCATCTCGTGAACCATGGATACGTAGCATTGCTAAGCACGTCCGGCGGTGAATCGCGTATCTTGCTAACACCTGAATTGCTTAACAACGTTGGGGCGTCGATCATATTGGAGGCGCGGCGCAACCCGAAAGGATTGGGGTCGCTAGAAGAGCAGCGACTGCCTTCCGGCGACTACTTCTTCCCGGAACTCGATGGGTTCTCAGGCGTCGATCGTGATATCCTGTTGGACTCTGCCGTTGCGATATTCCTGAAGCACAACATCTGTTTTCGCGAGACTGACCCGCTCAGCTCGCGAGTATACCTGATCTTCCCAGAGCTGATTAATCTGAAGCAACCAGCAACTAAAGATGCTAAAACATTCGACGATGGAGTTGCATACACTGTCACAGGAGCGGTGGAGAACGTATATGCATCGCTGGTCGTTCTAATGGGCTTTACGGATGTCTTCACGCGCACGAGCCAGTGGCGCAACCAAGCGGAGTACATAGTCGGTGATAGTCTGGAATGCGGGTTTCGCCTCGAAGCGGAGCGCGAAGGTGAATTGGATTTCGTACTCTATTTTGGAACCACGGTTGGCGAACCCATAAGGATGCTGTTTCAGAGCCTGTTCGAGAGCTTCCTGGCCGGCCTCGATCTGAACGTCCACAGGATTGAACCAGTGATCTGTAGCAAAGGGCACTATCTTAACCGGGCCGTTGTGCGCGATCAACTCGCGGAGGCCAATGAGGTGGCTTTCTGCACGCGTTGCGGCGAACGGCTTTTGCTTCCGCGGGCCGATGTTCCGATCCAGCTAACTCGGACCCAAGCCGCCGAGGTGATTGTCCAGCGCCGAACTGTTGACCGGCGGTCGCGGTTCGAGCAGGCGCTCTTCCGCCTGAAAACGTATGCAAGGACGCTTGTTCCGAAGGAGCCGAGCTGCTTCATCAGCTACGCATGGGGCAATCGAAACCATGAACGCTGGGTGGAGCGGGAACTAGCCTCCGATTTGGGCAAGGGAGGCATAACTGTCATCCTGGATCGCTGGGACAACATACAGATCGGCAGCAGCGTGCCACGTTTTGTCGACCGGGTTGAGCGCGCAGATCGAGTCGTTGTGGTAGGCACACCGCTATACCGGACCAAGTACGACAATAATCAGCCTATGGGCGGTTTCGTCTTGGCCGCCGAGGGGGACCTTATAGGAAAACGGATGATTAGCACGGAGAGCCGCAAGCAGACAATCCTACCGATCCTCTTGGAGGGTACAGAAGATACGGCACTGCCACCTCTGCTCCAAGGGCGAGTCTACGCCGACTTCCGCCGCCCCGAGCAGTACTTCCTGTCCGCATTCGAACTGATTCTAAGCGTGTATGGAATTCCGTCACGCGACCCATTCAGTATGGAGCTACGCGAATTTGTCGCTCCGCTAGATCCGGCCCGTGATGATATAACCTAAGCCGCAGATAGGTGTCAGAGGCCGCTGGGCCGGCGCCCGCACTGCTCAGATGCCAGCTACATAGGATGACCGCCGTAGTAATACCTCGCAGCCGAGTATTTGCGGGTGGCAGTCGAGCCGTGGACTGATCTGGTCGGACTCAGAACTGCGGTTCTGTACTCCCGCTGCGTCCCAGAGATCAGATCCTCTGCTTCGGCCTGATACGGGAGCGCTGGGTCGATGGGCTTGGCGCCAAGGTGGCAGGTCGGTAATGGCCGTCGGAGGGCTGGATATCGGCGAAGACGGCACGGCGCTGGGTTGATGTATCTAGAGCGTGATTGCAGGCTCCGTGAAGACAGGACACAAGGTGCTCAAGAAATCGGGAGGAAGTATGGCAACCCAGCGCATCAACGACAAGGACGAGCACGTCAACGAACTAAACGGAAGGCTGCGCGAGCTCAAGGCAGCCTACGTCGGCCTCGGTACGTCCGACGACTTTGAGGAACTGTTCCACATCATCCACGGCCCTGGGTGGACCACACTTCCCGAAATCTTCCTGATGAATGCTCTTGTCGACGCCGCGGAGAGCAACGTGCAGGACGCACAGCGCCTCCGCACGGCGCTTCTGGAAGGCGCCCGGACCATCGGCAAGGCGTCTGGCGAGTAGGCGCGGCGCTGCCTCCACTGGCCCGGTGGGACGGGGAATGCTCGCTCATGCACGACTGAGCATCGATCCAGCCTGCCGACCGCGCGTGGATCGCGCAGCGCAGCCAGATCGGTGCGCCGCGGGCGGCTGGCTGTCAGGACCACGGTCCAGTCCGGCGCGGATCTTGTCCTTGCCGGCCTCGGGCCGTGTCGAGCGCCGCCCGGAACCGGCCGACGGCCCTGGCATCGGCGTCGGCTGCCGGGCGCAGGTCGTCGGGCCAGCGGGTGACCTCGGCGGTGGCCCAGGCCGCCCAGTCCTCGATGGCCGAGTAGAGCTGCCACAGGAAGCTCCACATCAGGCCGTTGACAGCGAGGTGCTCGGGCAGGGGCACGAGCGCGTTGGCGTACTCCTCGGCCCGGGTGCGGCCGGTGGCCAGGCGGGCTGCGGCGTGCCTACCGATCGCGTCAAGGTGGCCGAGCAGGTCGGCTTTCGTGCCGCGGGCAGCGAAGGCGACCTTGAGCAGGGCCTCGTACTCCAGGACCGGCCCGGCTCCGGGTTCGCCGACCCAGCGCCGCAGCGCCCGCCGGCCTTCGGGAGTGATGGAGTACACGGTCCGCGGCCGCCGTCCGGTGTACTCCTGCCTGGCTGCCGCAAGGCCATGGCCGGCGAGGAGCCGGGGCTCGTCGTAGAGGCGCCCCTCGGCGCGAGGCCACACGTACCGCAGACCCCGCGCCACCTGCCTGGCGAGCTCATAGGCGGTCCGCGGCTTTTCTGCCAGGAGGCCGAGGACGGCGTAGGAGGTGGACGTGGGTTCCTTCACCCGGGCTCTCACCGGATCCTGCGGCTCATTTGATATACTCACATTGTGAGTATATCCTTCCGCCAGGTGGCGGGCGCGGATCATCGGTGATGACCCGCCGGATCGTGAGGGGAAGCCGGTGGATGCTGACGGGCTGAAGGGCATGTACCTGCGCTGGCTGACCGAGATGTGGGGCGGCGGGAAGTTCGAGGTGGCCGCCGAGATCTTTACCGAGGACGTCCGGGACCACAACGCCTACCCGGGCCAGCCGCCGGCCGGGCCGGGCAGGTCTGGGCGGCCCGCCAGGTCCGCGCGGCGTTCCCGGACCTGGCGTTCACGCCGGACGTGGTGACCTCAGATGGCGAGTTCGTCACCGGCCGCTGGACGATGACCGGCACGAACACCGGGACGATGGAGCTGTTCGGGATCCCGCCGACCGGCAGGCCGGTAACCATGACCGGCCAGGAGATCTTCCGCGCCGCCGGGGGCCTGTTCACCGAGGTGTGGCACCAGGAAGACATCGGGGGGATGCTGAGCCGCTCGGGCTGGAGCCGCCCCCGGTCATCATGCGCCTGGCCGCCAGGCGCAGCGCCCGGCGCTACCGCCGGGACCGACGCCGGACCACGGCACCCGCAGCCGACCGGACCTAATCGGCGCCCGGCCGGCCCGGCACTGCCCCTGGCAAAGGCCCCGGCACCCGCCAGGCATCACAACAGAACGGCCCGATCTGCGTCCATCCGGGACGACCCGCGCCGCCTCAAGCAGCGGCGCAAGCAGCGGCTCGGGTACGTCACGTCGGACAGGGGGCTCGTTACTGTGGGTTAGGGGCCGCCGTGTGCTGGGGCAGACGGTGTCTTCTGGGGCCGGTCCTGGCCGTGATTCCCTGGGTGTGTTGTGTATCCGAACGGCTACCGGAGGGCTGGCATGGTGATCATCGATGCCTGGATGCAGCATCCGTCGGCAGAACTGCTGGCCGACCCGATGTTCGATTCGCTGCGGCGCTGGGCCCCCGGGCAGCTCGGCGGGGGCGAGGCTCCCCTCGAGGCGACGGTGGCAGCGATGGACGCAGCGGGCGTGCGGATCGGGATGCTGTGCGCCTGGTGGGGGCCGCACGGGCCGCTGATTTCCAACGATGCCGTGGCCGAGGCCGTCAGCCGGTACCCGGGCCGGTTCGCCGGGGTCGCCGCGGTCGACCTGGCCCGCCCCATGGACGCGGTGCGGGAGTTGCGGCGCTGCGTGCGTGATCTTGGCTTCCGGGCACTGCGGGTGGTGCCGTGGCTGTGGAACCTGCCGCCCAGCGACCGCCGCTACTACCCGCTGTACGCCGAATGCGTCGAACTGGGTATCCCGTTCTGCCTGCAGGTCGGGCACACCGGGCCGCTGTGCCCGTCCGAGCCGGGCCGGCCGATCCCCTACCTGGACACTGTCGCGCTGGAGTTCCCGGAGCTGGTCATCGTGGGCGGTCATATCGGCTACCCGTGGACCGCGGAGATGATCTCGCTGGCCACCAAGTACCCCAACGTGTACATCGACACCTCCGCCTACAAGGCCAGCCGCTACCCCCGCAACCTGGTCGACTACCTGCGCGGCCACGGCCGGCATAAGGTCCTGTTCGGCTCCAACCACCCCGCCTGGCCCGCCGCCGACTGCCTAGCCGACCTGGCCGGACTTCAGCTCGACGACCAGACCACGGATCTCTTCCTGCACGGCAACGCCGAGCAGGTCTTCGGACTCACCGGCGCCCGCCCCGGCGTGAACCAGCTATCGACCCCACTTCGTAACAGAGCGTGATAACAGACAACCGGCCGAACGACCCCGGCGGGTCGTCGAGCTGCAGGCACCCTGGATCGTTGACCGGCAGTGGCACAGCAGGTAAGGATCATGGCTGTGGATTCGTTCACGGGCAAGCTCGCGGTGGTGACCGGCGGCGGGTCGGGCATAGGCCGCGAGCTTGTCCGCCAGCTCGCGGCGCAGGGGTGCTCGGTCGCGGCCTGCGACCTGAACGCCGACACCGTCGCGGTGACCGCGGCGACGGCGTGGGCGGCCGCCTCGCCCGGCGTCCAGGTCACCGGCCATGCCTGCGACGTCTCCGACGAGGCGCAGGTCCGGCGGTTCCGCGACGAGCTGCTCGAGCAGCACGCCAGCGATCACGTCGACCTGGTCTTCGCCAACGCGGGCATCTTCGGCGGCGGCAGCTTCGTCAAGGACTCCCGGGAGGAGTGGGAGCGTACCTTCGCCATCAACTGGTGGGGCGTGTATTTCTGCGCCCGCACGTTCCTGCCGCTGCTGATCGCCAGCGGCGACGGCGTCCTGGTCAACACCGGCAGCGTCGCCGGGTTCTGGGCCACGGCAGGGGCTGGCGCGCCGATCACCGCCTACAGCACGTCGGAGTTCGCCATCAAGGGCTTCTCCGAAGCCCTCATCGAAGACCTGCGCTCCAATGCGCCGCAGGTCCGGGTCGTCGTGGTCATGCCGGGTGTCGTGAACACCGACATCTACGTGAACTCCCGCCGCGCCTTCGGCCTGCCAGCGTGGGAGCAGCTGAGCGACGCCCAGCTGCTGGAGCTGCTCCCCGATAATACGCGGGCCACTCTCATCACGATGGGCCTGCTGGCCGAAGACTTCTCCGCCGATGACCTGCGCCAGGTGATCCATCGAATGAAACCCGAACTCCAGGACAAGGGGTTCACCGCGGTGCAGGCGGCGACCATCATCCTGGACGGGGTGCGATCCGGAGCCTGGCGGATCCTCGTCGGCGAGGAAGCCAAGATGCTCGACGAGCAGGTCCGCGCGAACCCTGAGGCCCCCTTCAACTACGAGAACTACGCGAAGATGTACGGCCCCCTGATAGCACAAGCACAAGCGAAAGCGGAAGCGTCAGGAACACCGGAGCCGTAACCACAGCGGGCGGGACGCCGCTGGGCGTGGTGAAGGTTCCGCGACGCTCGGTGACCCGGCTCGCGAACGATCGCCGTCGCGGGTCACCGCGCGAGCTGGGGGGGCAGGCTGTAGTAGTTCTCGTAGATCCGCTCGGCTCGAGCCCGGGCGGTGTTCCAGTCCCAGGTGCGGGGGTGGTACCGCGTGGGGCTAAGCGACTGGACGTAGGGGGATGGGTCTGGTTGCAGGCTCTCCAGGACGTGCTCGGCGAGGCCAGCTGACCCGGAGACGCCATGGGCGTTGCACGCCGCGGCCATCACGAAGCCGCGCAGGGCGGGCACTGGTCCGACGATGAAGCGGCAGGCAGAGCGTGCCAGCGCAGCCTTGATTCACGATTGAGACGTGATTGCGCCTGACACCGCGGCAAAGGCCTGGGACTTGCGTGCACAGCGGCGGGCCGGCGCGATTATCAAGAACTCTCAGCCGGGGGCGGCGGCGATGGCGTTCATGAACACGCTGGCGCCGACCGAGGCGAGGTTGAGGGGCCGGAGGACGCGGCGGACTCGCAGCGTCCGCCAGCCGTTCTGCGATGCTGCATGCGCCGCCACCGAATCGCCGGGACCACCGGATCGCCCGGAAGAACAAAGACCGTGATCCGCCAGGACCGATGCGCACATTCCCGCCCTGCACGGTAATCGGGTGTGGAAGCTCCACCGGACGGCCGTGACCGAACTGGACGTTCTGTGCCGCGCTGGCCCTGGTCATTGGTCAGGCGCGGGGCTCCTCATTCCCGGCCCGGCGAAGAAGTCACGTGTTAGCGGCCGGCACAGCCTGAGCGTCCCGCCAGGCGGCACCGCCAGCCAGCGTTGCTCCAGGTCCCGGACGCCCCGGATGGCCATGGCGATCGTCTGGTCATCGACCCGGGCAAGCAGGTCTTGCAGTGACGGGTCGTTCCGCCGGGCGGCCCGGTCGCGGACCCCGGCCGGGGTCACCCCACCGGTTGGCCACGCAGTTTGTGATCGTCTTGGCCCGGCGGTGCCCGGGGGTGAGCCACTCGCCAGTTCGGACACCGGTTGCTGCCCCGGAGACGATCCGTCCCCGCTTCTGGCGCTTCGGGTCGCGAGCCGTCGTCACGTGGCTGGCCGCCGTGTGATCTTCGGCGGCCATGGCATCCATGATCGCGCCCGCGCCCCAGCACCGGCACGCTAACACCCGGCGACAAGAGCCCGGACCCACGTCGCACGCTAAAGCCGCCTATATGGGCGTCTCGCTGATCATCGGGCCCTGCTCCAGGGCTGCACCCGAATGGAACGTTCTGGGCGCTCGCCCGGTCGCCTGGCCGACGAGCGGCAGCTGAGCCGAACCAGTTGATCTGTGTGGCTGGTTGATAGCATTATCCGGCTCGAACCTGCAGGTCAGCCGCATGTCCAAAGTCTGCGCTCACCTCAGGATCGGAGCGGCCAGGCGTTTCTTCGAGAGCCATCGTTGTTCCGTTGTGGCATTGCTGGCCCGCTACGTCGTACTTGCAGCCGAGGACGTGGTGAACGACGATGACACGGCATGTTGCCTGGTCAACGCCCCTTGCTGTGACCGGATCCCGGCCTGTACAGTCCCGGGTGTACAGCTTGAGGCTGTGAGGTCTGGGGGGCTTGTTATGGCCGAGGTCGCCGCCGCCTGCGAATTCACCGCGCCTGGGCCGCCGGGTCCACCGCTGTGTAAATCGCCTTCCGGCTGCCGGATGGCTTACTCCGGCCCGCCGATGCGCCGTCACGGGCCGCGCTGGTGTCGTTCCGCTGAACGTGCCCGCACGGTGCGCTGACCTCCATCTCGCGAGAGGAGACACTGATGCTATCTGATGCCAGGTATGAGGCTGCGCTTCCGTGCAGCGACCTGGAACGGGCGAAGTCGTTTTATGCAGACAAGCTCGGGCTGACACCCGCCGGCGAGCAGCCGGCCGGTGCTTTCTATGCGGGACGCGACGGTACCCGGTTCTTGCTGTTTCCCAGTAGCGGCAGCGCATCCGGGTCGCACTCCCAGATGGGTTTCATCGTCGCCGACGCCGACGCTGAGGTGCGCGATCTCAAGCAGCGTGGCGTGCAATTCGAAGAGTATGACTTCCCCGGCTTCGACAAGGCGACAAGCATCGCCCAGATCGGCGAGGACCGCGGGGCCTGGTTCAAAGACAGTGAAGGCAACCTGCTGGGAATCGTTCAGCAGCGGTAGCGGCTAGCGGCGTGATCGGAGGACGACATGCCTGGATTTATGCAGATCATGGAGATCGAGACATCGCGGATCGAAGAAGTGGAGGCCCTCTCCAAGAAGATGCAGGAGGAACGCGGGGATGCCTTGCTCGCCTCCAGGGCCACGGTCACCCAGGACCGGGAACGGGCTGGCCGCTACTTCATCATCGTCGAGTTCGACTCCTACGAACAAGCGATGAAGAACTCGAATGACCCCGTCACCAGCAAGTATGCCCAGCAGATGGGCGCATTGCTGGACGGACCGCCCCGTTTCTATAACCTCGACGTGCGCATGGTGCAGACGGTGCGGTAATGAGGTGGGTAGGGCCAGCGTCCCGCCGACCGCCCGCCAGGATGCGCTTGCCCGCAGCTCGCCAGCCGCCTGGCAGGCCTCCGAAATACTTACCGGCGTGAATTTCCCGCGCCTAGCCGCGAGCCGTGGGGACCGCGCACCGTGACCAACCGACCGGCGATCACGGTCGCCGACCATGGGTGATCACCGAGCGTGCTCGGCCCCCGGTCACGGCACGACACGTGGCCGCCTGATTGCTATGCGCGGCCAACGTCAATCTGACTATGCTGCCCGCGATGATACCGAACGGGTGGGCGGCGGCCGTTGCCCCGCTTTCGCATGTCATGGCGGTTGTGGCCAGGTCAGGAACGGTACGGATCAGGACAAGGCGCGGTTATGCGGCGCGGCCCAATCCAGGAGCGGGCCGTCGGGGATGATCCGGGCCGGGTTGATGTGTGGATGCGTGGTGTAGTAGTGCCGCTTGATGTGGTCGAAGTTCGTTGTGTCCCGGAAGGCGGGCAGCGAGTACAGGTCGCGCGCGTAGCCCCACAGGTTCGGGTAGTCGGTTAGCCGGCGCAGGTTGACCTTGAAGTGGTAGTGGTAGACCGCGTTGAACCGGGCCAGGGTCACCCAGAGCCTGACGTCGGCCTCGGTGATCGCGTCGCCGAGCAGGTACCGGCGGCCGGCCAGGCGCTGCTCCAGGTCGTCCAGGGTGGCGAAGACCTTGGACACCGCGTCGTGGTAAGCCCCC
This sequence comes from uncultured Actinomycetes bacterium, assembly GCA_963801155.1. GTDB lineage: Bacteria > Actinomycetota > Actinomycetes > Streptosporangiales > Streptosporangiaceae > Palsa-504. Next base: position 111,225 of record CAWDEB010000017.1, read on the forward strand.
TGGGAGGTGGCCATGCCCGAGCGGTACACGCCGTTGTTCACGGTCTCGTAGACGACCGCGTTGATCGCGTCGATCTCGGGGCGCAGGGCCTGCGGGTACAGGTCCGTGCCGTTGGAGAACGCGCCGAACTGGGTGTCCAGGTCGATCGTGATGTCGGGGAAGTTGTTGCTGACGATCCGGCCGGTCTGCCGGTCCCACAGCACGGGGACGGAGATGTGCCCGTCGTAGCCGGGCTCGGTGGCCTCGTAGGCCTGGCGCAGCAGCGAGAACCCGTTGACCGGGTCCAGCGAGTGCCCGGGGCCCTCGCGGAACGCCCAGCCGCGGCCGTCCCTGACCGGGTCAACCGCTGACAGCGAGATGGCCTGCTCAAGGCCGAGCAGCTGGCGCACGATCGCGGTCCGGTGCGCCCATGGGCAGGCCCAGGAGATGTACAGGTGGTACCGGCCGGCCACGGCGGGGTACCCGCTGGAGCCGTCCGCGGTGACCCGGCCGCGGAACGGGTAGGCGGATCGCACGAACTCCCCCGTGGCTGGCTGGGGCTGCTTCCGCCTGAAGTCGCCGTAGTCACCGAAGATCGCGAAGTCGACCGGGCTTGCGCCGCCCGCCTGCTGAGTGGTGGTCATGGCGGTTAGAACCCGGCGGCAGCGGCGGCCATTCCGTGCCGCGGTGGCGGATGGCGTCGCGTAACGGGAGGTCCAGAGGGGATGTGGGTGCCGATAACTGGGCTATCTGTGTACGACACACCGCCCCACGATCTGCGCAGTCTCCGGCCGCCCGTAATCGGCAGGCGTGCGTGCATCCAGGGATCACCGCGCACGGGTCGCCCTGGCCGAGCGCGGCTGGCGGCCAAACCTGTCGAGGTCGGGATCGTGGCCCGTTGTCGCGGCGATCTGGTTAATCTCCGTAAGTCGGATTCCATTTACAGCCCGGCGTGGGCTGGCCGTATCACGTACTCCGGTGGGGCCACTTTCTCATGGCCGCGGACAGTTGCAAGCGCACTGACATCCTGAGACTCTCGTCAAGAGTCAAGGCGTAAATCTTCCAGAGAAGCTTGTCGTGTCTCCCGCCCCAGCAGCTTCCATGTGCCAAGCTTGTCACGCGATTCACCTAAGCAACGGAGTACCTACTAGCTAGAGAACCTCCCAAAGTATGAGAAAGCGGCAGCAATGGGCGGGGCAAAACTTACAAACCCGCAACTGTTGCCCCGTCCCGCGCTCATGAGACGACTAATTGAATTGTGGCCGGAATAGACAGAAAGCGTAGTCCAGCGTTCAGTGGTTCCATAATAGCGCTCGTTTTATCATTGCGCCGGACAAGCCAGTGCGTTAATAATCTGCAATTCCTAAGCGGCGTTGGGTCATGGGCGCTTTTAGATGCGAGCATCGCCCGCCTATTTGGCAATGCTCGCGGGGAGTACGGCATAAATCGCCGCGGCGATGGCACCGTAGCCCTCCTTGTTCGCGTGTTCGTCCCCGCCCTCGGGCGGGGCGGCGCACATCCAGGTCCACTTGCACACGAGCGCGACAGCCACCGGCACGCTGCCGTGGCCCGGCAGGATGGTCTTGTCGGTCAGGTCGCCGCTCTTGAACTTGGAGAACACGTTCGCATAACGCGCCGTGGCCGCCTTGTAGTCGGCAGCAAGCGCCGCGTTCATCGACTCCGTGACCGAGAGCTGGGCGGTCGCCAACGACCGGCCCGCGGCTCCGTCGAGCCAGTAGGCCAGCTGGGGGACGTAGTAGTTCAGCCCGGTGATCACGGCAGACGGGTCCGCCGCGCGCAGCATCTTCAGGGCGGCGGCCAGATTATGCCTCATCCCGGGGATCAGCGATTTGCCGCAGGCGCCTGCCGCGGAGACGGAGGTGAGGCCATCGCAGGCGTTCAGGTCGTTGCCGCCGATATCGATCGTGATCAGCGGGACGTGCCCCCGATGGGCCTGCAGGAAGTCGAGCGCGGCCCGCAGTTGATCGCCCATGCCGGGCTCGCCCGGGTACCGGCAGACGCCGCCGTAGATAAACGTCCAGGTCGTCCCGCCCGCGCAGCCGAGATCGTCGAGCGACAAGACGCGACCGTGCGAGTGGAGCAGGGCGTCCAATTGGTTCGCATAGCCCTGGGTGGCATCCTGGTTCGGCTGGTACCCGGTGGCGAGCGAGTCGCCGAGTGCCAGATAGTACTGCTTTGCGGCCGGCTGGCTCGTACCGCCTTTAACGGCCGCGCTCGCGGCGCTGAAGATGGGAATAACGCAAGTCAAGGTGACCGCGAGCGAGGCGATTACCAGGACGAGCGACCTTCTAGTCACGGGAGGCTCCTCACTCCGGGGCTTTGCGGGCGCCCTGCCGAAAAGGGATGAGCAGGGTACATAACAGGCCGACAGGCACCCCAGAATTGCCCGGGAGGGGAGCAGGCTAGCAGAAGAGAAGATGGGCGGGCCCGATCCTGGGCGGCGTGTTCACCGACGATCTGTCCTGGCGGTGGATCGCTACCCCACCCGCTCCGGGCCCCGATGCTGAAGCCTGGAGGCCGGCGGCTTCCGCCGAAGCGGAACTTGTACGGCCGCATGGACTGTTCACTAGTTGTAATGATTCAACGACGAATCGTTAATATTACCCGCGCCCACGGTCCAAGGTAGCGGGCACCGCCCGTCGAGGTGCACGCTGACCGCGCGCACCTCGCCCGCGGCAAGCAGGAGCACAGGGCCCGCGGTCCGGATATCGCGCAGCACCAGGGTGCCCAGGTCAGCGACGCTGGAGCGGACCGGGCGTGGCGCCCTGGTACTGGGAGACGTGCCTCCGGCCGCCAGCAGGGGGAAGCATCGGCAGTGGGTAGCGCCTGATGACGCGACAGACTGGGAGCGACCAGCCTCGCGAACGCGCGTCTGAACACGCTTTCGCGGCCGCCGGAGTTCAGCTTCGATGAGAGAATCAACATATTACGTGGAGCCGACTTCCCTGTAACGCGACGCAAAAACGGATCTGGGCCGATGGATAAATGCCTACCGCTTGGGCCCGCTTTTTCGCGCAAGACAAGCTTACGGTGGCGAACGAGTCGGCGAAGGCTGGCAACATGCATGATTCCATGCCGCAGGTCCTGCGGTGGTCCCCTAATTCCTGGTTTTGGCTGAAGTAGGCCAGCTGGGGCAGCAGCCTGCCCGCGGCGGCGATAAGACCGTGCGCTGTCCCTGCTGCCTGCTCGGCTTCCTCCGAGGTGGCTGTATCTGCGGGCAGGTGCGGGTATTCCAACTCGTTGCGGCGCCGCCGGAGGCTCCCGAACGGCCGGAATCCGTCTCCGAACTGAGCCCGGACCGATTGTTCGACCGCGTAGTGGCCGCCGCCGGTCGTGGCGCGCAGCCCTTGCTGCGCGAGCAGGGCGATGCAGGCGAACCGCGCGGCATCATAGGCCAGGACGTAGGCGCGGTACCATCCAGGCCTGCCTCTCCCAATGGCGGAGAACTCCGAAACATCTTGGAGACGCGCTGGAACTGTCACCGGCGTACTGTTGTAGGAGCCGACTATGGGCTGGTGTATATGGAGACCGGCGCACATCCTCCCGGTGAACCCGCTCTGCCCGGCGAAGAGCCGGCCGATGCAGGCGTCCCTGCGGCCGCGGCGTTTCCACTTGGCCATGCTGTGCTGCTGGACCGTGAGCTGGAGCGCGGTCAGATCAACCGCGTCCTTGAGCTGGCGCGGCAGGGCCGCAGTGCCGCATTGGTGCTTCAAGGCGAGCCGGGTACTGGCAAAACCACGCTCCTTGACTACGCCGTCGAGTCAGGCGGGGAATTCGAAATCGTCCGCTTGCTGGGGATCGAATCGGAGACCGAGCTTAGCTTCGCTGCGCTGCATCAGCTCCTACTGCCATTTCAGGCCGGGCTCAGGTCTCTTCCGGCACCGCAGCGGGACGCTCTGGGCGGGGCGCTCGGCCTGCGCCGTGCGGATTCGCCGGACCGTTTTCTCCTAGCCCTGGCTGCACTCACTATTCTCGACGCTCAGGTCCTCGTGCCGCACCCAGCCGGAAACGCGCAGAAGGGCGCGCTGTGACCGCATGCCGGTAACCCATCAACGGAATCGTCTTCGACACGCGAGAAGGGACACAGATCATGAGCACCGGCACTGCTGCCATGAACGCGAATCCAGCCGTTCGGCCGTTTCATGTCGAAATTGCCGAAGAGGCGATCGTCGACCTTCGGCGACGGATCGCGGCGTGGCGGCCGCAGGTTATCTTTCCCCGCAGGGATTTCACCGGTCGAGTCAACTTGGGTTGCGTGTTACGGCTGATGCCGGACGTGACTGGCTTTTGGTGACGGATCGCGGCTGGATGCCGAGCGAGGCCTGGGCCGCGAGGTCGGCGATCGCGGCCCTGTAGGCGCGGTCGGCCTGACGGAGCGGGCTGCCGGGCGGCGGGCCGGCAGCGGCGATCTCGGCGAGTGCAGGGATGATGACGCGCCTGGTCAGGCGGGTGAAGAACAGCGCGGTGGACAGGCCGTCGGCGGTGACCTGGTAGGTGCGGCTATGGGGGATGCGCTGGATGATCTGGTGGGCGCGGAGCCTGCGCAGGTCGTAGCTGATCTGGCCGCCGGTCATGTCCTCAGGTGCCCTGCCGAGCTGGGGGGCGAGGATGTGCCGCAGGTCGCGGCTGGTGAAGCCGGCGGGCCGGAGCGCGAGGGTGCAGCAGGCGGCAAGGAGCGCCTGGACGCGGGGATCGGGGAAGCGCATGCCGGGGACGCGGGTGCAGGTGGTGCTGATGACGGGGCTGGTGAGGGTCTCCAGGGCGGCGGTTCCGGCGGCAGGGTCGTGGCTGATGCGTTCGGCGTCCAGCAGGCGCCGGTTGGCTGAGTAGCCGGCCTTGGCCAGTGCGGCGAGGTTAGTCAGCTCTTTGCCGATGCCGAAGTCGCGGGGCTGGTTGAGGGTGGTCTCGGTGCGGAGCGCCCTCCCTTCCTTCAGGTACTGCTTGACCTGGGTCTTCTTGTAGAACAGGTAGACGTACGGGCAGGTGCCGTTCGTGATGACCTGGGTGCGGAAGGTCCCGGGAGTCCGGGCCTTGCCGCGCTGGCGGATCGTGCGGCCGAAGACGAGGTTCACCTTGTCCGGGCGGCCGATGTCCAGGTTGTCGCGGATGAGCTGCCCGGAGAAGATCCGCCCGGCCAGCGGCCGGTCCAGGGCCATGGTGGTAGAGAACTCGATCTGCTGGACCGACAGCTGCCAGCGGTAGTCGGCGTCCTCGTCGTCGCGGGTGAACGGCTGCGGCAGCCGGGCCAGCCACTTGCCGGCGAACCGGTAGATCTTCTGATCGGTGAGCCCGTCGCAGATCCGCTGGACCGCCCCGGCGTCGCTGACCGAGCCGAACGCGTTGTCCAGGGCCGTGAACGCGATGCCTTCCTTCAGGCACTGCCGCTTGGCGTACTCGTGCCCGTTGAAGTAGATCTGCCCGGTGTACGGGAAATAGCCGCAGAACTTGATATAGAACGGCCCGAAATCGGCGTCGAAGCCATAGAAATACCAGTGGTTGACCATCGCCTGGTCCTGGTAAAGCCACGGGTACCGCTTCCCGGTCACCGGATCCCGGCGCTGCGAGGTGCGCCATATCCTGGCCTTCTCCTGGGCCACGCCGACGAACAGGATCTGGTCACCGCCGGACTTCCCGGCCAGGTACTCCCTGGCGACCTGATCCTTGCTCTGCCCCTTGACGAACCGGACCAGGTCCAGCCGCCGGGTATCGATGTAATGGCGGATGTCCGCGGCGAACCGCTCGGTCATCGGCATCATCAGCGCCGAGGAGGCGAACTGGTTCCCGCGGTGATAGCAGAAGAACCCGTGGATCCCCTGCCCGTACTGCAGCCGCGGCTGCCGGAAGGTCAGCAGCACCCGGTCGGTGCAGCGGATCTCCAGGGTCACGTGCCCGGACAGGACCTCGGCGGCAGTACGCGGTAGCGTCATCATGGGCTCCGGCTGGAGGCTCGGCCGGCAACGGCCACCCGACCGCTGCAAGCGGCGGAATGAACAGCCACATTGTGGACTATCTTGAGTCCCAGCCGGAACCCCCACCTGCCTCAGCCCGCCCATGCACACACGCCAGCCCGTCCACGCATGCCTCGTCGGGTTGGGGCAAAGCCCCGTTATGTTATCTTTCCCCGCAGGGACGTTGAATCTCGAGTCAACTTGGGTCAGGTGTGACAGCTGGTGCCGTGGGTGGCGTCATCGGCCACGGCTCTCAGCCACCGCACTCATGTCTTGTCGGGTTGGGGCGAAGCCCCGTTATCTATTCAGCAAGCGTCGGCGTTTTATGGCTGCTCGCTGAGTGGGCTGGGTTCGCTGGTGCCGCCATCGGAAACGTTTGCCGGATCTAGCTGGCCGGTGCCGGGGGCCTCATCTTCGCGAGCACAACAGAGCGTCCGTCAGGATCGGCCAAGACGAGGAACCGGCCCCAGGCTGCCTCCTGCGCTGGCCAAAGGACGGTAAGCCCGTGAGCGCGGGCGTCTTGCTCGCAAGCGTCAGGGTCGTCCACCGTAAAGCGCACCGCAGCGCCGCCCACGCCAGAGCCAGCAGGGAAGATGCCCCGCTCGTCGTGGCCACGGTCATTGCGGTGCAGGACGACCCGGCCCGATTGGTCCCCGGCCACGATGATGATCTCATCCTCGAACAGCACCGGCAGCTCGAGCGCATCGACGTAAAACGCCCTCGCCTCCGCCAGGTCCGCGACGTACAGGATCAGGCTGTCAAAGTGTCCGGCCCGCATACGGCCAACTTAGCGAACGGGGCGGACGCGCCCGGGCACGGCACTGGTTGCGACACGCCGTGGCGGGTGGTTGACTGGCGGGCCGGGGTGGTGATTATTGCCTGCTGTGCCCGATGTGCCTGGTGTTCCCTCGGTGGAGGAGCTTTCGGCTTGGCCGGCTGCTGAGCTGGCGGCCCGGCTGGCTGAGGCGTACCGGGTGATCGGGGAGCTGACGGCGCAGGTCGGGCGGCTGTCGGCTCAGGTTGAAGACCTCAGGCGCCGGGCGGGCAGGGATTCGTCCACGTCGTCGCGGCCCCCGTCGTCGGACAGCCCGTATCAGAAGAAGGGCAGGGACCGGTCGCTGCGGGAGCGGGGGAAGCGGCGGCCGGGCAAGCAGCCGGGCGATCCGGGGACGACGATGCGCCTGGTGGATGACCCCGATGACAGGCTGGAGTTCCCGCCGGCGGCGTGCCGCGGGTGCGGCGAGGACCTGGCCGCCGAGCCGGTGGCGGCGCAGCGCCGGCATCAGGTCACCGATATCGAGCCGGCGCCGGCGCCGAAGGTGACCGAGTACGTGGCGCAGGCCAAGCAGTGCCCGTGCTGCGGGACGGTCACCGAGGGCGAGCTGCCGCCGCACGTGCGGGCACGGGCCAGCTTCGGCCCGGAGACCTGCGCGCAGGCCGCGAACCTGACAGCCGGGCACCACATCCCCATCTGGCGGGCCACGATCCTGCTGTGCCAGCTCGCCGGCATCGCCGTCTCCACGGGCTGGATGGCCGGGATCCGCGGGAAAGCCGCCGCGCTGGTGGAGGCCAGCGGGTTCATGCAGCGGGTGCGGGAGCTGCTGAAGGCCGCCCCGGCGGTGCACGCGGACGAGACCCCGGCCCGGGCCGCCAGCGGCACCCGGTACGTGCACCTGGCCTGCACCGCCTACCTGACGCACCTGCACACCGGGGACCGGTCCGCCGGGGCGATCGACGCCGGCGGCGTGCTGCCCGGCTACGCCGGCATCATCATGCGCGACGGCTACGCCGGGTACGGGCATCTCACCGATGCGCTGCACGCCTGGTGCGGGGCCCACTTGCTCCGGGATCTGAAGGGCCTGTACGACTTCGAGCCGGACAAGCAGGCCTGGGCGTCGCAGATGGCCTGCCTGCTCATCCAGGCGCGTGACGCCGCGGCCGCCGCCCGCCACACCGGCCAGTCCGCGCTTGAGACCGCCACGCTGGACGGCCTGATCGCCCGCTACCGGGAACTCGCCGCCACCGGGCTGGCCGCGAACCTGTACCGGCGCACCGCGACCGCCAAGGACGCCCGCCGCATCGCCCGCCGGTTCCTCACCTTCGAGGACCTCATCCTCCGCTTCGCCACCCGCCCCGACCTGGACATCTTCACCAACAACGAAGCAGTTATGCGATCACCCGTGCGTGTCCACGCGGCTCGTGTCTCACGACCGCGGCGCGTTCAGCGCAGGATGTGGGACTGCGCGTCGGACGCATTCGACGTGGTGATTCCGTCGCTACCGGGCTACGGGTTCTCGGGCAAGCCCGCCGCCGCCGGCTGGGGCCCTGACCGCATCGCCCGCGCGTGGGCGGAGCTGATGGAACGACTCGGATATATGCGCTACGTCGCGCAAGGCGGCGACTGGGGCACCGCGATCTCGGCCGCGATGGCACGCCAGACACCCCAAGGGCTGCTCGGCATCCACGTCAACTTCGCGCAGATGGTTCCGCTGGACATACTCGGTCACATCCGCAACGGCGATCCTGCGCCGGCTAACCTCTCGGCCGCGGAAAAGCGCGCATACGGACAAGTCGCGTTCGCGACGTATCACCGCGGATACGGCGTCATCCAGGGCACCCGCCCGCAGACGATCGGCTACAGCCTGGCGGACACACCCGTCGGCCTCGCGGCCTGGCTCCTTGACCACGACGCGACCACCTACGAGCACCTCGCCCACCTCTTCACCGGACACCCCTACGGCGCCATCACGCGCGATGACTGGCTCGACAACACCTCGCTCTACTGGCTTACCAACACCGCGACGTCCGCCGCGCGGTTGTACTGGCAACAAGCCGTAACCGGCAGAAACTTCTACGCCCCCGCCGACGTTTCCCTCCCGGCGGCAGTCACGGTATTCCCGGACGAGTACGTCACCGCGCCGCGCGGCTGGACCGAGAAGGCGTACCACAAGCTGATCTACTTCCATCAAGCCGAACGAGGCGGCCACTTCGCCGCGTGGGAACAACCGCAACTGTTTTCCGAAGAGTTGCGCGCGGCGTTCCGCACACTACGTTGAAGGAAGCACAAGGAACGCCAGTCAAGACCGTTCGTCCAGCGGGGTGCTGCATCTTGACTGGCCTGGCCTGACCTGGCCCGCTCCGTCACGTGCAAGCTACGAAGGAACACGGTGCCGGCGTGGAAGAAGTCCACGGCGAGGATGGTCTGGGCCTGGGCGGCCCTGACGAGTAACCGACCTCAAGATCGCGCCGAACGATCAGGCGGTTAACGCGCGCCGCCTACTGGAGGTTCCGTCGCGTTCGGTGACCGATTACCGAGCGGCCGGCATTTCAAACGGCTGGTCTCTTGCGTGGCCCGCAAGACACCAAGGCTGCGGCAGGAGATGCTAGTGCCATCATCCGGCACCTTCTGCCTCGTTAAACTGGCCGGACGTACCTGCCCGCGTCGCCGAAACTCGCGCCTGCGTCCTTTATCCAGGTGGACTCTGGCCGGGAAAGTCGGGCACGATTGTCACTTGACTGTCGCTTATCTATCGAACAAGTATATGAAAAAGGGTGGAACTTAGGGGATTCGGACCCCTGACCTCTTGCATGCCATGCCTGACGGTTTCGTCCGGCGGCATCGCGCGGGGTCGTGTTACGGCACGTCGGGGCAACGGCCTTGTCTGGCTAGGTCTGGCTGCGTCTGCCGTAGTTTGGGGGCGTTGTCGCTGGTTTGTCACTGTCCCCGGCCCCTCTTTTCGCGCTCAGCGGAGCCTCGGGGTCGTTGACACCGACAGCGTAGTGGTACCGCTCAAGGCATAGCTGCCCGCCTTCGACGAACCTGAGAACCGGGATGACGCGTCGGCGGGTCGCGCATGACCTGGGACTCCCCCCGCTGGTGGCTCAACGAGCAGGCAAGCACCTACATCTCCGGCAAGGAGGACGCTGACAAGCGCCGCGTATTCGATCATCCCGGGCTGCGCGTCATGGCCGCCTCACCACGTCACATCTTCGCGATGAAGGCACTCGCGGCCAGAACGCGCGACATCGACGATCTTCGCCTGCTCGCCAACATCGTCGGAGTGGAATCAGCCGACGCGGCACTGCAGATATGCGCCAACTTCTACCCAGATGAACCCGTATCCCCCGAGATCCGCCCCCGTGCTACGCGAACTATTCGGCTGACCACTCCAGGTTCGGGCATCTGCCCGCCCTGATACTCCCCCGGGCTGAACCGGCAGCCTGGACGGGCTCACGGCACAAGCAGTAGCGGCTCTCAATCGCCGCTGGCAGATCGGCTCCTATGACGCCAAGCGGTCATCGTGATGTATTTCGGCAACAGGAAATCGACAGGTATAGGAAACGCTCGCTACATAGGGTGAGCGCGTAGTAATACCTCGCAGCCAGAACCCTGCCGATTACGGGCAGATCACGGCAGGGATGTTTACGTGAGCGGACGCACACAGATTGTCCTACTCTGAGCGGCCTGACTGCGCGATTACAAGACATCTGGCGACGCCCTTGTTATCGGCATGGGCGGGACTTTCCCGGGCGGCGGCCTGATGTCGCCGGTCCGGCTGGGGCTTGCTAGCCTGCGACCTGGACGGTGGGTTGCAGGAGGTCGCAGAAGCGGCGGGCGAACAGGTAGGCGTCTCCGGGCCAGCGCGCGGACAGGTAATTCCGGTCGGTCACGGCGAAGGCCGGGGTGTCGTCGGTCGCGGTGCCGCGCGCGGTCAGGGTCAGCGGGCCTCGCTGGAACTGGCTGCCCGGGTCGTCCAAAGCGGCTTCGACCTCGTCTTGGACGTAGGCAGGATAGGTCCGGTAGTAGCGGCCGAGCCGCCACGCGGTGGCCAGGTAAGCCAGGCGTTCCATGTAGCGGGGCAGGCAGGTCGTCCGGCGGCCGGACAGGACGCTGCGGCCAGTAGCGGGATCGCGGGTGCGCGCCAGCACCAGCACGCCGTGGCAGATCGCGCCGACCGGCCTGCCCAGCGCCCAGAACCGGGCGACCTGCTCGCGCAACACCGGCGAGCCGAGGTACTGCCGCATCCCTGGTGCATGCCCGCCGGGCAGCAGCAGGCCATCGAAAGCGGCCGGGTCCAGCCCGGCCCAGGCCACCGGCGAGGTGAACTCCGCAGCCCCGGTGAGCTCGGCATAGAAACCCCTGGCCTCAGGCGCGGCCCCGAGCTGGCCGAAGATCACGCCGTCCAGCAGCCGGGGATCACCGGCCGGGATCGTGCCGGCCTGTTCGGTGGCGAACACTACCTGATGCCCGGCCTCACGCAGCAGCTGCCACGGCACCGCGACCTCCGTGACGTCAAAGTCCCGGTCAGGAAGCGGAATCAGCACACGCACCCAGCCATCATCGCAGCCCGCGCCGCCTGCGGCTACAACCGTGAACGACGCCAGTAACCCACAACGCTCGCACTGGCTGGCCGGCGCAACAGAACGTTCAACCGGGCGCCAGGAGATGGGATTCGTCAGCTGTCGTCCTGTGCGTCCCGGGACCGGCGATCAGGGCGCCCTTCGGCATATGCTCGCTCCTGTCGGGTGCCGGGCTTTGGGGAGAGGTGATGGCCGAGGTGACGGTCTCGAGTGCCCGCGGAGGGGTGCCCGCCTATCTGGCGGCGCCCTCGCGTGCGGGGCCGTGGCCGGGGGTTGTGGTCATCCACGACGCCGGGGCATGAGCCAGGACCTGCGCAACCCGGCCGGCTGGCTGGCGAGCGAGGGTTACCTGGCCGTGGCGCCCGACTTGTTCTCCTGGGGCTGGCCGGTGAGGTGCCTGTTGTCCATCGGCCGCGACTTGCGCGCCCGGCGGGGGCGGGCCTTCGAGGACGTGACGCCGTGCGGGCCTGGCTGGCCGGCCAGAGGGCTGCACGGGCAAGACCGGGGTCGTTGGCTTTTGCATCGGCGGCGGGTTCGCGCTGCTGCTCGCCCTCGACCACGGGTTCTCCGCCGGCAGCGTGAATTACGGCGTGGGCGTGCCGAAGGACGCCTATGTCGGGAGTGTCCTGGCCGGCGCCTGTCCCGTCGTCGGCAGCTACGGCGCAAGGGACCGAGCCAATCCGGGGGACCGGCGGCAGGCTCGACCGGGCCCTGCAGGCTCCCGGCGTGGACCATGACGTCAAGGAGTACCCCGGCGCCGGGGTACTCCTTTCCTCAACGACCTGTCGCTGCCGTCGCCGGTGAGGCCCCCGCGATCTTCGTCGTGAGGGGGAAGTTCAACGGGCCCTCCGGCCTGCACGAGC
>CAWDEB010000018.1:0-76286 GCA_963801155.1 uncultured Actinomycetes bacterium
AGGGCTCCTGACATAGCGGTCCGCTTACCGGTCGTAACAAGCACCCTGATCTGCGAATTCGACGTAATTTCCTGCCCCGATTCCTTGCCCGTATCGCCCGGATTTGATAAATTAAATGCATATCCGAGGCTGGGAGGGGCCGTCGTGGCAGGCAGCAGGCTGACCCAGGCTGTACTGCCGTGGCTGCCCGGCGACGCTGCCGAGATCGCCCCGGGCGTCGGGCTGCTCACCTTGCCGGAGGGCGGCGGCCAGATGTGGGTGCACGGCATGGCGACCTTCACCTGGGACGCCGGCGACGAGGCCGGGCGGCGGCTGGCCGCGGTGCAGGTGACCCAGCTGAAAGCCGCGACGCAGAAGCAGGTCGCTGCCGCGCTCGGCACTGACCTGGCGACGGTATGGCGGTGGGTCTCGGCGTACCGCGAGAACGGGCTGGCCGGGCTGCTGCCGGCCAGGAAGGGCCCCAGGGGGCCGACCAAGCTCACCCCGGAACTGACCGCGAAAATCAACGACCTGGACGCGCAGGGCCTGGGCCTGGAGGCGATCGCCAGCCAGTGCGGTGTCTCGACCTTCGCGGTCCGCACCGCCCTGGGACGCATCCCGGCCCGCCCCCGCACCGCCGCACCGGCAGAAAAGCAGCCCGCTGCCGGCGGCACCGCAGGTGAGGGCACTGATGGCGCTGAGGACACCGCCGCCGGGACCGTGGATCACGACGCCGCCGATGACGCTGGTGACCAGGCCGCGGATCAGGACGCCGCCGCTGAGGACTGCGCAGGCCAGGGCGATGCCGCCGGCGGGCTGCTGCCGGTGCTGCCGGACCCGGTGCCGCGGGACGGCGAGCGGGTCCTGGCCAGGTTCGGGCTGCTCGGCGAGGGCGCCGCCCCGGTGTTCACGCCGGGGGCCCGGTACCCGCTGGCCGGGCTGCTGATCGCACTGCCCGCGCTGGCCGATACCGGGCTGGTGGCATGCGCCCGCCAGGTCTACGGCCGGATCCGCGACGGGTACTACAGCCTGGACACGGTGCTGGTCCACCTGGTGCTGCAGGCGCTGCTGCGCGAGCCCCGCGCCGAGGGCGCCACCCGCGTCCCCCCGCCGGCGATGGGCCGCATCCTGGGCCTGGACCGGGCACCGGAAGTCAAGACGATCCGCCGCAAGATCGCCGGGCTCGCCGCCGCCGGCAAGGCCGCGGACCTGCAGATGGCCATCGCCAGGCACCGCGCGGCGGCCAGCCCGGACGACCTCGGGTTCATCTACATCGACGGGCACACCCGGGCGTACTTCGGCACGCGGGAGATCCAGAAGATGCACGTGGCCCGGCTGAAGTTCCCCGGCCCGGCCACCGAGGAGACCTGGGTCACCGACCGGGCCGGGGACCCGCTGCTGGTCGTCATGGCCGAGCCGTCCGCCTCGCTGGCCGCGCAGATCAAGGAACTGCTGCCCAGGCTGCGCCAGATCGCCGGGGAAGACCGCAAGCCCATATTGTGCTTTGACCGGGGCGGCTGGTCCCCGGACCTGTTCGCCGAGATCATCGACGCCAGGTTCGACCTGCTCACCTACCGCAAGGCCAGCGCCGGGGAAGACATCCCCGGCCTGCCCGCGGACGCGTTCACCACCGCCGTCCACGCCGGCGACGACGGCCGCGAGCACCGCTACGAACTAGCCGACGGCACCGTCGACATCACCGTCACCGCCGGCACGCACAAAGGACGCGTGCTCACCTTGCGGCAGGTCACCCGCCTGGACAAAGGCCGGCAGATCCGCATCCTGACCACCCGCCAGGCCAGCAGCATGCCGCCCGCCGCCGCGGTCTACGGGATGGGCTCGCGGTGGCGGGAGGAAAACTACTTCCGCTACGGCAGGGCCCACTTCGCCCTGGACGCCCTGGACACCTACGCCGTCACCGCCGAGGACCCGGGCCGCAAGGTCCCCAGCCCGGAAAAGAAGAAAGCAGCCGCCGTCGTCAAGACCGCGAAGAAGGACCTCGCCGCCGCCCAGGCCACCCGCGACGCGAAGCTCACCAGAATGCGCACCCCAGCCCCCGGACAGGAAACCCTCATCACCAACCAGCAGCTCGCAAAGCTCGACGCCCCGGTCACCGCCGCCCGCCAGCGGCTCGCCGACGCCCAGGCCGCCGCCAAGGCCATCCCCGCGAAAATCCCGCTCTCGCAGCACAACCCGGACATGGTCCGGCTGGACACCGAGACCAAGCTGATCACCCACGCCATCCGGATGGCCGCATACAACACCGAGACCATCCTGGCCCGCGCGCTGAACGGCGCCTACGCCCGCGCAGACGACGAGGCGTACGCCCTGATCCGCGAAGCCCTCACCACCAGCGGCGACATCATCCCCGGCCCCGCCGGCCTCACCATCCGGCTGGACCCGCTCTCCGCGCCCCGCCGCACCCGCGCCCTCGCCGCCCTCTGCAAGCAGCTCACCGCCACCGCCACCAAGTACCCCGGCACCGGCCTCACCCTGCGGTACGAAGTCAAAGAACACACTGCATAAACGATCTCCCTATATCAGGAGCCCTGTACTCACGGCTGGCCGGGCTCGATTGTGGAGTTCCTGGATTGCATCGGACCCCTTGTCAACCCAGTCCGATACGGCGGATCGGCCAAGGATGCCTTTCACGTGATCATTCCTTCGCTGCCAGGATTCGGCTTCTCCGACCGGCCAGGCGAGCGGGGCTGGAACTACACCCGCATCGCTCGTACCTGGGTGGAGCTGATGAACCGGCTCGGGTATGGAGAACGATGGGTAGCCCAGGGGGGCGACTGGGGCTCGGCGGTCGTTCACGTACTCGCCATCTTGAAGCCGGCAGGGCTGCGGGCTGTGCACACCAATTGGCCGCAGGTCGTACCGATGCGGAAGCCGGATCAGATGACACCGGAAGAGCAGAAGGCATGGGCGCAGGTCGAGGAGTTCCAGACCATCAACAACGGTTACTGGCGCGAACAGGCGACCCGCCCGCAAACCCTCGGATATGCGCTCACGGACTCGCCGATCGGATTGGCCACGTGGATCCTCGAGAAGTTCCAAGCATGGACGGACAATAGCGGGGAGCCACAGGACGCCCTGAGCAACGACCGAATGCTCGACAACATATCACTGTACTGGTTCACCGAGACAATCACGTCGTCGATGCGGCTGTACATGGAGTGCGCCCCGGCCGGACCAGGCCCGTTCAACGCCGGCAGGATCGACTTTCCGATCGCGGCGAGCATCTTTCCCCGGGAGATCTTCAAAGCTCCCAGGTCATGGGCGGATCGGCTGTGGCCCAACATCGTGTACTGGAACGAGGTCGATCGCGGTGGGCACTTCGCCGCAATGGAACAACCCGATATTTTCGTCAACGAGGTGCGCAACGCGTTTCGCACTCACCGGGACCGCTGAGGATGGCGGGGAGCGTGGTGCCCCGCGGGTGGAAACAAGCGGACCGCAACTAGAACCGGAATTCTATTCCAAACGACTAAATGCTCATGTGATAGTCAAGGCGGCTTCTCCTCGTCGTTCACGTCGTTCACCAGGCCGAGCAGGATCTCCATCCCCGCGGCGCATTCCCGCAGGCCGCTGCCGATCGGATTCACCCGCAGGGTCGTGACGCCGCAGTCGCGGTAGGCGCGCAGCCGGTCACGGACCACCTCGGGCGGTCCGATCAGGTTGGTGCCCAGGCCGATCTCAATCGGTACCCGGGCCGCGGCCGCGGCCCGGTCGCCTTCGGCCCACAGCCGCTGCACCTCGGCGACGTCTTGCGCGAAGCCCTGCCTGGCGAAGGCGTTGTTGTAATAGTTGCTTGCCGCCGATCCCATCGCCCCGAAGGTAAACGCGTACCCGTCGGCGTGGCGGCGTCCGGCCGCCTCGATGTCATCGGTGAACTCCACGCTCACCGCGACCACCAGGTCCAGGTCCGACAGTGAGCGCCCGGCGCGTTTGGCCGCCGTTTCGATCGGGCCGAAGAACACCTCTGACGACTCGGTGAAGAACGAGTTGCCGATCCAGCCGTCGGCAAGCTCGCCGGTGAGCGCGAGGTTGGCCGGCCCGAGCGCGGCGACGTAGATCGGGATGAAGCAGGTTCCGGCGCGCGACCGGATCGCGGTCCCTTCACCGCCGGGAAGCGGCAGCTGGTACACCTCGCCGGAATACCTGAGGCGCTCACCGGCAGTGATCATGCGGATGATCTCGATCGTCTCCCTGGTCCTGCGCACCGGCCGGGAGAACTCGACGCCGTGCCATCCCTCCATCACCTGCGGGCCACTCGTCCCGACACCCAGGATGAACCGGCCGTTCGAGATCGCCTGCACGCTCATCGCCGACATCGCCAGCATGGCGGGAGTGCGCGCGCCCAGCTGCGCGATGCCCGTGGCGAGGCGAATCCGTTCCGTCACAGCGGCGATCGCCGCGAGGGGCGTGAACGCGTCGTACGCCCAGAACTCGGGTACCCAGATCGAGTCCACCCCGAGGCGTTCGGCCTCGCGCGCCAGCTCCAGCCACTGAGAGTCCTGAGGATTTACCGACAGCCCGATCGAAAGCGTCATGCGGAACTCCCTCGCTGCCATCCAGGTCCGGCGGCATATCTCTCCGTCGCTGAGCTTGGCTCGCCGGGGAGGAACCACGGGCCGTTCGGGATTAATGGTCTTTCCCTGCATAGTATAGGGTTGTGTAAATAGACTCAGCATGTCAGGCTCGAGAGATATGCCTTTGCGGTGACCGATGAGCAGCGTGAGCTCGTCAGCACGGCCCGGACGCTGCTCGCCGATGCGGCCCGCGCCGACCCGCTGCCGCCCGCCTGGGACACCCGGGACACCCGGGACACGGGCATCAACCGGAAGCTGTGGCGGTCGCTCGCCGAGCTGGACCTGGGGGTGGCCGAGGAGCGGGGAGGATCTGGCGCCGGCGTGCGCGAGTTGTGCCTGCTGGCCGAGCAGGTGGGCGCGGCCGTTCCGCGGGTACCGTTCACCGGAACGGCGGCCGTGCTGGCCATCCTCGGGCAAGGCGCGGGCGGCACCCCTCGCATGTGTTCCTCAAGCGCGCCCGTGCCCGGCGGTCGCTGCTCGGTTCCCCCCGCTCAGCAGCTCGACACGCTGGCCGGCCACATCTTCGAGACTCTCAGCAGCCAGGTCTTACATTAAGACTCGGTATGCTGTGCCCTATGAGACGTACTTCGTTCGCCAGCTGGCCGTGCTCAATCGCTCGGACGATAGACCTGCTGGGCGACTGGTGGACGCCACTGGTGTTGCGGGAGGCCTTCTATGGCATCCGCAAGTTCGACGAGTTCCAGCGTGAGCTGGGCATCGCCCGCAACACGCTAAATGACCGGCTGCGCCGGCTGGTCGACGAGGGACTGCTGGAAAAGCAGCTCTACCAGCGTGAACCCATGCGCTATGACTACCTCCTGACCGAAAAGGGCAAGGACTTCTTCGGCGTGCTCGCGGTGATGTCCCGCTGGGGTGACCGGTGGCTGGCTGAAGAAGGGCCACCCATCCTGTTCCATCATGAGCCGTGCGGCCACGACACCCACGCCGAAGTCGTGTGCGCCAGCTGCGGCGGGCCGATGCGGGCCGAGGACACGACGATTCGGATGGGACCGGGGTATCCGGAGCGCCTCAAGTCACGGCCTGACATCCAGCGCCGGTTCTCGACCACCTCATAAGCCTTGACAGAGTTAGTCTAGTTAAGCAACTCTGGTGGTCAAGCCCTGGACGATAAGGAGGCCGGCCGGCTATGGAGTGGACGGGCGCGCGCTACGCGGACAAACCCACGGTGGATGCGCGGATCTGGATCGACGCCTCGCCGGCCCGTGTCTGGCGGCTCGTGTCCGACGTCGAGCTGATGCCGGCCATGAGCTCGGAGCTGCAGTCGGCGGAATGGCTCGATGGGGCGAGCGGGGCGGCGCTGGGCGCCAGGTTCATCGGCCGCAGCAAGCACGAGGCGCTGGGTGAGTGGGCGACCACCTCGCATGTCGTCGAGTTCGAGCCGGAGCGGGTGTTCGGGTGGGCGGTGGAGGATCCCGCCAACCCGACTGCGCTGTGGCGGTTCCGGCTGGAGCCGAAGGAGGGCGGAACCGAGCTGTCCGAATGGATGCAGATGGGCCGGCCCGGTCCGGCTTGTCGCTGGCGATCGACCAGATGCCGGACAAGGAACAGAAGATCGTGTTCGTGCGGATGCGCGAGTTCGAGCGCAACATCACCGTCACCCTTGAGCAGATCAAGAAGCTGGCCGAGGCCTGATGCCTGCCGCGGCCGGATGGCACAAGACAGCGTGCAGCCTGTGCTACGTGAACTGCGGCCTCGAGGTGCAGACCGAGGGGCGGACGATCACCAGGATCCGCGGCGATAAGGACCACCCCCGCACCTCCGGCTACCTGTGCCAGAAGGCGCAGCGGCTGACCTGGTACGGCAACCACGACGACCGGCTCACCACCCCGCTGCGGCGGCGTCCGGACGGGACGCACGAGCCGGTCAGCTGGGAGACCGCGCTTACCGACATCGCGGCCCGGCTGCGCCAGGTCCGCGAGGCCGATCTGGCGGCGGGGCGGCCCGGCTCGTTCGCCTACGTCGGCGGCGGCGGCCAGGGCAACCATTCGGGCGGCGGGTACGGCCACGCCCTGATGAAGTGGATGAACGCCACCAGGGGGTTCGGGGCCCTGTCGCAGGAAAAGACCGGGGACTTCTGGGTCAACGGCAAGCTCTACGGCGGGCAGACCTGCCACACCTCCGAAGGCGTCGAGGAATGCGACCTGCTGGTCGTCCTCGGCTGCAATCCCTGGCTGGCGCACGGCTTCAACCGGGCCCGCAACGTGGTCAACTCGATCAAGAACGACCCGGACCGGAAGATGATCGTGCTGGATCCGCGGCGCACCGAGACCGCGGCCGTGGCCGACGTGCACCTGCCGCTGCGGCCGGGGACCGACGCCTACCTGCTCGGCGCGATCCTCGCCCTGATCGTGGAGCGCGGCGGCCAGGACCAATCGTTCCTCGACGCGTACACCGAGGGGTTCGGCGAGGTCGCCGCCGCGCTGCGGCGGATCGACGTGGACGCGTGGATCGCGCACGCCGAGGTCGACCGCGCGGACATGGAAAGGGCCGTCGAGCTGATCCTCGCCGCGAGGGCCATGACCGTGCGGGTGGAGCTGGGCATCCAGCAGGGCCGCAACTCGACCTTGAACAGCTACCTGGAAAAGCTGCTGTACCTGGTCACCGGGAACTTCGGACGGCCGGGCACCAACGCCTTGCATTCCTGGCTGATGCCGCTATGGGGCGAGTCCCGAGGCGAACGGTCTGAGATCACCGGATTCGAGTACATCGGCGGCTTGCTGCCGCTGAACACCTTGGCCGAAGAGATCCTGGCCGACCACCCGAACCGGGTCCGCGTGCTGTGGGTGGAATCGTCGAACCCGGCCAACACGGCGGTGGACACGGCCACGATGGAGCGCGCGATACGCGAGTGCGAACTGTCCGTGGTGATCGACGTGGCCTACACCGAAACGGCCGCGCTGGCCGACTACGTGCTCCCGGCAGCCTCCCAGCACGAGAAGTGGGAGTTCACCTTCTTCGACTTCGAATGGCCCACGAACTACTTCCACCTCCGCCCGCCACTGTTCGATCCGCTCCCGGGCACCCTGGTGGAGGCCGAGATCTACGCCCGGCTGCTCGGCGAGCTCGGCGAGCTTCCCGACGCGGCCACCCTGGACGCCCTCACCGAGGTCGCCCGCTGCGACCGGCAGAAGCTCCTCGCCCGCGCCGCGCCGGTGCTTCGGGAGCATCCCGCGATCGCACCGGTGCTGCTGTACCGCACACTCGGGCCGACCCTGCCCGGCGGAGCCGCGTCGGCGGCCATACTGTGGCCCGGCTGCCACCGTGCCGCGAAACTGATGACCATCCCGGTGCAACGAGCCCTCGGCACTGAGCTGACCGAACCCGCGCTGGGCGAGGAATTGTTCGACCGGATCCTGGCCAGCCCGAGCGGAATCGCCTTCAGCGTCCACGAGTACCACGAGGTGTGGAACCTGATGCGCTCCGACCGCATCCAGCTGGCCGTGCCCGAACTGCTGGCGTGGCTCGACCGGCTCGACCCCGGCCTCGACCGCCCCGACCCCGAGTTCCCGCTGTCGCTGGTCAACGGGCAGCGCCGCAGCCACAACGCCAACCAGATCCTCCGCCCGGCCTGGCGCAAGACCGATCCCGACGGTGCGCTGTGGGCCAGGGCAGAAGACCTCGCCGCGATCGGAGCCGCACCGGGCAACTGGGTCGCCGTAACATCCAAGACCGGCCGCATCGTGGTGCGCGCCGAGACCGACGACGGCCTGCGGCACGGGCAGGTCGCGCTGCCGCACGGTTTCGGCATGTCGGTCCCGGACGGGCACGGCGGCCGGGTGGTGAACGGACCGAGGATCAACCTGCTCACCGACGCCGGCGACCGTGACCCCATCGCGGGAACACCCCACCACAAGGACGTCCGGGTGCGCCTCGAACCCGCCACCGACCAGGAGCGGGCATCCTGCGAACACGACAGCGAGCGCGTCCGGCTCCTGATCAACGCACCTGCCGCTGACCCCACCCGTTAAGCCACCATGCTCCGGACACAGTCGGGTCCGACAGCCCACCCGCTGTGCCGGGCATGGGGCGCAGCCGACCCCTGTCACGCCGGGCCGGCTGGCCCGTCCTGCTTGCGGTTCTGAGTGCCGCCGGGTGACGATCCGGGCGAGGGGGATCCGGTCGCCCGCAGCTGATGCCTGCCGGGAGTCGCAAGGCCCCGTTCCCGGCACCAGGCCCACGGGGACGGCCGACAACCGGAGGACACCAATGTTCGATCGTATGGCCCGATGGCAGCCGGATCGGCGCGGGCCATGGCCCGCAAACAGCCCGGTCCTCCATCTCGAGCGGGGGTTCCGTCTCGTGGGAGGAAGATGGGAGCGTGGGAGGTCAGTCGGGGATGACGTTCGGGCTGCTCGACGGGACGCAGGCCGCGGCGCACGCGGACGAACTGAGGGCCTTGCACGCCGAGGTCTACGGACGTGATGATGACGGCTCGTTCGCCGGCCGGTTCCGGGTCCTGCGCCGCCAGCCGGGCTTCGTCCTCGCCGAGGCCCGCCACGGCGGTTACCTGGTTGGTTGCGCCTGCGGAATGCCGCTCCGACCGTCGACCTCCTGGTGGCGGCACCTGACGACCCCGCTGCCGGACGAGGTCACCACCGAGCATCCCGGCCGCACCTTCGCGCTGGTCGAACTGCTGGTCCGCGCCTCCTGGCGGCGGCAGGGCATAGCCGAGGCCCTGCACGACCTGATCCTGGCCAATCGGCCCGAGGAGCGAGCGACGCTGACCGTGTTGCCGACGGCCATCGCGGCGCAGCATGCCTTCCGGAAGTGGGGCTGGCGCAAGGTCGCCCGGACCCGCGACGCCGAGCCCGGCTCGCCCGTATCCGACGTACTCGTCATCACCCTCGGCGGGGGCAACTCGGCGCGCTCAAGTCCGCCGTGAACCAGCCGTACACGGCGCGTTGGTTTCGCGCCCCTCGGTAAGCTTCATGGTATGGATGCGGATCCCGGTGATGGCCGGATAATCAGCAGCCGACTGCACGCGGCACGGCTGGAATTCGGTACCCAGACCCGGCGGTTCGAAGATGTCATGGCCCGGCTGCGGGCCACCATGAACCGGTACGAAGAAGGCCGGCCTCAGCGGGAGAGGCTGCAGTACTCCGCGTTCGCCCGGCTGCAGGCCCGGCTGGACACCATGCCGGTGATCGAGCAGGCCAAGGGCATCTTGATGGCACAGAACCGGTGCGGGCCCGAGGAAGCGTACGAGCTGCTGCGCCGGGCCTCCCAGCGAGCCAACGTCAAGGTCAGCGTCCTGGCCGCCCAGATAGTCGAGCAGATCGCATCGCAGAAGCCTCAGCTCGCCGGGTAGCCGACCGCGGGCTCCGCCATACCGTAAGAGGCCGGGGCGGAGAATGGCTGACCGCGGGCGTGAAATCACGGTCCGGCCTGGCTCTAAGCGGGCTCGCCCTTGAGGGTGAAGGAAGACAGCAGGTTGATGGCCAAGCCGAGCGCGAGCACGGTGACGATGGCGCCCATGACGATGGATACCGTCACGGTGAGGCCCGCGTTCAGCGAGGTGTCGTGCGCGATCCCGTTGGCGATGCCGAGCGAGTAGTGGCCGACCGACAGCAGCCGCGCCCCGCTGACGAAGTTGGACAGCAGCGCCTCCCAGATCAGCACGTACAGCAGGCCGACCGCGATCGCGCGGGTGGTCGCGACCGAGACCATGACGAAGATCGCGTTGTAGATCACCGCGCCGGCCAGCGCGCCGACGAACAGCCCGATGGCGAAATCGGTGCTGTTGACGACGGTGCCGGGGATGACGACGGGCGGGCTGCCCGGCGTGACGGTGACGATCGGCTCGGTGTTGCCGCCACCGGAGATCAGGGCCGCGATGAGCTCGGGAACCGCGGCGAAGATCATGGTCAGCACGGTGGCCACGGCGAACTTGGTCATGATCACCGAGGAACGGCGGACCGGGGTGGCCAGCAGGTGGATGACGCTGCCGTCGTCGATCTCGGCGCCGAGCACGCTGGACCCGATGATCAGCGCGGTCAGCGGCAGCAGCACCGAGAAGCCGAACGTGCCCAGCACATGCGACGGCCAGGGCCGCGACGGCGGGCGGCCGGCCTTGAGCGCCACCGTGACCACGATCAGGATCACCGCCGGGATCGCGAACAGCAGCGCTCGCTTGCGGCCCAGGGTGGCGCGGGTCGTGATCCACGCGACGGTCGGGTTGAACAAGCCGGACATACTGCTCCTTTAGTCGGCAACGAGGTAGGCGAAGACGCTTTCCAGGGACTCGTCGGTGGGCTGCACCTCGCGCAGCCGGATGCCGTGGTCCCGGGCCAGGACGGCGATGTCCCGGCAGAACGCCCCGTAATCCGAGGTCCGGACCTGCAGGCCGGAGTTAGGGGACCCAAGGGGTCCAAGGGGTCCAGCCAGCTCCACCGCGGTCACCGCGGGCCGGGCGATGAGCGCGCCGCCGAGCAGGCGGTCGTCGGAGGACCGCACGGTGAACACGTGCGGCCGACTGGTCATCAGCCGCCGGATGGCGCGGAAGTCGCCGGAGGCGGCCAGGCGGCCGGCCACCACCACCTGGATCGTGCCCGACAGCCGCTCGACCTCTTCCAGGATGTGCGAGCTGAACAGGATCGTCCGGCCCTCGCTGCCCAGCTTGTCGAGCAGGTCCATCATGTGCAGCCGCTGGCGCGGGTCCATGCCGTTGAACGGCTCGTCGAGCAGCAGGATCTGCGGGTCGTGCACGAGCGCCGCGGCTACCTTGATGCGCTGCCGCATGCCCTTGGAGTAGGTGGCGATCTTGCGGTCCGCCGCGTCGGCCATGTCGAGCAGGGCGATGGCCCGCACCGCTGCCGCGGCCGGGTCGGCGAGCTGGTGCAGCTTCGCGGTCGCGGTGACGAACTGCTCGCCGCTCAGGAACGCGTAGACCGAGTCCCGTTCCGGGACCAGGCCGACGGTCCGGTAGATCTCGGGGTTGTGCCAGCTGTGGCCGCCGGCCACGGTGAGCTCGCCGCGGGACGGCGGCAGGAAGCCGGCGATCATGTGCATGATCGTCGACTTTCCCGCGCCGTTGGGGCCGAGCAGCCCCGTCACGCCGGGCCCGATCGACATCGTGACGTCGTTGACCGCCACCACGTTGCCGTACCAGCGGGAGACGTTGCGCAGTTCGATGGTCATGCCCGGCTCACCTTCCGGTATCTCGCGGCCAGGCCCCCGAGGCAGGCCGCGAGCAGGAGGACGGCCACGACCCCGTACAGCGGGCCGAAGTGACCTGGATTAGCGTCTTCGCCAGGCGACGTGCCGCCCAGCCAGATCCGTACCCCGTCCAGGATGTTGAACGGGCTGAACAACCCGGCGATCCGCGCCCCGGTCGAGGTGGAGGTCATGCCGCCCTCGGCCTGGATCAGCAGCTCGGACACGGTCCAGGTGAGGAAGCAGGCGATGGCGACGATCCCGGTCGCGTAGGCGCGGCGGCCGGTGAGGGAGGCCAGGACGAGCCCGACCGCCGCCAAGAGCACGGCCCACATCAGGCCCACGCCGAGGCCGGGAATGAGCGCCTTGGTCTCGCCCCAGACGGCGTGGTCGTTCTTGGCCGACGCGATCGTGCCCACGTACAGGACAAGCAGCGGCACCTCGATCAGCAGCAGGCAGGCCGCGGTGAGCGCGAGGTACTTGGCCAGCGGGTAGTCCCCGCGGCGGATCGGCCGGGAGAAGTACAACGGCAGCACGTGGCTGCGCAGGTCCCTGGAGACGAGCTCGGGCGCCTGGGCGGCGATGAAGATCGTGACCACGATGACCCGCAGCTGCGGGGTGTAGACGTCGTAGCCGAACAGCCGCGCGTTGCCCCGTGACACCGCGAACGCGTTCACGAACGCGGGCAGGAGCATCGCGACGCAGGCCAGGATCGGGACGATCTTGGCCTTCACGCCCCGGCCGATGCCGAACGAGGAGCGGAAGCTGTGCCAGATCAGGGCCCTGACGATCTGGGCGCGGCCCAGCCGGGGGCCGTCGTAGCGGCGGTAGCCGAGGTCGTGGATGACCCCGGCGGCGCTCTGGGTCTCAGACATGGGCGCCGGCCCCCTCTTCGTCGCGGAACAGCTCCTCGACCTGGTGCCGACGCCGCTCCAGCCGGCATAGCGGCAGGGCGAGATCGGCCACGACGTCCCGTACCACGTCGTAGGTGTCGTCGCCGCCCAGCGGGACCAGGAGGGTTCGCTGGGCGAGGGTGGCGGCCAGGCCGCGGGCGGCCAGCTCTTGCTGCAGCTGCGCGAGGCCTTCCTCGACTTCGACCGCGAGGACCTGGCTGGCCCGGGTAAAGCTGGTGATGGTGTCGGCCCGCAGCAGCCGCCCGCCTTCGATCGCGACCAGGTGGTCGCAGATCCGCTCGATCTCGCCGAGCAGGTGGGAGGCGACCACGATCGAGATGCCGAACTCCGCCCCGATCCGGCCGATGAGCTCGAGCATGGCGGTGCGCCCGGCCGGGTCCAGGCCATTGGTCGGCTCGTCCAGCAGCAGCAGCCGGGGGTCTCCGACCAGCGCCTGGGCCAGCTTGACCCGCTGTTTCATGCCGGTGGAATAGGTGCCGATCAGGCGGTACCGCTCCTCGTGCAGCCCGACGTGGCGCAGCGACTCGGCGGCGCGTTCCTTGGCTACCGTGGGCGGCAGCCCGGACATCCGGCCCAGGTGGGTCACGAACTCGGTCGCGGTGACGTCGGGCGGCAGGCAGTCGTGCTCCGGCATGTAGCCGAGCAGGGTCCTGATCGTCTCGCCGCTGGTCTGGCAGTCATGGCCGAGCACCTTGGCCTGGCCCCCAGTCGGCGGGATCAGGCCGAGCAGGATCTTGATCAACGTCGACTTGCCCGCGCCGTTCGCGCCGACCAGCCCGGTGACACCGGCCGCTACGTCGACCGTGAGCCCGTCGAGCGCGGTCACGTTCCCCGGATACACCATGGTCAGCGCCCTCGTCTCGACGACGGCGATCTCCCTGACGGCCGGGGACGGCGGCCCCTCGGGGGCTTCGGTGGATGGCATGGTGCAACCGTGCCAGCAAGCGGACGGGCCCGTCATCCCCCCGGAGAGTGAAGTTGCGTGGCGCCGTGGGGCGGCTCATCGCGGCGGCCTACACCTGCAGGATGACGCCGCGCGCGGCCCTGGCGGTTACGGTTGGTATGTGCGCACCTCGGATGATCCGGCCACGCGGCAGCGCCCACCAATGACGAAGCGGCTGGGGCCCAGGCACTGGGCGGCGCTGGACTATATGGCCGGCGGGCTCACCTCGGTGGTCCTGTTCACGGCAGTCAGCCATGCCATGCGGGCGGCGGAGTTCCTGCCGCAGTTCGCCAGCGTGCGCTACTTCCCGCTGCCGGCGGGCGGGCCGCTCGCCTTCCTCGTGATCACGACGGCGGGCGTCGCGGTGGCCCTGCGCCGCCGCCGTCCGGTGCTCATGCTCGGGCTGCTGCTGGTCGGTTCCACGGTCACGACGGCGCTGACCGGCCCGCGCTTCAGCGCCCTCATCTACTTCCTGCCCGTCGCCTACGTGCTCTACCTGGTGGCGTCCACCTACGAACGGCGCCGGGACGCGGCCCGCGTCCTGGTCGCCGTGTACGTCACGCTGCTCGCCGACACCGTGCTGCTGGCGATCGGCTGGGGCGGCTTCTTCAACGAGGGCGGCCTGATCTCGGTCGCGCTGTGCGTGATCGTCGTCTGGACGATCGGGTACACCGTGCGGCAGCGCCGCCGGTACGCGGTCAGCCTGCAGGATGAGGCGGCCAGCAAGGCCGTCGCCCAGGAGCGGCTGCGCATCGCCAGGGAACTGCACGACGTGGTCGCGCACAGCATGAGCGTGATCGCGGTCCAGGCCGGCTACGGGCAGTACGTGATCGACTCCCAGCCGTGCGACGCCCGGGCCGCGCTCGGCGCCATCCAGGCCACCAGCCGCGAGGCGCTGGACGAGATGCGCCGGATGCTGGGCGCGCTCCGGCAGGCCGACGATGCCGATGTGCGAGCGGACGGTGCGGATGTGCGAGCG
The DNA here is from genome assembly GCA_963801155.1 of uncultured Actinomycetes bacterium. GTDB lineage: Bacteria > Actinomycetota > Actinomycetes > Streptosporangiales > Streptosporangiaceae > Palsa-504. Next base: position 14,584 of record CAWDEB010000018.1, read on the forward strand.
GACGGCGCCGGGGCGGCGGCGCCGGACGGGCCGGGCGCACCGCTGTTCCCCGCGCCCGGGCTGGCCGACCTGGACCGGCTGGTCGCGCGGACCGCGGGCGCGGGCGTGCGGGTCGACGTGACCCGCTTCGGCCAGCTTCACGACCTGCCGGCGAGCATCGACCGGTCGGCCTACCGGATCATCCAGGAGGCGCTGACCAACGTGGTCAAGCACGCCCAGACCGGCTCGTGCCGGGTCCTGCTCGGCCGCCGGGACGACGAGCTGACCATTGAGGTCACCGACAACGGCGCCGGGATGCCAGCCGGTGAACTGGCCGGCGCCGGGGTATCCCACCACGGGACCGCCGCCCCGAACGGCACCGCCCTGATGTCGCGGAACGGGGCCGCCCGGCACGGCGTGGGCATCCTGGACCCGGCCGAGCCCGCCGCTCCCCCGCCCGCCGCGCTCCCGGGCGTGCTCCCCGGCGCGGGGCACGGCATCATCGGCATGCGCGAGCGGGTCACCTTGCTCGGCGGCGAGTTCAGCGCCGGGCCGCTGCCCGGCTACGGGTTCCGGGTGAGCGCGCGCATTCCGCTGCCCCCCAGCAGCGCATGACCGGTTCCGAGCCGATCCGGGTCGTGGTCGCCGACGATCAGGCCCTGGTCCGGGTGGGCTTCTGCGGCATCATCTCGGCCACGCCCGGCTTCATCGTGGTCGGCGAGGCAGGTAACGGCGTGGAGGCCGTCGAGGCGGCCCGGCGGGCCAGACCCGATGTCATCTTGATGGACGTCCGCATGCCGGTCATGAACGGCATCGAGGCGACCCGGCAGATCACCCAGAGCACCGGGGTTCGCACGCTCATCCTGACCACCTTCGACCTGGACGAATACGTCTTCGCCGCGCTGCGGGCGGGCGCCAGCGGCTTCCTGCTCAAGGACACCCTGCCGGCCGACCTGCTCACCGCCATCCGGGTCGTGGCGGCGGGCGACGCGCTGCTGGCGCCGAGCGTGACCCGCCGCCTGATCGGCGAGTTCGCCCGCACCGTGCCGACCACGGCCAGGCCGGCCGACGCCGACCCCGACGCCTGCCCGGATCTCGCGGCGAGGACCACCGCGAACAGCCGCTGCACCGCCGAGCAGCTCGCCCGGGTGCTGACCGACCGGGAGCTGGAGGTCCTCTCCATGGTGGCGCGGGGCCTGTCCAACGGGGAGATCGCCGAGGAGCTGACGATCAGCCCGGCCACGGCGAAGACCCACGTGGCGCACCTGCTGACCAAGCTCGACGCGCGGGACCGCATCCAGCTCGTCATCATCGCTTACCAGTCCGGCCTGGTCACCACGCTCCGGTGAGGTTCCCGGTTCCCGGCCGCGGATGCGGGCGGGTCGGCCAGAATGGGGATCATGGTATCTGAGATCTTCGACCCTGAGCGGTGGCGCCACGTGGAAGGGTTCTCCTTCACCGACATCACCTACCACCGGGCCGTCGAGTCGGGTACGGTCCGCGTCGCCTTCGACCGGCCCGAGGTCAGGAACGCGTTCCGGCCGCACACGGTCGACGAGCTGTACCGCGCGCTGGACCACGCGCGGATGTCCGGCGACGTGGGGTGCGTGCTGCTTACGGGCAACGGCCCGTCGCCGAAGGACGGCGGATGGGCCTTCTGCTCCGGAGGCGACCAGCGCATCCGCGGCCGCGACGGATACCGGTACGCCGACGGCGAGACCGCCGAGACCATCGACCCGGCCCGGGCCGGGCGCCTGCACATCATGGAGGTGCACCGGCTGATCCGGTTCATGCCCAAGGTGGTCATCTGCGTGGTACCCGGCTGGGCCGCGGGAGGAGGGCACAGCCTGCACGTCGTCTGCGACCTCACCCTGGCCAGCCGCGAGCACGCCCGGTTCAAGCAGACCGACGCCGACGTGGGCAGCTTCGACGGGGGCTTCGGCTCGGCCTATCTGGCCCGCCAGGTCGGCCAGAAGTTCGCCCGGGAGATCTTCTTCCTCGGCGAGACGTACGACGCCGAGGCGGCCCACCGGATGGGCATGGTCAACGCGGTGGTGCCGCACGCGGACCTGGAGCGGACCGCGCTGGAGTGGGCGGCCAAGATCAACGCCAAGAGCCCGACCTCCCAGCGGATGCTGAAGTACGCATTCAACCTCATCGACGACGGGCTCGTCGGCCAGCAGGTGTTCGCGGCCGAGGCCACCCGGCTGGCCTACATGACCGACGAGGCCGCCGAGGGCCGCGACGCGTTCCTGGAGAAGCGCCGTCCGGACTGGGCGCGGTTCCCGTACTACTACTGACGGTGCTAGTGGGAGAAGTGGCCGCGGTAGTACTCGAAGACGAAGCCGATCGTGGCGAACACGGTGAACAGCATCCCGATCAGGAACAGCCACCAGCCGACCGCCAGGCCGAGGGCCGCGTGGCGCAGCCGAGCCCGAGGAACAGCGGCCACCAGCTGTGCGGGCTGAAGAACCCGATCTCGCCGGTGCCCTGCGCGATCTCGCCCTCGTTATCGTCCTCCGGCCGCAGGGGCAGCCGGCGCCCGGTGAACAGCACGTAGAAGCCGATGAGCACGGACAGGCCCACGGCCAGCGCGAGCGCGGTGGTCCCGGTCGGGTCGTGCGAGACGTACCAGTACACGATGTCCGTGCCGCCGAAGAAGATCCCGCAGCCGAGGAACAGCCAGCCTTCGACCTTCATGCCCGAACCTACTTCCGCGCGCTCTCGATGGCCGGCAGGGTCTGCTCGAGTCCGTGCGAGGCACGGCCCCACTTGATGTCCGGGTAGTGCGCCTCGAACGCGGGCCGCTCGGACCTGATCCGTGGGATCCGGTAGAAGTTATGCCGCGGCGGCGGGCAGGACGTCGCCCACTCCAGCGAGCTGCAGAACCCCCACGGGTCCTCCTCGGTCACCCGTTCGCCGTACCGCCAGGTCACGTACACGTTCCAGAAGAACATGAGCACGGACAGGGCGAGAATCCACGACCCGACGGAGGAGATGATGTTGAGCGTGGTCACGTTCCCCGGCAGGTAGGGGTAGTTGGCGATGCGCCGCGGCATGCCCTCGACGCCCATCCAGTGCTGGACCAGGAACGTCATGTTGAAGCCGATGAACATGAACCAGAACTGGACCTTGCCGATCCGGCTGTTCAGCATCTTGCCGGTCATCTTCGGCCACCAGAAGTAGAACCCGGCGAACATCTCGAACAGCACCGTGCCCGCCAGCACGTAGTGGAAGTGCGCGACCACGAAATAGGAGTCGGAAATCGCGAAGTCCAGCGGCGGGGAGGCCAGGATGATGCCGGTGAGGCCGCCGAACAGGAACACGACCAGGAACCCGATGGTGAACAGCATCGGCGGCTCGAAGGTGAGCTGCCCCTTCCACATGGTGCCCACCCAGTTGAAGAACTTCACCCCGGTCGGCACCGCGATCAGGAACGTCATGAACGAGAAGAACGGCAGCAGCACCGCGCCGGTGGTGAACATGTGGTGCGCCCACACGGTCATGGACAGGCCGGCGATGGAGATCGTCGCGGCGATCAGCGTCTTGTAGCCGAACAGCGGCTTGCGGCTGAATACCGGGATGATCTCGGTCGCGATGCCGAAGAACGGCAGCGCGAGGATATAGACCTCCGGATGGCCGAAGAACCAGAACAGGTTCTGCCACAAGATCGCCCCGCCGCTGGCGGCGTCGAAGACGTGCGCGCCGAGCCGCCGGTCGATCTCGAGCACCAGCAGCGCGGCGGCCAGCACCGGGAACGCCATCAGGACCAGGATCGAGGTCAGCAGCGCGTTCCAGGCAGAACATCGGCATCCGGAACATCGTCATGCCGGGCGCCCGCATGCAGAAGATCGTGGTGACGAAGTTGACCCCGGACAAGATCGTGCCCAGACCGGACAGCACTAGGCCCATGATCCACATGTCGGCGCCGATACCGGGTGAGTAAATCGCACTCGTCAGCGGGGAGTATGCGTACCAGCCGAACGACGCCGAGCCGCCCGGGCTCAGGAAGCTGGCCAGCAGGATCAGCCCGCCGAACAAGAAGAGCCAGTAGCTCAGTATGTTCAGCCGCGGGAACGCCACGTCGGGCGCGCCGATCTGCAGCGGCATCAGCTCGTTCGTGAACCCGACGAACAGCGGGGTGGCGAACAGCAGCAGCATCAGCGTGCCGTGCATGGTGAACAGCTCGTTGTACTGCTGGTCGGACACGAAGTGCTGATCCGGGCCCAGCAGCTGGATCCGCATCAGCAGCGCCATGACCCCGGCGCACAGGAAGAAGAAGAACGAGGTGATCAGGTACAGGTGCCCGATGATCTTGTGGTCGGTCGACGACAGCCAGTACGCGAGGATGTTCCCCTTGCGCTCAGTCCCCGGCGTGTCCAGGACGCGGGCGGGATGCTCGATGGTGCTCACTGCGTGCTCCCGGATGACTGCTGCGCCGCCTGCTCGGCGGCCATGTCGGCCTGGAATTGCTGTGGGGTCACGACCTTCACAGTAAACAGCATGCGACTGTGGTACAGGCCGCACAACTCACTGCAGTGACCAATGAAGGTGCCCGTCTGCGTGGCGGTGATCTGGAAGTGGTTCGGGTGATCGGGGATGACGTCCCGCTTGAACAGGAACTCCGGGATCCAGAACGCGTGCACGACGTCCGAGGAGGTCAGGTTGAACTCGACCGTCTCCCCGGTCGGGATCTCCAGCACCGGCAGCGGGCCCTCTTCCCACGTGTTGCCGACGTTGGTCACGTGGTACTGCGGGTAGTTGAACTGCCAGCTCCACTGGAAGCCGAGCACGTTCACGATCACGTCCGGCTTGGGCGAGATCTTGTCGATGTAGTTCTCGTCCTTGGCGGTGTAATAGAACAGGATCGCGATCAGCACGAACGGCACCGCGGTGTACATGATCTCGATCGGCATGTTGTATCGCGCCTGCGGCGGGAGCTTGTCGCCGCGCTTGCGGTGGAAGATCACCGCCCACAGGATCAGGCCCCAGACCACCGCCCCGACGCAGAGGGCCGCTATCCAGGACCCCTGCCACAGCGTGAGGACAGTCTTGCCCTGCTCGGTGATCGGATTGGGGAAGCCGAGCCGGGTGAACGAGTTGTTCGTACACCCGGTCAGGCCGAGGACCAGCAGCACGAGCGCGACCGTCATGCCCCACGCGCGGGCGGTCCGCACCCGGCGGGGACCAGGGGACTTGGTTCTCGGCGAACCGTGTCCGGCGTGATCGGTAGTCAAGGCGAGGGCCTTCCTCGGTTCTGCTACAGCGTGTCGTGCAAACAGTATCGCGCTCCGGCTCCGGGCCTTCCTCGACCCCCACATGTTTCGGTCATCTTTGCGGCGTCATCTTTGCGGCCGATCTTGGGACTGGGGCGCGTACCACAGGCCGCGGCGGGCATGATGAGAGGCGTGAGGGTGCGCGCATGACCGGACACCGGCTCCGCCTGTTCAGGCGCGGTCCCGCGGCTCGCCGCACGGACCCCCCGGACGCCGCCGTCAGTTCCGTCCCCTTTTCCGAGTTTCCTGAGTCCGAACGGGCCGTGGCGCCACCTCCCGGCCTGGCTCCCGTGCTGACCATCGATGCGCTCGGCCGGAAGTGCCCGATCCCCATCATCATGCTCGCCGAGCAGATCAGGGACGTCCCGCTGGGCGCGATCGTGTCCGTCCTGGCCGACGACCCGGCAGCCTATACCGACGTGCCGGCCTGGTGCGCGATGAAGTCACAGGAGTTCGTCTGCGCCCAGGACCTCCCCCGCGGCTGGGCCCTGTTCATCCGCCGGACCGTCTAGCCTCCCCCGCACGCGCTGCCCGCCCGGGGGGTCAGGAGGTGGGCTTGAAGCGGCTGGTGAAGCGAGGGTCGGTCTCCCACCACAGTTGTGACCCCTGGGGCTCCTGGTCGCCGGCTGGCTCGTCCGGGGCGGCGCGGCGGCGTCGGCCGACGCGGGCTGGGCTTCCCGGGCGTCGAGTTCGGCGTCTATCCGGGCCGCGTCCGACTCGTCCTCGCGCATCATGTGGATCAACTGCGCGGCGAGGAACGGCAGGCCGACCAGGTCGCCGAGGATCCACAGCACTCCCCCGCCGATGACCTGGTCGGTGGCCAGCGTGGGACCCCAGGGCCGGGCCAGCGCGTGGTACCAGGCGGCGCCGATCAGGCTCTGGTAAGCGATGACCGCGATCCCGAAGAACGCGTCCCCGATGACCTCCGCGCCGGTGATCCACATGGAGACGGCGTACGGGTACGCCTTCGGCACCGGGTCGACCCGCAGCAGCGTCCAGAAGAACACGTAGCCGGGCACCATCAGCACCAGGTAGGTCAGCTCGCGCACCGTGGTGCTGTGGAAGACCGCCGTGTACCAGGACGTGAAGTACATCACGAACGGCACGCCGACCAGCGCGAACGTGGTGATCGCGGGAAACGTGAGGATCTTGGCGGGGCGGGAGCGGATGATCGCCTCGAGGCGTGCGCCCGCGCGCGGGAACACCGCGGCGGTCAGCGTGACCGGGCGTCCCAGGGCCAGGAACAGCGGGACGACCAGGACCAGCAGGACCGTCTGAACCGCCCGGGCGTAAAACAGGACGGACTGGTAGACGCCCACCCAGGACATGGTGGCGATGACCAGGAAGCCGAGGCCGAGACCGCAGAACCAGATCGGCCGGGCCACCGGCCAGTTGCCGGGATCCCGGCGCGACCCCCGCGAGGTAGGCGCCGCCGAGGAGCAGGATGAGCGCCAGCATCCACGGGTCGAGCGTCCACTCGGTCAGGGCCCGGGTCACCGTCAGCTCGGGGGGCCCCTGATAACCGGACGCGAGAGCGCGGGTCAGCAGGCGTCCGGCCGCGAGGGCGGTTGTCATGCCTGCCACGCTACCGCCCCGGGTGGCGGTCGCCCGCGCGGCCCACGCTGCACGGCGGCTGGAACGTAAGCACCGCCACTAACGAACAACAAATCCTCACCGCAAAAATTGTCTTGCATTTCGGGATAAGTTCCCACAAAAGCCGCGAAATCCGACCTTGTGTCGATCTGCCGATTGGGCGTACAGCTAAGTGAGCAGGACCGCGGAGGGTGTCTCTTCCCTCATCTCATTTCCGATCAGCTCTGGTCAAAGATGATCAGAACAAGACATCGGCCCTAAAGGAGCGGAATTGGTGCCACATGTGAACAGAGCCATGGCGCGCCGCGCTGACCGCGGCGGCGCGCTACCGCGCTCGTCGGCCGGGCGTCCTGGCTGTCGCCGCCCCGGCGCAAGCCAGCACCGCGCGGGTCGCGATCGCCGGAACTCATCCCGCCTGGGCCACCGCGTCGAACCGCGTGTCCTCGCAGGCGGTGACCTCCGGGACCGTCACCGCCCGGGTGTACCTGGCCGGGCAGGACCCGGCGGGCCTGGCCTCCTACGCCACGGCCGTGTCGACCCCGGGCAACGCGCTGTACGGCCACTACCTGACGCCGGCGCAGGTGATGGCGGCCGGTACGGGCCCACGCAGGCGCAGGTCAGCGCCGTCAGCAGCTGGCTGACCGGGGCCGGCCTGACGGTGACCAAGGTCAAGGACGAGATCGGCGGCTACGTCGCGGTACAGGGATCGGTCCAGGCCGCGGCGCACGCGTTCGGCGTGACGTTCGGGACCTTCAGGGGCCCGGACCGCAGGGCCGACCGCGCGCCCGAGGCAGACGGCGACCGCGCCCGCCGGCGTGGCCGGCGACGTGCTGACCGTCAGCGGGCTGGACACGGCCACCCACTACGATGACGCCGGCCGACACGCTGCCGCCGCCCGGCCCGAACTACTGGGTCGCGCCGCCGTGCTCGCAGCTACTACGGCCAGAAGATCGCGGTCAACGAGCCGTCCGCCTACGGCGTCAAGCAGCCGTGGACGAACTGCGGCTACACTCCCGCGCCAGATCCGCGGCGCCTACGGCGTCGAGCGCAGTCCGGGATGACCGGCAAGGGCGTGACGGTCGCGATCGTCGACGCCTACGCCTCCCCGACCATGCTGAGCGACGCGAACCAGTACGCGACGGTCACCGGGGACAAGCCGTTCGCGCCCGGCCAGTACACCCAGTACCTGGCCTCCAACTTCAGCCGTCACCGCGGCCAACGAGTGCGACGCGCCCGGCTGGTACGGCGAGCAGACGCTCGACGTCGAGGCGGTGCACGGCATGGCGCCGGACGCCAACGTGGTCTACGTCGGCGCGGCGAGCTGCGCCGACCAGGACCTGCGCGACGCGCTGGCGCTGATCGTCAACAACCACCTGGCCAGCATCGTCAGCGACTCGTGGGGTGAGCCCGCCGACACGGTGCCATCGCTGATCCGTGTCTACGAGCAGATCTTCCAGGCCGGCGCGGCCGAGGGCATCGGCTTCTTCTTCTCCTCCGGTGACTCCGGCTACGAGAGCCCGGCCGAGGACCCCGGCTCGGACATGACTGCAGGCCGACTACCCGACCTCGAGCCCGTACGTCACCTCGGTCGGCGGCACCAGCCTGGCCATCGGCCGGTCCGACAACTACGAGTTCGAGACCTCGTGGGGCACCCTGCTCGACCCGCTGGCGGCCAACGGCAAGTCCTGGAGTACACCGCCGCCCGGTACGTGTACCCCGAGTACTACGACGGCTCCGGCGGCGGCGGCGTGAGCTACGAATTCACCCAGCCGTCCTACCAGGAGGGCGTGGTGCCGGACAGCCTGGCCACCAGCACTGCCGAACGGCTCCATCAGCCCCACCCCGATGCGGGTGATACCGGACGTGTCGGCGCTGGCCGACCCCAGCACCGGCATGCTGGTCGGGCCAGACCACGCTGCAGCCGGACGGCACCACCTTCGCGTTCTCGCTCAGCCGGATCGGCGGCACCAGCGTCGCCTGCCCGATCTTCGCCGGCATCGAGGCGGACGCGCAGCAGGCCGCCGGCCACCCGCTGGGGTTCGCCAACCCGGCGATCTACCAGCGGTACGGCACGTCGCGCCTTCCATGACGTGACCGACCACCCGCTCGGCCCCGGCTCACCTGGCCGAGGTCCGCAACAACTACACCGACCCGGCCACCAAGACCGGCCCGCTGATCACGTACCTGCGCACGCTCGGCATCGACGGCGAGGGCCCCGCCGCGCTGCCGGCCGTGAAGGGCTACGACGACTCCACCGGCGTCGGCTCGCCCGCCCGGTACATCCAGTCCTTCTAGGTCAGCGAACTGCCCGTGCCGGCCTGGACCGCCTTGACGGTCAGGGTCTGGACCGGCTGGGCGCACGTCTCCGACGCGTTGGCCAGGTAGACCGGGACGGTCTGGTTCGGCGGGTAGATACGCAGGAAGGCCGCCTTGGTCGGGCTGCAGGTCGCCGGGCCCGAAGTTCAGCGCGTCCACGATCTGCAGCATGGCGTTGGCGCTCGCGCCGGGCGCCAGCGTGACCAGCGTGACCGGCGTGGTGCTGTCACGCTTGGCGGCCAGGCCGATCTGGGTGTACGGCGGGGCGGACACCAGCGAGACGCCCGGGTAGCCGTACAGGGTGCACGTGGCGCCCGAGGTGTTGGTGAAGACGATCGCCTGGTCCACGCCTCCCGCGTAACCCGACGGGGCGCCCAGGGTCACGTTCAGGCCGCTGGTCGGGCAGGCCCGCGGCCCGGCAGCGGCGGGGACAGCGACGTGGACGGCGGCGTGGCCGGCGCGGCGCTGCTGCTGGGTGCGGCGGCCGGGCTGGAGGAACTCGGCGGCGTGGACGGGGACGGCGAGCTGGACGACGACCCGCAGCCCGCGGCCAGCGCGACGCAGATCAGCGCGGCGGCCGCCCGGCCGATACCTGGCTTCCCGTTACCTGGACGCCCGAGGATTGAAAACACGCCCACGCCTCCCCAACTTATGGCACCACATGCGCCGTCCAGCAAAGTATGACGGTCGGGCCGACGCGGCCGGTTCGGGAAGACGCAGACGGATCAGGCGGGCAGGTGCGTGGCGACCTCAGCCGCGGCGGCGTCACCGTAGGCGGTGGCGAAGCGTTCGGCTCAGGGGGCCGGGCTTCAGGTTGTATTCCTGCGGACCGGTGGATTCCAGCGCGTGGACGGCCATCAGGTTGCCGAGCTGAGCGGCGCGCTCGAGGGACAGGCCCCAGGCCACGGCGGCCAGGAAACCGGAACGGAAGGCGTCGCCCGATCCGGTGGGGTCGGCGGGCTTGGCGTCTGGCACCGCGGGCACCGTGATCGGCGGCTGGCCCTGCTGGTCGATCCGCGCGCCCGCCGAGCCGAGGGTGGTGATCCTGACCCCGACCCGGGCCAGTATCTCCGCGCTGCCCCAGCCGGACTTGCGCTCGATCAGCGCTTCCTCGTACTCGTTGCCGAACAGGTAGTCCGCGCCGTCGACCAGCGCGCGTATCTGCTCGTCGTCGAGAATCCTGGCCAGCTGCTGGGAGGGATCGGCCGCGAACTTCAGGCCGGCCTGGCGGCATTCCGCGGTGTGCACCACCATGGCCCCGGGATCACCGGCTCCGATCAGGACGAGGTCGATGCCGCCGTGTTCGGCGGCCAGCGGAGCGATCTTGATTTCCGCGTCCTCGGCCATCGCGCCCGCGTAGAACGAGCCGATCTGGTTCCCGTCGGCGTCGGTGGTGCAGACGAAGCGCGCCGTGTGGCGCAGCATCGACTCCCGCACGCCGGCGGTGCTCACCCCGTGGTGCTCCAGCCAGTGCCGGTATTCGGCGAAGTCAGCCCCGACCGCGCCGATCAGCAGCGGCTGCAGGCCGAGTACGCCGAGACCGAAGGCGATGTTGGCCGCGACCCCGCCGCGGCGGATAGCCAGCTCGTCGACCAGGAACGACAGCGAGACCTTGTCCAGCTTGTCGGCAATGAGCTGGTCGGTGAACTTGCCGGGGAACGTCATCAGGTGGTCGGTCGCGATGGACCCCGTGACCGCGATACGCACGACGGCTAGCCCCTCCCGTTATGGCCTTTTGGCCCGGTGTCAGTGGAAGGAGTCGCCGCAGGCGCAGGAACCCGTCGCGTTCGGGTTGTCGATGGTGAAACCCTGCTTCTCGATCGTGTCGACGAAGTCGATGGTCGCGCCCATCAGGTACGGGGCGCTCATCTTGTCCGTCACGACCTGCACGCTGCCGAACTCGCTGACGATGTCGCCGTCGATCTGGCGCTCGTCGAAGTAGAGCTGGTAGCGAAGCCCCGAGCAGCCGCCCGGCTGGACCGCGATGCGCAGCCTCAGGTCGTCGCGGCCCTCCTGTGTGAGCAGGCTGCTCACCTTGGCCGCAGCGACGTCGGTCAGGATGACACCCTGCATGGCCTCTTGCTGAACAGTCACCTTAGCTCCTGCGTTGCTCGTGTGCGCGGCGTGGGAGTGCTCCCACGTGCATCCCCAACGATATTCGGTGTAACTCGCATTCCGGCCACTCGTCCTACAGGCCCGGTGCGCCCCAGACGGGGAACCAGCGGCCCAGGTCCGGCTCCCACTTCAGGTCGTCGCCGATGACCCCCTTGACCTGCAGCTCCAGCGCATTGTCCCGGCGCTCGCCGTCCAGCGGGGCGAAGGGATAGAACGTACCCCGCTTGTACAGGTAGATCAGCGCCGAGCCGGCGCTCCTGATCGTCGCGGAAGGCGACCAGGGTACACAGCAGCTGCGGGCCGAAGCCGGCGTCGACCAGCGAGGAGTTGACCGCGTGCAGGTCGGTGACCAGCGCGTCGACCTGATCGGACAGGTGCGAGCTGACCAGCCAGGTGAAGCCGTAGGAGTCCTTGGTCACCTCGACCGGCAGGCCGCCTTCCTTCCCCGAGCTCATGTCGAGCAGCTCCTGCACTTCCTTCTGCACGTCGGAGAAGGAGCGGCCCTCGACCGGGCGGAAGCACACCGAGCCGGAACCGGTGGGCTTGAAACCGGCTCCGGCCTCCAGCGTGATCGCCGCCGACGGCAGCGCGAACAGGTCATCCAGCTTGGGCGGGACCGGCTTGGTCCGGCCCAGCAAGGTGTCCAGGAAGCCCACTCGCTACGTCCTTACCGGCCCTGGCTCAGCTGGCGCTGGACCTTGTCCAGTTCGGCCAGCCTGCGCTCGAGGCTCGGGTGGGTCGAGAACATCGTGGACAGGCTCTTCCCGCCGCGCAGGCTCATGGCCGGCGCGAAGAAGAACGCGTTCAGCGGCTCGGCGGCGCGCAGGTCCTTGGTCGGGATCCTGGCTATGTCCCCGCTGACCTTGACCAGCGCGCTCTTCAGCGCGCTCGGCTGGCCGGTGAGCAGCGCACCGCTGCGGTCCGCGGCCAGCTCACGGTACCGGGACAGCATCCGGATCAGCAGGAAGCTGACCGCGTAGACGACGATGCTGACCGCCATCAGGATCAGGAAGATGATCGCGGCGCCGCCGTTGTTGTTGCTGCGGCCGCGGCCGCCGCCGAACAGCTCGCCGTAGAAGGAGATCCTGATCAGCAGCGCGGCGACGATGGCCAGGAACGACGCGATCGTCATGACCTGGACGTCCTTGTGCGCCACGTGCGACAGCTCGTGCGCGATGACGCCCTCGAGCTCCTCGGTGTTCAGCCTGTTCATCAGGCCGGTGGTCACGCAGAGCACCGACTTGTCGGCGTTGCGCCCGGTCGCGAAGGCGTTCGGCATGGAGGTGTTGGACGATGGCCACCCGCGGCTTGGGCATGTCGGCCAGCGCGCACACCCGGTCCACGATGCCGTGCAGCTCAGGCTGCTGCTGCGGGGTCACCTCCACCGCGCGCGCCGTGCTGAGCGCGATCTTGTCGGAGTAGAAGAGCGACCCGATCGCGAAGCCGCCGCCGAGGACCACCGCGAACAGCACGATCACGGCGTCGGACGTCGTGGGTCGCCGCCCCGATGCCGATGATCGCGGCGATGAACGCGACGAAAACCAGCCCGAGCAGGAACATCGTCGCGGTCATCCGCGCCGTCAGCCCCCGGTCAGGCGCATACCTGGTACGCGCCATGTGGCGCCACCTCCGTTCGGCCCCGGGCGGGTGTTGGCCTCCGGGTGCCACCAGCATTACCTAGCTGAAATGTATCCGACGGACGCTGAACCTTTGCTGAATGCTGTCCGCAAGTCTGCTCAGGCTCAGGCTTCGAGGCCTCCGGGCTGCGTTCAGCCCGTGATGAGGCCTTCGTCTGAGAGCATCTTGCGCACATCGTCCATGCTCGAGTCCTCGTTTGGAAGGATCAGGTCCGACGCTTCCAGGCTATCTGCCGGCAGCGGTGAACTGTGCGCGTGAACATAGGCCAGCAGGCTGGTCAGCGCGGCGGTGAAGGCGGCTGCGTCGTTGTGGTCGACCGCCGTCTCGAAGTCGGCGTCCAGCTTGGTGAGCTCGGCGGCGGTCGCGTCGTCGATCCTGAACTGGCCCTCGCCGAGGATCCTGACGATCACGGTCTGTCACCATCCTGATGCTCGTCCGCCAGCCCGGGCAGGTCGGACACGGGCAGCCCGGCGGGCTGGGCCTGCTGCTGATCCTGGACCGGCTCGGCCGGCTGAGGCCGCGGGGGCGGCGGGGGCGGCGGGGGCGGCGCGTACGGTCCTGTCTGGGGCTGCTGCGACTGCTGGGGTGCCTGGACGCCCTGGCCCGCGCCGTTGGGCGCCGAGCCCTCGAGCTGCTTGGGGGCACCCGCGGTCAGCTCGCCCTTGAGCATGGCCAGCTCCCGCTCGACGTCGCTGCTGGCGCTCATCATGTCCAGCTCGGACTGGATGTCGTCGCGGTGGCCGCCCACGGCGTCATCCAGCGCGCCGGAGGCCATCAGCTCGTCGATCGCGCCCGCGCGGGCCTGCATCTGGGCGGTCTTGTCCTCGGCGCGCTGGATCGCCATGCCGACGTCGCCCATCTCCTCGGAGATGCCGGAGAACGCCTCGTTGATCCTGGTCTGCGCCTCGGCCGCGGTGTAGGTGGCCTTGATGGTCTCCTTCCTGGTGCGGAAGGCGTCGACCTTGGCCTGCAGCCGCTGGGAGGCGACGGTCAGCTTCTCCTCTTCGGCCTGCAGCTGGGCGTACTGCGTCTGCAGTTCGTCCAGCTGGCTCTGCGCCGACGACTTGCGCCCGAGCGCCTCGCGGGCGAGGTCCTCCCGGCCCATCGAGAGCGCCTTGCGCGCCTGGTCCTGGAGCTTGTTCGCCTGCTGCTGTAGCTGGTTCATCTGCAGCTCGACGCGCTTGCGCGACGTGGCGACGTCCGCTACCCCGCGGCGGACCTTCGTCAGCAGTTCGAGCTGCCGCTGATAGGAGTAGTCCAGGGTCTCACGAGGGTCTTCCATCTTGTCCAGGGCCTTGTTGGCCTTGGCCTTGAAGACAAGTGAGACTCGCTTCATCACGCCCATACGCGCGGCCGTCCCCTTCATTAACATCCACGCCGCCGACGTGGCCGCGCGACCGGGCCGAGGTGGCCGGGCACCCGGCTAGACGGCGGACGAGCCCGTGCGACTAGTCGAATTCCACCCTACGCGGTCCCCAGCATGCGAGCTACCGTTGTGGCGGCCCCGCGGGGCTAAGCTATGCGCGTGTTCCGACGCCGTAGCGCCGGGGCGACGGACGGCACCGCCCAGGATTCCCCGGGCACGCAGAGCCCGGACGGCCCGGCAGATGTCAAGCAGCCCCGCTCTGCTACCCCGGCCAAGGGGCGGCCCACGCCCAAACGCAGCGAGGCCGAGCGCAACCGCCGCCAGCCGATCACCGGATCCCGGGCGCCGGCCGCGCCGCGCACTCCCGAGGACAAGGCCAAGGCCCGCAGCGAGCGGGCGCGCCGGTACGAGGCGATGAAGGCGGGCGAGGCATGGGCGCTCAACCCGCGCGACCGCGGCCCGGCGCGTGCGCTGGCCCGTGACTACATCGACTCCAAGCGCCGGATCAGCGAGTACTACATGTACATCCTGGTGGTGCTGCTCGTGGCCGTGTTCGCCCACAACAAGACCGTGCAGACCTACATCTCGCCGCTGGTCCTGGTGCTGGTCGTGGTCATCGTGATCGACGCCCAGCTCATCAGGCGCCGGCTGCGCCAGCTGGTCGGCGAGCGGCTGCCGGGCGAATCCACCCGGGGCCTGACCATGTACTCGGTGATGCGCGCGCTGCAGATCCGCCGGTTCCGGGTCCCGGCCCCGCGGGTTCGCCCGGGAGACAAGATCTAGTCCATCTTCGGGATGCAGGCTCATCGGGCCGTACTCGGTCCGGGAGTCCTCGAGCAGTGTGACCTGATCCACGCCGACGGCGAGCAGCGCACGCCAGTTCTCGCCGAGCCAGCTCTCCGCGTCGCCCTGGCTGACGAAGATCGCCTCTTGCAGGTCATCGGAGGTGATCGCGGTACCGTCCGCCTTCTCGTAGCGCCAAGTCCAGGGCATCGATGCCACGCCTCTCCTTCTGGGTTCGGCCCCCAAGGTTAACGTGGGCAGGCGGATGTGACGAGCGGTGCCGGGACAGATGTGTCAGGCGCTTGCGACGCAGCGGCGGGGCGTCAGACGCAGAAGAGAATGGCCCAGACGGCCTTGCCGCGGCCGGTCACCGGGCTCCAGCCCCAGACGTCGCTCAGCGCGTCCACCATCTGCAGGCCGCGCCCGGCCTCTTCGTTCCGGTCGGGCATCTTGAGCACCGGCGCGCTGTCGGACGGGTCGAGCACGGCGCACATGACCTCGCCGGTCCGGCGCAGCAGCCGCAGGCCCAGGGCCTGCCCGGGAAGAGCCGCCCGCGCGGCGTGCGACACCGCATTGGCCACGAACTCCCCGACGATCGCCTCCGCGTCATCGACCAGCGAGATCAGGCCCCATTCGCGCAGGGTGTTCCGGGTGAAGCGGCGGGCGGCCCGGCCGGACTGAGCGCTGAGGCCCAGTGCGCAGGCCGCCACCGCCGGCGAATCCCACCAGTCCGAGGGCATCCGGACCACCCGCGGGCGGCCCGGCGCGCACTCCAGCCTCGCGCTCAGGTCCAGGGGCCGACGGAAGGCAGGATCAACCTTCGTTCGTGTCGGCAACCCAACTTGGCTCAAGCCCATTCGCGACCCCGCGAAGCGTAGTGCGCCAACCCCGTGCTGATCGACGCATTTGACATCCTGCCCGAGATCCGGCACTTCATGCAAGACCATCTGCACGTTCATTTGTAACGTGCAACTGACTGTGCCCGCGCGTCACGAACGGCTCAAGTAGAGTGCGGCCCTAGTTCAGGAGGTGTACTTCGCTGTGACAAGGAGCCGCTGATGCTGGTCGCAGGCGTCGACTCATCCACCCAGTCCACCAAGGTGCTGCTGTGCCAGGCCGAGGACGGCACCGTGGTCGGCCAGGCCGCCGCCCCGCACCCGGACGGCACCGAGTGCGATCCGCAGCTGTGGTGGCGCGCCCTGGGCGAGGCGGGGCACGGGCTGCTGGACCGCGCCGACGCGATCGGGGTGGCGGCCCAGCAGCACGGCATGGTCGTACTGGACCAGGCCGGCCAGGTGATCCGGCCCGCCCTGCTGTGGAACGACATGCGGTCCGCGCCGCAGGCCACGGCGCTCATCGCCGAACTCGGCGGGCCAGGCCGAGTGGGCCCGGCGCACCGGGAGCGTCCCTTCGGCGTCGTTCACGGTAACCAAGCTGCGCTGGCTGGCCGAGCACGAACCCGAAGCCGCCGAGCGCACCGCGCACGTGCTGCTCCCGCACGACTGGCTGACCTGGCGGCTGGCCGGGGGGCCGGCGGGAGCGGCGGACCGGCGGCCCGGCGGGTCGGTGGAGCCCGCCACCGATCGCGGTGACGCCTCCGGCACCGGCTACTTCTCCCCCGCCGCCGACCGCTGGCTGCCGGAGATCGCCGAGACCGCCCTGGGCCACCCGGTGGGGCTGCCGAGGCTGGCGGCCCCGGCCGAGATCGTGGCCAGGACTCCCGGCGGCGCGGCGCTGTCCGCGGGAACCGGCGACAACATGGGCGCCGCGCTCGGCCTGGGCGTGGGCCTGGGCGAGGTGGTCGTCTCGATCGGTACCTCCGGCACCGCGTACGCGGTCGCGGCCGAGCCCGCGGCCGATGAATCGGGCCTGGTGGCCGGCTTCGCGGACGCCACCGGGCGCTTCCTGCCGCTGGTGGCCACGGTGAACGCCGCGCGGATACTGACCGTCACCGCCCGCATGCTGGGCACCGATCCCGAGGGGCTGTCCCGCCTCGCGCTCGCCGCCCCGGCCGGGGCCGGCGGCCTGACCCTGCTGCCCTACCTGGACGGCGAGCGATCCCCCAGGCGGCCCGGGGCCAGCGGCGTGCTGCGCGGCCTGACCAGCACCAACACCACACCGGAGAACCTCGCGCGGGCCGCGGTCGAGGCCCTGCTCTGCTCGCTCGCGGACGCCATCGGGAACCTCGCCGACTGCGGGATCGCCGCGGAGCGGGTCATCCTCATCGGCGGCGCCGCCCGATCCGAGGCCGTGCGCCGGATCGCCCCGGCCATCTTCGGGGTGCCGGTGACCGTTCCCCAGCCCGCCGAGTACGTGGCGCTGGGCGCGGCCCGGCAGGCCGCCTGGGCGCTGTCCGGTTCGGCCGAGCCGCCGGACTGGCCGCTGCCGGGCTCCAGCGCCGAGTACACCGCCGAGCCCGACCCGCTGGTCCGCGAGCGCTACGCCGCCCTGCGCGACGCCACCGCCGGCTGGGGCGCCTGAGGCCGCGGAGCTTGATGCGCGGGCCGATAGTTCTCGCGCAAACTGCCGCCATGATCATGGAACGGGCGGGCGGCGGGCCGGTCCGAAAGCTGCGGAGCGTGGAAGGTGGCGAGGGTGGTGAGAGCCTGTGGGTGTGGCAGCACGGGAAAGCCAGGGTCGGCAGGTCTCCCCGGGAAAGGAATGCCGGGTGAGCACGGATTACGTCCCCACGCGCGAGGACCGCTTCTCGTTCGGGATCTGGACGGTCGGATGGCAGGGCGTGGATGTCTTCGGGACGGCCGTGCGGCCGCCCATGCCCGCCGAGCGGGCCGTTTACAAGCTGGCGGAACTCGGCGCGTACGGGGTCAACTTCCACGACAACGACGTGTTCGCCTTCGACGCCACGCCGGCCGAGCGGGACGAGCGCATCGGCGCGTTCCGCAAGGCGCTGGCGGAGACCGGGCTGGTGGTGACGACCGCCACCACGAACCTGTTCGGCCACCCGATGTTCAAGGACGGGGCGTTCACCGCGAACGAGCGGGAGGTGCGGCGCTTCGCGCTGGCCAAGGTGATGCGGAACCTGGACCTGGCCGCGGAGCTGGGCGCCCGCACCTATATCTTCTGGGGCGGCCGCGAGGGCGCGGAGTCCGGCGCGGCCAAGGACATCCGCGCCGCGCTGGACCGGTACGCCGAGGGACTGGACCTGCTGTGCGCGTACGTGCGGGAGCAGGGCTACCACATCCGGTTCGCGATCGAGCCGAAGCCGAACGAGCCCCGCGGCGACATCCTGCTGCCGACCGTGGGTCACGCGCTGGCGTTCATCAACCGGCTCGCGGACCCGGAGATGGTCGGGGTCAACCCCGAGATCGGGCACGAGGAGATGGCCAGCCTGAACTACGCGCACGGCATCGCGCAGGCGCTGTGGCACGGCAAGCTGTTCCACATCGACCTGAACGGGCAGCACGGACCGCGCTACGACCAGGACCTGCGGTTCGGCGCCGGGAACGTCCGGGGCGCCTTCTGGGTGGTGGACACGCTGGAGGCCGGCGGGTACGACGGGCCCATCCACTTCGACTACAAGCCGCCGCGCACCGAGGACGACGAGGGCGTCTGGGTGTCGGCCGCCGCGTGCATGCGCAACTACCTGATCCTGCGGGCGAAGGTCCGGGCGTTCCGCGCCGACCCGGAGGTGGCCGAGGCGCTGCGGGCCAGCGGGGTGGGCCAGCTCGGCTCGCCGACGCTCGCCCCCGGTGAGACCTGGCGCGACGTGCGCGAGGCCGCCGCCGACGTGGACGCGCTGGCCCGCCGCGGCCTGGCCTACGAGCACCTGGACCAGCTCGCGCTCGAATACCTCTACGGCGTGCGGCCCTGACGGCCCGGCCGCTAGCCGAGCGCCTGGAAGACGGCCCGGAGCTCTCGTCGCCGCCCGGGCCCGGATCAGCTCCCGGCCTCATCGCCACCGCGGGCGGCCGTGCGCAGCATGTGGCGCTGCGAGCGGATCTGGAAGAACACGATGACGACGATCAGCGCGATCGAGATCCACAGCCCGTAGTGCGAGATGGCCTGCGCGACCACGACCGCGTGGTGGCCGAGTTCGTAGCCCAGGCCCGCCAGCAGGCCCGCCCACAGCAGCGTGCCGATGGCGTCCAGGATGAGGAACGTGACCAGCCGCATCCCGGCCCAGCCGGCGATGACGTAGATGATCGCGTTCGGGATGGGCAGGAACGGAGCGACCACCACGGCGGGCCAGGTGAACTTGCGACCCCACCGGTGCACGCGGTCCATGTAGCGGCCGCCGCGGTTGCGCCGGCCGGACAGCAGCGCGATGATCCGCTCGCCCCACAGCCGGCCTGCCCACCAGTAGAGCACGTCGAACTTCATCAGCCCGGGAATGGCGGCCAGCAGCACCACGGCCAGCGTCCCGTGCCCGACCCGGACGAAGGCCGCGGCGGAGATGATGGCCGCGGTGTTCCCGTTCAGCACCTCGAGCAGCACCGGATGGGTGCCGACCAGCGGGGCCACGAACGGCAGCAGGGCCCAGTAGTAGATGCCGCTGAGCACGATGCCGGCCCAGCACAAGATGTCGACCCGGCGCGGCCGCCCGGCCCACGGTATCCGCGGGTCATCCCAGGTCCCGCGCGGTCCGCCCGCGGCCTGCTCTGTCGGCTGCCGGGGTTGCGCCTCGTGCTCCCGGCCTGCGGCTGCGGATCGGCCCCGTGCGGCTTCCCCGGCTTCCCGGGTCTGCGCCTCCTCGTCCACCAGGTCACGGTATACGGAAACGCGGTTAATTCCATCTTTGACCTAACGGGCCGCGGAGCGTTATGCAAGACCGGCCCAGCGAGCGCGGGCCTTTTCGGCCCGCGCGAGCCGGAACATTCATCAGAAACACATGCCAGCCCAGACAAAACGCCTCTCCGCGACCCGGACTGGGCCGCCGTGCGCCATGATGCTGCTCGTGACCGACGATCCGTACGCCGTGGCGGCGGCCAGCGCCGCCCGGCTCACCTCCCTGGCCGGCCGGCCCGATGTCGCGGTGGTCCTCGGCTCAGGCTGGGCCCCCGCCGCCGACGCGATCGGCGCCGTCGAGGCTTCCGGGGTCGAGGTCCCGCTGACCGAACTCGGCGGGTTTCCCGAGCCCACCGTGGCCGGGCATACACCCACGGTGCGTTCGGTCAGCGCCGGGCCGCTGCGGGTGCTGGTGTTCCTCGGCCGGGTCCACCTGTACGAGGGGCTGCCGCCGGCCACCGTGGTACACGGGGTGCGCACGGCGGTGTCGGCGGGTGCCCGGGTGGTGGTGCTGACCAACGCCGCGGGCGGCATCCGGTCCGGGCTCGCCGTCGGGCAGCCCGTCCTGATCAGCGACCATCTCAACCTGACCGGCAAGTCGCCGCTGAGCGGGCCCGCGCCGTCGGTCGGCCCGCGGTTCGTCGACCTGACCGACCTGTACTCGCCGCGGCTGCGCGCGCTGGCCCGAGAGGCCGACCCGACCCTGGCCGAGGGCGTGTACGCGATGCTGCCCGGCCCGCACTACGAGACCCCCGCCGAGATCACCATGCTCGGCCGGCTCGGCGCCGACCTGGTCGGGATGTCGACCGTCCTGGAGGCGATCGCCGCCCGCCAGCTCGGAGCCGAGGTGCTCGGCATCTCGCTGGTCACGAACCTGGCGGCGGGCCTGGCCGGGCACGGCCTGAGCCATGCCGAGGTGGTCGAGGCCGGCCGCGGCCGCGGCCAGCCGGATGGGCGCCCTGCTGTCCGGGATCCTGCCCCGCGTCTAGCCGGGGGTGCCAGGGGGGTTACGGGTTCGTCCCCCGTGGCGGCAGAGCCGCGTCTTCAGGCCGGGACGTGGTCGGCGAGCAGCGCGTGGTGGTCGGCGTCGTCCAGCGGATCGGCATGCACCACGGCGGCGGCCAGATGGGGAATGGCGTGGATGAGCCGGTGCTCGGCGCTGACCGCGACCGCGTGCGCCTCGATCACCGAACAGTGCGGGTCGACCAGGATCGCGCACTCGGCCCGGAGCCTGCGCCCGACCCAGCGCAGCCGGACCGGCCCGGCGCCCAGCACCCCCGGGGTCGCGCGCAGGGTCGCCTCGGCCGTCTCGGTCAGCGCCGGGTCCACGCTGTCCATCAGCCGCGCGCCGACGTCGCGGGCCGCCTGCCAGCCCACGGCGAGGATGGCCACCGTGATCGCCAGCCCGATCAGCGGGGTCGGCCCAGGTCCAGCCGAGCGCCATCCCGCCCGCTCCGGCCAGGACGGCCAGCGAGGTGAACCCGTCGGCGCGGGCGTGCCGGCCGTCGGCGACCAGCGCGGCGGAGCCGATCCGGCGGCCGGTCCTGATCCGGTAGCCGGCGACCAGTTCGTTGCCCGCGAAGCCGAGGGCGGCCGCGATGGCCACGGCGGCCAGGTGGGTGACCGGCCGCGGGTGCAGCAGCCGCTGGACGGCGGCGAACGCGGCCACGGCGCAGGAGATCGCGATCACGGCGACGATGGCGATGCCGGCCAGGTCCTCGGCCCGGCCGTAGCCGTAGGTGTACCGGCGGTTCGGGCGGCGCCGGGCGAGCATGAAGGCCACCCCGAGCGGCACCGCGGTCAGCGCGTCGGCCGCGTTGTGCAGCGTGTCGCCGAGCAGTGCGACCGAGCCGGACAGCGCGACCACCACCGCCTGCGCGCCCGCCGTCGCGGCGAGCCCGGCCAGCGAGACCCACAGCGTCCGCCAGCCGTCGGCCGAGGCCTCCAGCGCCGCGTCGGTCCCGTGGTCATGCGAGTGCGGCCGGATCGCGTGCCCGACGCGATGCCTGAGGGCGTGCCGGGATTGGCGCCCGTCACCGTACTGGACCTCGTCACCGCGGGTATACCGATGACTGTTCCCGTACTCAGGGACGTGATCGTGGCTGGGGGTCCCCGGCTGGCGTACGTCGCTCATCCTCCCAGAATGAGCGATAAACCTCATCGCAGCACCTCGACACCAGCCACCCCTGCGCTACTGCATACTCCTCGCATCGGGCGCGACGATGTCCGGCCTGCTGGGCGGCCAGCGCTATGATTTCGGCTGGCTGACGGCCCATCTCAGGGGAGATCGAATTCGCCGAGTACGGTGCCCTCAAGGAACGCCTGCCATTCTCGGTAACTGAAAGTGATAGCGCGCCCTTCTCGGTCGGCGGAGTGCCTGACCTGCACCTCATCCAGGCCTATCCGTACCTCGACGCATGCGCCGCTCTCGCTTCGTGAACTCTTTCGCCAGCCGCCGCGCGAGTCGCCGACATCCGCCATGAGATCCCCTCCTGTTAAACCGCCGCGCCGCAGGCCGTCCTGACACCTAGCACATCAATAGCCTCACGCGGGACCTTTTTGCTCGCAGCACCAACCCTTAGTAGCTGAAGGTATCTCCAAACACTTAAACTTGCTATACCGCTGGACTCGCGAGGGTCGGCGTGATACGCCAAGAGTACCTTTTGTGACCGGCCGGTCACCTGTCATCCGCACGGCCGGTACCGCCAGGTTGCTATGAGCGGCATGCGAACGGAAGGCCACGGTTTGAAGCTTCCGGAGCGACCATCCACTGGCACACTCGCCGTATTGATCTATGGCGCTTGGAGCGTCGCCAGCGCGGCGGCCATCATCATGGTCGGAACGCCCCTCGCCGTCCTGGCGTCCGGGGCGCTTCCGCTGAGTCGGGCAGAGGCCGCAGCCGGAATCGTGACGGCACTGGCCGCTGCGGCAGGCCTCAGCGCACCTGCCGCGGTGGCGCGGTTGCGAGTGGATCCGGCGCGGATCCGGACGCAGCGGGATGAGTGATAAGCGCTTACCGGTGGCCCGGCGCTAGTCGGACCGGCCGCCGCGTCGCCGTCTGCGCGGGATCAGGATGACCGCGAGGACGATGAACAAGGCGACGCAGACGGCGACGGTAATCAGTTCCCCGAAATTCAGCTGCAGCTTATCGGCCTGCGCCCTTATCGTCTTCAGGGTGTGCTGGTACACGGCGACCAGAACCAGCAATAGGGGAGGCAACCGAAGGGACGAGTAAAGAAGCACGATCCGCGCTATCTGATTCGGCTGCAAGAGGTGCGGATCTTGGATCTCACAGCCCAGGACTTTGATCCGGCTGGCCGGGATATGGGCCGACTCGGTCCTCGTTGGACGAGCAGCTGCCGGGCGTTTGCCACCTGCTGAACGCCCGACGGGACGCGACGCTGCGCTGGCTCGTCCGGCTCGAGCTTGGCGGGACCACTCGGCGGGGCGCCGTTCGGACGCTGGTGGGCAGGGCGGTCCGGCGTGGTCCTCTGAATTACCTGGCTGGTTTCAGGGGCATCGCCGTTCCCGCTCTGCGGCGGGGCGTCCGCCGCAGAGCGTCCGGGGTCGACCGGCGTTGCCTTCGGCCGGCGAGGTCCCACCATTGACCGGTTGCTCCCCTCGGGGGATGGGGCGCGAGTAGAGTTAGTTGCCGGAGCCCGGCAATTGCGTTATCTGACGAGTCGCCTCTCATCGTCTGCCAGGTGGCTAATCGGCGATCTTCGCCACCATCTCCGCGAATTTCTCGCCGCCTATGCTTTTCGACTCGAGTTCCTCGAAGATCTGCATGTATTCGACGATGACCTCGTCATCCGTCTCGATCGATTCGGTCGCCTTCGTTGTTTTCTATGTAGAGCAGGTCGTCGTAGGGAGCGTCCTCGAACGTCAGGAGGTTGAACGCTCCCTTCATGCCGGGATGAGGCCCGACCGTGAGCGGGAGCACCATGAGGTCGACTCCCTCGAACTGGTTGACCTTCTGGAGGTGCTCCAGTTGCTCGCGCCAGACCCGGTGCCCGCCGACGGGACGGCGCAGGACGGCCTCGTCAATAATGATCTTGAATGTCGGCCGCCGCTCGGCGATGAGAAGCTGCTGCCTGCGCGTACGGGCTTCGATAAGCCTCCGCACGTCGCGAGGCGAGATCTCGTGCACGTAGGTGAGCACCTCGCGCATGTAGGCGGGAGTCTGGAGGAGACCCGGAATGAGGGAAAGGTGGTACTGCCTCATCGTGGTCGCGATTTCCTCAAAGCCGAGATACGTCAGGTAACGGCTGGGCAGCAGGGCGCGGAACTGTTCCAGCCGGGCCGCTGGGCCGCCTCGGCCCGCCGTTCGTACTGCTCGAGCACATCGGTATCAAGGATCTCGTAAAGATCCAACAGGCGCCGTACGTCACCGGGGCTTACCGAGGTCGAAGCGGTCTCGATGCGTCCCACCTTCTCCCGGGACCACCGGAGCCTCTCGGCGACTTGCTGCTGGGTCAGGCCTTTCTCGTCGCGTAGCCGCCTCAACTCCTTGGCCAGCAGGAGCTTGTCAACGACGGGGTTGGGTGTAGCAGGCATGACGGGATTCCTTCCCGGATCTGATGCGATGTCTTCAGCATGTGACTCCAATGTAGTTGTCATATGACACGCATGCGGGCCGACATGTTTCCGACACATTTCCGACACGTTAAATGATGTGGCTACCACGTCGACTGGGCACGATATAGGCGTGACCGTCATGTGAACCTCAGATGCCGGAGCATCCCTCCTGCTGCCCATCGTGGTGGCCGCCGTAGGCGATCTTCCTCGTGTGCAGGGGCCACGCCGGGGCGAAGAGGGGCCGGGGGCATGCAGCACGGCCCGTTCGGTAGAAATGAAGCGGGTCACGGCCGGCCGACGGCCGACGGCGAGGACCATGACGATCGGAGAGCCGTAGATGAGTGACGGGGGTCGCCTGGCGGTACCGGAGACGGCCGGGCGGATGGCCGGGGCGGCCGCCGCGTTCCTGGCGGCGCTGACCGAGGCGCAGCGGGGGCGGGCGTGCCGGCCCTTCGGCGACGAGCGGCGCGACTGGTCGTTCCTGCCGGAGCCGGAGCGTGACGGCCTGCCGATCGGCGCGCTGGACGACGGCCAGCGCAAGCTCGCGCACGAGCTGATCGTGGCCGGCACGAGCCTGCCGGGATACACCAAGGTCGTCTCCGTGATGGCCATGGAGCACGTGCTGCGGGCGCTGACGCCGGGGCTGGCCGACCTGTTCAACCCCGAGCGGTACAGCTTCAGGGTGTTCGGGTCGCCGGGCGACGAGGTGTGGGGCTGGCAGCTCGCCGGGCATCACGTGTCACTGAACTTCACCGTGGTGGATGGCCGGTGGGTGTCTCCTACGCCGTGCATGCTCGGCGCCGAGCCGGCGTCCTACGGGCTGCTGGCTCCGCTGGCCGACGACGAGGAACTCGGCTTCCGGTTCGTCAACTCGCTGGACGCGGCGCAGCGGCAGGCCGCGATCATCCACCACCGTCCGCCGCCGGATCTCGCCGCCCGGATGGTGCCCAGGATCGGCGAGGTCGAGCGGCCCGACGCGGTGTTCTTTCCCGAGCCGGACTACGTGATCAGCGAGGAGGAGCGCGACATCCTCAGCTACGTCCGCCGGGGCCCGAAGGGCATTCCCGGCTCCGCGCTGAACCGGATCCAGCTCGACGACCTGGCCGCCCTGGTCGGGTCGTTCGCGCGGCGGCTGCCCGACGACGTGGCCGGGGCCCAGATGCACGAGCTCGAGCAGGCCGGGCTGGACAACCTCTGCTTCGCCTGGGCGGGCGGCACGTCACCCGGGGAGCGGCACTACTTCCGGATCCAGGGGCCGAAGCTGCTCATCGAGCACGACAACACCCAGGGGAACGGCAACCACATCCATTCGGCGTGGCGCAACCCGGCGGACGATTTCGGTGACGACGTGCTGGCCGAGCACTACCGGCGGCACCACGCTGGGTGAGCTGGCCGGCCCGGGTCGTGCCGACGCCTTGGGTAGGGCACGATATGAGCCGTGATAACTCTCCTGGTGCGCTTGCTGGGCCAGCCACACCGGAAGCACATAGCCGCGCTGCTGGCCAGCGCGGTCGGCTGCGTGCTGGTCGGCGCCTGGCTGTTCGCGCTGGCCGAGAACCTTCCGTTCACGACCGGGCTGTACTGGGCGATCACGACCGCGACGACGGTCGGATACGGTGACGTGACACCGCACAACGGCATCGGGCGCTTCCTCGCCTCGGCGGTCATGCTGACCACCATCCCGCTGCTGGCCACGGTGTTCGCGCTGGTGACGGGCGGGGTCGCCGTGGCCGGAATCCGGAGGATACTCAGCATGGAAAGTCAGTTCCCGCGAGGGCACCTACCGGCTCGTGGTCGGGATGAACCCGACGGTGCCCGCGATCTTGGAGGAACTGGAGGGGGCTGGGATTCCCGTCGTGCTGGCCGCCGACGTGGAGCCGGGCAGCGTCCGCCACGGCGTGCACCTGGTGCGCGGCGACCCGACCGAGCCGTCCACGATCAGCAAGGCCAAGCCCCGGGGCGCCCAGCAGGCCCTCCTGTGCGGCAGCAGCGACGGCGACGTGCTGGTCAGCGCCGTGATCCTGCGCAAGCAGGCGCCCGACCTGCCCATCACCGCCCTGGTCACCTCGGCGGCGGTGCGGGAGGCGCTGAGCGAACTCGGCGTTCAGCACGCCGTGTCGGCGCAGGAACTGGTGGCCCGCACGCTGGCCATGTCCTTGGAGACGCCGCACGCGAGTGAGCTGATCGCGCAGCTCGTCGAGTCGGGCCGGGACCTCCTGGACGAGGTCGACGCGGATCCGGGCATGGTGGGCCGGGCGCTCAGCGCGATCAGGGACGAGCGCGGCGGACTGGTGCTCGGCTTGGTCCATGACGGCCGGTTCACCCTCGGCCTCGACGAGGACCCGGTCGTCGCGGCCGGGGACCGGGTGCTGATCGCCGAGGCGGCGCCCGCGGGACACCGGCGCCGGCGTGCCTGACGCAGCTGGCGACGGTCAGGCGGCGGCGGGCTGGGCGGCGGCGGTGGTCTCGGCGGCGGCGGTCTGGGCGAGCGGCGGTCTGGGCGCGGCGGCGAGGCGCTCGCCCTGGCGGCGGGTGTGGCGGCCGTAGATGACCATCCAGAGGGCCAGGAGGCCGCCGACGGCGTAGGGCATGACCTTGGAGACGGCCAGCGCGGTGCCGGTCGAGGTGGTCTCGACGATGGCGATCCTGGCGGCGGCTTCGGCCAGGTAGGTCACGCCCCAGACCACGGTGAAGAGCCAGAAGGCGTGGCGGAATCCGGGGTATTGCCACAGGCTGCCAAAATCGCGGCCGCGCGGGGTGTCCGCTCCCATGAACTCCAGAGCGAACCGGAAGATCAGCGGCCGGCGTGACCGCAGCGAGATCAGGCACAGCAGCCCGAACACCGCCGTGGGCACCGAGCCCTCCATCAGCACCAGCCGGGCGTTGCCGGTGAGCAGGCCCAGCACCGTGCCCACGGCGATCCCGGCCAGGACCAGGAGGCCGACCGCATCCAGGTGCCGGTGCCGGACGAGGCCGCCCAGCACGGCCACGGCGGGCAGCACGCCGCTCAGCACCAGGGCCGATACGCTGCTCAGCCCGGCCGAGCGCAGCACCTGGTAAGCCACCAGGGGGCCGGCGATGTCGAAGACCACGATCTTGGCGGCCGACCACATGCGGCTGCGATCGCGGGTGGGGACCGTGGATTGGGTGCTCGTCGTCATGTCCTCAACGCTAGGCAGGTGCCCGGCGCCGGCCCAGTGCGACAGATCCTGTCCTGGGCGTGACGGATGTCATGACCTCGGCTGTGATGGCGCCCGGAGACCTCGTGTACGTGAGGTACACTAGGTACATGACGGAGAACGCGGGACCGCTGCCGTATGAGGTTCAGGAAATGACGACGACGGAGGCGCGCAAGAACCTGCCCGAACTCGTCAACCTGGCCGCTTACGGGCACGTGACGACCGTTCTCACCCGGGACGGCAAGCGCCTGGCCCGCATCGTCCCAGAGGAAGACGCCTGGGTCTACAGTACGCAATGGCAGGATATGCTCCGTGACGCTCAGGCAGACATCTCCGAAGGCCGCGTTACAGAATTCGAAACTGGTGATGAGCTCCTCGCCCATCTCGAAGCGCTGGAGACCGATGCCGAAGGCGCTTAGAGATGAAGTACCGCACGACGGCGAGCTTCGACCATGCCTTCGCCAAGCTCCCTCAGGAGCACCGAGCGCTATTCCTTACCGCAGTCAGGGACCACCTGCTGCCCGCGCTCGCCGTGGGCGCGCATCGCGGTGACGCCCCGTGGCCACGTCGGCTGCGCATCCACAAGATCGGCGATGCGTACTCGCTCACGTGGAGTTTCGCCAGCCCGGACGGGCGGGCGCTGTTCATCATCGGCCGTGGCCCTGACGGGAACGCCGCGCTGACCTGGATCGCCATCGGCCACCACGACATCTATGGCTGACCCGGCGCCGTCACGTCAGGGTCAGGTGCCGACGGGGTGCCAGACGGTCTTGGTTTCCAGGTAGGCGAGCATGCGGTTGAGGCCGGGGGGCTGGGTCCAGTCGTCGGCGGCGGGGCGGAGGACCCGCTTGAGGTTCTCGGCGGCGGCGACGGCCAGGTCGGCGGCCATCTCGGCCGGGGCGCCGGTGAGGTCGATGGCGTTGACGTCCATGTGCGAGGCGAGCCAGGGCGCGACCTCGGCCGTGCGGCCGGTCAGCACGTTGATCACCCCGCCGGGCACGTCGGAGGTGGCCAGCACCTCGGTCAGGGAGACCGCGGGCAGCGGGCAGCGCTCGCTGGCCAGCGCCACCACCGTGTTGCCGGTCACGACGGCGGGCGCGACGACCGAGACGAAGCCGAGCAGGCTGGAGGCCCCGGGGGCGATCACCGCGACCACGCCGGTCGGCTCGGGCACGGAGAAGTTGAAGTAAGGGCCCGCCACCGGGTTGGCGGTGCCGCGCACCTGGGCGATCTTGTCGGCCCAGCCGGCGTACCAGACCCACCGGTCGATGGCCGCGTCGACCACGGCTTCGGCCTGCCGGGCGCCCAGGCCTTCGGCCGAGCGGACTTCGGCAGCGAACTGGGCATGCCGGCCCTCGAGCAGCTCGGCGACCCGGTACAGCACCTGACCGCGGTTGTAGGCGGTCGCCGCCGACCAGCCTGCGAACGCCTTGCGGGCGGCGACCACCGCGTCCCGGGCGTCCTTGCGGGAGGCCATGGCCGCGTTGGCCAGGAACCCGCCCTTGTGGTCGGTCACCACGTAGGACCTTCCGCTCTCCGAACGGGGGAAGGCCCCGCCGATGTACAGCTTGTACGTCTTCCGCACGGCCAGGCGGGCGGGCGGGTCAGACATCGAGGTACGCCTCCAGCCCGTGCCTGCCGCCTTCCCGGCCGTAGCCGGATTCCTTGTAGCCCCCGAACGGCGAGGACGGGTCGAACTTGTTGAACGTGTTGGCCCACACCACGCCCGCCCGCAGCCGGGAAGCCATCCACAAGATCCGCGATCCCTTGTCGGTCCAGACCCCGGCGGACAGCCCGTACGGGGTGTTGTTGGCCTTCTCCACGGCCTCGGCGGGGGTCCGGAAGGTCAGCACGGACAGCACCGGGCCGAAGATCTCCTCCCGCGCGATGCGGTGCGCCTGCGACACCCCGGTGAACACGGTCGGCGGGAACCAGAAGCCCTTGACCGGCAGCTCGCACGGCGGCGACCAGCGCTGCGCGCCCTCGGCCTCCCCCACCTCGGACAGCTCGCGGATCTTGGCCAGCTGAGCCGCCGAGTTGATGGCGCCCACGTCGGTGTTCTTGTCCAGCGGGTCGCCCAGCCGCAGCGTGGCCAGCCGCCGCTGCAGCGACGCCAGGACCTGGTCGTAGACGGACTCCTGGACGAGCAGCCGCGAGCCCGCGCAGCAGACGTGCCCCTGGTTGAAGAAGATGCCGTTCACGATGCCCTCGACGGCCTGGTCGACCGGCGCGTCCTCGAACACGACGTTGGCGGCCTTCCCGCCCAGTTCCAGGGTCACCTTCTTGCGCGGGTCCTTGGCGCAGTCCCTGGCGATTTCCTTGCCGACCTCGGTGGACCCGGTGAACGCCACCTTGTCGACGCCCGGATGGGTGACCAGCGCGCGGCCGGTGTCCCCCGCACCGGTGAGGATGTTGACCACGCCGGGCGGAAGGTCGGCCTGCTGGCAGATCTCGGCGAAGGTCAGCGCGGTCAGCGGCGTGGTCTCGGCGGGCTTGAGCACCACCGTGTTGCCGCAGGCCAGTGCGGGCGCGATCTTCCAGGCCAGCATGAGCAGAGGGAAGTTCCACGGGATGACCTGCCCGGCCACGCCGAGGGGTCTCGGCGCCGGGCCGTAGCCTGCGTATTCGAGCTTGTCGGCCCAGCCCGCGTGGTAGAAGAAGTGCGCCGCGACGAGCGGGAGGTCCACGTCGCGTGATTCCCGGATCGGCTTGCCGTTGTCGAGCGACTCGAGCACGGCCAGTTCGCGGGCGCGTTCCTGGATGATCCGGGCGATGCGGAACAGGTACTTGCCGCGCTCCTTGGGCGGCAGCACGGACCAGGTGCGCTCGTAAGCCGTGCGGGCGGCGGTCACCGCGCGGTCCACGTCGGCCGGGCCGGCCTCGGCCACCTCGGCCAGGACCTCCTCGGTGGCGGGCGAGATGGTCTTGAACGCGCGGCCGTCCGCGCTGGGCGCGAACTGCCCGTCGATGAACAGCCCGTAGGACTCCTTGATGGAGACGATCGCGCGGGATTCCGGCGCGGGCGCGTACTCGAACTTGGGCATGTCAGTCCAGGGTGAAGTAGTCGGGGCCGGAGTAGCGGCCGGTGGCGAGCTTGGTCCGCTGCATGAGCAGGTCGTTCAGCAGGCTGGAGGCGCCGAAGCGGAACCACCGGGGATCAAGCCAGTCCTCCCCCGCCGTCTCGTTGACCAGGACCAGGTACCGGATGGCGTCCTTGGCGGTGCGGATGCCGCCGGCCGGCTTGACGCCGACCTGGCGGCCGTGGGCGTCCCGGAAGTCCCGTACGGCCTCCAGCATGACCAGGGTGACCGGGAGCGTCGCGGCCGGAGTGACCTTGCCGGTCGAGGTCTTGATGAAGTCGGCGCCGGCCAGCATGGCCAGCCACGAGGCACGCCGCACGTTGTCCAGCGTGACCAGCTCACCGGTCTCCAGGATGACCTTGAGGTGGGCCCGGCTCCCTCGACGACCTCGCGGACGGCGGCGATCTCGTCGTAGACGAGCTGGTAGTCCCCGGCCAGGAAGGCGCCGCGGTCGATGACCATGTCCACTTCGTCAGCGCCGGCCGCGATCGCGTACCTGGCGTCGGCCAGCTTGACCTCCAGGCTGGTCCGGCCGCTGGGAAACGCGGTGGCCACGCTGGCCACGTGGATCCCGGTCCCCTTGACCTCGGCCGCCGCGAGGTGAGCGAGGTCCGGGTAGACACAGACCGCGGCGACCTGGGGCGCGGTCCGGTCGGCGGGATCGGGGCGCTTGGCCTTGGCGCACATGGCCCGGACCTTGCCCGGCGTGTCCTGGCCCTCCAGCGTGGTCAGGTCGATCATCGAGATCGCGACCTCGAGCGCCCACTGCTTGGCCGTGGTCTTGACCGACCGGCTGGCCAGCATGGCCGCCCGGGCCTCGGCGCCAACCTGGTCCACCCCGGGTAGCCCGTGCAGGAACTCCCGCAGCGAGGAGCCCGCTATCGTCCTCGAATCAGCTGGCGCGCTCATCGACGACTCCCTCCTTGCGACCATTCTCACCTACGGTCGCGAGCACGAGGTAAGCGCACACCCGACGGGCACGCGGTCCGGCCGTGCCCCCGTGCCGGCCGGACCATCTGCTTGGACGTCCGAGCTCGCTGAAACTCATCGCGGCGGATGCGGGCAGTTCAGGCGGCGGGGCCGCCGGGGACGGGAAGGGCCAGGGCGGGCAGCCCGGCCAGGGATGGGTCCCCCCAGGAGCAGGGGGGTCCTGGGGGGATCGTCCCCCCGAGGGTACACAGCCAAGAAGTCACAGAGTCTTCGCCTGGAAGTCATGGCGGCTGCGGCACTTCGATCCCCTCGTATCGCACCTTGGTGAGCATGAGGGTCGCGATCATTACCGAATCGTTTCCGCCCGATGTCAACGGCGTCGCGCACTGCGTGGCGCGGGTGGCTGAACTCCTCGCCGCCCGCGGCCACCAGCCACTGGTCATCGCGCCGCTGCCCTCGCGCGTCAAGCGGTCGAGCGCGCGAGGAGAAGGTCCCCTATCCCGTGGTGCGCGTCCCCGCCGTGCCGCTGCCCGGCTACCCGAGCTTCCGGCTCGGCCTGCCCAGCCGCCGCCTGCGTAACGCGCTGATCGAGCACCGGACCGAGGTCGTTCACCTGGCCAGCCCGGTCGTGCTCGGCGCGCACGGCGCCGCCGTGGCCAAGCGGCTGGGCCTGCCCATCATCGCCGTCTTCCAGACCGATCTGCCGTCCTACGCCCACGCCTACCGGCTCGGCCGGCCGGGTGAGGCGTTCGCGTGGCGGTGGCTGCGCCGCATCCACAACCGCAGCGCACGGACGCTGGCCCCGTCCACGGTCACGGCGACCGGCCTGCTGGGCCACGGGATCGGCAACGTGTGGCTGTGGGGCCGCGGGGTGGACACGGCTCGCTTCGACCCGGCCCGGCGCAGCGCCCAGATCCGGTCCGGCCTGGCGCCGGGTGGGGAGCTGATCGCCGGGTACGTAGGCCGCCTGGCCCCGGAAAAGCGCGTCGAGCTGCTAGCCGGGATCACCGCCCTGCCGGGCGTGCGGCTGGTCATCGTCGGCGCCGGGCCGGCCGAGGCCTCGCTGCGCCAGCAGATGCCCGAGGCCGTGTTCCTGGGTGAGCGGCGCGGCGACGAGCTGGCGGCCATCTACGCCAGCCTCGACGTGTTCGTGCACAGCGGGCCGTACGAGACGTTCGGGCAGACGCTGCAGGAGGCCGCCGCGAGCGGGCTCCCGGTGGTGGCCCCGGCCGCCGGCGGCCCGCTGGACCTGGTCGAAGACGGCGTGACCGGTTACCTGGTGCCGCCTGGTGACGTGGACGCCTTCCCGGCGGCGGTCGCGCGGCTGGCCGCCGACCCGGCGGCCCGCGCGGCGCTAGGCGCAGCCGGACGGCGCAAGGTCCTCGGCCGCAGCTGGCCAGCGCTGACCGACGAGCTGATCGGCCATTACGCCGCCGTCCTGGGCCGGAAACGGCCTGCCCCGGAGCGTTATGCAAAACCGGCTCGCGAGTGCGGGCCTTCTCGGCCCGCGCGAGCGGCCGGTGCAGGGGGCACGGGCAGCAACCTGGACGGGTTCTTTGCATAACGCGACCTTTTACCTAGGAAACAAGGTGGCGATATGAGGATCGTGCGGCTGGCGAACTACGTCGCGCCCCACTCCGGAGGGCTGCGCACCTCGCTGCGCGAGCTCGGGGCGGGCTATCTGGCCGCGGGCCACGAACCGGTGCTGATCATCCCCGGCGAGCGGGACAGCGACGAGCAGACCCCGCAGGGCCGGGTGATCACGCTGACCGGGCCCCGGCTCCCGTTCACCGGCGGGTACCGGGCGCTGCTGCGCAAGCGCCGCGTGGCCGCCCTGCTCGGCGAGCTGCGGCCGGATACCCTGGAGGTGTCGGACCGGACCACGCTGCGCTGGACCGGCCGGTGGGCGCGCGAGCACGGCGTGCCGGCCGTGATGATCTCGCATGAGAGCCTCACCGCGCTGATGAGGCTGGCGGTGCCCGGGCTGGACCTGCCTGGGTTGTCCCGGCGGGGCCCGGCGCTGGCCATGGCCGACGCGGCCAACCGGCGAACGGTCCGCGCGTACCAGCGGGTGATCTGCACGACCGCCTGGGCCGGCGCCGAGTTCGAGCGGATCGGCGCCGGCAACCTCGTGCGCGCCCCGCTCGGCGTCGACCTGACCACGTTCGCCGCGCCCCATCGCGACCAGCAGGGCAGGGCGGTCCGGGACGGCTACGCCGCGCCGGGCGAGGCACTGCTGGTGCACTGCGGGCGCCTGTCACCGGAAAAGAAGCCGCAGCGTTCGCTGAACACGCTCGCCGCGCTGCGGGCGAAGGGCGTGGCCGCCCGGCTCGTGGTGGCCGGCGATGGTCCGTTGCGCCGCCGCCTGGAGCGGCGCGCGGCGCGGGACCGCCTGCCCGTCACGTTCGCCGGCTTCCTGCCCGACCGGACCGACCTGGCCGCGCTGCTGGCCAGCGCCGACGTGGCCATAGCGCCGGGACCGGCGGAGACCTTCGGGCTGGCCGGGCTCGAGGCACTCGCCTGCGGGACGCCGGTGGTGGTCAGCGCGGAGTCCGCGCTGCCCGAGGTGGTGGGCGAGGCCGGGGCCAGCGTGGCAGGCGAGGACCTGTCCGCCGGGGTGATGACCGTGCTGTCCTGGCCGGAGCCGGCTCGCCGGGCCGCCGCCCGGGCCCGCGCGGAATGCTTCGGCTGGCCCGCGGCCGTGCAGGCCTTCCTGGCGATCCACGAGGCCCTGGGCGGGGCCGCCGCAAGAGCCGCGGTCACCGTGGAGCGGAGGCCGGCGTGACGACCTTCGTCGCGCTCGGCGACTCGATCACGGTGGGCATGGGCGACCCGGACCCCGAATCGCCCGAGGGCGGCGGCTGGCGCGGCTGGGCCGCCCTGCTGGCCGCCAGCCTGCACCAGCCCGTCATGCACAATCTGGCCACGCTCGGCGCACTGGCGGCCGACGTGGAGCGCCTCCAGCTGCCGGCCGCCACGGTGCTGAAGCCGGACGTGGCCAGCGTGGTCGTCGGCATCAACGACACCCTGCGCGGCAACTTCGACCCGCAGCGCACGGGCGCGGCCGTGGCGCGCACGGTGGCGAGCCTGCGGGCGGCGGGCGCCCAGGTGCTCACCATGCGGCTGCCGGATCCGGGGCGGATGTTCGGCCTGCCGAAGTCGCTGGCCAAGCCGCTGGCCCGGCGGATGCGGGCGGTGAACGAGGCGGTGGACGAGGTGGCGCTCCGCTACGGAACCCTGCACCTGGACGCGGCCCGTGACCCCGCCACGTACGAGCGCCGCTACTGGAGCGTGGACCGCCTGCATCCGAACGAGCGCGGGCACCGCCTCATCGCCTGCCGGTTCCACGCTCTGCTGGCCGCGGCGGGTTATCCGGTCGGTCCCGGTCCCGACCCGGAACCGTCCACTCCGCCGCCCTCGCGGATGGCGGAGGTCCGGTGGATGGCCACCATGGGCACCACGTGGCTGGCGCGGCGGTCCCGGGATCTGGTCCCGGCGCTGCTGGCCCTGGCCGTGCGCGAATGGCTGACCGCCGACGACGACATCGCCGGACGGGAAGACGTCCCCGACCGGGAACTGGTCCCGGTCTCCGAGAGCGTTATTCAGAACCGGTTAGTGAGTACGGGCCGGTTGGGCCCGTGCGAGCGGCCCGGGAGCGTTATCCAGAACCGGCCTAGTGAGCACGGGCCTTCAGGCCCGTGCGAGCGGCCGGTGCAGGGCTACGGCCAGAACCGCTGCGGGAGCTGGATAACGCGAGCATGCCAGTAACAGGGTGCACGTAGGTCGGCGAGAGCCACGCCATGAAGGCACAGCGACCCCCACAGCCTGAACGCGTTCAGAGGGCCTTCAGGAAACTTGCAGCATTGCGGAGGTCCACCCTTAGCTGGCCACAAGGTCCGCGGCCGATTATCAGAATCGTAACGAAAGGACGAAGCCGCCCAAACCGCGGCCTGAATTAGAGGCGAGACCCATGAGCCAGACGTTCGACCCAGACAACAACGAGCAGGCCCACGAGGCCCAGAGCGGGCCAGGCTCCGCTGCGGGAGAGGGCCAGGGTCACCCCTATGGCTACCCCAGCCCGCAAGGATATCCGGTGGCCCCCGGTTACGCGGGCGGCTCTGGGTATGCCGGCGGTCCTGGCTACGGCAGCGAACCGCCGATGCCGCCGCGGCGCAGCCACAAGCGCGGGCTGATC
The DNA here is from genome assembly GCA_963801155.1 of uncultured Actinomycetes bacterium. Classification (GTDB taxonomy): domain Bacteria; phylum Actinomycetota; class Actinomycetes; order Streptosporangiales; family Streptosporangiaceae; genus Palsa-504. Next base: position 50,358 of record CAWDEB010000018.1, read on the forward strand.
GTCACCGGCGCGGTGGCACTGGCCGGCGGGGCCGCGTTGGGCGGATTGATCGGCAGCATGGGCCACACCGCGGCGGGCATCGTCACGGCCACGTCCAAGACTGCGCTGTCCTCCAGCCAGGTCGCCTCCCGGGTGGACCCGGCGCTGGTCGACGTGGTGTCCACCGACAGCTACCAGGGAGCGACCTCGATGGGCACCGGCATCGTGCTGTCGGCCACCGGCGAGGTGCTCACCAACAACCACGTCGTCAACGGCGCCACCTCGATCAAGGTCACCGACATCGGCAACGGCAAGACCTACACGGCCACCGTGGTCGGTTACGACGCCAGCCACGACGTGGCGGTGCTGCAGCTGCAGGGCGCCTCCGGGCTGACCACCGCCAGCCTGGGCAACTCCTCCACGGTGCAGACCGGCGACAGCGTGACCGCCCTGGGCAACGCCGAGGGAAAGGGCGGAACCCCGTCGGTCGCGACCGGGACGGTCACTGCCCTCAACCAGTCGATCACCGCGTCGGACGAGCTGTCCAGCGTCAGCGAGCAGCTGACCGGGCTGATCGAGACCAACGCGCCTATCCAGCCCGGTGACTCGGGCGGTTCGCTGGTCAACTCCTACGGCCAGGTGATCGGGATGGACACCGCCGCGTCCTCCAGCGACCAGACCCAGGGCCAGTCCTCGACGGCCACCCAGGCGTACGCGATCCCGATCAACGAGGCGGTGTCCATCGCCCAGCAGATCGAGGCCGGCACCACCACCTCTGACATCCACATCGGCGCCACCGCCTTCCTCGGCCTGGAGATCGGCTCCTCGAGCAGCGCGGGCAATCGAGTTCGGCGGCTCCGGCGCCTTCGGCGGGTCCGGCGGCTTCGGCGGGTTCGGCGGCGTTCGGCGGGTTCGGCGGCTCGGACGGCCAGGGCAGCTTCGGCGGCCAGGGCAGCCAGGGCGGCAGCACCACCGGCGTGCCCGTGGCCGGCACCGTGTCCGGCTCCCCCGCCGCCAACGCCGGCCTGACCGCAGGCGACACGATCACCGCGATCGGCGGCCAGAGCGTCGCCTCGGCCGAGGACGTCGCGCACGCCCTGGTCAAGTACCACCCCGGCGACTCGGTCTCGGTCACCTGGGTGGACCAGTCAGGTCAGTCGCAGACCGCCAACCTGACCCTGGCGAGCGGCCCGACCGCCTAGGTTCTGGCCCAGGCCAGCAAGACCCCGGACCAGTGATCCCCGTCTCCCTGCGGCGGGGATCACTGGTTTTCCGGGGCACGCACCACGCTCCGTTCCGTATAAAAGAACAGGGGCCGACGGTGAGGAGATGCGGTGCGAGCGGCGAGACTCCACGCGGCCGGCGACCTGCGGGTGGGCGAGGAGCCGGTGCCCGGGGCGGGCGAGGGGATGAGCCTGGTGCGGGTCACCGCGGTCGGGATCTGCGGCTCTGACCTGCACTGGTGGGACGAGGGCGCGATCGGCGACGCCACCCTCGCGCACCCGCTGGTGCTCGGGCACGAGGGGGCGGGAGTGATCGCCGAGGGGCCGCGGCGGGGCGAGCGGGTCGCCATCGATCCGGCCATCGCCTGCGGGACCTGCCGGGCGTGCCGGGACGGCTACGCGAACCTGTGCTACCGGATCCGGTTCGCCGGGCACGGCGAGACCGACGGCATGATGCGCGAGTTCATGACCTGGCCGGCGGAGCTGCTGCACCCGCTGCCGGACGCGGTGACCGACGCGGACGGTGCGCTGCTCGAGCCGCTCGGGGTGGCGCTCCACAGCGTGGACCTCGGGCACCTGCCGTTCGGCGGCACCGCGTCCGTGGTGGGGTGCGGGCCGATCGGGCTGCTGCTGATCGCGGTGCTGAAGGCGGCGGGCGCGAGTTCGGTGCTGGCCATCGAGCCGCTGGCGCACCGGCGGGAGGCGGCGTCGCGGTACGGCGCGGACGTGGTGGCCGAGCCTGGCGCGGACCTGCGTGCGCTCACCGGCTTTGGCGTGGACGTCGCGTTCGAGGCGGCGGGCACCGGCGAGGGGGTCCGGCTGGCGGTGGAGTCGGCCCGGCCCGGCGGGCGGGTGGTGCTGGCCGGCATTCCCTCCGACGACAAGATCACGCTCCGGGCCTCGGTGGCGCGGCGCAAGGGGCTGACGATCGCGATGGTGCGGCGGATGAACCACGTGTACCCGCGGGCGATCGGCCTGGCCGCACGCGGCGCGGTGGACCTCGGCTCGCTGGTGAGCAGGCGGGCGGGGCTGGACTCGGCGGCCGGGGCGTTCGGGGAGGCGGCGCGCCGCAGCGGGCTCAAGGTTCTCATCGAGCCGTTACGTTATGCCGTTACGCTGGGGCTCGTGCGTACGGTGCGGCTGGCGGCGGTGCTCGACCTGTGCTGCGTGCTGGCGTTCGTGATCATCGGCCGGGCTCGGCATGACGCTGCGGGCGGCGAGAGCCTGGGCGGGATCGCGTCAACGGCGTGGCCGTTCCTGGCCGGGCTTTTCCTCGGATGGCTGGGCACGCGCGCCTGGCGGCGGCCTTCCGCGCTGGCACCGTCCGGAGTGGGGGCGTGGCTCGGGGCGGCCGGGCTCGGCATGGTGCTGCGGGTGGCGGCGGGGCAGGGCACGGCGGTGGCGTTCGTGCTGGTGGCACTCGCGTTCCTCGGGTTGTTCCTGCTCGGGTGGCGGGTGGTGGCCCGGCTGGTCCGGCGCTTATCTGGGTGGCGAAGTCAGCGACGCGGCCTGGCAGCGGGCAGCCGGCTGCGGCTGGAGCAGCGTGGGTTCATCGCGTGATCGGCGGCGCGCCGACACCGCTGGGCCCGACGCCCGCCTCTGCCGACGTCGATGGCAGGCTGCGCAGCAGCGTGGTAACCATCAGGCCCGCACGGTTCAGGCAGTAGTCAACCACGGAACCTCCCTCGAACGTCTGTGCCATCGAACTGACACACCCCTCGACAGCGCGGACGAGCTCCGGATCATGAAACCCGGTCGGGAGACTGGTCCTGCGGAATCCGCGCTGCAGACGCGCCGAATGCCGCTTGTAGGACAGAGCAGTCCCGGGGCCGGTCCCGAACCGCTGGTCGAATAGGAAGAGGTGCTGACCGCTGATCATCTGGAGGGCCGGGTCGAAATCCGGGAAACGCCTGATCTCGCTGCGCAGTCTGCGCAGGCTGCCCGTCTCGGCGTACATGATCGCCGCAGCGTCCCGATCGGTGGCGTACGTGAGGTACCCGTCCTCGTAGCACCACGCGTTGATCTGCTCATCGCGCCCGAGCAGCAGCTCGGTCGCCCCAAACCGGGGCGGAACGAGTTGGACGACGCACTGGAAGGCGGTCCGGAGCGCGTCGGCCGCCTGATCGTGGAGCATGTCGGCGGCCTTGGCCAGCGCTGGCTCCGTTCCACCCGGCGAGAACATTGTCCAGTCCTGAACCACCTGGTCAAGCGCCCGGCTGACGCCAGACAGCGCAAGGGCGTGCGCCACCTCGCCGAAGAACGTGGGCTGCGCCGCGACCAGGAAGCCAAGACTGCCGATGTGCACATAGAAGCGGCGGCTTGCGGGTCTAACCACCGCACACGCCTCCGCGGAGTCGATGGCGGTTGGCATCACGGATCCTTTCCCCGAGCCGAATGGGCGATGGACCGGGATGCGTGCTCTAAGCCGAGGAGGATCAGCTGCTATCCCGGAAAGTTGTCTCTGTCCAGACCTGGAAGTTCCCACAGCCGACCCTGGACGTTGCGTTCCCGTACGCTCTCGATGAGGTCGGGTCCCACGCCAGCTGGCAGCAGACGGACCAAGTCAATCGGTACTTTACTCTCGTCACCCTGCCACCCGGTAGCGGGACCCAAGCCGACCGCTACAGGGGTGGCTAGTGCCCGGCTCCAGTACACGCCAATCCAAAGGCCGTCGGGACCCTGCTCCATCGGCTTGGCGGGATACCTGGCGATGACGGGGATCGCCGAAGTGAGCAGTCGTGACACCAGTGAGTAGAGGGTCTGCACTCCGCCGTGCGGGGACAGCGACTCGAGCAACTGGGCTTCGAAGCGGTACGGTTCCACGCCCGCGCACAGGCTCGCCATCGGCGTCGTCTGAGACAGACGACGCGCGGGGGCCTGCTCGAGCAATTCGGTGAGCTTGGCGATCACCGCATGCGCTTCGTACCTTTCCTTCATGTACGCCCAGTCGACTCCGAACTTCTGATGTGCCTCGGCCTGCAGGTTCATTCGGTCGCCCTGCCACCCCGTGACCAGGACGCACCGCGTGCCACCGTCGTCTATTTCGCGGATCGCCTCGAGCGCCTTGATACCGTCCGAGTTCAGGTCGTCATCGGGATCGAGGCCGACATCCAGGATCGCGACATCGAACCTGGCGCTGCGCAGCGCGTCCTTAACCATCTGCAGGTTCGCGCAGACGACGACCTCGGAGGCGCCGGCTCGCCGCGCGGCTCGGTCGAGGATGTAGACCCATGCCTCGATATCTTCGACAACCAGAGCTCTGGTGGGTGCCTTCACGCTGGCTCGCCTCCCTGGGGCATCGGATCGATCAGTTGCGGGTCGATCTGGAAACGGATCTTCACCGTGGTACCCGAGCCTGGCTGAGAGTCGACCTCGATGAGTCCCTGGGCGCGGCGGACCCAGCTCCGCACCCACATCATGCCGAACCCGAGACCGCCGCCCCGGTGCCCCGCCTGCCGCGGCTCGAAAAGACGGCCAAGCTCATCCTTGGTCATCCCGACTCCGGTGTCCCGGACCGTAATCACGATGAATGGTTCCCGGGGCAGCCTCGCATCCAGCCGGGATGTCACATGCAGCGGCCCGTGCTGGCTCTGCATCGCCTTCACGGCGTTGAGCAGCAGGTTCTCCACCACCAGATCCAAGGCCGTGCACGGGATATTGGGCAGCCCAGGGGCCAGATCCGTCACGAGCTCGATGTACCTGGGGATCCGTACGGCCGCGAGACCGGCTTGCACCTGCGCGTTGACGTCGACGCTCTCCTGTGGCGTGCCGATACGCTTGCGCAGCTCGTTGGGGATCTCCAGAGCGTGAGCGGCGTTGGACTCGATCAGCCGGAGCCGGTAGGCCAGATCGCGTGTGTCCGGTGGGCTAGGCGAATCCAGATCCTCCAGCAGATCCTGTGCCACTGCCCGTATCGAGCCGACGTGGTTGTTGATCCGGTGGACGGCGTTGAGCACCTGATCCGCCGCGAGGACCATGAGCTGGTCTTGCAGTTCGCTGTCTATGTCGGCGCGGATCTTCGTCATCGCGACTGCATTGACGATCCGCCGAGTGAACCGCTCGGCCAGGACCTGCCCGACCTTGCTGAAGGCGTTCTCTCGAAAGCTCTCCAGGTTGAGCACGCCGATCGGGAACCTGTTGCTCTCACCGACGATGATCGGGATGGCCATCTCACAGCGCATCCCCTGCACCAGTGGCCGGTATTCCCTGCGCTCGAACGCCCGCTGCAGCAGGACAGTGTTGCCGCTGCGAAAAGCCTCGCCGCACACGCTAGACGCGATATCCACTCGGACCCCGATGTCCACGTTGTTGGTGCTATACGCGACGACCAGAGACTCGCTGTCTTGCGGATCCGCGAACAGGATATCGGCGGCGTCCGGCTTCACGAAGGTCAGCAAGCTCAGGGTGCTCAGGATATGGTCAAGGACTTGACGCATGATCGCGTCGCTGTCGCTGCTGTTGGCTTCCACGAGCAAAGTGTCAGTGGCGTTCCTGAAATTATCTTCGTCGAAGAGCGCCGCATGGGTGATCGCCATCGAGATCTGCCTGGCCACGACGTTGACGAAATCGAGATGCGACTGGTCGAATCTGTTGTCCGGAGTTGCCTCGACGTTGATGACGCCGATTGCCTGTCCAGCGAGGGTGAGTTCGGCGGCGAGGAAACTGAGCTGCGGCGCATGCCCACGCGGGTCCATTGCCGCACGGGGAAAATATTTCTCGCGCAGCAGCGGGTCGCTTTGGAGGTTGTTCACCAGGACAGGCCTGCGGCTCGACAACACAAGGCCAGAGATGGACTTGTCGTGCGGAATGAGGCGCCCGATCTCCGCCTCTTGGTCCGATGAGATCTCTATCCGTAGCCCGTCTGGATACTCGAACAAGATGTCTACATGCCAGGCATTGAGTATTTGGCGAGTTTGGGTGACGATGAACTGCATCGTCTCCGCGAGCGTATTCGCCTGATCAAGGATTAGCTGGTCAGTTGCATGCATCAGGAGCAGTTGATGCTCCCGGAGTTGCACGTGAGCCTGACCGCCGGTCGGGTCCGCCCCGTAGGTCTCGCTCATCCGCCACCCCCGGGACCTTCGCCGGGACCGTCGCCGGGCTGGGACGGGAACGAGGTCCGAAGGGTAGCTGCCAGGTCCTGCGCTACCGACACGTAGCGGACTGCGTCCTCGCTTGACGGTGCCCGGTTGGACCGGACCGTGTAGTCACGCAGGCGCCGCAGTTCCAGGACTGCCGGGTAGAGCATCGGCCACTTTTCCCAGGCTTCGAGGTTGCGTGCCACCTGTGGCCAGCCGTGCGGCTGGTCCGGGGCAATCCGATCAGAAACTACGTTGAGCTGGTATTCAAGCAGTCCCCAGGCATCGATGATCGCCTGCCCGGGGGCCGCCAAAGCCAGTGCCTGAACCACACTGAACTCGGTCACCCCGTGCCGGACGATTGCCTCGTCACCCGGGGACCTGGCATCCTTCGCCACAGCTGCGATCATCTTCTCGTACTCCTGTAGAGTGGCGAACGTAGCCTTTCCGCCAGGAAATTCGAGACTCTGTATCCGGCGAAAAGTGTCGGCCAGCTCTCGACGCAGCAATCCTACTGCGACCACGACAGCGGTCGGCCATGCAAGAGAGTTCACGATCGCCGCGACGAACTGCAGGCCGGTCACCAGCCGAGGCTACACCACATTGACATTGCTACCCTATGTGATTTTTCGCGGCCGCGTCATCCCGCGATACCCACACAGAACGGTCGAATGGATAGAGATCGGCTGCTAGCCTTGTATCGGTGAGCGTGGGGGTGGGGGTGGGGGTGGGGCGGGACGAGTTGCCGCTCATGGCCGGATCGCCGCCGTTCGCGGCGGAAAATCTCGTTACTCTGGAGAACTGGCAGCGACCGCCGTTCAACCGATGGGCGTTCCAGCATGTCCGTGAGCTTATCCCGACCGCGCGCATTCCACGGGGTGACGGCCCGGCCTGGGAGATGCCGAGGGCCGAGAAGGATTTGAATGACGTCCGGTTCGCCACATGGTCCGGCGAGCTCACCGTGGGCGAGATGCTTGATCGGACCTATACCGACGGGTTCCTCGTCATCCACCAGGGCCTGATAATCGCCGAGCGGTACTTCAATGGCCTGCGCCCGGACACCCCTCACCTGCTGATGTCGGTTTCGAAGTCGGTGACCGGCCTCGTCGCAGGTGCGCTCGCGGGCAAGGGGGCGCTCGACGTCACGGCGCCGGTGGAGTCAATCCTGCCGGAGCTCGCCGACACCTCCTTCGAGGGCGCGACCGTCCAGCACTTGCTCGATATGCGGACGGGGACCCGCTTCGAGGAGGACTACAACGACCCCGAGGCCGAGATCGCCGTCAGCGACCGCGTTTACCTGTGGCGGCCCGACGACGGCAGGGCCCGGCCCGCCGACGCCATCGCGTATTTCTCCACCCTCACCAACGACGGCCCGCACGGTGGCTCGTTTCGTTACCGCTCAATTCTGACCGATGTGCTCGCCTGGGTCCTGGAACGGGCCGGCCAAGCCCGGTTCAGCGACCTCGTGGCGAGGGAACTCTGGCAGCCCATGGGCGCCGAGTGCGACGCTGAGGTCACCGTTGACGGTCACGGCAGCGCTCTGGCAGACGGTGGGATCAGCGCGACGCTGCGCGACGCTGGCCGGGTCGGACTGCTCGCGCTATGCCGCGGCCGCGCGCAGCAAGGGCAGGTCGTCCCGGAGGCCTGGCTCGACGACACCATCCAGGGCGCGCTCGATGGCCCGTCGGCCTTCACAGCTGGTGACGGAGCGACCGACTACCCGCCCGGCGCCCATTACCGTAACTGCTGGTGGGTCACGGACCCCGAGCTTCCCATGTTCAGCGCGGCCGGAATCCACGGCCAGTCCATCTTCGTCCACGTCCCGAGCCAGACCGTGGTAGTGAAATTGTCGAGCTGGCCACAGGCGCTGAACATCCCGATGCGCCGCGCCACGGTCGCGGCCATCTACGCGATCGCGGAGGCGCTGCCGAGGTAGTCCTGGGCACGCTGCTGGCGATCGACCGGGCCCGGGAGGTACTGGGCTTCGAGCCGCGCCATTCCTGGCGCGACCACGTATCCGCCGACGCTAGACGAAGAGGGGCACTCCAACATCGTGCCGGCCTGGGAGCGGATGCGGGACGGCGCCGCCTGGCCGTCGCGGGAGCAGTAGGCGGGGCTGGCCGAGATGAACACGCTGGATGAGCTGTCCCCGCCCGGGCGGGCGGCCGCGGGCGGGGACGGACATCTGGAGTTCTCCTTCGACCTGCCGATGCCGGGCATCTCCTACCTGGAGCTGATCCCGTAGAACCCCGCAAAACCCCGTAGTATCCCCTAGCCGCGACGGCGACCCCGCCGCCGCTGTTGACGGCTGTCGCCTGCCGATGACGGTGGCGCTGATGAGCCTCACGAACCTTCAACAACCTCGGAGCATTTCATGAGGTTCGCTCAATTAAGAACCGAGAGTCTATGCCGGTGAAAATCTGGCGGCGTAAGAGCCTGCTGATCAACGGGACCCTTGCTGTGATCCTGGTGGCTGTAGGAGTCACGTCCTACCTGGAGATACGGCCGGCCAGTAACAGTACTGCCCTGGTGACATCGATGGTGCAGCAAGGCACGGTGCTGGCTACCGTGTCCGCTTCCGGCACGCTGGAGGCGGCGCAGAACCTCGGCCTCAACTTCACCACCGGCGGCAAGGTGACCGCGATCTACGTCAAGGTCGGGCAGCGGGTGAACGCGGGCCAGACGCTCGCCACGGTCGATCCCACCTCCAGCAAGGACAGCCTCGAGCAGGCGCAGGCGCAGTTGTCGGCGGCCGAGGCGCAGCTCACCGCCGCGGAGCAGGGAGAGACTCCCGCGGCGAAGCAGGTGGCCAGCGATCAGGCGGCACAGTCGCAGCAGCAGGTGCAGACGGCCGAATCAAACCTATCGGCCGCCGAGCAGGGGGCCGACGACGACGCGACTTCGGAGGAACAGTCCGTCACGACGGCGCAGGACACCCTCGGCTACGCGCAGCAAACCCTGTCCAACGACGAGGCGAAACTCAGCAAAGACGAGTCCGCCCTGACCTCCGCCGAGAACCAGCTGAACAGCGACGAGGCAGCCGAAGAGACCGCGTGCGCGGGCAGCACCACGAGCACGTCCGGCACAACCAGCACTTCCAGCACGTGCACGGCGGACCAGGCGGCGGTCGCGACGGACAAGACGAACGTCGCGAACGACACCTCGGCCGTGTCCTCCGACCAGTCGGCCGCGGCGGCGCAGCAGGAGACGGTGACAAACGACCAGAACGCCGTCAGCGCCGCGCAGGACAGCGAGAAGACCACCGAGGATCACGACAAGGCCACGATCACCGCCGACAAGGAGGCGGTGTCCAGCGCGGAGAAGTCCTACCAGACCACGCTGGCGTCGAACACGGAGTCCGCCACGCCGAACGCGACGACGACCGCGCAGGACGAGGCCGCCGTGACCAACGACGACATCGTGGTCCAGGAGGACCAGCAGACGGTGACGGGTACGACGCTCACCGCGCCGTTCGGCGGCACGGTCGCCTCGATCAGCACTGACGTCGGCCAGGTGGTGTCGAGCAGCGGCGCCGGCAGCTCCACCGGTTCCGGCAGTTCGGGTGGTTCCGGCTCGGGGAGCGCGGGAAGTTCGTCCGGTTCCAGCTCTGGTTCCAGCTCCGGTTCCAGCGAGGCCGCGGCGACCGGCGCGTTCGGGGCCGGGACCGGGGCCGGCGGGGCGGGAACCACGAACGCGGCGAGCGGCTTCATCGTGCTGACCGACCTGTCCAACATGCTGATCCAGGCCACCTTCGACCAGACCGACGCGGCGAGCCTGCGCGTCGGCGCGGCGGCGACCGTGACGCTGGAGGGTGTGACCCCGGCCAGCGCGCTGTCGGCCACCGTGGCGGAGATCGACCCGACGTCGACCACCAGCAACGGGGTCGTGGACTACGGGGTCACGCTGGCCCTCACCCAGCATGCCGCCGGGCTGAAGCCCGGCGAGTCGGTGGCCGTGAGCGTGATCACCGGTGAGGCGAACAACGTGCTGTACGTGCCGGCGACGGCGGTCACCACGTCGGGCACATCGTCAACCGTCGTGGTCGTCGGCGCGAACAACACCGAGGAGACCATGCCGGTGACCCTCGGCATCCAGGGCAGCACAGATGACCAGATCCTGACCGGGCTCACCCTCGGGGAGCACGTGCTCGCGTCGACGGCGACTGCAGGCACGGGCAGCGGCACGGGCGGTTTCCCGTTCCGCGGCGGTGGTGGCCTGGGCGGAGGCCTGGGCGGCGGCGGTCGGGGATGACGCGGCCACTGCCGCGGCACGCGTTCGAGCCGCGGCCCGCGGCGCAGCCGGTGATCCAGCTCACGTCGGTCGTCAAGACCTATGGCACGGGCGAGGCGGCGGTGCAGGCGCTGCGCGGGGTGAGCCTGGACATAGTGGAGCGGGACTACGTGGCGATCATGGGCGCGTCCGGCTCCGGCAAGTCGACGATGATGAACATCATCGGCTGCCTGGACGTGCCCAGCGAAGGCCAGTTCCTCATCGACGGCATCGACACCAGCTCACTGGACGAGCAGCAGCTCGCGGTGGTGCGCAACCGCAAGATCGGGTTCGTGTTCCAGGCGTTCAACCTGATCCCGCGGATGACCGCGCTGGCGAACGTGGAGCTGCCGCTGTCGTACGCGGGCCTGCGGGCGGCGGAGCGCCGGCTCCGGGCGGAGGCGGCGCTTTACCTGGTCGGGCTGGCCGAGCGGATGCACGCTCAGCCCAAGCAGCTTTCCGGCGGCCAGCAGCAGCGGGTCGCGGTCGCCCGGGCACTGGTGACGGCTCCGTCACTGATTCTCGCCGACGAGCCGACCGGCAACCTGGATACCAAGGCCAGCCACGACCTGATGGACGTGTTCGACCGGCTGAACGCGGCCGGGCGCACGATCTTGCTCATCACGCACGAGGCGGACGTGGCCGCGCACGCGAAACGGGTGATCGGTGTTCAGGACGGCCGGATCGTGGCCGACCGCCGCGTGACCGAGCCCGGCGCGTTTCCGCCGCTTTTCGGCCAGCCGGTCCACGGGCCGGTGCGGCCGTGAGCCCGGCGCAGGTCTTCCGGTTCGCGCTGGCCGGGCTGGCCGCCAACAAGCTGCGCTCCGCGCTGACCACGCTGGGCATCCTGATCGGCGTCGGGTCGGTGATCCTCCTGGTCGCGGTCGGCAACGGCTCCTCCCAGTCGGTGCAGAACGCCATCTCCTCCCTGGGGGCCAACGCGATCACGGTGCTGCACAGCGAGGGCGCGGTAGGCGGGTCCGGCCCGACGTCGAGTACGACGGCGTTCGCGGAGCCGCAGAACCTCACCACGGCGGACGCGCAGGCCCTCACCCAGGCCCAGGGGGTGGCGAGCGTCTCGCCGGCGGTGTCAGCCTCAGAGACGCTGACCTACGGTGCGAGCAGCGACACGGCGAGCCTGACCGGCACGTACCCGAGCTACTTCCCCGCCGAGGACGACACGCTCAGCGCCGGGTCGTACTTCACTGCGCAGGAGGTCAACACGGCGCAAGACGTCGTGGTGCTCGGCAGCGAGGCGGCCAGCGACCTGTTCGGCACCGCGAACCCGGTGGGCAAGAGCGTCCTGGTCGCGGGCATCCCGTTCACGGTTCTCGGCGTGCTCGCCGCAAAGGGCGCGAGCGGCCTGACCAGCGCGGACAACACGGCAATCACCCCGCTGACCACCGCGCAGGACGCACTGACCGGGTTCGGCACGCTGAACGACGTCGTCGTACTGGCCAAGTCGGCCGCGCTGGTCGACACCGTGGAGGGCGAGATCACCTCGATCCTGGACCGGCGCCACCACGAGACCGCCGCCGACGCCGACTTCGAGGTCCTCAACGCGTCTACCTTGCTGTCCACGGCTTCCTCGACGGCGCACACGTTCACCGTGCTGCTCGGCGCGGTCGCGGCGATCTCGCTGCTGGTCGGCGGCATCGGCATCACGAACATCATGCTGGTGACGGTGACCGAACGGACCCGCGAGATCGGCATCCGCAAGGCCATCGGGGCCACGCCGGGCGTGATCCTGGCGCAGTTCCTGACCGAGGCCACCCTGCTGTCGATGATCGGCGGGGCGCTGGGCGTCCTGGCCGGGCTCATCGGCACCCGGTTCACGATCGTCGGGGTGAAACCCGTCGCGGTGCCGCTGTCGATCCCGCTGGCGTTCGGTGTCAGCGCGTTGATCGGCCTGTTCTTCGGCGGCTTCCCCGCTAACCGCGCGGCCGGCATGCGCCCCGCCGACGCCCTGCGTTACGAGTGATCGGACACGGATATGTCACAGGCAGAAGAAGAAGAGCCCGGCGACGGTAACGGCGTCGGTGATCTGCTCGACCTGCTGTCGAGCCCGCTCGATGACGACGACGACCTCACCGTCGTGCTGACCAGGCGGCCGCGGGCGAAGCTGCCTTCGCTGACGCTGGTCCTGGCGGCCGTCGTCGTGGCGAGCGCCGGCTTCCTCGGCGGCGCCATGGTCGGCAAGCACTACGGCAGTTCCAGCTCCGGCAACCTGGCCGCCGCGTTCAGCCGGCTCGCAGGCGCCCGCGCGAGCGCGACCGCGAGCGCCGGCTCGGCGGCACCGGCTCGGGCTCGGGGCTCGGTTTCGGCGGCGGCCGGGGCGGCGCATTCGGCGGGGGCAACGCCACGATCGGCACGATCAAGCTCATCGACGGCCGCACCGTCTACGTGCAGACGACCGCGGGCGACATCGTCCAGGTGGCGACGTCGGCGGGGACGAAGGTCACCGTCAGCTCCACCGTCCCGGTCAAGGACCTCCAGCCTGGCGAGACGGTCATCGTCGAGGGCGGCAAGAACTCCAGCGGCGCGATCGCCGCCACCAGCATCAGCCAGACGAGCCTCGGCGGCTAGCTTCCTACGACCATCCAGGAGATCACATGAACGGCGGTACCACCCTGCGCCGGTTCCTCATCCGCGGGGCGCTGCCCGTGCTGGCGGCGACGCTGATGCTGGCTGGCTGCGGTGGCAGCGCCAGCAGCAGCGTAGGGGCAACGTCTACGACGAGCCCCACCGGCACCGCGACGGCGTCCGCCAGGCTGAGTGCGTTGCAGGCGTGCCTGAAGCAGCACGGCGTCACGATCAGGCCAGGGCAGTTCGGCGCCCGGCCGCGCGCATCCTTTACACCGACCGCCCTCCCGACCAGGTCACCACGGCCACGCCCGTCCATTTCCGGCCGTGACTCGACCGCGTTCAAGGCATGTGCCAAGTACGCCCCGGCAGGCTTCGGCGGGGGCTTCGGCCGCGCGATCAGCAGCTCGGCCTTGGCGGCCTTCAAGAGCTGCCTCAGTCAGAACGGCGTCAAGATCACCGGTACCACCGCAGGCGCCATCCTGGCCGAGCTCCGTAACAGCACGGGGAAGACCGCGGCCGCGGTCAAGACCTGCCGGGTGCTCCTCCAGCCGGCCGCCCCCAGCTCCAGTCCCAGCCCCGGAGCCAGTAGGGTCCGGGGAAACTGAGCCCGTAACTCCGGGCGCCGCGGCGGTGTGGGCTCCTCCGGCGGGAGCATCGAGGTGCCGCTCTGCCAGGGCCAGCGGCCGGTCAGCTCGACCTCCAGCGAGAAGCTCAGGAACGTACGGATCAAGACGATGCCGGCCAGGACGGCGATGCTGGTCAGGGTGGGCTCGGCGGCAACGGTGCGGACGATATCGCCGGCCACCAGCAGCTCCAGGCCGAGCAGGATCGCCTGGCCGAGCTGCTGGCGGAAGCGGCGGTAGGTGGCGACGTCGTGACGGGCGAGCCGGACGGTGGCGGTGACAGCTGCGATCGCCGACCCGCAGAACATGATCGCGACGCCGGCGGCATCGATGACCTCGCCGACCCTCTGGATCGCGTGGTTATAGTCCATGTCGCTCCGTCCGCCGGTCGCGCCGATACCGCCATAGCAGGCCACCCTTAGCCGGGCGGGCATCACCTGCGGCGGGTGATGCGCCGCACAGGCAGACTGGCCGGGAGCCTGACGGTCAACGGTGCGAAGCAGCATCACCCGTCATGGCTGAGGATGAGCCCCTCCGGCCGTGAGGATATCCACGCTCAGCGCCAGGATCCAGGCCGGGAACACCAACTCCGCCCAGGGTGATATCCCGATGCCGATCAGCAGGACCAGCGCGCTGACCAGCCCGGCCAGCATGAGCCACCGGGACACGATCTGGGTGCGGCGGGCGATGGTCACCGTGGTGAGCGTGAACACGGCGGCCATCCGCATCGCGTAGACGTTCAGCAGGCTCGTGGTGATATTGCGAGCCAGCGCCAGGGTGCTCGTGTCGTGCAGGCCGGCCGCCGCGGCGGCGATCACGCCGCCGGATACCGCCGCGGCCACGAACAGCATGGCGACGAACAGCAGGCCGCTGCCGAGGAAGACGCTGGCGAAGAACCGGTCCTCGCGCTCGCCAACCCGGTCCCGCACCACCCCGATGAACCAGAGGAAAGCGATGCCGGCGAACGGGACGAGGTTCAGCGCGACGGCCACCGCGGCTCTCTTCCCGGAATCGGTCAGCCACGCGCCGGTGCCGCCGGGACGGGCTGGGACGGAGATCCTGAGCAGCACCAGCGCGGTGGCCATGAGCACGGAGAAGATGATCCCGGCGACCGCCGCCGCCCGGGGAGTTCTCAGCGGGCTCCCGCTCCGGAGCGGACCTTGGTCCAGCACATCCTCGGTCATGGCTTCCTCCCGCAGTGGGCCGGATCACGGCGGCCCTCATGGCAGCGTGCCGTCTGCTCCGGCGGGGCGCCCCCTTCGCGGCGGGTGATCTGCCGCCCGGCCTGGCGGCCGAATCCACAGCCACCACCTGACCGAAGGTGCCCTAGGGTGAGGGTGTCTCCGGGTGGCCGCCCGGCGGGTGCCTCGTATTAGCTATTATTTCGGTGAGAATAGAAGAGAAGGGACCCCTGATGCTGCTGCCATGGCCCGAGCGTGGCGCCGTCGCGGTTCAGCCGCCGGCGGCCGGGCCCGGGTACTGGGCCGGGGCGCCCTGTGCGGTGGCCGGTGACGGGGAGGTCTTCCTGGCGTACCGCCTGCGCCGGCCCGTCGGGCGGGGGCGCGGCTACGCGGTGATGGTGGCTCGTTCTGCGGACGGGGAAAGGTTCGAGACGCTGCTGAGCATCGGCAAGCACGAACTGGCCACCGAGTCGCTGGAACGGCCCGCCCTGGTCCGCACGCCGGAGGGACGGTGGCGGCTGTACCTGAGCTGCGCGACGTTCGGGACCAAGCACTGGCGGGTGGAGATGACCGAGGCCGCGCACCCCGGCGAGTTCGACGTCCGGCGGCGCGAGGTTATCCTGCCGGGGGACGCCAAGACCGGCGTGAAGGACCCGGTGATCCGGCTACCACGAGGGCCAATGGCACCTGTGGGCGTCGTGCCACCCGCTGGCCGACCCGCTCCAGGCCGACCAGATGACCACCGAGTACGCCACCAGCCCGGACGGCCTGGCCTGGACGTGGCACGGCACCGCGCTCAGCGGGACGCCGGGCCA
This sequence comes from uncultured Actinomycetes bacterium, assembly GCA_963801155.1. GTDB lineage: Bacteria > Actinomycetota > Actinomycetes > Streptosporangiales > Streptosporangiaceae > Palsa-504. Next base: position 66,112 of record CAWDEB010000018.1, read on the forward strand.
GTGGGACGCCCGGGGCGCCCGGGTGACGGCGGTGGCGTTCGGCGCGGACACGGTGACGGCCTACTACGACGGCCGCGCGAGCGCGGCGGAGAATTTCGAGGAACGGACCGGGGTGGCCACGGGCACGGACCCGTCGGCGCTCACCACGGTGGGCGATGGCCCGATGGCGTCCTCGCCCCACCTCGGCGGCGGCCTGCGCTACCTGGACATCGTGCCGCTACCCGGCGGGCGGCACCGGCTGTACTACGAGCTGACGGGCCCGGACGGATCGCACGCCCTGGTCACCGAGCTTCGCTGACGACCGGTGATCCGGCCGGTAAGGCCGGGCGGCCGTTCCTGGCCTGGCCCTGGCCGGCGGGCCGGGCGCCGACCATGCCGCCGGAGCGCTGCCGCGGCCGCACCCAATCGCGGAAGTCCTCGCCGAGGACGCGTTCCAGCAGCTCGATGTCTGGCTCGAAGCGCGGCAGGAGTTCCTGGCGCTGCTCCCAGCTCAGCGGCTGGCGCTCCCGGCTGTGGCGCTGCAGGAACCGCTCGAGCGGGCCGGTCAGGGTGGCGGCGGTCAGGCCGGGGACCCGGCTGCCGACCGCGCTGCCCGCCCGCTGGGCCAGCGATACGGTCTGGTGGGCCAGCGTGGGCTCCGGGTGGGACGTGACGTTCTGCCGCGGTATCTCGGTCAGCACGCCGGTCTCGACGCCCAGGAACGCGCAGATCCGGTCCAGGGTCTGCGCCGGCTCGTCGACCATCCGCCGGTAGCGCAGGACGAGCACCTGCTCACGCGGGAACAGCGTGAGCAGGTACTGGAGCTGCTCGCCGTAGCGGCCGAGCCCGACGTAGTGCCAGAAGCTGGCCCAGCCCGCCGCGATCCGGCGCTCCTCCTCGCCGCAGGCCCGGACGAAGTCCGGGACCGGCTCCAGGCCCGCCGACCACAGGTGCGTCCAGTTGGAGTGGGCGCGTTCTATCGGGTCGCGGACGATCACGATCAGGGCGGCCCCGGGGATCTGGTCGCGGATCCGGCGCATGGCGGCCCGGTCGTACAGGTAGAGCGGAGTCGACTCGCCGCGCAGCGTGCCGGGCGGCGCCGGCTCGAACAGGGCCTCGTAGTCCGGCCGGCGCCAGACGTGCTCCCGGTAGGTCAGGGCGTCCCCCGGTCCGCCCTTGGTCGGGGGCGGGCCGTCGGTGAGGAAGAACTTCGGCTCCTTGATGGCCGACAGGTAAAGCCCGGGATGTTCGGCCAGCGCGGCGTGCAGGGCCGTGGTGCCGGCCTTGGGAGCACCGATGACCAGGAAGTCGGGCATCGCCACGGGGCCTCCAGGAGCAGGTCCGTAACCATATTTTCGACTAGAATAGTCGGATACAGCTCGCACGGCTAATTTTATCCAGGCGGGTGCCGTCCATCCCCGGCTGCTTGCGGGGATGGGGGAGGTTGAGCCACGATTCGTTCGGTATAAAAGGATGATTACGGCGGTCCCGGTTCATCAGTGACGGTCACCAGAGAGCGGAGCCGAGATGACAGACGTCGCCACGCCGGAACACACCGAGCTCGAAGCCGACGCGATCGGGATAGCCGAAGACACCGTCATCGGCATGGCCGCTTCGGCGCCGGCCGCCTCGGTCGGGCTGACCCTCGCCTTCCTGGCCGCGGCGGTCGCCTACGGCAGCGGGCCGATCATCATCCTCACCGCGATTCCCATGCTCATCATCGCCAACGCCTACCGCCGGCTGAACATGTGGAACGCAAACTGCGGTGCCTCCTTCGAATGGGTCGGCCGGGCGATCAACCCGTACCTGGGCTTCCAGACCGGATGGCTGATGGTAGCCGCCTACATCCTCGGCACGATCAGCGGCGTCGAGGTGCTCGCGCCGACCGTGCTGACCGCCTTCGGCTCCAGTTCGTCCAGAACCTGGGCGAACATCGGCATCGACACCGCCCTCGGCCTGGTCATGCTGGTCATCGCGATCCTCGGCATCAAGATCACGGCGCGGACCCAGATCGGCATGGCGCTGATCGAGTACGTGATCCTGGTCGGGTTCGGGATCGCCGGGCTGGTCTTCGTGCTCGGCCACGGCCACGGCTCCTACCACGCGACCAGCGGCTGGCTCAGCCCGACCGGGGTGGGCGGGGCGGGCAGCCCGGCGGCCGGTTTCCTCATCGCGGTGTTCATGTTCACCGGCTGGGACGGCGCGATCTACGTCAACGAGGAGACGACGCGGCGGCGCACCAACCCAGGCAAGGCCGTCATGATCGCGGTCGGGCTGCTCGCGGTGATCTACACGCTGGCCACGGTCGGCCTGCAAGGCGTCGTGTCGCCGGCCAAGCTGCAGACCAACGCGGCATCCGCGCTGGTCTACGTGGCGCAGGCGCTGGGCGGCGGCGGCTGGGGCAAGGTGATGGCCCTGTCCGTCGCGCTGTCCGCGATCGCCAGCACCGGCGCGGGCATCGTGATCACGGCCCGGATCGTCTACAGCATGGCCGGCCAGCGGACGCTCCCCGCGTTCCTGGGCACCGTGTCGCGCCGGTTCGCCACGCCGGCCGCGGCCACCCTGGTGGTCGGGATGTTCGTCATCGCGATCACGTGGGTGTATCTGCTGGCCACCTCGGTCCAGACCGCGTTCACCGACGTGGTGGACGCGACCGGGCTGCTGTTCTCCGCGTTCTACATCCTCACCGCGCTGGCCACCATCGCCTACTACCGGCGCCGTATCTTCGCCCGGCCGTGGGACCTGATCTCGCTCGGCGTGCTGCCGCTGGGGGCGGCGGGGTTCCTCGGCTGGATCATCGTCAAGTCGATGCTGCAGGCGCCCGCGAGCCAGAACTGGTCCATCCTCGGCATCGTCGTGGTGGGTCTGGTGCTGATGCTGGTCGCGCGGTTCGGGCTCCGGTCCCCGTTCTTCGGGGTCCGGCGCGAGACCGCCTCGGATTAGGCCCCAGTCGCCGGCTCGGATGGCGCGGACGGCGCGGACGGCGCGGACGGCGCGGCGCGGACGGCGGCCAGCAGGAACGGGAGGGCGGCCAGCACAGACAGGAGGCACAGCAGGCCGGCGACGATGTAGGGGGCTCGCAGGCCCGCCGCATGGGCCACGAAGCCGCCGGCCAGCGCGCCGGCCGGCATCAGGCCCCAGCCCACCATGCGGTAGACGCTGTTGACCCGGCCGAGCAGGTGAGCGGGGACGATCCGCTGGCGGAGGCTGACCGTGACCACGTTCCACATGGTGACGGAGAACCCCTGGACGGCCAGCAGCGCGGCCACCACGGCCGGGCCGTGCGCGAGGCCGATGCCGACGAACGCGGCGGCGTCGGCCACGGCCGGGAGAACCAGCGAGGGCAGCAGGCCGAGGCGGCGGGTGAGCATCGGGTTGACCAGCCCGCCGACCACGCTGCCCACGGCGCTGGCGGCCAGCAGCAGCCCGTAGCCGCGGGTGCTCACGTGCAGCGTCTGGGTGGCCAGCAGGACCAGGATGGCCTGACCCATCTGGTTGGCGAAGTTGTAGATGCCGAGCAGGACGGCGACTACGCGGAGCAGCTGGTGCCCGGCCAGCCAGCGCAGCCCTTCGGCGATCTGGGCGCGGACGCTTTTGGTGTCCTTGGCGTCTTGCCGGGCCGCGGCGGGTCCGGGGCAGGGTGGCCAGCAGCGCGGCTGAGCCGGCGAACGACCCGGCGTCGAGCCCGAACGGCAGCGCCGCGGCCGCGGTGAACAGCAGGCTGCCGGCCGGCGGGCCGAGGAACGACTCGCCCACGGTCAGGCTGATCTGCTGGCTGCCGTTGGCCTTGGGCAGGAGTTCGGGCGGGACCAGGGCGGGGAGCACCGACTGGGCGGCGTTGCTGAAGATGACCTCGGCGCTGCCCAGCAGCAGGCCGCCCACGGCGAGCACCTCAATGTCCGCCCCGTGGTACGACGATGAGGAGGGCGATCATGGTGACCACGGCTGCCTGCACCGCCTGGGCCCGCCACATCAGCGTGGCCCGGTCGTACCGGTCGACCACGGCGCCGGCCTGCAGCGAGAGCAGCAGCCAGGGCAGGAAGGTCGCCGCGGTCACCACCGAGACCAGCCGCGGGTCCCGGGTGATGGTCACGGCCAGCAGCGGCAGCGCGGCCACGAACGCGCCGTCGCCGGTGCTGCTGATCGTGTTGGCCCACCACAGCCGCCAGTAGTCCCGGCCCAGGCGGGCCGGCGCCCTGGTCGCTGTCTGCGTCATGCCGCCAGGGTGGCGGGGGCCGTCGCGCGGGTTCTACGGTTAAGCGCCTTGCTGAATCCTGGACCAGCTACTGGTGGGAGCGGCGTGGCCGGAACTTGATCCAGGCCAGGACGGCGATGGCCCCCACCAGCAGCCATGGGGAGAACAGGAGGTGCAGGATGAAGCCGAGGACGATCAGGGCCACGATGACGATAAGGGCGAGGGCGATGATCCCGGACATGGCGATCGGTCTCCGTTCTGGGTCAAGTCACGCTGTTTGCGTTCGTGCTTCAAGGCTGCCGCCGACGGCAGCCGCCGCGCATCGGGATCAGCCCCGGTTGGACCCTGAAGTGCATCCCCGAGGGCATCAGGGTCATCCCTGATCGCAGGGGCCCGGCGCGGCTGGGAGGCGGTATCGGCGCCGGCGCGTTTTACTGTTAAGCGAAGCGCTAAATCCTGGCGGCGTTCGCCGGTAGTGCGGCAGATTGGGCCTCGGGAGGTGACATGCGGCTGGTACTGGAACTCGGCGTGGCGGACCTCGCAGGGACCAGGTTCGCGGTCTCGCCGTTGGCCGAGACACTGCGGGCCCTGCCGCTGCTGGCCAACCCGGGCCGGTCCGCATTGAACCGGCCCTGGGTGCGATGGGCGCGGGCCGAGCTGGACCAGCAGCCGCTGCGGCTGCCCCGGGTGTGGCCGCTGATCGTGAACGACCTGCCCTACTGGCCGGAGTTCCTGTTCCCGGCGCCCGCGGGCAAGTCTCCTGGTTTCGACGAGGAACTGGCCTGCCTCTGCGCGACGCCCGCCGAGGCCGTGCGGGCGAGCTTGCGGCGCGTCTTCGGCGAGGGCCGGTGGCCGGATACCGCGACCGACCTGTTCGAGCGGCCGCGGCAGGCGCTGCCGGAGATCGCGGCCGAAATCGCGGAGTACCATGACCGGTTCATCGCTCCGCACTGGGAGCGGATCCGGCCGGTGCTCGACGCCGACATCAGCTACCACGCCGCGCTGCTGGCGGGCGGCGGCGCCCGGTCGCTGTTCAGCGACCTGCATCCGGACCTGCGCTGGTCCGCGGGCCAGCTCTTCATGACCGACGCGGAACCCGAGCAGGCGGACCCCTGGGTCAGGCTCGGGCCGGACGGCCTAGTGCTGCTGCCCAGCGTGTTCACCTGGCCGGACTGGGCGATCAAGAAGGCGACGAGCACGCAGACCACGATGCTGTACCCGGCGCGGGGCGCGGCGACGGTGTGGCCGGGCGGGGTTGTTCTCCCGGCCTCAGCCGGGGTCTCCGCGGACCGGGCGGCGGTCGAGTCGCTGCTCGGGCCGCCGCGGGCCCGGCTGCTCGACGCGCTGCGCTCCCCCGCGACGACCACCGGGCTGGCCCGCCGCCTGGGTGTCACGCCGAGCGCCGTCTCCCAGCACCTGTCCGTGCTGTACCGCGGCGGGCTGGCGGACCGCTGGCGCAGCGGGCGCACCGTGCTGTACCAGACCTCCGAGCTCGGCCTGGCCGTGCTGGCCGGACGCTGGCCGGGGACCCTACAGGTGAGCCGCGAGCCAGTCGGCCATCTTTGACCTGGACTCGAAGGCGTGGTTGGTCAGGCCGTGAGTGCCGTCGGGGTCCAGCATCAGCTCGGCGCCGGGTGCCTCGCGGGCCAGGCGCTCGGCGTGATGAGTGGGGACCAGGCGGTCGCGCCCGCCCGCCGCGACCAGCAGCGGGCAGGTGATCCGGGCGGCGGCGTGCTCCAGGGTCAGCGCGGCCATCTTCTCACGCGCCTCGGCCTCGGTGGCCGCGCCGGAGCGGTGCTGGAACGTGGCCCGGGTCTGCGGCGGCAGGATGTCCCAGTCCAGGGCCCACTGGTACGGCCCGGCTAGCGACACCGCCGCCCTTATTCTCGGCTCGTAGGCCGCGGCCCGGGCCGCGTAGTAGCCGCCCAGGCTCACGCCGAACCCCCCGATCCGGGCCGGGTCGATGTCGTCGCGCCCCGCCAGGTAGTCGGCGACCGCGGTGGCCACCCGCTCGTAGCCGGGCTCGATCGGCAGCTCGTACTCGGCCTCGCCCTGGCCGGGGCCGTCGACGGCGATGATGGCCAGGCCGCGGTCCAGCATGTACTGCGCGGTGGCCTGCAGTTCTTCCTTCACCGAGTCCAGCCCGGGCATCATGATCACGACCGGGGGCGCGGTTTGGCTGGCCGGAACCCGGAGGTAGGCCGCCAGCGTCGTGTTCTGATAAGGGACGCGCACCGGCTCGGCCGGCGGCGTCAGGGTGGCCGCGCCGCGGCGGAAGCAGGTCACGGTGCGGTCGTGGGCCGTACGCTGTTGTGCCAGGTCATCGACGAAGACGAACTTGCCCCAGTGCCAGCACAGCGCGGCGCGCCGCCAGGCGCCCCCGGCGGTCAGCGCCCGCTCTGCCGCCTGTGCGGTCTCGGCCAGCCGCTCGTAGTGCCGGGCGGTCCGGCCCCACTCGCGGCACCAGTCGTCCCAGACGTTGATGCGGGCCATGGTTTCGGTGAAGTCGGAGTAGCTGGTGCCGTTCGCGATGAAGCGCGCCGCCCAGTGCGCGTTCGCCGCCGTGACCCGCTCGTCCTGGGCCTTGGCCGCGACCCTCGCGTATAGCCGGGGACGGCGGTCGGCCAGGCGGTCGGTGTCGCCGCCGAGGCTCTTGTCCCTGGCCCAGGGCAGGTCACAGGCGGCGGTGAGCACGGCCGACCGGTCGGCCAGGACGGGGCCGGCCAGCGGCCTGCCGTTCGGGGCGATGATGACCGAACCACCGGTCCAGTCCACGCCGCGTTCGGCCTGGCAGCGGTCGGCCACGGCGACGAAGACGCCATTGGCCGCGGCGTCGGCCTGGGCCTCGAGCACGTCGGGGGAGAACCCGTCCTTCGGCGCGCCCGCGGTCGCCGGCCAGTTCACCGGGGCGGCAATGAGGTCGGCGGCGTCGAGGGTGGCCAGGCGTACCCATTCGGGGAACTCCAGGTCGTAGCAGATCATCACGCCGACCCGGCCGAACCCCAGGTCGACCACCGGGGGCGGCGCGTCGCCCGGGGTGAAGACCAGCTTCTCCTTGTCCCACAGATGCGCCTTGCGGTAGACCGCCCTGATCCCGGACTCGTCCACCACCGCCGCGCTGTTGAACAGGCGGCCATCGGCACCGCGCTCGCAGAAGCCGCCCACGATCACCAGGCCATGCTCGGCGGCCAGGGCTTGCCACTGGCGCAGGGTAGGGCTGTCGTCCGCGGGCGAGGCGAGCGCGCCGGCCTCGGCGCGGGCCCGGGTGGCGTCGTCGCCGAACACGTAGCCGGAATCGCACAGTTCGGGCAGCACCACGAGCGCGGCCCGGGCGGCGGCAGCCTCGGCCACCGCAGCGGCGGCGGCCTTGCGGTTGGCGTCCGGCTCGCCGATGGCGACGGCCAACTGGGCGACGGCGATGACCGTGTGGTCCACTGGTGCGTGCTCCGTTCGTCCGGGATAGGACTATGAAAGCAGTTCCGGCCATCACGGACGGCCGGCGGGAGACGATCTGCGAGAAGGAAGGGCTGGCGGTGACGGGACACGCGGATGTCGTGGTGGTCGGCGGCGGGCACAACGGGCTGGTCGCGGCGGCGTACCTGGCCCGCGCCGGGCTGGATACCGTCGTGTGCGAGCGCCGCGACGTACCGGGCGGGGCCGCTGTCAGTGAGCATCCGTTCGGACCAGACTTTACGGTCACGTCCCTCTCCTACGTGGTCTCTTTGCTGCCACCGGACCTGGTGCGCGACCTGCGGCTGGAACAGCACGGCTACCACGTGTACCCGCAGGGGCCCTACTTCGCGCCACGGCGGGACGGACGGTACCTGCGGCTGCCGGACGACCCGGCCCAGCGGCAGGCCGAGATCGCCAAGTTCTCGGCGCGCGACGCCGAGGCTTACGTCTCTTACCAGGCGCACCTGGCCCGTCTCGGGCGGGTGCTCGGGCCGCTGCTGCACCAGATTCCGCCGCGGCTCGGGTCGAAGCGCCCGCCGGACCTGCTGCGTCAGGCGCGGCTGCTGGCCCAGCTGCGTTCCGTGGACGAGCGCGCGGCGGTCGACGTGACCCGGCTGCTCACCGAGAGCATCGCGGACCTGGCCGAGGGGTACTTCGAGAGCGATGCGATACGGGGCCTGCTGTCGGTCTCCGGTGTGATCGGGACGTGGGCCGGGCCGCGGTCGGCCGGGACTGCGTACGTGATGCTGCACCACCACATCGGCGAGTCGGCCTGGGGGTTTCCGCGGGGCGGGATGGGTGCGGTGTCGGGGGCCCTGGCGCGGGCCGCCCGGATGTTCGGGGCCCAGGTCAGGACCGGCGCCGAGGTGGCGCGCATCCGCACCCGCGACGGCCGGGTCACCGGGGTCACGCTGGACAGCGGGGAGTCGATCGACGCGCCCGTGGTGGTCACCACGGCGCACCCGCAGATCTCGTTCCTGCGGCTGCTGGACCCGGCCGACCTGCCGGACGGGTTCGTGGCCGACATCCGCGGCTGGCGCAGCCGCAGCGGCACGGTGAAGATCAACCTGGCGCTGGACCGGCTGCCGGTGTTTCCTTCGCATCCGGATCCTGACCCGTCGGTCTACGGCGGCACGATCGTGCTGGCCGAGTCGCTGGACGACGTCGAGAACGCGTTCCAGCAGGCCGTTTCGGGCGCCGGCCGAGCTGCCGTTCGCCGACATCTGCATCCCCAGCGTGTTCGACGACTCGCTGGCCCCGGCCGGGAAGCACGTCATGTCGCTGTTCACGCAGTGGGTGCCGTGCGGCTACGCCTCGGCGCCGTTTGCCGCTTCGCTCGACGCGTACGCCGACCGCGTGCTGGCCCGGGTGGAGGCGGTCGCGCCCGGGTTCACCGACTCGGTGCTGCACCGGCAGGTGATCGGTCCGCACCAGATGCAGGAGGAGTACGGCCTGATCGGCGGGAACATCTTCCACGGGGAACTGTCGCTGGGGCAGATGTTCCACGCCCGGCCCGCAGCCGGCTACGCCGACCTGCGCACCCCGGTCCGCGGCCTGTACCAGGCCGGGTCGGCCACCCACGGCGGCGGCGGGGTGACCGGCATCCCCGGCCGCAACGTGGTCCGCCAGATCCTGGCCGACCGCCGCGCCGAACGCTGGCGCCGTCGAGTCTCACGGCCGAGCCGGGTGGCGAAAGCGTCCCCCGGGTCTAGCGTTCCGGGGCGCGGCGGCGGCGGACCGGGACGACGGTCTGCAGGACGCTGCGGGCCATGGCGTTCTGCCACACGTTGCCCGCGCGCCGCCACTGGCGCTTGGAGTCCAGGACCAGAGCGACCGGGTTTGGACGGCCGGGTCGGCTACGCCCAGGCGCATGGCCAGCGCGGTCATCGTCTGGACCCAGAAACGGTCCTCCATGCGGTGCATGACCGGCATGCCCAGCTCGTAGAGCGGGTCACCGGCGCGGAGCAGGACCTGCGTCTGCACCACGGTCGTCTCGCCCGAACGCTCGGCCGAGAACGTGATCCAGCCGGCGAACTGGTGCCCCTGGGGCGTCGCGAACGTGAACGACTCGGCGTCGGCGTACAGCACGAACACGCCGGTGGACATCTTCACCCCGCCGCCGACCGCGATGTCGAGCAGGGCCACGTCGCCGGGGCTGATGCCGGTCAGGGCACCCGCGAAGCGGTTGCCCTTGGGCCAGAACTCCGGGAAGTGCGCCTTCCAGACCGCGATCGCGTCCTGCGGTGAGGTACCGGGGCCGACGTCGACGGAGTAGGTCTTCTGCCACAGCTTGCCGAACCCCTGGACCGGTCCGGCGAGCCGCTGGCCGGCGACGTTGGTCCCGCGCACGCCCTCGCGCGCCTCGACCTGCAGCCGGTCGACCTTGGCCGCCCAGTGGCTGGCGTCGCGGGGGGCGCCGGGCCCGGTGCTGGCTGCGGGGGTAGTGGCCTCGGGTCTGGTCAGCTCGGCCATGACGTCCTCCTCGGGTCGCGGCGCCCTGCTGGCGCTCGGTGTCGTTGTTCGACTGGACCAGCAGCCTAGGAAGCCG
>CAWDEB010000019.1:0-85393 GCA_963801155.1 uncultured Actinomycetes bacterium
GATATCGCACGTCGGTAATATTCCGTCCGTCACAACGCGTAACCGTGATAGCCGTCACCGGGCAGTCCGTAATGCGCGACTGCGCAGGTTGCGGCGACCGCCGACCAGGACGCAGTCAGGGCGGCGAAAGTAACAGCAGTGCTCATCAAGCGTTGCCGAACCGTGCTCACGGAGCACTGCCGCTTCATCATCAAATAACCGTGTCACTAGCCGCACATCAGCTCGATCGTGCGGCGTGGATGGCGCGGCGTTCCCGTTCGAGTCAAGCTGGAAAGAAGCACTGCAGCGACCGGGGCGTTCGCAAGATCCTTGCCCGCTATACCCAAGCAGCGGGCATTATCGCCTCGAGCAGCCGCACAAGCTCCGCCGGCTTCCTATTGACCTGGCTGAAGACGACCGGGCAGAGTGTGATCGACCCCGGCCTGCTGGAGCGCGCCTCCCGCCGCTGACCTCGGAACCTCACCGCCGCACCACGACAGGAGTCACCGTGCACACTCCCGATTCCGGCGGCATCGTCGGGCTGGGTGGCCAGGGCGCGCCGATGGCCCAGGCCCTCGCGGGCAGCAGCTACGAGCTGCACGTGCTGGCACGCCCCGCGGGCGCGCGGTCGTGACCGCCCGGTCGGCCCGCATCCTGGCTGCCGCCGCGGGCCTGGCAGCCGCGGCCCCGGCCGGGCTCGCGGCGGCCCTGATCAACGCGGCGATCGTCCGGAAGCCGCCCGTCAGCGACGAGACCGCCGACGACAGCGACCTGGTCGCCGCCACCACGGCCGCGGCCCGGCGCGAGGGCCGGGCATGGATGGCTGCCACGCCGCACCAGCGCTGGACCGTCACCGCGCACGACGGCACACGGCTGGCCGGCTATTACTTTCCCGCACCCCGGCCGGCTCACCGCACGGTCATCCTCATTCACGGGCACCGGGCAGACGCATCGCTGATGGGCAACTTCGCGCGCGACTACCGCGCGCGCGGGTTCAACGTCTTCATGGCGGACAACCGCGCGCACGGCGACAGCGGCGGCTGCTACGTCGGCATGGGCTGGCTCGACCACTTCGACTACCTGCGCTGGATCAGCCGGCTCGTCGGCACCGTCGGCCCGGACGCCGGCATCGTGCTGCACGGCATATCCATGGGCGGCGCCACAGCTCTCCTGCTCGGCGGCTCCCCCGACCTGCCACCGCAGGTCCGAGCCGTCATCAGCGACTGCTCCTTCAGCTCCGCCTACGCCGAATTCGCCTACCACCTCCGCGCCCGGCACCTGCCCGCCCGCCTCATCCTGCCCCTGGCCAGCCAGATGTGCAGGATGCTCGCCGGGTACCGCATCACCCAGGCCAGCCCGCTCGACGCCATCGCCCGCGCCGCTATTCCCGTCCTGCTCATCCACGGCGGAGCCGACACCTACAACCCCACCGCCATGGCCCACGAACTCTACGCCGCCCAGCCTCACGCCGACCTGTGGATCGTCCCCGGCGCCGACCACGTCATGTCGTATTTCACCGACCCCGGCGCCTACCGCAAACGCGTCGAACAGTTCCTGCGCCGCCTGCCCCAGGCCTGACGCAAGAACGCAGCCCAACGCAGGCGCATACCACCGCCGGCCGGGCGATGCCGGTTGTAGTACACGGCGTAGCAGCCAAAGATCGCGTGCAGGTGCCGTAGCCCGGTGGTGAGCATCCGGTCGGTCACCTCCGACCGGACGGTGCGCACCCAGCGTTCGGCGTATGCGTTGGACCACATCGTCGACGACGCCCTGTCCAGATGATCGGTATCGACCTGTGCCGGTGACGCACCGTTTCCATCCGCTGTTCGGCCAGGACTTCGAGTTCGTCGCGCACCGCCAGAACTGGGGTGAGGACCGGGTCCATCTGCATGATGAGAACGGTGAGCTGCTCTCGCTGCCTGCCGGGTGGACCGACGTCGTGCCTGCCGATCCTTTCGCGGTCATCGCGGATGGCCGCTGCCCGTTCACCGTCGATGGCCTGCTGGCGCTGGCTGACCTGATCGGCTGGCTGCGGTCCCTGCCGGCGGGTGATGCGGCTGTCAAGAGAATTACGCCGTGATCGTCAAGGGGATTACGTCGGGCGTTTCTCCCTGGCGCGAAAGCCGCACATGGTGCGGCCAGTTCGCCGTAGGCCTCGCCGTGGTATTCCTGGGGCGCTGATCTCGAACGCATTCGCCCCCCGCCAGGCTCACGGTGTCCGGGCCCGTGAAGTTGTTGTTGTCGATGATGTTGCTCGTATCCGTGCTGCCCAGCGTGGCCTCGTAGCACTGCGACCCGCCGCCCCTCTACCAGGTGCCGCCGGGGATGTCCGTACCGACGACATAGACGCCATCCGCGTTTATCTGCGTGGCCCCGCCCCTGCGCGTTCGCGGTCGAGGTCACGGTCACGGTAGGGGTAACCGTCGGAGCCGCCTGCGTCACCGTCACCATCCGTCACCATGGGGCCCGGCACTGCAATGGTTTTGATTCCGGTGCCTCCGCCGGACGCCGCGCTGGCAATGCCGACCACTGGAGGCGGCATCCGGACAGATTTACTGAGATTGCTATTCCGTCACTATCCGGACGCGGAGGGCCTCGGGGTACCCTTTGCCGGGCTTCGGAGCCGAAGAGCCGCCGAAGGTCACCGGTGTTCCCTCGGGCAATTCGGTGACCCCGGCCGGGAGGCTGTCACGCGACACGAACCAGGAGCCGCCGCCGGAACTGGTGATGAAGCCATAGGTATCGCCTTGCTTCCACCGGGTGACGACACCGTGACGTGGCGGCCGGGCTGGCGCGGGTCCGCGCGGACCAGCCGTGCGGGAGCCGCCTGCCCGGGCCTCACCGGTGAGACCACCTGTGCCGGGATCCGGGAACGAAAGGCCAGTCTTGTCAGTGATGGTTGCCCACGTGTTTGCCAGGGCGCGGCCGCCCTGGTGGCCCGTATCCGGAGCCGATGCGACCACCGCGACCCCCTTCGGGCCCGTGATCTTCAAGTGCCCCTTGGCCGTGCGCTCAACAGTGCCGCCAGCAGCAACGACAGCCCTTGCTATATCCCGGGCTTCCTTCGACCGCCACCGTTTTGGTGTGCTCTGTTTTTTCAGCGCCATAACAAAACTAGGGTAAGTGTCCGTGGCCATGAGAAAGTCCCCGCAAGTGAGCCCGCCGCAGGCCGACGGCCCCCACGTCGGTAGGCGTGCCACGGGACGGACCCCAGTCCCCGGCCGCCAGGCTGGTCGCAGCTCCCGTGCACCCCCGTGCCACCTGCGTGCAGCCCGGGCCGCTTAAAAGCGTCATATATCGATATTCGCCCTTGCTTTAGCTCTTGCCCTTCTTGCCTCATGCATTGCCGAGTTAAGCCATAGTGAAAATCAAGGCGGCGCGCTGCGCGCGCCGCTGGCCCGGCGTCAGTGGCGCGCGCAGCCTTGGGGAGGCCCGCCCGGCGCACGCCGGGCCATATTCCGCAGGCAGGCAGATCAGGGTAGCTCGTGCGGCACACAGACCGGCACATCGCACAGCCGCTGCTCCTGATTGCGCGGCTCACAGCGACCGCGGTGTGGCGGCCCTGCAGGCTCTCACCGAGATCGCCAGTTCGTTGCTCATCGCCATACGCCCCCGTAAGTACGTGACGAACGGCTCTGGACGGCATGCTGAGGACAGGACAGCTTGTCAAGATGGCTGAAATGATCCTTCCTTGTGCTGGGTGGCGACAATGTGCTAGGTGACCTGGATACGATCGTCGCCGACCTCGCACGCTGCGACGTTCTTGCCGCCGCCCCGCGTGCGGACCTGGAGAGCCTGGCGGGGCTCCTGATACCTTTCGCGGCGCCCGCTGGGACGGTGCTGCTCCGGCGCGGTGACGTCGCCGAGCATTTCCTGCTGCTGACATCCGGCCGCGCCCGGGTTGCGGTCGGCGAAGAGGGAGTGCAGAAGGTTACCGGCGTGGCGGAAGGCTCGATCCTGGGGGAGATGGCGCTGCTGCGCGGGACACGGCGCTCGGCGACCGTCACCGCGATGACCCAGACACGCGGCCTGAAGGGCGGGCAGGCGGCCTTCACGCGGCTGCTCGCCATCCCGGGGGTGCTGGAGAAGGTCGTGATCAAGGCCCGCCAGCGCCTGGCCGCCGATACGGCTCCGGTGCCTGTCACCCTCCGCGACGGCACCGCTGCCGGGCTCCGTCCGATCTACCCCGGCGACCAGCACGGGCTGGTGAGGGGGGAGCCGCTGTTCTCGGCCAAGACGCGGTACCAGCGTTTCCTCGGCGTAGCACATATGACTCCGGCGCTAGCCCGGTACCTGGCCGAGGTCGACTACGTCGACCACTTCGCCTGGGTGGCCGTGGACAGCGCTGACGTCTCGGTAGGTGGCGCCACCTACGTCCGGTCCGCTTCTGACCCGGCACTGGCCGACATCAGCTTCCTGATCGAGGATGAGTTCCAGGGACGAGGACTGGGAACGCTGCTGATGGGAGCGATCGCCATCGCCGCCCGGCGCAACGGCATCTCACGCTTTTGCGCCGACGTTCTCGCCGAGAACGCGCCCATGCGCGCCATCCTTCACCACGCCGGCATCACGTGGGAGCCCGCCGAGGCCGGTGTCGTGCACGGCTATGTCGCGGTCCCCGACCCCGGCAAGTTCGGCATCACGCCAGGCACGGCAGCGACACTGGCCGCCGTCGTGGACGAGATAAAGATCCGGCTGTAGTCCCGGCTGGGCTCAGATCCGGGGATGGCCCGCTGAGTGTCTGAACTTCCCGGGGCTGAGCATGATTCGGACTGCACGGGACATGCGTGCGATGATCCCAGATGACCGGCACCTGAGCCATATCGTCCGGCCAAGTCAAGACGACCACACCGCGTCGAGCAGTGATGGTCTGGCTGTAAACCGATTTGTAAACCGGATGTGGCGGGACAGGCTGAGACGGCAGAGATGCAGAAGGCCGGGGACGACTTCACGCCGCAGGTCGGCCGAGGTCAACGCGGTGACCAGAGACTGCCTGAGACAGCGGAGACGCACGTCGGTCGGCTCATAACCCAGCGATCTGTGGGAATCTGTGACTCGTCCGGCCGGACGCTGACCGCCAAGGTGCGGAGTGCGCCAGACGGCGCCCGCCGCTGGCCCGTCCACTGCACCGCACCAAACCCATGCAGTTCGGGCGATCGCCGTGCAATCTGGCTGTCAGTAAGTGCGTCATATTCGAATATTCGCCCTAGCGGTCGCCGCCCCATTTCTGGGACGATTGCCGGCGGGCGGCATGTCCTTCGCTGCCTGGCCAGGGCTGGTCCCCGGCAAATCCCGCCGCCTGGGGAGAACTGCGGTCGTTGGCAGTCACTCAAAGGCGCTCGGAACGGTCTCTGATGACCTGGGCGCATTGAGGTCAGCGCCGACCATGGAGTGAACTCCTAAGCAGCAGGTCCCGCGTTCGAGTCGCGTCGGGGCGCAGCTCAGCGTACGAATACCTACTCCTTTTCTGCTGTTGGGGAGCAAAAGGGAGCCAAACGACCAAGCCGCTGCCTTGTCGCGGGTAGGAACAAGCCAATCTCGCCACGGGGAGACCCGCCACTATGACAGACCCTGCCGCCTGGCGGGGATCTGGCGAGCAGCGCGTCCGCCGGACGCAGATGCCGACTCCGAGATCTGGCGGGCGAGCCCCTTTGCGATTGGACGGCGGCAGGTGACGGTAACAGAATGCGACCAGCAAACTGTGACTGAGACCTCGAATCAGTTACTGTCAGTTGGGGATACCCGCTCCGGCCAGTTGGTCGAGGAGGCGCTCGGCCTCGGCCTGTTCCATCGGCGGGCCGACATTGACGATGCCGTGGGCGGCGAACGCCCGGTCTAGTTCATCTAGGGTGGGGCCCTGCGTGGCTTCCGGGACGTCGGTGCCGGTGGCCGGGCGGCCGATCTGTCGCACTGCGGCCAGGAAGCTGTCGTCGGCGTGGACCATCAGAACCCGGGCCGGCCCGCCCAGCACCCGGAAGGTGTGGGGGACGCCGGCCGGGAACTGCACCCAGCTCCCAGGACCGGCCTGCCACACGTCGTCGCCGCAGTGGAGCACCATCCGGCCATCGAGAATGTAGAAGCTGTCGTCGAGGGCGGCGTGCAGGTGCGCCGGCGGGGAGGCGCCCTCGGGCAGGACGGCCTCGGCCACCGTGACCGGCGCGCCCGGCTCGGTCAGCACGTCAATCAGGACTCCCAGGAACAGCCACCGCCTCGGGCTTGGTATCCCTGGCATGTCAGGCCTCCGCTGCGCCGGCGGGGGCGGCGGGGCTGACGCCGAGTTCGGCGAGCACGTGCTCGCGGCTCACCTCGTAGTCGTGTGACCCCTTGGCGTGCTCCTGGATGGCCGCCACCAGGTGGTCGAGCTGGTCGTCGGTGGCGACCCGGAACTCCACACCGCACGGGCAGCGGCCGACGCGGCCGCCCACGGTGTCGCCGGTCGGGATGAAGTCGATGGTCACGCACGGCTCGTCGCCGACCACCCAGGCGTCGTGGCCGGGGCCGACCAGGTGGGCGTCTCCCGGCCTGAGCTCGAGCTCCCGGCCGTCGCTCATCGCCACGTGCAACCGGCCGGACACGACGTAGGACCGATGGGTACCCGGGCAGGTGTCGGTGCCGACGAGCGGTTTCACGTCGGTGGACCACCTCCAGCCGGGCCGGCACTCGGCCAGGCCCACGGTGAACCCGGTGAGATTGACCAGGCTGATCTCGCCATGCTCGAAGCTCCTCTTGTCGTCCGGCGTGGCCGTGTTCTTGGACTCCAGCATGAGTTCTCCCCTTTCCGCTGTCCCGACCCGTCTCGGGAACGATGGGACGAGGATGCGCCGCCCGGCGCGCCGGGCACATCGGGGAGAACACGTAGCGCCGAACCGCGCCTACGTAGTGGGGTGGCGGGACGTGACGGCCAGCTCGGTGCGGGAGCGCGCCCCGGTCTTGCGCAGCAGGTTCTCGACGTGTTTCTCCACCGTTCTCGGCGACAGGCGCAGGGCGGCGGCAATCTCCTTGTTGGCCAGGCCCGCGATGACCAGGCGGAGCACGTCGGCCTCCCGGTCGGTCACCCCCTCGCCGGCCCACGGGTTGGGGGAGGCATCCCGGAGCAGCTCGGTGCAACGCCCGGCCAGCCGGCCGAGTCCCAGGCTGGTGAACCGGTCCCGGGCGGCCGTCAGCCAGCGGACCGGCTCCCCCCAGCCATCGGCCAGGGCAAGGGGAGCGGCGATGAAACCGGCCAGGTCGGCCCATGCCTCGCAGTTGGCGAACGCCGTGGCGTGCCCGGCGACGATGGCGTCGGCCCGGCCGGGATGGCCCGAGCGGCCCTCGAGCACCGCCTGGGCGAAGGCGATGAGGCCGCGGTTGAGGTGGAAAGCGTCCACGCCGAGCCGGCGGACCTCCTCAAGGGTCGCCGCCGCCCGGCGGTCGCCCTGCGCGGCCTGGATCAAAGGCCACAGCGCCCGGATCGCTATCGGCTCGGCGTTCGGGAGCCGGGACAGGGCGGCGGTGCCCTCGGCGAACGGGCGCAGCGCTGCGGCGGTGTCGCCGGCCATGAACCAGGCCATGCCCACGCTGGCCCGGCAGAACCCCGCGAGCATGGGGTTGGCCGGATCGGCGGCCAGTGTCCGGGCCGCCAGCTGCTCGGTCGCCTTCACATCGGCCCGCATGCTGGCGCTGCCGGCCATCAGGGCCAGTGCCTTGGCCGCCACCTGATCGAGCCGCAGACGCCCGGCGATGTCGAGCGCCGATCTGGCGTGAGCGTCGCAGCGCTCCAGGTCCCACCGGGCGGTGAAGGAGGCCGACAGCTGCAGATCCAGCACCGCCACCGTGCTCAGCGCCCCCATCTGCTCACCGAGCCGGCGGGCCTTGAGTACGCGGTCCACGTCCGCCCTTTCGAACATGTCGACGGTGCCCAGCTCGTGCAGGGCCCGCAGCCGCCACACCGGCAGGTTGGCCTGCTCGGCGGTGGCCAGCGCCGCCTCAAAGGCCGCAGCGGCGGCGGGCAGGTCGTGCAGCCGCCGGCTCCGGCCGACGATCTCGAAGGCGTGGCAGCGTACGTCCGGGCCCGCGCCGTCCATGGCGAGGACCTGGTCCGCGGTGCGCCGCGCCCCGTCCAGGTCGTCGCCGGCCAGGGCCACCTCCGCGGACAGGACGGCGGCCCGGGCGGAGAAGTTCGGGTCTGCCCCGGCAGCGGCCAGGTGGACGGCCGCCTCGATGTGATGGCGGCCCATCGGCCACCGCGACGCCGATACCGCCGCCTGGGCCAGGCACAGGTGGGCCTCGATCCGGGTTTCCCTGGTCGCCTGGTCATCGCCCAGCCGCCTGATAAGCCGGATGCCGACGGCGGCCGCCTCATCGACCCGGCCGGCCAGGGCCAGCGCCTCGATGAGGATGAGCTCGGCTTCGGCCCGCTCCGGACTGCCCTCGAGCAGGTCGGCGGCCCGGCGCAGAGTGTCGGCGGCGGTCGCCAGCGCCCCGACCTCCAGCGAATAGCGGCCCGAGTCCCGAAGAAGCCGACCCGCCCGGACCCGGTTCCCGAGCGGGCGGCCAAGTCGGCGGCCACGTCCCGCCACCCGCCCTCCAGGCAGGGGTGGGCGGCGTCGACAGCCGCGAGCGCATTCGCCGCCGCCCGGCGCAGCCGGGGCGGCAGCATGGCCATCAGCACCGCCTCCCGGGTCAGGGCGTGGCGGAACTGGAACCCCGCCCCGTCAGCGGTGACGAGAACCCGGTCGACCGCCCGGGCCAGGGCTCGGGATACCACCTCTGTGGGCTGCCCACTGGCCGCCGGCAATATCTCCCAGTCGAAGTGACGCCCCATCACCGCCGCCACCTCGAGAACAGCGCGCTCGTGGTCGGGGAACTCGGTCAGCCGCCCGCGCACCGTGTCGCTGATGGTCTCCGGGATGCCGGGCGAGGCCAGCAACTCCTCCACGAAGAGGGGCACGCCCTCCGACAACCTCCTCACCCGGGACTGCTCTTCGGCGTCGCCGCCGGGCGAGCAAGCGGCGATCATCTCCGCCACCTCGCGCTCAGACAGGCGGCCGAGCGGGAGGTGCACCATGCCCGCCCTTCCCCGCTGCCGCCGGGCCAGGTCCGATGCCGGGGACGGCGGCTCAGTGCGGAGGGAGACGGCGAACAGGAGAGGCTGGCCGGCGACGTTGTCGGCCAGGTACTCCACCAGCGACACCGTATCGGGGTCCGCCCAGTGCAGGTCCTCCATGGCGACCACCAGCCCATCAGGCCCCAGGCGGCGCAGGAGCCGCAGTACTGCCTCCCCCCTGACAGCCTGGCAGTCCACGCCGCGGCCCAGGCGAGCCGCCGGGCTGCCGGCCACTGCTCCCGGCAGCAGGGCGGTCAGGTGCGGCAGCCATGGCGCCAGCGAGGGATCATCGGGCAGCGGCCGCCTCCGCAGCAGCTGCAGCAAGGCCTCGGTCACAGGCCGGTACGGAGCGCTAGTAGAGGCGGGGACCGCCCGGCCCGTCACCACCAGCACCTGCCGGTCGGCAGCCATCCGCGCCAGCTCCCGTATCAGGCGGGACTTGCCGATGCCGGCCTCACCCGTGATGACTGCGCAGCCGCCCTGGCCGGCGAGCGCTCCGGCAAGGGCCGACTCCAGCGCCTGGATCTCGGCCCGCCGCCCCACCAGGACCGGGCACAGCACCTCCCCCACGACTCCAGTTTGCCGCATCGGCGCCAGGGCCGGTCAGTGATCACCAGGCCGACGCCCGCTAGGCCCGCCTGCCCTACTTACTCACTCCGGCCCTTGACTGCGCAGAACGCCCCGATCTGGACGGCCATCCTCGTGATCGGCATTTAGTGGGCATCCGCCCAGATCGGCGGTTCACGCGCATGGCCGCGGACCAGCCGCAGCAGCTCAGCGTGATCGAAACGCTGGCGCCTGGCGACCGGGGCCGTCAGGCTCCTTTAGGCCAGGTGTCCAGCCGGCCCTCAGGAAGACGCCCTTGATGGTGGAGGGGCACCCGGAAACTGAGCGGACCATCCCCGGACCCCGCCCTCACTCCGACTGTGCACCTTCTCCTGTTGCGTTGTCGTTGGCCAGGTGATCACCGGTCGCCTCTGCGAACACGGCCTTGGCTGCTTGTTCTGCCGCCTTGTAGGCGGCCCTGGTGGCGTCCTTGCCGGTCCGGAAGGCATTAATCTCAGCCTGGAGCCGTACGCTGGCCGCGGTAACGCGCCTCTCTTTGGCCTGCATGTCGGCGTATCGGCGGCGCAGGTCGGCGAGCTGCTCGGTGATACCGCGGCCCGTCTGGCCGTGGTCTGCGCCGTCGACCTGGCGTGCGTCCATGGCGTGCATGTCCGGGTCTGCTGGCTGGTTGGCTTGCCGTTCCAGTTCGCCGATCTGCAGCTCCAGCCGCTTGCGCGTGGTGGCGAGGTCGGCTACGACCCTGCGCACCCGCGTAAGCTCCAGAAGCTGCCGGCGATATGCGGCATCCAGGCCTGGCCCCGCGACCCAGAGCCCGGCTTTGTCCAGCAGCCAGCGTTGCGCGCTGGTTGCTGGCCTGCTGTGCCAGGCCCTGTGCACGTGGGCATTCAACCGGGCGATCCACTCATCGGCCCCGGGAGCCACCGGGATCTGGTGTTCCATTGCCACCTCCCGTACGTAACACCCTGACGAGTACTATCGCATGTCAAGCAGGTGTGCTCAAGTTCCGACCTGGCCACGCAGTGCGACTCAAGTCGACAATCAGTACAGATCGGGCGGATCTGTACGGTTCCCGGTCTGCCTGGACTTGATCGCGAGGCCGAGCAGATCGGCGGATCTGGATCGTGAGCGCGGATCAGCGCCGAAGACGGAGGGTAACAGAGGTATTCGGTCTCAACCCCGTGCAGAGATGCTCAGGATTGGCCAGTCCCTGGCGCGCCTGCGGGTACGGTCTTCAGGAACAGGAAATCGGCGACGCCGAGAAGCCGCAATACCTGCCGTTCCACCGGGCGGATGCCGCGGCGGGACTCGTCGTGATACAGGCGCGGTGAGGTCAGCCGGGTGGCGTGCCCGCGCGTGCGCAGCTCGCAACCGCCCGCAGCCAGGACGTTCTTGACCCAGTCGGTGTCCGGGCCGTAGGTCAGGGCGAAGACGTAGCCGTCCTCGGCGGCGAATACGTTGACCGGCGTCTGATACGGGCGGCCGGAGCGCCGGCCGCGATGGATGACCAGCCCCATGCCGGGGGCCCAGGGGGCGATGTGCCTGGTGACCCGGTTCAGCCCGGCCTTGTTCCACTGCCGTACGATCCGGGGAATCGGCATGCCGCCTCCTTTATCGTCGCCCTCGCAGCGCCACGGTCCGCGGGTGCGCTAGACCAGCCGCTCTCCGCGAAAGCATCCCAGCCCGCGGCCGGACATACCACTCAGGCGAAGCAGGCAGACCGCTTGCCGAGGGCAGCTCCGTCCCGCGGCTGCGATCGCCGCCCGTTCAGCACCCCAGGCCCATGGCCGCGACACTGGGTGGGTGGATGTCACAGACCTGGACGCCGACCCGCTGCGTCAGCTCTCCGCGTGGCTGGACGCGGCCCGCGCGGCCGGCCAGCCGATGCCCGAAGCCATGACCCTCGCCAGTGCCACCAACGACGGCGTTCCGTCGGCCCGCCAGGTGGTGCTGCGCGGCCTGCGGCGCAGGGCTGGTCTTCTTCACCGACTGCCAGAGCGACAAGGGTGCTGAGCTGGCGGCCAATCCGCGGGCGGCTGCCGTGCTGCACTGGCTTGTCCCGGCCCACCGCCAGGTACGCGTGGCCGGGCCGGTGGAGCCGGTGAGCCAGGACGAAGCCGACGAGTACTGGAGCACGCGCGCCCCCGCCGTCCGGCTCAGCGCGGCCGCCTCGCGGCAAAGCCGCGTCGTGGCCAGCCGGACGGTCCTGGAAACGCAGGTCCGGGACATGCTGCGGCGCCACCCGGGGGGAGCCGACGTACCCCGGCCGCCGCGCTGGGGCGGCTTTCGGGTGTTCCCGTCCCGCGTCGAGTTCTGGCAGGAATCGCCGGATGGCCTGCACGACCGGATCCGCTACCGCCAGGGAGGCAGCGGCTGGATCATCGAGCGGCTGTCGCCGTAACGATCGACGGCCTCAGCAACGAGAAGGTCACCGCCATCAAGCCGCCGTGCCCGTCACCCGCTGTCACAGTCCGACAAAGCACGGAGCCAGGCGCTGCGCTGGGAAACGCCCCTGCCGAATAGGAATTCCTGCTGAGGCGATAGGTATATGTGAGGTCCTACGCGCAGATTATCCGTTCGGATGCGGGGTGGCATGGCGGATGGCGGGCGCCGACCCGCAAGCCGGTCACTGTGCGCCGGCAGGTCGACCACGAGGCGATCCGGGCTGGCAGGTTCTCCGGGGCCCTACCGCTGGCCGGCGAGGCCGTACAAGAGCAGCCGGGTCAGTGTGTCGATTGCTTCCTCGTCGCCGAGCGGCCGGCCGATCGGTTCCCCGCCGCCGGCGATCCATACCTGGCAGAAGCCCTCGAGCAGGGCGTTGAAGGCGGATGCCAGCACCGCGGGGTCGCCGGGCAGGGCATGGCCCGCGTCGCGCAGTCGCTCAAGATGCCGCCGCATGGTGGCGAGCCCGGCGTGCCGCATCGCGGCGAGGCTCTCGGCGAACGCCGGGTCGGCCTGGGCTGCCTCGCCAAGCGCGCGGATCTCCGCGAGGTGCGCGCGGTAGGTGTGAAAGTAGGCGGCCACCCGGGCGCGCAGGGCCGGCTCTGGGACAGGTCCTCGCCCGCCGGGTCGGCGGCTAGCTCAGCTCCTGCCTGCGCTAGCCAGTCGGCCAGCAGTGCCCGCAGCATGTCGTCCTTGCCGGCGAAATGCTTGTAGAAAGAGCCCGCCGAGCGGCGGGCCTCCGTCGTGATGTCGGTGATCTTGGCGCTGTGATAGCCGTTGCGGGCGAACACCCGGCGGGCCGCCTGTTTGAGCGCGGCCTCGGTCTGCGCCGCCTGGGCCTTGCGGCTGGTCCCTGGCTCGGCTGGCATCACGGCAACCCCCTTGACAACTGCGGCCAGATCACTGAATATATTTTCATCGAATCTAGATTCACTGAATCTGGATTCGACCACAGTCTAGCCGAGGAGACCCGGATGCAGATCGCACGACACGGCGCCATCGAGCTCGCCTACGAGACCTCCGGCGCCCCAGGCGGCGAGCCGCTGCTGCTGATCAGCGGCACCGGGGTGCAGATGCTGATGTGGCCGGACGCGTTCGTGGCGGCCCTCGCCGGCCGCGGGTTCTGCGTGACCCGCTTCGATAACCGTGATGCCGGTCTGTCGACGCATCTCACCCAGGCCGGGAACCCCGGCTGGCTCAAGCCGCTCATCCGTCACGCCGCCGCGCCCTACCGGCTCGAGGACATGGCCGACGACGCCGTGGCGGTCCTGGACGCGCTGGGCTGGGATCGCGCCCACATCGTCGGCACCTCCCTCGGCGGCATGATCGCCCAGACCATGGCCATCTGGCACCCGTCGCGCGTCCGCACGCTCACCTCGATCATGTCCACACCCTCGGCCCGGATCGGCACCATGCCGAAGATCTCCACGATGCGCAAGCTGATCCAGATCGCCGGCACGCCAATGAACGGTCCCGAGGATGCCGCCGAGGCGACCGTAGCCCTCAAGCGGCTCACCGGCACCGCCCGCTACCCGATCGACGAGGAGCTCATCCGCGACATCGGCCGCCGCTCCTACCAGCGCCACCCCGGCAACGAGGCCGGCGACTTCCGGCAGCGAGCCGCGGTCAGCGCATCCGGGAGCCAGCGCGAGGCGCTCGCGGGCGTGCGGATCCCCACCCTGGTCCTGCACGGCGACCAGGACCCCATCATCAACGTCAAGGCCGGCCGGGCGACCGCCGCCGCGATCCCGGGCGCCCGGCTCGTCATCTACCCGGAAATGGGCCACGACCTGCCCCGGGAACTCTGGCCGTCGATGCTGGACGAGATCGCCGCCCTCGCCGCCCAGGCCCCGGCCCGCCCGCACTCCCCGCAGCCCGCGACCACACGGTGATCTACGGCAAGCCACGCCGCCATGCCGCTGCCCGGCAGCCGGCCAGGGTCCGATCCCACGATGCGCTCCGGCGGATGCGAGTCGCGTCAGGCAACGGCCACGGACACGGCCCGGCAGTCGCGGACCAGGATACCGCCGCCCACCGTGCAGGCCAGGCGCCAGCTCCGCACCAGACCATCGCAGCAGGCGGCCGCCCGCATCCCCGGGCGGTGATCATGGCTCAGACTGGCCTGGTGCCCGGCCCCGCAGCTCACTACCAGGCCGTCAGACCCGGCATCCAGGCCCAGCAGGTCCTCCAGCAGGCGCGCGCCCAGCCTGGTCATCGCGCCTGTTCAGGAAGACTCGTTGAGGTTAAAGCGTCTGCCCTGGTCAGCGATGTGAGGAGCGCACAAGCGCTGGGTACAGCCGACTTCTCGGGAATCGAGGTTAGTTGCGCCGGCCATGGCCGCCGCGGACGCGGCGCATGGACACGCGGAGCGCGATCATGGCGATGGAGAACAGGACGGCGAGGGGGCCGGTCAGGTGGAGGCTGTGAGCTAGCAGGAACATGATCGTTGCGCCTTCTTTCCGAGATCGTGCCGGGCGGGTGCCGACATCACCCACTATCGCCGCGGCACCCCCGCCGGGGCATCGGAGCACGGGTTGACCCCCGGTACCAAGCCAGGGCTCATACCAGGGGCCGGCTCGGTGATCAGTCCTCGGTCACGCTGCTGGTCCGTACACTGGTCGCTTACCGCAACCGCATTACGGCGGAAGCCCTTGCGGTCGCCGCAACCGGCCATCCGCCCCTCGCCAGACCTGGGCGACGCCTGCGCGCACAACAACCCGACCTGTGCGCCTCGACTGGTGATCGCCAAGGAGTCGCCAGCCGCTCCGAACGGCGGCTACTCGCGGCTCGGCGAGGCTATTAGCAGTGACAAGGCGTGATCAGATGTTCGCCTGGAATGTGACTCACTGGATCGGCCGGATAGGTGTTCATATGCCGTGGTTGTACCGGGGTTGTACCTGTAATGACCGCGCCGGCGCGGATGCCCCGGAGACCAGGGACGCCTGCGGCTGGCGGCAGGTCTGCTGGCCCTGGCTGGCTATGGCTGGCGGGCGTCAGTCCGGTGGCCGGGCGGCTGCGACCAGCGGGATGTGATGACCCGGCAGGCCATACCAGGTCCGCCAGTCCAGCTGCCGCACGGCCACGTCAGTACAGCCGGCGTCCCGCAGCACGGCGGCGTAGCGGCCGGCGCCCTCATCGACGATGCGCAGCCGGCCGCCGGGCCGCAGGACCCGCACCGCCTCGCGCAGCGCCTGGGCCCGCCCGCCGGCGTCCCGGATGTTGCTGATCGCCAGGCTGCTGACCACCACGTCGAACGACGCGGACCCAAACGGGAGGTCACGCGCGTCCGCATCGACAAGCTCCACCCGCTCCCGGACGCCCTCGGCCACCGCGTTGCCCTCAGCGGCGGCGCGGCTGTTGCCGCTCTGGTCGCGTCGGCGCCACACGTCCGCTCCCACCGCCCGGCCGGCGGGCAGCCGCCGGGCCGCCAGCATCAGCACCGCGCCGCGGCCGCATCCCACATCCAGGACCTGCTCATCGCCCCGCAGGCCCAGCTCATCCAGCAGCTGCGCCCAGATCGCCCGCTTGCCCGGCCCGGTGGAGTACAGGTAACTCGCCGCTGACCCCGCCACCGCCGCGCCGCCCACGCCAGCCAGCGCGGCAACGGCGCGCCTGCGATGGCGCACCGACCAGGCCACGGTGCCCGCCAGTCCCGCTTCAATCACGCCGAACACCGTCAGCCCGGCGAACCCGCCGTCGATACCGTACCGGCCACGCTGCCGGACGCGACCACCGCGTTCCCCGGCCGGGACCTCCGCGACTGGCTCCACGCCACCAGTTTGCCAGCAACCATGACCGGCCAGGCGGTGCTCCACGAGCTGAGCGGAATTCGCCGGGCTGGGCTTGTGCCTGCGCGGCAGCCTGGCAGCACGGGGATCGGATGGCGTGCCTCCGCGAGGGCTGGAGAGCGTGGCTGGCTGGGGCTAACCATGACGCCGGCATCTGACGAGCCGCTCTGGCCCGAGCAGGCAGGCTGATCACCACTGCTGTGCGGTGCGCGGGGTGCGGGGCCGCCGGCTGGGCGGGACGGTCATCGCGGCCGATTTCTTCCTGGCCCCGGGCCGGGGCCGGCGCCGGGCTGGCCGTACCGCAGGACCCGGTGGCCGGACTCCGCTGATGCTCGCTGTGACCGGCTCTGTGCTCGTTGCCAGTGACACGCAACGGTCCGCGCCGCGCGGAAGGCCGCGCATAGCGGTCGCCTACTTCTTCGGCTTTGCCTTCGCGGGCTGCTTCGGCGGCAGCGACCGTGCGTGCCCGATGCCGATTTCCACCCATCGGGAAAGGTCGTCGTCGCTGGCGAGGTCTTCCGGGCTGACGCGCAGCCAGCCGGGCATCTCCCGGCCCTGCATCACCGCAGTGGTGGCCCCGGTCGCGGCCACCAGGCCGGCTGACCGCCCGGGATCGACGTGGACCAGCACGCCGCCCTGGCCGCTGGCACTGATCGCCATGTGCCCGCAGATCAGGAAGGCCAGCCCGCCGAACATCTTCTTCTCGGTCAGCTCAGGGTCAGGGCCGATCAGGTCCCTGATACTAGCGGCGAGATCCTGGTCATAGGCCATGCGACGATCGTACCGAGCCGGGCATGCCAGACCATCCGGCGAACGCCTAGCCGGCCCGGCCCTCGCCGAGCCGGTGAACTCCCGGCACCGCGCCCTACCTGTCTGCAGCCAGTTGCAGATCACCCCGTTCTGCACGCCTTCCCGAGGGATGCCAAGGCTCCCCGCAGCCGCACCGAACGGCGGTTACACGTGCGCGTGCTCGACGCAGACCAATTACGCTTCGTTACCTGCTGGACCGCTTGCTGCGGACCCGTGCGGGCAGTTGCCAGAACACGGTCCTGATGCCTGCCGGCTGGCCGGCCAGCGGAACTGCCGGCGGTGTCTCCTAACGCCCGGCAGTGCCAGGGCTGCCGACTAGATCAGAGCCCGAGAAATGTCACTTACCTCGCTTACATTGCCAGACATGCACGAACCGCCCAGCCGACACGAGGTCACCGTCCGGGTCGCCAACGATGACGGCCACAAGCCGAACCCGGCAGCATTCGCGGTCGCCGCCAGCCGAGCAGCCTCGAGCAGGAACGCGAGCGTCGTGAGCGCGCACACGGCCAACGAGATCATCTGTGTAGTCACCGTCGCCGCGGCGGACCGGCCCTCGGCGGTTGCCATCGCCCTGCCCGTCGTCGCCGGCGCGCTCAATGCCGAGAATGGGGTCCGGTCACCCAGCCGGTGAGCGGCCGGTGCCCGCGGTCGTGCGGCGGCTCAAAGAATACCGTCTGCCTGAACTGGTCATGGCAGCTGGTGCAGGCGACGCGGACGTGTCCCATGCCGCGGCCGCGCGCGGCGGCTTCCCGGGCTGGTTCGCACACGCACGGCGTCCAGCTCACTTGCGCCTTGCCGGGCCACAGCTGATGACCGAATGAGCAGGCTTCAGGCTTGTTCTAGAACAGGGAAGCAGACATCTAAACGATCATGTCCGAACCAGCTTCTATGAGTCAATGATCACCGTGACGTGCACGGATGATCAGTGGTGGGAAGCGAGCCATAGAACGCGGCGCAGAGGACCGCTAGGTAGCTCATGGGGCCTAAAGGACACCATGCGTGCGTGCGCTCGGGTTCAGGTTGAACCACATGACGGATCCCACCGTGTCATCTCATGTGTAATTGACCGATAGTCACCATTCAGCTCGGGCGAGCAACCAAGGGAACGGGAAGCGCGCCATGGCGGTGGACATCCCGGCCATCCGGGAGGTAGTGGAGCGCGTCTGCACGCGCCAGGACGTGCTCGAGGCATGTAAGCGCCGCGATCTTGGCTTCGTGATCACGGCTCTGTGCGCGCATGGCATCGTCCAAGCCCAGATCGCTGCACTCACGGGCAAAACGCAAGGACGCATAAGCGAGTACAAGACGTACAAGCGAATCCCGAACGATATTTCGATATTCGAGGATTTCGCGAATGGCTTGGGGATGCCTGCGGCGGCGCGTTGTGCGCTCGGGCTTGATCCGGAGGCTGCCGGATCCGGACCGTCCGGCCAGGCCTCAGGACGGTCAGCGGAGGTAATGGGCGCCACTCCGGGGGATGTGCAGCCCCTGTTGAGCAACCTGTCGAGGGCCAGCGCTGCCCCGGTGCTGTCGGCGCTCCGCGAGATCCACCGTGGCTATATCGAAGCGGACCGGCTGATGGGGTCCATCTGTGTTACAGGCCCTATCAGCCTTCAGATGCCTGTTGTCGAGCGGGCCTGCGAGGTGACCAGGGGGACGGACCGGGCCGAGATGCTCCGGTTTGCCTGCCGGTTCACGGAGTTCGGCGGGTGGGTTTTCCAGGATGCGGCGGATCTGGTCTCCGCGATGCACTGGACAGACCGGGCGCTGGATTACGCGTTGGAGCTCGGGGATCAGCGTGTCATCGCCTATACGCTCATGCGCAAGGCGATGATCGCGACGGAAAACGGTAATCCGGCGCAGGGCCTGGGCATCGCCAATTCTACGCTTGAGTACCGGGATGCACTGACACCGCGGCTCCGGGCAGTTATCTTGCGCCAGCGGTCGTATTCCAACGCGGCGCTGGGGGAAGTCCTGGCTTCGGCCCGAGACTCTGAAGCAGCCATTATCGAGGCTTTCGCTGGCGAAAAACAGGGTGAGGAGGACCGCGCACCCTATTGCACGCCGACTTATGCGGAAATGGAAGCTTCCGCCGGTCACGATCTCATGTTCTCAAGAGCATCGCGCCTGGCACGGCACGGTAAGCATCTCCTCCAGCACTTTGCATTCCATGATTGACGACATCTACCGCTCCATTACGGATGCGGGCCTGACCTCGCTGGTCATCCTGAATTGCCATGGGGGTAACTATGTCCTGGCCAACGTCGTCCAGGAAGGAAGCGCCCACGGCAAGAGCATGGCGCTGTTCCCGTCCGGGCCGGACTGGGCCGAGGCACGGCAGTCGGCAGGGCTCACGACGTCAAACCACGAGGACATGCACGCTGGCGAGCTTGAGACATCGATCCTGCTGCACGTGAGCCCCGAGCTGGTCCGGGACGGCTATCAAGCGGCGGACTGGACAGCGGATGACCGGCGCCATCTGCTCACCACCGGGATGAGCGAATACACGCAGAACGGAGTGATGGGCCGGCCATCTCTGGCTTCGGCGGAGAAGGGAAAGGCCGTGCTTGCCTCGTTGACCGGGAGCTTTGCGTCCGTACTGGAGGTCCTGCGGAGGGCGTTACCGAGCCTCCCATGGGCTGCGGGCCCCCGGCAGATCCGGGGAACGAGTACCTGACGGCACTGACGGCTCTGCCGGGGCTTGTTTGATCGTACCAAGCTTTGCATAGCACTGGCAAGCTTGACGATCGAATGCGCAGGTCAGCGTTGCTCTACCATGATCAATCGTGTCTGATATGCCCGACTTCAGCGTCGACAGCCCGACGCCCGTGTACGTGCGGGTCGCCGACTGGATCGAGTCGCGTATCAAGTCGGGAGAGCTCAAGCCGGGCGCGCGCCTGCCGGCCGAACGCGACCTGGCGCGCGACTTCGGGGTGGCCTACGACACCGTGCGGCGCGCCGCGATGCTGCTTCGCGACCGCGGGCTGATTGTTACGGTCCACGGGCGGGGCACCTACGTGGTGTAGGGCCCAGCAAATCAGCCGAAGATCTGGTCCATTACCTCGGCACCCTTGACCAGGACGGGGCGGAGTTCCTTGCGGTAGATGACCTCGGTGGTCCGGGAGCTCGAGTGGCCGGCCAAGCGCGCGATCTCCTCCACCGGGACGCCGGAGGCCGACAGCAGGCTGACGAAGCTGGTCCGCAGCTCACGCGGTGCCCAGTCCTCGCCGATGCCCGCGGTCCGGCAGATGCCCCTGAAGTACCGCCGGACGTTGGCCGCGTCCAGCTCGGTGCCCACCGTGGACGTGAAGACCAGGCCGGTGTCCTTCCACAGTTCCTCGGCGGCGGCTTTCTCCCCGTCCTGCCGGACGCGATGCTCGCGCAGCGCCTCGACGACCGCCTGGGGCAGCCCGAGGGTCCGGCGGGACTTGGCGGTCTTGGTGTCACCGCCGTGACGCACGGACCGCCACACTGCGATGCTCCCGGCGTCCAGGTCCACATGATCCCAGCGCAGCGCCCGGGCCTCCTCGGTGCGGATGCCGGTCATCAGGCACAAGATCACGTAGACGCCGAGCCTGGACGCCCCGGCCGCCGTCAGGACGGCGGCGGCCTGCTCAGGGGTCAGCGCCTTACTCGGCCTGCCGGACTGGCCCTGGGGGGTGTCGACGAGCGCGGCGACGTTATGCACGACGTGACGGCTGGCCTCGGCGTGGCGGATGGTCCGGGTCAGCGCGTTATGCGCGATCGTCACCGTGCGGCTGGAGTGATCCTGCGCCAGCTGCACCAGGGCACGGCGCACGTCGTGCGCGGTCAGCTTCCGCAGCTCGATGCCGCCGATGACGGCGGTGACCGGCTTGAGGATGTGACGGTTGAGCGTGACGGTCCCGGCCGACCGGCCGTCCAGGCCCTCGGCCAGCCAGTCCTTCACGGCGCGCTGGACGGTGTAGGCATGCTCGGGCTGCACGCCGGAGTCCCGTTCGGCCTGGAGTTGCTTGAGCTTCTCGGCCACCTCGGCCCGGGTGCGACCGGAGACCTTGTGCCGCCGCCACGTCTTCCCGTCCGGGCCGTAGCCGAGCGAGACCGCGCCATACCAGCGGCCTTTGGCCTCGTCCTTGTAGATCGATCCTTCGTTGCGCCCACGACGCCGGGCGCCGACTGCATGGCTACCCATAACTAAAGGATAGCTCGCGGCTTGCTCCCCGTTTTGCTCCCAGATGATCTTGATCGGGATCCAACAGGCCTCTGACCTGGTGGAGCTTAGGGGATTCGAACCCCTGACCTCTTGCATGCCATGCAAGCGCTCTACCAACTGAGCTAAAGCCCCGGGACAGCCAGCAGCGGGCGCTGGCTGGTGGCTGGAACGCAGTTAGCATACAGGGTCGCGGAGCGTGCGGCGCAACCGTCGCGGAGACGATGGGCCGGCTACGGCGGGATCGGCGCGGCGCAGACCGAGTTCTCGTCCAGGCCGATGCCCACGTGCACCGGTGAGCCATCCGGGTGGTATGACCAGGGTTCGCTCTCGCCCATGGAACACTACAGTAAACGGAGCTGCAACCGCCGTCCACGCCTTGGCGCGGAGAGGCAATAGGGATAGGCGAGGTGTATGGCGGGAGGGGCTATGAGCCACGGGAGTGGCCGAGGTGGCGGACGCGCGATCCGCGAACTGCTCCGGCGCACCGGCATGGATTCCGACACGGTCCGCGCGGTGGGTTCGGTCCTCAGTTTTCGGCTTCGTCTTCGAGACGGCGGGCGACCTGCAGCTGCGCCGGTTCAGGGCTTCACCGCTGAACGCGGGGCAGGTACTCGACCGCGGCCTGTGGCGGTACACCCGGCATCCGAACTACTTCGGCGACGCGGTGGTGTGGTTCGGGCTGTGGCTGCTGGCCTGCTCGCACTGGCTCGGGGTGCTGACCGTGGCATCGCCGGTTTACATGACAAACATGCTGGTCCGGCACACCGGCAAGCGGCTGCTGGAGAAGCACATGGCGCGGTCCAAGGGCGCCGCGTACGCCGACTACGTCCGGCGGACCAGCGGCTTCTTCCCCTGGCCGCCGCGGCCCGCGCGCGGGGATGCGGCGGGGCCGTTATCGCCGGGCCTTGGGCGGCTCGCCGCCCACCTGGATCTGCGAGCCGTGCAGCTCCAGGCCGCAGACCGAGCAGTGCAGGACGGGCGTGAACGTGTCACCGCAGGCGGTGTGGGTGAGCAGGGTGGCCGGCCCCTCTGGCGCGCGGAACCACTTGTCACCCCAGTTCAGCATGACCATGACGTGCGGGAAGAAGGCGCGGCCCTTGTCGGTCAGGCGGTACTCGACCCGGCCGGAGTTGGCGCTGGTGAGCCTGGTCTCCAGCACGCCCATCCGGCAGAAGGTACGCAGCCGGCCCGACACGATGGACGGCGGCGCGCCCATCATGGTCAGCATGTCGGTGAACCGCCGGGCGCCGAGGAACGCGGCCGCCATGGCCGAAGCCGACCAGCGGTTGCCGATCAGCTCGATCGTCTCCACCACCAATCCCGGGCCCGGCGAGCCGCCGGCGGACCGGCGCCGGGTGGTGGCCTGCGGCACCGACCGGGCGAAGCCGCCGCTCGGCCCGAATGTGCCGCGGACGTCGTGGATGTCGGCCGGCTGCCCGCAGGCCCGGCAGTGCATGACTGGGGAGAACTCCTCGCCGCAGGCCGTGTGGTACATCGGCGGCAGCGGCTCGATGTGCTCGGTGACCCAGCTGGCCTCCCACGACCAGATGGTCAGCAGCACCGGCCACAGGTCGCGGCCGCACTCGGTGAGCACGTACTCATAGCGCCGCGGCGCGTCGGAGTACTGCCGCATGGTGAACACGCCCGCCTCGGTGAGGCGGCGCAGGCGTACGGTCAGCACCGAGTTGGCGATGCCCAGCGTGTCGCGGAAGTCCTTGTACCGGCGCACGCCGGACATGATGGCCAGCTTGACGATGGTCAGGTTCCACTCGTCGCCCAGCAGCCCCAGGGCGATGGCGTTGGAGTTCTCGGTGACGGGGACGTTCTCGGGGGTAACGGTCATCTTCCGACTCGGGCTCGGGCCAGGCACGTCACCAGCCCGCGATGGACTCGCCCGGCGCCCAGCAGCTATGCGTGCCACTGGCGATCCGCTCGGGAAGCTGAGCTCGGACGATCGGGCCCCGCCCCACGTCGTTGGCCCGGAACACGACGCACTCGGACAGGTCGCGGTTCATGTCGACCGTGAGCGTCACGAGATACGCGTCGTCCTCTTCGGTGCCTCCTACCCGCGGGGCCACGCCGACCTCGCTGCAGAACACGCCCGGCTCGAACTGGTATCGCTCCGCGCGGCCGGTCAGCGTGTCGTGCTTGACCAGCCCGTTGAAGATGAACCAGCCCGGTTCGTTAGTGGCCGCATAATTGTACCGGTACGGCCGCCCGCCGAAGCCGTTATGGATCGTGCCGAACTCGGTATAGAGGTCCGACAGGTCCTCCTCGCTGGTCGCGCCGGTGACCAGGTTCATCCGCCAGCGGTGCAGCCGGGTCTGCATATTGTCCTGGGCCAGGAACCGGAACATCCGGTCCTTCGGGCCGTTGGGCCCGGCACTGGAGGGCTCCGGGCAGCCCTGGAAGAAACCCTCGACGATGATCTCGTCACCCGACTCGTAGGCGTTCGTCCAGTGCAGCACGTAGGTGGGCTCGAACTCGAACCAGCGGATGCCGCCCGCGGGCGACATCCTCGAGATCGCCGGCGACGACGATCAGTACCTGCGCTACGTCGACCGGTCCAAGGACCTGGTGGTGCGGGGCGGGATGAAGATCTCGGCCGCGGAACTGGAGGGGTTCATCGCGGGCCACCCGACGGTCGCCGACGTCGCGGTGGTGGCCTATCCGGACGAGGTCCTCGGCGAGCGCGCCTGCGCCGTCGTCGTGCCCCGGTCCGGCGAGACGGTGAGCCTGGCCGAGATCGTCGCGTACCTGCGCGAGATCGGCATCGCCACGTTCAAGCTGCCCGAGCGGCTGGAGGTGCGGGACGAACTGCCCCGCAACCCGCTGGGCAAGGTCCTCAAGCGGGAACTGCGCGAGGAACTGCGCGGTTCCTTATCGGGTTTCGGGGCCGGCCGGGCAGTGCGGGGACGGCGGCGGGACGTCCAGGGTCGGGTTGCGGTCGAAGAAGCCGGTCGGCTTGAGCGTGAACCCGCACCGCGCGACCGGCATGACCGGCCAGTCCTCCAGGCGCGGCACGTGGGTCGGGCCGAACGTGTGCCAGACCACGACGTCGGCTCCGTCGATGTCCCGGTCGCCGGCGACGAAGGCCTCCAGGCCCGCTCCCCCGGGGTTCTGGTTCACGAAGTCGCCGGCCGGATAGCGGTGCCGCGGGTCGTAGCGGGTCACCCACAGGTGGTTGGCCGCGAACCCGGCCCGCTTGGCCAGTGACGACGCCGGGTCGGCCAGCAGCACCGGCGCGGACTCCGGGTAGAGGGTGTAACTGGTGGGATGGCCGAAACGGTTAGTGCGTTCGGTGCTGACGATCCGCCAGGTGCGGCCGCGGGCGCTGTCGGCGCGGCGGCCGGCCTGCGACTCGCGGGTCAGCCGGGTGACCCGCTGGACGATGGCGTTGCCGTGGGGATTGTCCGGCCCGATCGGAAGGCCGGTGACGTCGACCTCCTCCACGGCGTTGGCCAGCCCGTCGACGGTCATGTCCAGCCGCGCGCTGAACAGGTGCTGGTGGAAGGGGGCGGCCAGCCCCGGCGCGACCTCGGTGGAGTACGGGTGGTCACCGCCGGGGTGGGCCGAGGTGAACAGCACCCCGGTGGCCTTGATCTCGCACTCGATGGTGCCGTCCAGGTAGAAGTACCAGTAGAAGCCGTAGTCGTAGTTGCCGACCGTGGTGAAGTAACTCACCACCAGCCGGCGCTGCCGGCGGGACTGCGCCGAGCCGTTGAAGATGTCGGTGTGCTTCCACAGGATGCCGAAGTCCTCTTCGTGGATGCAGATGGCGTTCGGTATGGTGCGGGGCTGGCCGCCGTCGTCGGTGACGGTCGCGTCCAGGTAGGCGATCTCGCCCAGGCAGTCACAGCCGAGCTCGAGCGAGTTGGCCCACTTCCCGCACAGGTACTCGCCGGTGTCGAAGTACGCCTGCCAGTAGCGGAACCGCGGGTCGCCGTAGGGCACGACCATCTCCGGGATCGACGCCCGGTAGATCACCGGGCGCTGGCCGAGGCTGATCTGGTGCAGGGTCAGGCCCTCGCGGGCGTCGAACCCGATCCGCATGGACCAGTCCTGCCACTGCAACCACGTTCCGTTCAGGACAAAAGATGGTCCCTCGGGCTGGGTGATCTCGATCGGGCGCAGCGTGGTGCGGCGTGGGCCGCGCACCGCCTCGTCGTCGTAGTCGCCGGACTCGGCGGGGACCGGCAGCTCGAACTCGTCGGTGATCTTGAAGACCTTCTTCTCGATCAGGTCGACGTAGGCCGCGACGCCGTCGACCGGGTGGGCCCAGGCCAGGTCGTGCTCGCGAGCCTGGACGAACGCGAGCACGCGCACCATCCGCCGCCGGTCGTCGTCGGGTGGCCCGAACGCGCCCGCGGTGATCGGGCAGGCCCGGATCTGGCTCATGTCGTGCAGGCCGCGCCGGGCCAGGGCGGCGCGCCAGCCGGGGTCGGCCTTGACGATCTCGTCCACCAGCGCGAAGTCGCTGTCGAGGATCGGCATCTGGCCGTCGGCGGGCGGGTCCAGCGTGCGCGCGGTGATCACTTTGGCGTCGGTCAGCGAGACCACCACGTCGGTCGACTCGCCGGTGGCGGTGTTGACCAGGAACGCGCGCAGCCGGCGGTCGGCCGGCTGGCCGGTGAGCACGTCGTCCTTGGGTGGTTCCTCCAGGCCGTAGTAGGCGAACCGGACCGGCTCGGCTCAGCAGCCCGGCCGCCGCCATGACCTCCCGGCCGGCCAGGTACTCCGCCGCGGTGGCCGGGTCCAGCGGGTGCGCGTTGGCGGTCTGGTCCTCGCGGGTCGCGGTGTCGGTCATTCGTCGGCGATGATCGAGCCAACCCGGTCACCCAGGCCCGGGTCGCGCCTGACCAGCCAGATCGAGTAGATGATGGACACCACGATGAGGCCCACGGCGACCCACGGGAACCAGTTATACGGCTGGGGCTGCGGCGGCTTGAACAGGTAGTAGATGGGGACGGCGACCACGACTATGGCGAGGAGCCGGCAGCACGATGTGCTTGATGATGTTGAACTCGGCCGGCCGGTACTTGCGGTAGTAGAACGGCAGGGCCACGTTGGCCGCGAGGTACACGAACAGGATCAGGATCGTGCCCATCGTGCTGGATTCGAAGAAGAAGTTCAGCGCGCTCAGGCTGTTGCCGTGCCCGCCGATCCAGTGGCCGAGCGCCCAGACCAGGGTGATGGCCCCGGCGATGCCGACGAAGGCGATGATGGCGTTGACCGGCGTCCGGCGGACCGGGTGGACGTAGCCGATCCAGCGCGGCAGCAGTCCTTCGCGCCCGGCGTTGAAGATCAGCCGGCACTGGGAGTTCACCGCGGCGATGAGCACGCCCAGGGTGGAGGTCAGCCCGGCCAGGTAGGCGATGAAGGCCAGCCAGGCCGCCACGCTGTGGGCGACGGCGATGAACGGGATGAGGGGTGCCTCGAGCGCCGTGGCGTTGTAGTGGAAGCCGGTGACCGTGGCGTAGGCCACCAGCAGGTACAGGACGGCCATGAGGGCGATCGACAGGAACACGGCCCGGGGCACGTTGCGCCGCGGGTTGGTGGTCTCCTCGGCCAGCGCCGCCGAGTTCTCCCAGCCGATGAACAGGTAGATGGCCAGCGGGAAGGCGAGGGCTAGGCCGCTGAAGTGGTTGGTGATGTGGCTGGGCTGGAACGGCACGGAGCTGAGGTGGCCGCCGTCCTTGATCAGCACGGCGACGGACACGACCAGCAGCACCACCAACTCGAAGGCGAAGAAGAAGCCGGCCAGCTTGGTGGATACGGCCACGCCGCGGAACATCATGAACATGGCGCCGGCGGTGAAGATGGCGGAGAAGATGATCCAGGGGATGTTCGTGCCCGTGTAGTACTTGATCATGATCGACAGGAACCCGCCTGAGATGACCAGGACCGACGAGATGGCGATGATGTAGCCGGCCCCGGCCACCAGCGCGGTGGTCACCGCGCTGGTGCCGCCGAACGTCTTGCCCACGAAGGTGATGAATCCGCCGGTCGACGGATGGGCCCGGGAGAACTGCGACAGCGTGTTGCCGAGCAGTGCGATGGCGACGGCGGCGACGAGCACGACCAGCGGCGAGGCGAGGCCGGCCGCGATCACGATCCCCGCGAAGGCGAAGTAGAAGCTGTAGGCCGGGCCGATGTTCGCCATCGTCGACGCGGAGATGTCAACCAGGCTCAGAGCCCCGCGGTGCAACCGCTCGGCGGATTCTGGCGCCTTCGTCTCGCTGAACGGGATGTGGTGTGCCGCTTCGCTCATATTGCCACTCCCTCGCGGGGCCGTGATCGGGCGATTGATTTAGTACGGATCATGCTCGGGACCGGGGCCGATGGTCAACCATCGGCGCTGGTCTCCCACATGTCTCCCACATGGTGAGCGCGCCTTGACTCGGCCGGCCGCGATCCGGAGGCTGGGTCCATGGCGCGCAAGATCATCCACGTCGCCCTGAACGGCGTCACCGGCCGGATGGGATACCGGCAGCACCTGGTGCGGTCGCTGCTGAGCATCCGTGAGCAGGGCGGCGTCCGGCTCGGCGACGGGACGGCCGTCTACCCCGAGCCGGTCCTGGTCGGGCGGAGCGAGGAGCGGCTGCGGGCGATCGCTTCACGGCACGGGCTGGACCGCTGGACCACCCGCCTGGACGAGGTGCTCGCCGACCCCGAGGTCGAGGTCTACTTCGACACCCAGGTCACCAGCGCCCGCGAGGCCAGCTTGATGCGGGCGATTTCCGCCGGCAAGCACGTGTATACCGAGAAGCCGGTGGCCGGGTCGCTGGCCGGGGCGCTGCGGCTGGCCCGGGCGGCGGAGGCGGCGGGGATCACCCACGGCGTGGTGCACGACAAGCTGTTCCTGCCCGGGGTGA
Source organism: uncultured Actinomycetes bacterium (assembly GCA_963801155.1). Lineage (GTDB taxonomy): Bacteria > Actinomycetota > Actinomycetes > Streptosporangiales > Streptosporangiaceae > Palsa-504. The sequence continues at coordinate 27,736 of CAWDEB010000019.1, forward strand.
TCAAGCTGCGGCGGCTGGTCGAGGAGGGCTTCTTCGGCCGGGTGCTGTCGGTCCGGCTGGAGTTCGGCTACTGGGTGTTCGAGGGCGACGGGATCCCGGCGCAGCGGCCGTCGTGGAACTACCGGGCGGACGAGGGCGGCGGGATCGTGCTGGACATGTTCCCGCACTGGCAGTACCTGCTGACCGACCTGTTCGGCCCGATCGCGGCGCTGTACGTGCGGACCGCTACGGGGGTGCCACGCCGGTGGGACGAGTCGGGCCAGCCCTACGACGCGACCGCGGACGACGCCGCGTACGCGGTGCTGGAGTTCGCCAGCGGCGCGATCGCCTCGGTGAACTCGTCCTGGACGGTCCGGGTCAACCGGCGAGAACTGCTCGAGCTGCAGGTGGACGGGACACACGGCAGCGCGGTGGCGGGCCTGCGGCACTGTGCGATCCAGCACCGGGTGTCCACGCCGATGCCGGTGTGGAACCCGGACCTGCCCGATCCCCTCGACTACCCCTCGCAGTGGACGGACGTGCCGGACAACGCGAGCTTCGACAACGGGTTCAAGGCCGAGTGGGAGCTGTTCCTGAAGAGCGTTGTTTCCGGGCAGCCGTTTGCCTGGGACCTGGCCGAGGGGGCCAGGGGCGTGCAGCTGGCGGAGCTGGCGCTGCGGTCCTCGGCCGAGGGCCGGCGGGTCGACGTGCCGGCGCTGGAGCGGTGAGGTGACGGCGGCGATCCAGCTGCCCGGCCGGGCCGGCGGGTCCGGGCCGCTGGTCATCCCGGCGCCGGGCTGGGCCGCTTCGTACCCTCCGCCGGCTTCCCGGCGGGTGTTCGCGGCCGCGCACGTCGCGGCCTCGGACGCCGAGACGATCGACTGGGAGGCCACGCTGCGCTTCCGCGACCACCTGTGGGCGCACGGGTTCGGCGTGGCTGAGGCGATGGACACCGCGCAGCGCGGCATGGGCCTGCCCTGGGATCTGGCCAAGGAGCTGATCGCCCGGTCGGCGGCCCGGGCGGCTTCGGCCCCGGGCCGGGCGCTGGCGTGCGGGGCGGGGACCGATCAGCTGGCGGACGGCGAGAGCTATCCGGTCCCGCGGATCATCGACGCGTATGCCGAGCAGATGGGATTCGTGCAGTCGACCGGGGCGGGCGTGATTGTGATGGCGAGCCGGGCGCTGGCGGCCAGCGCCCGGGGGCCCGGCGACTACCTGGAGGTATACGGCGAACTGCTGCGCCAGGCGGAGCGACCGGTGATCCTGCACTGGCTGGGCGAGGCGTTCGACCCGGCGCTGCGCGGATACTGGGGTGCCGCCGAGTTCGGCGCGGCCGCGGATACCGTGCTCGAGCTGATCTCACGATTCGGCGAGAAGGTGGACGGGATCAAGCTGTCGGTGCTCGACGCGGGCCGGGAGGTGGCGCTGCGGCGGCGGCTGCCGGCCGGGGTGCGGCTCTACACCGGGGACGACTTCAGCTACGCCGAGCTCATCCGCGGCGACGCGGCCGGGCACAGCGACGCGCTGCTCGGGGCGTTCGCCGCGATCACGGCGCCGGCCGCCGCGGCGCTGGCCGCGCTGGACCGGGGCGACCTGGCGGGGTACGACGCGGCGATGGCGCCGACGGTGCCGCTCAGCCGGGCCATCTTCGAGCCGCCGACGTACCACTACAAGGTGGGGGTGGCCTTCCTGGCCTGGCTGAACGGTTTCCAGCCGCGGTTCGCGATGCTGGGCGGGCTGCAGCGGCGCCGCCCGGCCCGGCACCTGCTGCGGGTGTTCGAGCTGGCCGCCGCCGCGCGGGCGCTGACCGACCCGGAGCTGGCCGTCGAGCGGATGACCGGGCTGGTGGCCACGTACGCCGGGCCGGAGCGGGTTTGACGACCGGGCTGGAGCGGCTCTCGCTGAACCAGGCGACGGTCAAGCACCTGGGCCTGGCCGACGCCGTGGCGCTGTGCACGCGGCACGACATCCCGGCCATCGGGCTGTGGCGGGACCGGGTGGCGGAGGCCGGCCTGGCCGGGGCGGTGGCGGCGGTCCGGGCCGCCGGGCTGCACGTGTCCAGCCTGTGCCGGGGCGGGTTCTTCACGCGGGCCGGCCCCGAGGATGCCGACGGGCGGGCGGCGGCGCGGGCGGACAACCGGGCGGCGGTGGAAGAGGCGGCCGAACTGGGGGCGGACACGCTGGTGCTGGTCTGCGGCGGCCTGGTCCCGGGCAGCCGGGATCTCGGCCTGGCCCGGCGCATGGTGACCGATGCAATCGGCGACCTGGTGCCGCAGGCGCAGCGGCTCGGGGTCCGGCTGGGCGTCGAGGCGATGCACCCGATGTTCTGCGCCGACCGGAGCGTGATCGCCTCACTGGGCGAGGCGGTCGACCTGGCGCTGGTCTTCCCCGCGGACGCGGTGGGCGTGGTGGTGGACACCTATCACGTCTGGTGGGACGCGCGGCTGGCGGCCGAGATCGCCCGCGCGGCCGGGCGGATCGTCGGCTACCAGGTCTGCGACTGGGTGGTCCCGCTGCCGGCCGACACGCTGCTCGGCCGGGGCCACCTGGGCGACGGCGTGATCGACTTCGGGCCGATCACGTCGGCCGTGACCGCGGCGGGTTACCGGGGCTACGTCGAGGTGGAGATCTTCAACGCCGACGTGTGGGATGCGCCGCCGGACCGGACGGCGGCGGTCGTGCGCGAGCGGTTCGCCGCCGTCCTGGGCCACGGCCACGGCCGTCAGACTTGGCCTTTACGGGAACAGGTGTTCGATCATATCATGAGCATAGCCGTGCGGCGAGCCGCTCCGGTAGGAGGCTGACCATGGGGACCAATGACAAGCTCATCTACCCGAACTTCCGCCGAGGCATGACCCGCGATGCGGATCCACCCTTCGCGGACGAACTGACCGAATTGGTCGGTGTGATGGAACGCTGCATCGCCGAGCTCGGCTCCGGGCCTAGGAGTGGAGCCGGTTTCGGCACGGTAACGGTTACACCGATCCTTCTGCACCTGGCCATGGCGCAGGCCTGGCTTGAGAAGCTAGCCGAGATCAACGTGGCGACATGGCCAGACGCAAGCTGGGCGTTGCATTTCTGCAATGCCCGCGTCCGGGCTCTGAACTGCATCCGCGTATCGACGACACCGTCCCGGCCGAGAGGACGTTCAAACGAGCCGGTCAGAGCCCGGGAAGAGGATGCGGCTATCATCAATGCCGACGCGCTGAGCCGCGCGCTACAGAACGTACGCGACTGGTTGCGACACGCTACCCAAACACGAGCCGCCCGCTAGCGGGCGATCCAACTGGTGGCTCTGAAGCTGTGACATCGCAATGAGTGAGTCGGGACCGGGCGACGCGGGCGACGCGGGCAAACAGCAGGAATCCGCCTCGCCGACCTCGCCCCGGCTGGTTGCAGCAACTCCGCGACAGCCAGACGCGGCTCTGCGACCTGCTCGAGGCGATAGCGATTACTCCGGACGACCTGGATGCTCAGGCAGAAGATGTTCACGAGCTTGTCGTGAAGCCTGTCTACCTGGTGATGCGTAAAGAAGTGGCACGGGAAGGCGCGCCACGCTGGGACTCGGATGGCCGGCGGCGACTCCGCGAGAGTTACGAAGATACCACCGACATGTGGCCGACATACCGTGAGGCGCTTGCTGAGCTGGAGTCGGCTCGCCAGGAGCGCAGGTCGGCCGTTCCCGCGCTGAGGGAGCTCAGGACGGCACGCAGGGATTACATCTCGGCGCTGCGCATATTTTGCGACGAATTCTCGGGTACGCTCGATTTCCTGTTCCCTTGCAGATCTATGTCGCAGGCGCTCGGGGTAGCGCGTCGCAATCAGCTCTCGCAGCCGTTCGATGGAGCGGCGCAATTCCGGGGGCGGCGGGTTGTTAGAGGGATCGGTCTCTTTGGCTCGCTGTTGATATCTCTGCAAGTGATCTTGTGCTTGCACAGCATTGGTGCGAATCTGAGTCACCCACAATGTGTCTCGCGAGTCTCCCCAGATGAGCCTCAGCTTGTCCAGCTGTTGCTGCACGCTCTCCCAGGAGCAATAGCACGGCCGTGTTCGCGTATGGGCCGCCCAAGCGCCAGGACGACCCGTCTTCGGCTCGGGTGGCTGCGGCCAGGAACTCATTGAACACAAGAACAGTGTCCCGCAGCTCCTTGACTTGCGGGGGCAGCATGTCCGCGGGATCGGAGGAGATGTCGGCCGTATCCTCACCGCTGTTGGGCGTCGCAGGAGCGCTGTTGATGGCCGGTTCGGGCGCCGGCGTCGACACCGCTGCGGGTACGGGCGCTCCCGAATGAAGCGACGGCGTAGCTGGCACAGCGGTCGCGATCGGCGCGCCATCGAGCAGGAGATCGAAGATGGTGCGGCAGTCTATACCGAGATAGATGCGGAACTGGGAGCGCTGGATAAGCTCTTGCATGCTCTCGAACAAGGCGCGATACCGACGTATCAGCTGTTCAACCCCGTGCTCATAGCAGCGCCAGGTATTTCGATCTGTTCATCGAAGAGCATCGCGCGCAGCGTGCCGATGAAGGCATCATTCCATCCGCCGTATCCGACTACCACGACCGTCTGCTCGTGAAGCATGCTCTGAAGTGATTGCCGCAGCATAGGACGAGGTGCGATGAGCTGCGCCGGGGTGTGCAAGGTTGCCCCACCCCGCCAGTACCCGTGGAGGTGGACCACGTGCAGGGGTATGGCGCTGTCGTACCCACGGCCCGGCACGCGGCCATCGTTGGCGAGGACGGTGTGATGCGGTTGGCCACCGGCCCGTTGAATAGCGACTGATACCAGCGGATCGAAGTTCGTGGTAATCACCGGACCCGGATACTTCCCGGCCTGCTTCACCAGGAGCCTTCCGAGGCCTTGCGCGCCCGGCGGCAGGACCCAGCCATCCGGATCGCGTTCGTCAATTCGCTCCAGTTCCTGCTCGGTCCATTCCCGGTCAGGCTGAGGCTGCTTGCGCGCTTCAAGCACCGCGTCGCGTACCAGTACCCGCACCGCATCCCGACCACGCCAGTCCAACAGAAAGCGCATGGCCGTGGAGTAAGCCTGATCCGGCTCGGCCAGTAGCTTCCTCTCAAGCTCGGCCGAGGCTTCGGCGTGGCCAGCGAACACCTCCTTGATGCGCTCGATCATCCCGCTGACGTTAGGCACGCCCCGACTGCCTGGGACGCCAGGGTCAGGCGCCGACAGTGCCGAACCGACGACAAAGGTTACGGGCCGCTGATGCAATCGGAGCATCGCCGTCAGCGCCGAGGAACTTTCGGATCCTTCCAGGTGCCTCCAAAGCCAATCGATGCTCATGTAAGTCCACCCCCCCTTCGCCAGAGCAAGGCTGGAGATTGACACCGATGATAATCCCTTGCGGCAAGGGACTACAGACGGCAAATTCGTGCCTCGATGGTAGGCCGCCGCCGAATACGCCAACGAGGCTCTGGATAGGCGGCGATTACCAAGATCGTCGAGCCTGGCTCGCCCCGGAGCCGGTGCCGCAAGCTGGACACGCGGCAAATACTGGCTGAATCGCGGCTGCCCGGCGGACGTCTGGCGGCAGGCATCGGGGTGAAGCGCCGCCCTGGGCGCCGGCGAGCCGGGCCGTTCGGTATAAAAGTAAGCCTGTGATGGATCAGCGGCCCGAGGACGATGCGGAGGTTCCGGCGTTCTGGCGGGCGCTGGGGATGCCGGGGCTGGCGGACATCCACACCCACTTCCTGCCGCCGCGGATGCTGCGGCGGGTGTGGGAGTACTTCGACGCGGCCGGGCCACTGCTGGGGCGCTCGTGGCCGATCCGGTACAAGGCGGCCGACGAGGAGCGCGTGACGCACCTGCGGGGTATGGGCGTGCGGATGTTCAGCGCGCTGGCCTACGCGCACCGGCCGGGCATGGCGGCCGACCTGAACGCGTGGACGATGGCGTTCGCGAAGGCCACGCCCGGGTGCCTGCCGTCGGCGACGTTCTACCCCGAGCCGGGGGTGGACCGGTACGTCCGTTCGGCGGTGGACGCGGGCGCGCGCATCTTCAAGGTGCACCTGCAGGTGGGCGGGTTCTCCCCTGGTGAGCCGGTGCTCGACGAGGTGTGGGGCCTGCTGGCCGAGGCGGGGGTGCCGGTCGTCGTGCACGCCGGGCACGCGCCGGTGGGGACCGAGCACACCGGGCCCGGGCCGTTCGGGCAGCTGATGGCGCGCCATCCCGGGCTGACCGCGATCATCGCGCACATGGGGGCGCCGGACTACGACGCGTTCCTGCGGCTTGGCTTGGAGTACGAGCGGGTGATGCTGGACACCACGATGATCTTCACCGACTTCTTCGACGCGGTGGCCCCGTTCCCGGCCGCCTGTATCCCGCTGGCCCGGGAGCTGGGGCTGGCGGGCAAGATCCTGCTGGGCAGCGACTTCCCGAACATCCCCTACCCCTATGCCCGGCAGCTCGCCGGGCTGGCCCGGCTGGACCTGGGCCAGGATTGGCTGCGCGCAGTGTGCTGGGACAATCCGGTGGCGCTGTTCGGCGCGCCTGCTTAGGCGATCACCCCTCAGGGGTGATGGGACGCGGGGTGTGCCCTGGTAGTCACGATGTGTATGAAGGCAAGATCTGCACGGGTCCGGGTTCTGCTCGCCTCCGCCGGCGTGATCGCGGTAGTCGCGCTGGCCGGCTGCAGTAGCAGCAAGCCTGCTTACTGCACTGACCGCACCAACCTGGAGAACTCCGTCAAAGGACTGACCAGCTTGACCGGCAGCAGCGGGATCAGCGGGCTGAAATCCCAGCTGACGCAGATCCAAAGCAACGCCACCGCGCTGGTCAACTCGGCCAAGAGCGACTTCCCGGCCCAGACTAGCGCCATCTCCTCCTCGGTCAGCGCGCTCAAGAACTCGGTCACGGCGCTGCCGTCCAATCCCTCCGCCACGCAGATCGCCACGGTGGCCAGGGACGCGTCCAGCGTGGTGAGCTCGGTCACGAGTTTCACCGACGCGACCAGCTCGCAGTGCAGTTAGTCACACTCCTTCGCCGCGCCGACGTTATCGGTCACCGCCGCGAGGCCTACCGCTCACTGTCCTGAGCGCGATCCGCAGGGAGTGTCACACTCCTGGCGGCCGCAGCTGCACCCCTGGACTCCAGACGATCATCGGTGACACAAAAAGGGCCTGCGGGGCGATCTCCCTACGCCGGCATTGCCCGGGTCAGGTTCTGGGGGTCACCGTCCAGCTTCTCCGCTGTCGGCTTCTCAGCCGTTCCGCTGCGCGCCCGCTCTCCCCGAGCGGGTCGTATAGGGTCCAGCTCCCTCTCTCGCCTCGCAGACAGTTAGTAGGCTGCCCGGCGCGGACTCGTCCGCCTAGGGCCGAAGGTCCCGATGGCACGGGGCGTACGTCGGTCTTCCCGTCAGGGCAGGGTCAGGATGACGGGCCAGGCGCGCGGCAGGACCACGACGGCGGCGGGGGTGCCGGCCTGGTGGACCAGGGTGACGAAGTGGCCGGGATCGCCGGTGTTGCCCTCGATGGCGTCGTAGTGCATGGGGATGACGTAGGAGGGGGCCACCTGGGCGCAGAGCCAGGCGGCTTCGGTCTCGTTCATGTTGCCGACGATGCCGGCGGACTCGCGCATGTGATCCCGGCCGTTGATCGGGAGCATCAGCACGTCGGGGGCCAGCGCGGACACGACCGCCGGGAGTTCCGGGTACACCAGGCCGTCGCCGGCGTGGTAGAACCGGATCCCGCCGATCTCCACCACGTAGCCCAGGAACCGGACCGGGCCGCCACCCGGGGCGAACTCGTAGACCACCGGCTGGTCGCCGCCGATCCCGTGCAGGGCGGGGACCGGATGCACGGTGACCCCGGCCTCGCGCAGCTCCTGGCCGGGAGCCGCGCCGGTCAGGCGGGCCGGGTCGAGCCCGGCGGCGGCCGCGATCTCGACCACCGGCGCGGGCACCATGATCCGGGCGCGGGAGTTGACCGCGCAGAACTCGCGCAGGAACGGCAGGTCCAGGTGGTCCACGTGCTCGTGCGTGGACAGGACGAGCGTGATGTCGGCGAAGTCGGCCGCCGAGGCGGGCGGCGGGTAACGCCGGTCGTCGCGCTCGGTCAGGAACGGGTCGATCAGGATCCGGCTGTCGCCCGCCGCGAGGCGAAAGCCCGACTGGCCGTACCAGGTGACCGAGGTGGAGTACATTGGCCCGTTCCGATAAAAATGGTCTTCTATCGGTCGTCGCTGAGAACCGGCTCGGGGAGCGTGCCGGCGTTGTGCTCCAGCAGCCGCCAGCGGCCGTACCGGAAGCCGAGCACCGACCAGGAGCAGTTGGACAGCGGGCCGAGCACGCCGGACAGCTCATCGGGCATGCCGAGCACGCGCGACATGCCCAGCCGCAGCGCGGCGCCGTGACTGACCACGACGGCCAGGCCGTCGCTGCCGGTCACCTGCTCGGCGACGGCCGCGGCGGTGCGCTGCAGCGCGGCGGCAACCCGGTCGGCGACCGCGGCGGTCGGCTCACCGTCCGGCGGCGTCCAGGCCGCGTGCGCGTCGGGGTACCGCTCGCGGATCTCGGTGTCGGTCAGGCCTTCCCAGCAGCCGCCGCGCCGCTCCCGCAGGTCCTTGTCGAGGATCACCTCCAGCCCGGTCAGCCGGGCCAGCGGCGCCGCCGTGCTGGCCGCGCGGCTCAGGTCGGAGGAGACGATCAGGTCCGGGCGGAGCGCGGCGAGCAGCCGCGCGGCCCGGTCGGCCTGCGCCTGCCCCGTCTCGTCCAGCGGGATGTCGCTTTGGCCCTGGAAGCGCCGCTCGGTGTTCCATACCGTCTGCCCGTGCCGCCACAAGACCAGCCGGACCCGGTCGCTCAGCGGGACCTTCCCTGGTTGACGACCAGCTCGGGCAGCGGGATCTGGGGGCAGTCCTTCCAGATCCGCTCCAGCGCGTAGTAGGTGCGCTCCTCGGAATGCTGCACGTGGACCACGACGTCGAGGTAGTCGAGCAGTACCCAGCGGCCCTCGCGCTCACCCTCGCGGCGGATCAGCTGCGCGCCGGCCTGGCGCATCCGGAGCTCGATCTCGTCGACGATGGCGCGGACCTGCCGGTCGTTGGACGCCGAGCACAGCACGAAGGCGTCGGTGATCACGAGCTGCTCGCTCACGTCGTAGGCGATTATGCCGTCGGCCAGCTTGTCCGCCGCCGCCAGCGCGGCGGTCTCCACAAGCTCGACGGCCTTCGGTGTGGCAGTCACGAGTGCTTGCCGGCCTCCTTCGGTCGCGGTCATGGTCCTTATTAGCGTCTCATAGCGGGTGTCATTTGGCCTTGGCGTACAGTTTGCGCTTGGCGATGTACTGCACAACCCCGTCCGGTACCAGGTACCAGACCGGCTCGCCCGCCTCGACCCGGGCCCGGCACTCGGTGGACGAGATGGCCAGCGCCGGGATCTCCACCAGGCTGACCTTGTCGTCGGGCAGGCCCGGCCCCCGACAGCCGGTGACCTGGCCGGGTACAGCCTACGAAATGCGCGAGGGTGAAAAGTTCGTCCACGTCATGCCAGGTCAGGATCTCGGCTAGCGCGTCCGCCCCGGTGATGAAGTACAGCTCGTCCTGCGGCTTGTTGGCGGTCCGCAGTTCGTGCAGCGTGTCGATGGTATAGGTGGGTCCGGGGCGGTCGATGTCCGCGCGGCTGACGCTGAACCTGGGGTTGGACGCGGTCGCGATCACCGTCATCAGGTACCGGTCCTCGGCGGGCGAGACCTGGCGGTTGTCCTTCTGGTAGGGCTGGCCGGTCGGCACGAAGATGACCTCGTCCAGGGCGAAGATATGCGCGACCTCGCTGGCGGCGACCAGGTGACCGTGGTGGATGGGGTCGAACGTGCCGCCCATCACACCGATCTGCCGCATCGCTAGCACCACCTCATGCCCATGTATCGTACCGGCTTCTTACTTGTCCAACCCGGTCAGCGATCGGGCTACGATACGAGATATGACTTCAGTGCCAGATCGCGCGCGGGTCCGGCTCACCGGCATCTCATCCCGCGCCTATGAGCATCCCGCAGACCGTTCGGCGCTAGTCGCGCTACGCAAGCTCACCGGCTTCGACACGCTGCTGCGCAGGCTGTTCGGCCTGTTCAACGAGCGGGCCTTCCGGCTGACCTACCTGGCCAGCGCCGTCCGAGTCTCCGAGCGGCAGTTCCCGCACATCTACGAGCTGGTCAGGGACGGCTCCTACATCCTGGACCTGCCCGAGGTGCCCGAGTGCTACGTGTCCCAGGACCCGATGGTGAACGCGATGGCGCTGGGCCGGGACAAGCCGTTCATCGTGATCACCACCGGCATGGTCAACCTGTACGACCCGGAGGAGCTGCGCTGGGTGGTCGGGCACGAGCTGGGCCACATCCTGTCCGGGCACGCGGTGTACCGCACCATGCTGCTGATCCTGCTCCGATGGGCGTCGCGGGCCGCGTTCCTGCCGATCGCCCTCGCCCTCACGGCGATCATCTGGGGCCTGGAGGAGTGGTTCCGCAAGTCGGAGCTGTCCTGCGACCGGGCCGGGCTGCTGGCCGGGCAGGACGTGGAGGCGGCGCGGCGGGCACTGATGAAGCTGGCCGGCGGCGCGCAGCTGTCCGAGCTGAACCCGGACGCGTTCCGCGAGCAGGCGCACGAGTACGACGCGGTGCCTGACCTGCGGGACAGCATCCTGAAGATCCTGCAGCTGCAGGGGAACACCCACCCGTTCGCGGTGGTCAGGTTCGCCGAGCTCGACTACTGGGCCACGCACGGCGACTACGAGCGGATCCTCGGCGGCGACTACCCGCGCCGGGAGTCGGACAGCAGCGCCTCGGTCGGCGAGGAGGTCAAGAACGCTGCCAGGGCGTACCAGGACTCGTGGGCCCGGTCCCAGGACCCGCTGATCGGCATCTTCCGCGGCGTCGCGGAGAGCGCGGCGCGGGCCGGCGGCGGGCTGTTCGACCGGCTGCAGAACCGCGGCGGCGGCACCAGCGGCAGCGGCGACGACAACTAGCGCGGACTGTGCCCTCGCCACCGGGAGTTCCGCTCCGGCGGCGAGGGCACTTTCATGATCATCGGCGTTTTCGGGGCACCCGCGCGCGCGCCGATTTTCGCGGCCGCCGCGTAGTCCCCGCGGGCCTAATAATGCGCCAACTCGCCCGTGATCTTGGTCCGGGCCTTTGAGTGCCGGGTGCTGGTGGCCGACTAGAGGATTACCAGGTCGTCGCGGTGGACGACCTCGCGCTCGTACTCCTGGCCCAGCTTGCTGGCCAGCCACCGGGTGGAGCGGCCCATCAGGCCTGGGATCTCGGCCGCGTCATAGTTCACCAGGCCGCGGGCGATGATCATGTCGTTCTCGTCGCGGAGGTTCACCGGGTCGCCGGCGTCGAAGACGCCCTCGACGCCGGTGATGCCGGCTGGCAGCAGGCTGGCGTGCCGTTTGACCACGGCCTCGACCGCGCCGGGATCCAGGCGCAGGCTGCCGCGGGCCACGGCGGCGTGCTTGAGCCACAGCAGCCTGGTCGCGGGGCGGCGGCCGTGGGCCGCGAAGTACGTGCCAACCGGGTCGCCGGCCAGCGCGGCGGCCGCGCTGGCCGCGTCGGCGACCACGGTGGGAATGCCCGGCCGCGGAGGCGATCATGGCCGCTTCGACCTTGGTGGCCATGCCGCCGATGCCCTGGGCTCTCTGCCTGCTTGGGCTGTTTCTCGGGGCTCCCTGGGCTCCCTGGCCGGCCTTGAGGCCGCGGCCCAGGCTGATCCCCTCCAGGTCGGCTTGGCCGCGCACCTCGGCGATCCGCCGTGCCGCGCCGCGCCGCGGATCGCCGTCGTAGAGGCCGTCCACGTCGGAGAGCAGGACGAGCGCGCGGGCCCGGGTCACGTGGGCGACCAGGGCAGCCAGCCGGTCGTTGTCGCCGAACCTGATCTCGTCGGTGGCGACCGTGTCGTTCTCGTTGACCACCGGGAGCACGCCCAGCTCGAGCAGCCGGTCCAGGGTGCGCTGGGCGTTGCGGTAGTGGGTGCGGCGCATCAGGTCATCCGCGCTGAGCAGGACCTGGCCGGTACCGATGCCGTGCCGGGCGAAGGCCGCGGTGTACCGGGCGATGAGCAGGCCCTGGCCGACGCTGGCCGCGGCCTGCTGGGTGGCCAGGTCGCTGGGACGGCGGGTCAGGCCCAGCGGGACCAGGCCGGAGGCGATCGCCCCGGAGGAGACCAGCACGACCTGGGTCCCGGCGCTCCGGCGGCCGGCCAGGGCGGCGGCCAGGGCCGTGATCCTGTCGTCCGCGATCTCGCCGGCGTCGGTGGTGAGCGAGGAGGAGCCGACCTTGACCACCACCCGGCCCGCGGCCGCGATGTCCGGCCGCGGCCCGGCCATGGCCGGGCCTGGCGGCCGGCTGGTGGTCACGGAGAGAGCCTCGGGTCGGTACCGCGCGGGCCGTGGCGCGGCCTGGGCCCCTTGGGCCCCTTGGGCCCCTTGGAGTCCCGGGGCCTGGCCCCGCTGCTCATCGGGGCGGCCGGGTCCCAGTCGAAGACCACCGCGTCGTCTGGCTCGCCGATCAGCACCTCCGTGCCCGGCTCCGCGCCCGCCTCGGCGAGCGCCTCTTCCACTCCCAGGCGCGCTAGGCGGTCGGCCAGGTAGCCGATCGCCTCGTCGTTGCTGAAGTCGGTCTGCTGGACCCAGCGCATCGGCTTCTCGCCCCTGATCAGGAAGCTGTCCTCGCCGAGGCGGACCACCTCGAAGCCCGGCTCGTCGGCGTTCTTGACCGCGACCTTGACCCGGACGCGCTCGGCGGGCTGCTCGGCCGGGCGCGCCGCCCGGTCCGCGGCGACCAGCGCGGCCATGGCGAACCCCAGCGCGCGCAGGCCCTCCCCGGTGGCGGCGGAGATCTCGAAGACCTGGTAGCCGCCGGCTTCGAGCTCGGGTTTGAGCTGGTCGGCCCGTTCGCGGGCGGCCGGGACGTCGATCTTGTTCAGGGCGATGAGGCGGGGCCGGGTGACGAGGTCCACCCCGGTCGCCTCGCCGTAGGCGGCCAGTTCGTGTTCGATCGCGGCCAGATCGGCGGCGGGGCTGCGGCCTGGTTCCTCGGCGGCGCAGTCGAGCACGTGGACCAGGGTGGAACAGCGCTCCACGTGGCGGAGGAAGTCATGGCCGAGGCCCTTGCCCTGGCTGGCACCGGGGATCAGCCCCGGCACGTCGGCCACGACGAACTGGACGTCTCCGGCCTCGACCACGCCCAGGTTGGGGATCAAGGTCGTGAACGGGTAGTCGGCGATCTTGGGCCGGGCCGCGGACATGGCCGCAATGATGGAGGACTTGCCGGCGTTGGGGAAGCCGACCAGGCCGACGTCGGCGACCGTCTTCAGCTCGAGGATGAGGTCGCGCTGCAGCCCCGGCTCGCCCTTGAGGGCGAACCCGGGTGCCTTGCGCCGCGGTGAGGCCAGCGCCGCGTTGCCGAGCCCACCCCGGCCGCCGGCCGCAGCCACGAACCTGGTGCCGACTCCGACCAGGTCGGCGAGTACCTCGCCGTCCGCGGTCTTGACCTCGGTGCCGTTCGGCACCGGGATGATCACGTCCGCGCCGTTGGCACCGGTCCGGTTCGAGCCCTCCCCCGGCCGGCCGTTGCCAGCCCGGCGGACCGGGCGGCGGTGGAAGTCGAGCAGCGTGGCCGTGCTCGCGCCCACTTCGAGGATCACGTCGCCGCCGCGGCCGCCGTTGCCGCCGTCGGGGCCGCCGAGCGGCTTGAACTTCTCGCGGTGGATCGAGGCGCAGCCGTTTCCGCCGTGGCCGGCCTGCACCCGTAGCGTGACCCGGTCGGCGAACTCCGCCACTGTTGTTTCCTCGTTCTCGCATAGGAAAGGCGGGCCAGGTTGCCCGGCCCGCCTTCGTGATTTACCGAGCCCCTTACTCCTGCGGCGGCGCGGGGACGATGCTCACAGCCCGGCGGCCGTGGAACCTGCCGAACTCCACCGTCCCGCCGACCAGCGCGAACAGCGTATCGTCGCCGCCGCGGCCGACGCCCTCGCCGGGGTGGAAGTGCGTACCGTGCTGGCGGACGATGATCTCGCCCGCGTTCACCAGCTGGCCGCCGTAACGCTTGACGCCGAGGCGCTTGGCCTTCGAGTCGCGGCCGTTGCGGCTGGATGACGCGCCCTTCTTGTGGGCCATCTCAGACCTCCTCCGCCTTCGTCTTGGCCGTTGACTGCGCCGTGGCCTTGCTCTGCGGCTTGGCGCTCTGCGGCTTGGCCTCGGTGCCAATGCCGGTGATCCGCACCTGGGTGTACCGCTGCCGGTGACCCAGACGGCGCCGGTAGCCGGTCTTGTTCCGGTAGTGGATCATGTTGATCTTGGGGCCGGCCGTGTCACCGACGATGTCCGCCGTGACCTGGTAGCGGCCGACCTCGGCGGGGTCGCTGATGACCCGGTCGCCGTCCACAACCAGCAGGGCCGACAGCGTGATGCTGTCACCAGCCGCGCCGGCGAGCTTGTCGACGGTGACAACGTCGTCCAGCGCGACTTTTTCCTGCCTGCCGCCGCAGCGCACAATCGCGTACACCCGAGTACTCTCTTTCGTCGCGCTTCCTTGCGTGCCCCGGCGCGCCGGTGATCACCACGGCGGCTCGCTTGCACATCGGGGCCCGCCCAGCGGGCAACTCCCGACCGCCAAGGTTACCAGACCCTGGCGGATCCACGAACTCAGACCGTCCGGCCCGCCCGGGGACGGCGCGTCTGGTGTCAGGCGGCGCCGTCCTGGGCCTGCGGGGGCTCCGGCACGGCCGCTGGGGGTGTGGCGGGCGCTTCGGGTGCTTCAGGGACGGCCGACGCGGCGGTGGCTGCGGCGGTGGCTGCGGCGGAGGCTGCGGCGGTGGCTGAAGCGGGGCGGCGACGGCGGCGGCGACCGCTGCCGGAACGCGGCGGCTCGGCTGGCCCGTCGGATGCCTCGGCGGGAATCGCTGACGCGGCCGCGTCGCGCTGGCTGTCCCCCTGCTGGCCGTCCGCCAGGCCCGGTTCCGGCCCGTTTCCGTCCGGGCGGACGCGGGCGGCGACGGTGGCCGGGCTGGCCGGGGTGCCGCCGCCGGAACCGCGGGAACTGTTGCCGCCGTTGCCCGTGCCACGAGGGTGCACGTGGTGAGAGGCCTGCGTGTCGGCCTCGGGGTCGAACGTGATGATCACGCCGCGGCCGTTGCAGCACTCGCAGGGCACGGAGAAGGCCTCGAGCAGGCCCGCGCCGACCCGCTTCCTGGTCATCTGGACCAGGCCCAGCGAGGTAACCTCGGCCACCTGGTGCTTGGTCCGGTCGCGGGCCAGGCATTCCAGCAGCCTGCGGAGCACGAGTTCCCGGTTGCTCTCGAGCACCATGTCGATAAAGTCGATGACCAGGATGCCGCCCACGTCACGCAGCCGGAGCTGGCGGACGATCTCCTCGGCGGCCTCGAGGTTGTTCCGGGTGACGGTCTCCTCCAGGTTCCCGCCCTGCCCGGTGAACTTGCCGGTGTTCACGTCGATGACCGTCATCGCCTCGGTCTTGTCGATGACCAGCGAGCCGCCGCTCGGCAGCCACACCTTGCGCTCCAGCGCCTTGGCCAGCTGCTCGTCTATGCGGTAGGAGGCGAACACGTCCCGGTCGTCCTGCCAGCGGGTGAGCCGGCCGGCCAGGTGCGGGGCGACGTACCGCACGTACTCGTCCACCGTGTCCCAGCCCTCGTCGCCCGCCACAACCAGGCTGCTGAAGTCCTCGTTGAACACGTCCCTGATGACCCGGATGGTCAGGTCGGGCTCGCTGTAGAGGAGCGCGGGCGCGCTGGCCGTCTTGGCCTTCTTCTCGATCGCCTCCCACTGGGCGGCGAGCCGGGCGACATCCCGGTCGAGCTCTTCCTCGGCCGCCCCCTCGGCCGCGGTGCGCACGATGACGCCGGCGTTCTCCGGCATGACCTTCTTCAGGATCTGCTTGAGCCGGTTCCGCTCGGTGTCGGGCAGCTTGCGGCTGATGCCGGTCATGGACGCGCCGGGCACGTAGACCAGGTACCGGCCGGGCAGGCTGATCTGGCTGGTCAACCGCGCGCCCTTGTGTCCGACCGGATCCTTGGTCACCTGCACGATCAGCGACTGGCCGGCCTTGAGCGCGGACTCGATCCGCTTGGGCTGGCCCTCCAGGCCGCTGACGTCGAAGTTGACCTCGCCGGCGTAGAGCACGGCGTTGCGGCCCTTGCCGACGTCGACGAAGGCCGCCTCCATGGACGGCAGGACGTTCTGCACCTTGCCCAGGTAGACGTTGCCCACGTAGGACTGGTGGCTGGACCGGTTCACGTAGTGCTCGACCAGCACGCCGTCTTCCAGCACCGCGATCTGGGTGCGGTCCTTGCGCTGGCGGACCACCATCGTCCGCTCGACCGACTCACGGCGGGCCAGGAACTCCGACTCGGTGATGACTGGCGGCCGGCGGCGCCCGGTCTCCCGGCCCTCACGGCGCCGTTGCTTCTTGGCCTCGAGCCTGGTCGATCCCTTGACCGACCGCACGTCGTCAGTGCCGGCGGGCCGCCGGCTCGCGGACGTGAACCACGGTATCCGGCGGGTCATCGGCGGTGAGCTCGGAGGATAGCGGGCCATCGGCCGAACCGCGGCGGCGCTTGCGCCGACGCCGGCGTCCGGCCGCCGTGGGGGCGTCGTCGTGCGTCCTCCGGCCCGGCGTCCTCGGCGGACTCAGCGCGCCCCTCGGCGGCCTGCGAGTCAGCGGCGTCCTTGGCCGCGCTGGGCCGTCGGCTGCGCGTGCGCGACGCCCGGGGCCGCTGGGTCTCTGGCTGGTCCTGGGCCGCCTCGGCGTCCGGGCCGGACGGGGATCCCTGGGACCCCTGGGACCCCTTGGCCCCATCGCGGTCCTGGCCCGCCAAGGCGTCGCCGGCTTCGGCCGCGGCGTCCTGGTCACCGTTCCTGGACCGGCTGCGGCTCGGCCTGCGTCTGCGGCGGCGGCCCGCGCTGTCGTCATCGGGCCCGCCCTCGCCGGCCGCCTCGCCGTTCCCCGGCGGGCCGGCCGGGCGCGAGGACTCGCTCGGCTGGCTGGCCGGAGCGGGCTCCGGCCGTACCGCGGGCGGCTGGAACACCACCTGCGGCGGCTGGAACACGGCCGCCGGTACGTTCGGCGCAGGTGCGTTCAGCTCCCCGGCAGCGCGCCCGCCCCCGGCGTTGTCATTGTTTTCTCTGTCGTGCAGCTCGCTCTCGAGCATTCGGGCAATCTCCAGTCAGGCTCCCGGGCGCGCGGGTCCGCGGCATGCCGCCCGGGGGCGGCGTACCGCGGCGCGCCCGCACACCGCGCGGGAGCACATTGTCAACATAGGCGCAGGCGGAGCCGCCATGGCGGCCCTGGCCGCGCGCGGTGACCGCGCGAGGCCGACAGCGCTGAGCCTGGTTCTCTGTCTCTGTCCTCATGTCACGGCTCCCCTGCACCACAGCAACGCCCTCATAACGCACTCCCCCCGGCCAGGAAGGCCAGCGAACCCTGCGCGAGCCGGGTAGTTATGGGCGGCGAGGACGGGACGAGGCCGTGCTGGTCGCGGAGCGAGGTCAGCACGTCATCGGGCCGTACAGCGGGAACCGTATGCAGAACAACCATTCGAAGAATGGCACAATCTTGTACACCTGTCACGACGCCGCGCAGGCCGTCGTCAGGATCGGCCGGTCCGAGCACGTCGAGCGTGACCACGGCCGCGCGGGCATCCAGGCGCCGGACGCCCTTGTCCGTGAGGCGCTCCACCGGCGCCTCGCTGAGGGCGAGGAAACCGGCGACGGCCTGCTCAGCCACTGCTGGCTCCACGCCCGGCAAAACTACTCGCCACTGCGATGCTTCCAGGGCGCCTAGCCGCTGCCAGTCCTCGTCTGGGGGGAGATCTCTCCCCAGACCCCCCTTATCCATGACGTCGATCACATCTATCCCATCAGGCAACGTCGCGTTCAGCCGCTCGCGCACTTGCGCCGCGGCTTGGCGGGAAGTCAGCGCGAGGCTCAGGTACTCCGCCTCGCTCGCCACGCCGGTCGGGGCTCCGCCCGCGTAGGAAATCCTCGGGTGCGGCGTGAACCCGGCAGAGTAAGCGATCGGCAACCCGGCCCGGCGCACTCCCCGCTCGAAGACGCGAGCCACGTCCCTGTGGCTGGCAAAACGCATCTTTCCGCGCTTAGCATACCGGACCACCAGATGCTGCACCGCAGGCAACTGGGCTGTCTTCGGGCCGGGCTCGGCCACGCTACCTCCCGCCCACTACGGGAAGCAGGCGCTTCCCGTCGAGCCGCTCCCCGGTCGGGCCCACCTGGATCTCGGTACCCATGGCGGAGCACACCCCGCATTCATAACACGGAGTCCACCGGCAATCTTCCACCTCGGCCGCTCCCTCGGGCGCGATGGAATCCTGCCAGTCCTGCCAGAGCCAGTCGCGGTCAAGGCCCGCGTCCAGGTGATCCCAGGGGAGCACCTCACTGTAATCACGTTCGCGCATAGTGTACCATGCGAGGTCCACTGGCTCGGTGGCCAGCGCAGACTCGGCGCAGCGTACCCACCGCCCGAACGAGAAGTGCTCGCCCCACCCGTCGAACCGCGCGCCGTCCCGCCACGCGGCCAGGATCACGCTGCCGACCCGGCGGTCGCCCCGCGAGAGCAGCCCTTCGATGAGTCCCGGCTGCCCGTCGTGATACCGGAACCCGATCGCCTTGCCGTAGGCGCGATCGGCGCGCAGCGCGCCGCCGAGTGCGCGCAGCCGGGCGTCCACCACCTCCGGCGCGCACTGCGCCGCCCACTGGAACGGCGTATGCGGCTTGGGCACGAAGCCGCCGATCGATACCGTGCACCGGATGTCGCGCCGCCCGGACGCCTCCCGGCCCGCGGCGATGACCCGGCGGGCCAGCTGCGCAATGGCCAGCACGTCGGCGTCGGTCTCGGTGGGCAGCCCGCACATGAAGTACAGCTTCACCTGCCGCCATCCGCTGGCGTAGGCGGTGGTGACGGTGCGCAGCAGGTCTTCCTCGGTGACCATCTTGTTGATCACCTTGCGCATCCGCTCCGACCCGCCCTCGGGCGCGAAGGTCAGCCCAGACCGGCGGCCGTTCCGGCTCAGCTCGTTGGCGAGGGTCACGTTGAACGCGTCCACGCGGGTCGACGGGAGCGACAGCCCGACGTTGGTGCCCTCGTAGCAGTCGGCCAGGTCGACGGCGATCTCATTGATCTCGCTGTGGTCCGCGCTGGACAGCGACAGCAGCCCCACCTCGTCGAAGCCGCTGGCCGCCACGCCGCCCGCGACCATCGAGCCGATCGTGGTGATCGACCGCTCCCGGACCGGCCGGGTGATCATCCCGGCCTGGCAGAACCGGCAGCCGCGGGTGCAGCCGCGGAAGATCTCCACGCTGTACCGCTCGTGCACGGTCTCCGCGACCGGGACGATGGGGCGGCGCGGATACGGCCACGCGTCCAGGTCCATCACCGTGTGTTTCGAAACTGATGGCGGAACGCCTTGACGATTCGGTGTTACGTTCGATATTGCTGCCGTCAGAGTAGTACGAGACATCGTAGAAGCGGGGCACGTAGGCGACCCTCGCGAGCCGCAGCAGCAGGCCGTCCCGGCCGCCGGGCTGCCCGGCTCGCTTCCAGTCGCGGATCAGGTCCGTGATCGCGAGCACGGCCTGTTCGCCGTCGCCGAGAACTACCGCGTCCAGGAAGTCCGCAATGGGCTCCGGGTTGAACGCCGCGTGGCCCCCGGCGATGACCAGGGGGTGAGCCACGGTCCGTTCGGCAGAAAAAAGAGGAATGGCGGCCAGGTCGAGCACGGTGAGGAGGTTCGTATAGGCCATTTCGGTCGCGAAGCTGACGCCGAGCACGTCGAAGGCGCTGACCGGCCGGTGCGCGTCCACCGTGAACTGGGGCACGCCGTGCTCGCGCATGAGCGCCTCGAGGTCGGGCCACACGGTGTAGGTGCGCTCGGCCAGCACGCCGTCGCGCTCGTTCAGCACCTCGTAGAGGATCTGGACGCCCTGGTTGGGCAGCCCCACCTCGTAGGCGTCCGGATAACACAGCGCCCACCGGACGTCGGCGGTGTCCCAGTCCTTGATGACCGAGCCGACCTCGCCGCCGACGTACTGGATCGGTTTGCGCACGCGGGGCAGCAGTGGCTCCAGCGCCGGGTACACCGATTCAACAGGCATCTAAGTAGATTATCTGAACGGGCCGTGGTGAATCGCCGGACCGGCCTGGCCGGGTGCCTGACCGGCGCTGAACACCGCGCCCGATGTCACGGGCTTGCGGTAAACCGGGCTCGTCTGGCCGGCGGGGCGTCTAGGGTGGGCACCGGTGATGTCCGGAGCGAGTGAAGGAAAGCGATGAACAAGTACCGCTCTGCCGTGCTGGCCCTGGCCGTGGGCGCGGCCAGCCTGACCGTGGCAGCGTGCTCGGCCGGGACACCGACAGCGAGCTCGGCCGCCTCGAGTTCGGCCGCCTCGAGTTCGGCCGCCTCGAGCTCGGCCGCCCCGAGTTCGGCCGCTGCCAGCCAGGGAATAACCTCGTCCGCTCCCCCGACGACGGGTGCGCCCATTCCGGGCCGCATGCTCGCTGTCAATGGGACACTGGGCGACTTCCCGGTCCCGGCCGCGGCGAAGGTCGGCGAGAACATGTCGGGCGGGCAGTCGGTCATCGTCGTCTTCGGCTTGATCGCCCCGGCGGACGTGGCGCGTTTCTACGCCACGGCGCTGCCGCAGGCCGGCTATACGGTCACAAGCAACGCGCTGGTCAGCAAGGGCGGCCAGAACGGGGCGCTCATCGTGTTCAGCGGTCACGGTTACAAGGGCAACATCGAAGCGGTGAACCAGGTCGTGGGCCCCAACATCGGCGGGCTCGGCGGCCAGAACGTGACCACGATCCTCATGTCCCCGTCGAAGTAAGGGAATTAGGGTCAATTAGGGTCCGGGCGGCCAGCGGCCGCGAGCGGCACCCCACTGCTCAGCAGGCCGGTTACGGGCGCTATTCAGCGAAAACGCTGTGGTGGCGGCGGACGGACTGGAGCATGCCGATGGCGATCATGTCGGCGAAGACGGCCGAGCCGCCGTAGGAGACGAACGGCAGCGGGAGACCGGTGATGGGCATGATGCCGATCGTCATGCCGATGTTCACGAATGACTGGAACGCGAACCAGATCGCCACGCCGGAGGCGATCAGCACGCCGAACAGGTCGTCGGCCCGGACGGCGATGCGCGCCGCGCGGACGATGACGATGAAGAGCAGCACGACGATCGTGATGGTGCCGACGAAGCCGAGTTCCTCGCCGACCACGGTGAAGATGAAGTCGGTCTGCTGGGAGGGCACGTAGTTGCCCGCCACTATCGAGCCGTGGAACAGCCCCGTGCCGAACATCCCGCCCGAGCCGATCGCGATCTTGGCCTGGGCCGCGTTGTAGCCCGCGCCGGCCAGGTCGGCGGACGGGTGAAGGAACGAGGTGAACCTGGTCAGCTGGTAGGACTTCAGCAGGTGCGTGCCGCCGACCAGGGCCACGGCCCCGCCCACGATCACGGCCAGAGCGGCGATAATGCGCAGCTTCGTCCCGGACAGCACGATCATGGTGGCGGTTACCACGGCGAGCACCAGGGCCACGCCCAGCGCGGGCTCCTTCACGACTAGGACCAGCAGCGGCGCGGCGCAGGCCAGAGCCAGGAGCACCGAGCGCAGGCCGGGCGTGCCGCGCCACCGGGACTGGCTGAACACCGTGGCTAGGACTAGGACGAGTGCCACCTTCGCGAACTCCGACGGCTCCACCTGGAAGCCGCCGGGCAGGTTGATCCACGCGTGCGCGCCATTGACGGCATGGGTGGCGAACACGGCCAGCAGGCCGAGCACGGTCGCGCCGTAGATGAACGGCGTCCACGACCGCAGCCGCCGACTGTCCACGAAACTCACCGCGAACATCAGGATCAGCCCGATCATTGCCCACAGGGCCTGCTTGACCAGGTAGGTGTGCGGGTTCTCGCCCGCGGCGAGCAGCGAGGGCTGCGTCGCCGACCAGACCAGCAGGATGCCGATCGCGCTCAGCCCGGTCACCACGACGACCAGTACCCAGTCCATCTGCCGCAGCACCGAGTTCCGGGCGAAGGACCGGGCCAGCAAAGACCGCGGGCGGCCCGCGAACGCGCCCGGGCGGGGCGCGCTGTACCCGCGGACGGTGTAACTCGGGCTGGACCGGCCCAGCATCATGGCTCCCTGGTGTAGCCCGCCGGCGCCGCGATCGCGCCGGTGGAGGTGATCTGCGGTAGCGAGGACGGCAGCTGGCCGCTGGGCACCGCGGCCTTGTGCCCTTCGAGGCCGTAGATGCCGTCCCAGATCTGGCGGACCGCGGGAGCCGCCACGTCGGCACCGTAGCCGGAGTCCGGGACCATGACGACGACCACGTACTTCGGGTCGTTGCACGGCGCGAACGAGGCGAAGACCGAGGTGGCGTTCTTGCCGAAGAGCTGGGCGGTACCGGTCTTGCCTGCCACGCAGACCTGGTTGAGCGGGAACCCGCCGAAGGCGCCGGCCGCGGTGCCCTGGGTGACCACCCCGGCCAGCGCGTTGCGGATGTAGGCCAGCGCGTTACCGGACACCGGCAGGTGCCGGATGACCGGCGGGTTGATCTTCTGGACCACCTGCCCGGTGGTGGGCGAGATGAAGGCCTGGCCGACCCGCGGGCTGTACAGGGTGCCGCCGTTGGCCAGCGCCGCGTAAGCGTTGGCCAGCTGGAGCGGGGTGACGGTCACGTAGCCCTGGCCGATCGCGGCGATGGCCGCCTGCCCGGGTTCCCACTGCCAGCCGTTCTGGCAGTCCTGGTACTCGATCTGCTGGACGTAGGAGCCGTTCGCGTTGCCGTACTTGCACCAGTTCTGGCCGGCGTGGGCGTTGTCCTTCCAGAGGTAGTACAGCCACTGCCGGGTCGGGATGGAGCCGGCCGACTCGGCGGGCAGGTCAATGCCGGTGGGCTCGCCGAAGCCCCAGGCCAGCTCCATCTTCTGCATCTTCTGGATCGGGGCGTTCGGCCCGGTGCTGCTATTGGCCCTGGGGTCATCGTTCAGGTACATGTCGTAGCCGAGCTGGTAGTACACGGTGTCGCAGGACTGGATGAGC
Source organism: uncultured Actinomycetes bacterium (assembly GCA_963801155.1). GTDB lineage: Bacteria > Actinomycetota > Actinomycetes > Streptosporangiales > Streptosporangiaceae > Palsa-504. Next base: position 50,790 of record CAWDEB010000019.1, read on the forward strand.
GCCTCGGCGAACGTCATGTCGCCCAGGCTGGGCTCGCCGTCGTTCTTGTACGTCGCGCTGCCGATGCTGACCGAGGCGGGGCAGCTGTACAGGCCGTCCAGCGGGTATCCGTCGGCCACGGCGGCGGCGGTCGAGGTGACCTTGAAGGTCGATCCCGGGGCGTACTGGCCCTGGGCCGCCCAGTTGATGATCGGTGCCCCGTCCCCGGTGCCGAACAGGTCGTTGAACTCCTGCTGCGAGATGCCGCCGGTCCACACGCTCGGGTTGTAGTCCGGGTAGCTGGCCATGGCCACGACCCGGCCGGTGGTAGTCATCACGACCGCCGCGCCCTGGTTGGCGGCGTTCCCCTCGGCCCGTGACCGGTCGATGGCGCCCATCAGGGCGTTCTGGGCGTCGGCCTGGATTTGCGCGTTTATGCTGGTCACCAGGTCATCGCCGGTGGTCGGCGGGGTCTGGCTGACGGTGCCGGTGACGTCCCCGGCGGCGTTGACCGAGACCACCTGGGTCCCGGCCTTGCCGCGGAGCTGGCTGTCGTACTGGGCCTCCAGGCCGGCCTGGCCAACCAGGTCCACGCCGGAGAACCCGGTCACCGGCAGATGCCGGCTGGCGATCTCCTGCGGGGTGATGGGCTGCAGGTAGCCCAGGACCTGCGCCGGGTTGGCCCCGGCGGGCTCGGGATAGTCGATGACCGGCTGAACCTGCGCGGTGACCCCGGGAAACTCCTTCTGCTCCTCCATGACCTGCAGCGCCACCCGGTCGGAGACGTTCTGGTCCACCGGGATGGGCTGGTAGGGCGAGCCGGCCCAGCAGGGCTGCGGCACGCCCTTGGTGCACAGCCGCGTCTCCTCGCTCAGCTTCGTGTACGACATGCCCAGCAGCGGGGCGAGCCGGCGCAGCACGGGCGCGGCGCCGCCGGGCTCCTGGTTCAGCGTCATCATGTCGACCGAGACGACCAGGGCCGTGGTGTTGGTGACCAGCTGGTTGCCCACGTCGTCGAGGATCTGGCCGCGGACCGCGGGCACGATCACGTTCCTGGTCTGGTTCTGCTGGGCCAGCTTGGTGAACGAGGTGTTGTTCATCACCTGGAGGTAGTAGAGCCGGCCGCCGAGCGATATCAGCATCGCGGCCGCGAGCACGTAGAGCACCACGACACGGCGGCGCGACGACACGTTCACCGGTAACCTCCTGTCCGCCATCTCTTCTTCGACCCGGACCCCCTGGACCCCTTGGGACGGGGCATGTGCAGCCGGGTCCTCGTGCCCAGCCGGGGCGCGCGCCCGGTGGCCCGGCCGCGCCCCGCCGAGCCGAGCCGGGGGGACGAGCGGCGTAGCCAGCCACGGCCCGGAGACCTGGTCCTGATCGGCTGGCGGAAGGCGGTCTGGTGCGGGCGAAGTCGCGGCTGGTGCCGGGCCGACCTGCGCAGCGCGCCGGCCAGCCGGGCGAGCGGGCCCGGCCGGCGCGAGGTGAAGGAGCGGCCGAGCGCGGATGCCCGGCCGAGGGACGGCGTCCGGCCGAATGCGGACGAGCGGCCAAGTGCGGACGAGCGGCTGAGGAAGGGCGAGCGGCCGAGAAAAGAAAAAGATGAGCGGCCGATGGAAGCGGACCTCATCGGCGCGGCCGAGGCGCGCAGCGCGGAGGGCGAGCGGCTGAACACCGAGCCGCCGAGAAGAGACCGGCCCATCCGCGACCGGCCGAACCGCGAGCTGTTCAGGCGGGAACGGGCCAGGTTGGAGTTCAGGGCTCTGTTCGCTCCCCCGAGCCCACCCTTGGCTCCCCCGAGCCCGCCCAGGGAGCCGCCGAGCACGCCCTCGCGCCGCCGGGTCGCGAACTTGACCTTGGCCGCGCTGCCGCCGAGCGCGCCCGCCATCGTGCCGCCGGAAAGCCCTGTGCCGCGGCGCGAGCCGCTGGCCGCAAACGCGGCGCCCAGCGAGCCGCTGTGGCCCAGCTTCAGCCGCGGCTCGCGCTTGGCGGAAGCCAGGCCCCGTGGGCCGTGCAGGCCGCCGGTCAGGCCCTCGCCCTTGCCGCGCTCCGACAGCCGCAGCCGCGGTGAGTTACCCCCGCTCACCTGCCTGATCGCACCCTGGGTCGCGCCTGCCGGGCTTCGCGCCGCGGGCATGGCCCAGGCGGCGCGGTCGCGCTGGCTGCGCGGCGTCCCGGCCAGGCGCAGCGCCGCGGCGGCCGCGAACAGCACGAACGGGCACAGCAGCACGTCGTAGGCCGCGGCCACGGGCAGCACGTGCCTGATGGCGGGCACCGAGATGCGCGGGTCGCTCAGCATCTTGCCCAGCGCCACGGTCAGCGCCTCCCCGCAGACGGCAGCGGCCGCGGTGACCGCGATCTCGAACAGCGCCGTGTGGCCCTGTTCCGGCACGCCCTCACTGTTCGGGACGTCGCGGGCCAGGCCGCACAGGTAGCCGATCAGGCAGAACACCAGCGCGTTCTCACCGACGAGATAGCTGCCCGGCGGGGCGACGTCCAGGGCCAGCGCCGGCCCAGAACCCGATCAGCGCGCCGGTCAGCGGGCCGCCCGCCAGGGCCAGCGCGGCCACCGCGAGCAGCACCACGTCGGGTCCGGTACCGCCGGGGAAGGCGATCCGGTTGACGATGGTGAGCTGGACGATGACCGCGACCGCCACGGCCGCGAAGGAGATCAGGCCGCGCACCATCAGCCTGTGCCGCCCGTCGCCGACGGGGTGGCCGAGGCTCCCCCGGCCGACGACGGCAGGGTGCCCGGGGCGAGAGAGGCAGGCGAGGATGGGCTGGGGGTGACGGTGACCGTGACCGTGGGCGCGGGACGCGGCAGGATCGAGGTCCTCGGGTTGTGCCGCGGTACCTGGATCACGATGCCGACCACGCCGAGGGCGGTGAAGTTGACGAACGGCCGGACCAGCGCGGTCTGGGTAAGCGATCCGGGGCTGGAATGCACCGAGACGATCGTGCCTACGGGCACGCCGGGAACCTCCGGCTGGTCGCCCACCGAGGCGTAGGTGTCGACCTGCTGCCCGGGCTGCAGCACGGTGTTCGCGTCGAACAAGGTGAGCCGGAGCATCGGGGACCCGGACATGGACTTGCCCGTCCCGGTGACCGCGCCGATCTGGCCGTTGCCCTGCAGCTGGACGCCGATCACCGAAGACGCGTCGTCGGCCAGCTGGACGGTCGAGGTGTCCTCGCTCACCTGGGTGACGGTACCGACGAAGCCGGAGCCGTTAAGCACGGTCTCGTCCTGCTTGATCCCGTCGCTGCTGCCGACGTCCAGCGTGACCGTGTCGGAGTAGTCGCCGCCGGCCGCGATCACGTTCGCGGCCATGATCCGGTAGCCGCCGGCGTCGAGCTGCAGCAACTGTTCCAGCTGCTGCCGGGCGGTCTTGCTCAGCTGCGCCGAGCCGAGCTGAGCGCGCAGTTCGGCGTTCTCCCGCTGCAGGTTCGCGATCGTGCCCTGCGCCGAGGGCCCGCCGGTGATCGAGTCGAACAGGCTGGCGACCGGGTCGGTCACGTCGTGTGTCACCCGCTCGACCGGCCCGAAGATATCCGCGCCGGCGTTACGGGCCGGGGACGCGCCGCCATCCCGGAAATCCAGCGTGATCAGGGCGATCGCGGCGATCAGGAGCACGCCGAGAACCAGGCGTGTACGCCGGCTGTCGTGCAAGGCAGCTCCCTCGTAGTCCCGCTGCGGCCGATGCGACAGGTTCTCAGGTCTTACGGGTCCCCGTCAGGATCAGCGCCTGTGGTCCGGCACCAGCACCTGACGCAACGTATCGAAGTCCTCCACACACTTGCCCGTGCCGAGCACCACGGAGTCCAGCGGGTTGTCCGCGACCTGCACGGGCATCCCGGTTTCCTCCCGGATTCGTGACTCTAGTCCGCGCAGGAGAGCGCCGCCGCCGGTCAGGGCGATACCCCGGTCCATGACGTCGCCGGCCAGCTCGGGCGGGCACTTATCCAGCGTGGTCTTGACCGCGTCGATGATCAGGTTGACCGGTTCTTCGATCGCGCGGCGTACCTCCGCCGCGGAGATCACTACGGTCTTGGGCAGGCCGCTGACCAGGTCCCGGCCCCGGATCTCGGCCTGCGGCTCGTCCTCGGAGGGGAACGCCGAGCCAAGAGCCATCTTGATTTCCTCGGCGGTCCGCTCGCCCAGCATGAGCGAGTATTCCTTCTTCGCGAAGGTGATGATCGCCTGGTCCATCTCGTCGCCGCCGACCCTGATGGACACCGAGGTGACGATGCCGCCCAGGGAGATCACCGCGACCTCGGTGGTCCCGCCGCCGATGTCGACCACCATGTTGCCGGTCGGCTCGTTGATCGGCAGGCCCGCGCCGATCGCCGCGGCCATCGGCTCCTCGATGATGTAGACCCGCCGGGCGCCGGCCTGATGGCCGGCTTCCTTCACCGCGCTCTGCTCGACGCCGGTGATCCCGCTCGGCACGGCTACCACGAGCCTGGGCTTGGCCAGGTGGGTGCGCCGGTGCACCTTCTGGATGAAATAGCGCAGCATCCGCTCGGTCACATCGAAGTCGGCGATGACCCCGTCCTTGAGCGGACGCACCGCCACGATGTTGCCCGGGGTGCGGCCGATCATGCGTTTAGCCTCGGCGCCCACGGCGACGATCTGGCCGTTGTTGGTATTGAGCGCGACCACCGACGGTTCGTTCAGCACGATGCCGCGTCCACGCACGTAGACCAGCGTGTTCGCAGTGCCGAGATCGACCGCCATATCACGGCCGAGGAACGTCAGCGCGTTGCTCATCGGGAACGGGACCTTCCGATCCGGGCTGGAGATCTGGAACTGTCAGCGTGGATGGTGGCTCCACGCCGTGGAGCGGCCTGAGGGGTTCTACTCGGACAATGGTTACGCCGACTCACCGGGTTCCGGGAAGGCGATCTTCCCGGGCGTGGGCGAGCCCGCCGCCGGATGCTGATGATTCGCCACTGCCGTCAAGCTTACCCACGATCCGGCGTGCCACCGGCGCGCCGGACCGGCGGCACGCCGGATTGCGCGGCCGCGGAATACCCGCGCCGTCCCGGCGTGGCGGCCGGGTCGACGGCATTGGAAGAGGCCAGCGAGGCGCTAAGGACGGACGGATGCGGGCTCGTCGGGTGGCGAACGGAAGGACTCGCGGGACATGCAGGACATGAGTTGCGGAAGAGGTAGGCGGGGCGCAGCGAGGAGACCCCGCGCGGCGGATTCCGCCCGCGCAGATGCTCAAAGCCGCCGGTGTCGTAACACCAGCCTCGCCAGCACCAACGAGATTGACGCCCCACGCAACCCGGCCCGCTAGGAGGAGGAGTACTCCGGTTATCGAGGATCCGGCTTCAGCGGAGCATCCGGGGGAACCCAGTGGTTTTCGCGCAAATCTCAGGATGGCAACAATCCGGGCCCTCTGCTGGCCATCGCCTCATGTGCCCCACAGGCACCGCCAGGCTCTGGCCCCGTGATGCCGGGCGCGTCCCGGGCGGGGGTGTGCGTGCGCCACCGGCCCCGCCTATCGGGGCCGGGGCGGGACGCGGGGGGCGGGGCTAGGCGTTCGGGGCGCTTGGGGCGCGGGGAGCGGGTGGGGCCTGGAGGCGGCGGGCGAGCCAGATGCCGGTGACCCAGAGCGCGGCGAAGATGACGCCGAGGATGTACATGGCCGGGACCACGACGCCCGCGGCGATGACCAGAGCCTGCAGCGCGCTGCCCGCCCAGAGCGCCCAGCCCATGCCCGGGCGGCCGATCACGCCGCCGAGCAGGAGGGCGCACACGGCCAGGCCGCCGCCGACGCCGCCCGCGACGCCGTGGCGCAGGTGTTCCTGGACGATGGCGACCGGGATGGCGAGCCCGATGACGACGGCTTCCATGATCAGGACCGTGCCGCACAGCTGCCGCAGCTGCTTGCCGCTCATGACAGCTCCGCGGCGGTGAACAAGTGGCGTGACGGCTGGTTGGCCGAGGGTTCGGCCGGCAGCTCGCCGCCGCCCGGGACGAGCAGCCGGCGGGCGTCGCCCGCGGTGATGACCGATCCGGTGATGAGCACCCCGCCGCTGCCGGGGCCGGTCTCGGCCACGGCCTCGTCGGCCAGCGCGACCGCGGCCTCGATGGCGTCATCGAGGCGCGGAGCGGACTGGACCCGGTCCTCGCCGAAGATCTCGGCGGCCAGCTCCGCGACCTGCTCCGGATCCATGGAACGGTCAGAGGAATTGCTGGTCACCACGATGTCGGTGAGCAGCGGCTCCAGCTCGGCCAGTATGCCCGGCACGTCCTTGTCGCCGCTGGCCGCGAAGACACCGGACAGGCGGGCGAAGCTGAACGCCTCCTCGATCGCGGCCACGGTGGCGGCCATCCCGGCCGGGTTGTGGGCGGCATCGATGATGATCGTGGGGCTGCGCCGGATGACTTCCAGCCGCCCGGGCGAGCTGACCTTCGCGAACGCCTCCCGGACCAGGTCCGCGTCGAGGGGCGCCCCAGTGCCAGCCAACACCGCATCGTCCGACACCCCGGCAAACGCCTCCACCGCCGCGAGCGCGCAGGCCGCGTTGCCCGCCTGGTGCAGGCCGAACAGCGGCAGGTACACGTCCTCGTAGGTGCCGCGCAGGCCACGGAGGACCAGCTGCTGGCCGCCGATCGCCTGCTCGCGGCTCAGCACGCCGAACTCGACGCCTTCCCGCGCCACGGTCGCGCCCACCTCGACCGCGTGCCGCAGCAGGACCTCGGCGGCGCCGAGCGGCTGCTGCGCGAGCACCGCGACCGCGCCCGGCTTGATGATGCCGGCCTTCTCCGCCGCGATCTCCTCGACCGTGCTGCCGAGCAGCCGGGTGTGGTCGATGGAGACCGGGGTGATGACCGCGACCACGCCGTCCGCGACGTTCGTGCAGTCGAGCCGGCCGCCCACGCCTACCTCGAGGACCATCACGTCGACCGGCGTATCGGCGAAGACCGCGAAGGCCATCCCGGTCAGCACCTCGAAGAAGGACATCGCCACCGGATGCCGTTCGTCCACCAGCTTGACGTACGGGATGACCTCGTCGTAGGTGGCCACGAACCGCTCCGGGCTGATGGGCGCGCCGTCGATGACGATCCGTTCCCTGATCGAGACCAGGTGGGGGCTGGTGAACCGTCCGGTCCGCAGGCCGCGGGCGCGCAGCAGCGCGTCGGTCATCCGGGCGGTGGACGTCTTGCCGTTGGTGCCGGTGATATGGATGACCGGGCAGGCCCGCTGCGGATCGCCGAGCAGGCCGACAAGCTCGGCCATCCGGCCCAGGGCGAGGTCCACGGAATGTTCGGGCCGACGGGAGATGATCTCCCGCTCGACCTCACGCATCCGCGTCTCGATGTCCATCGCCTCAGCCTACTGTGCTGAGGCTCGGATTAACGTCAGATCGAGGACATGCGCTGCTCGAGGCGGGCGATGTCGGACCGGGCGTCGTCCAGGCGCTGGCGGGTCTTGGCCACCACGGCGCCCGGGGCCTTCGCGGTGAAATCGGCGTTGGCCAGCTTCCGCTCGGCCTGCTCGGCCTCGCTCCGGGCCGCGGCGAGGTCCTTCTCCAGCCGCCGACGCTCGGCCGCCGACGTCCACGGCGCCGGCCACGTCGAGCTCGACCGTGATGTCCTCCGCGACCAGCGACGCCGAGGCGGCGAAGCCCTCGGCGGCAGGCTGAGCCGCAGCAGGGACCGGATCCGTTCCTCGTGCCCGGCCAGCGGCGTGGCCTCGATGCCCGCGAGCCGGGCGGCCACCCGCTGCCCGGGCCGCAGGCCCTGATCCGAGCGGAACCGCCGGACCTCGGTCACCAGCCGCATCAGCGAGGAGATCTCCGCCTCGGCGGACCGATCCGCGTACGAGAACCCCGGCCACGGCGCCACCATCACCGAGTCCTCACCGGTCAGCGCGGTCCACAGCTCGTCGGTCACGAACGGTATGACCGGATGCAGCAGCCGGAGCAGCTGGTCGAGCACGAACCCGAGCACCTCGCGGGTGCGGGCGGCGGCACCGGTATCATCCGAGGTCAGCGGGACCTTGGCCAGCTCCAGATACCAGTCGCACACCTCGTCCCAGGCGAAGTGGTACAGCACGTCGCAGATCTTGCCGAACTCGAACGCCTCGAACAGTTCGTCCACCTCGGCGATCACGGCCGACAGCCGGGACAGGATCCACCGGTCAGGGACGGAGTAGGCCGCCGGGGTCAAGGCCGCCGGGGTCAAGGCCGCCGGGGTCAAGGCCGCCGGGTCGGTGGCGGGGACGTGCGCGCCGTTGAGGAGGGCGAAGCGGACGGCGTTCCACAGCTTGTTGCAGAAGTTGCGCGAGCCGGCCGCCCAGTCCTCGCTGATGGCGATGTCGCTGCCCGGGTTGGCCCCGCGGGCCAGGGTGAACCGGGTCGCATCGGCCCCGAACCGGTCCATCCAGTCCAGCGGGTCGACGGTGTTGCCGCGCGACTTGGACATCTTCTTGCCGAACTGGTCGCGGACCAGGCCGTGCAGGACCACGACCCGGAACGGAACCGCGTCGGCGGGCGGCTTGTCCCGCATCGCGTACAGGCCGAACATCATCATCCGCGCGACCCAGAAGAACAGGATGTCATAGCCGGTGACGAGCACGCTGGTCGGGTAGAACGTGCGCAGGTCCGGGGTGTCGTCCGGCCAGCCGAGCGTGGAGAACGGCCATAGCGCCGAGGAGAACCAGGTGTCGAGCACGTCAGGGTCCTGGTACCACCCCTCGGGCGCTTGCTCGTCCGGGCCGACGCAACGCACCTGTCCGTTCGGTCCATAAAAAACTGGAATACGGTGGCCCCACCACAGCTGACGGCTGATGCACCAGTCGTGCATGTCGTCCACCCAGCCGAAGTACCGCGCGTTCATCTCCGGCGGGTGGAGGCGGACGCGGCCGTCGCGGACCGCGTCGCCGGCCGCCTTGGCCAGCGGGGCGACGCGGACGAACCACTGCAGCGACTGGCGCGGCTCGACCGTGGTGCCGCAGCGGCTGCAGTGGCCGACGGCGTGGACGTACGGGCGGACCTCGGCGACGATCCGGCCCTCCTCGCGCAGCGCGGCGACCACGGCGGGCCTGGCCTCGAACCGGTCGAGCCCTTCGAACGGGCCGTGCGCGGTGATCACGCCGTGCTCGTCCATGATGGTCAGGCTGGGCAGGTCGTGCCGACGGCCGATCTCGAAGTCGTTCGGGTCGTGGGCCGGGGTCACCTTGACCGCGCCGGTGCCGAACGTCGGGTCGACGTGGTCGTCGGCGATCACCGGGATGCGGCGGCCGGTGAGCGGCAGTTCGACGGTCTGGCCGACCAGGCGGGTGTAGCGGGGGTCGTCGGGGTGTACCGCGACCGCCGTGTCGCCGAGCATGGTCTCGGGCCGGGTGGTGGCGACCACGACGCTCTGGTCATCCCCCTCCGGGGAAAAACTGCCGTAGCGGATGGAGGTGAGCTCGCCCTCGTCGTCGCTGTGATCGACCTCGATGTCGGACAGCGCGGTCAGGCAGCGGGGGCACCAGTTGATGATGCGTTCCGCCCGGTAGATCAGCCCGTCGTCGTACAGCTGCTTGAAGATGGTCTGCACGGCGCGGGACAGGCCCGCGTCCATCGTGAACCGCTCACGCGACCAGTCCACGCTGTCGCCCAGGCGGCGCATCTGGCCCAGGATCTTACCGCCCGATTCGGCCTTCCACTGCCAGACCCGCGCCACGAACGCCTCGCGGCCGAGGTCGTGGCGGGACAGTCCCTCCTTGGCCAGTTCCCGCTCGACCACGTTCTGGGTGGCGATGCCGGCGTGATCCATGCCGGGCAGCCACAGCGTGTTGTAGCCCTGCATGCGGCGGCGCCTGATCAGCGCATCCATCAGCGTGTGATCGAGTGCGTGGCCGATGTGCAGGGAGCCGGTGACATTCGGCGGCGGGATGACGATGCAGTACGCCGGCGCGGTGGAGTCCGCGTCCGCGGCGAAGTACCCTGCCTTCTCCCAGCGTTCGTAGCGTGGCCCTTCGACCTCGGCGGGCGCGTACTGGGAGGGCAGCTCGATGGGACCTGGTCTGCTCACGACAGGTGAGTCTACGGCCCCCCGGTGTGCTTCGCTGCCCGGCCGCTAGCTCGCGGGAACCTCGACGGCGTCCCTAACGGTCAGCGCGATGTCGGAGGCCCCGAGATACTTCACCGGCGTGCTGCCGACGACGAACTCCACCTGGCCGAACGTACTGGTGGTGACCCACACGCACTCGCTGGCGTCGGAGCCGGCCGCGCGGTCGTAGCCGCACATCATCTCCCCGCCGTGCGGCCCCGCGTTCACCACGCGGGTGGAGACGAGCTGGGTCTGCTCGTATTGGATGACCGCGGCCGGATTGAACGTGCCGCCGTAACCGACGAACACGGCCGCCTTGAAGTCAGTGGACCCCGGGGTCGTGACCGATCCCAGGTCGTACATGGCGACCACGGCCTTGCCCGGCTGGCCCGCTCCCCTGGCCTTGATCTGCGCCGCGCCCGGAGCTGCCGAGCTTTCCACCTGGTGCGTGAAGGCCCGGGTCGCAGCCGTGTTCAGCTCGAACGAGCCGGCCTTGGGCGCCGCCTTGAAGACGAACTTGGACGCTGGCCCGGCCGCCGCGCCGGTGGGGGCCGTGCTGGTGCCGGGGGTCGATGCACCCGACGGGCTGTTCGTGCCGGCCTTGGTCAGGTGGACGACCAGCAGCACGATCACGACCACGCCGACGACGGACGAGAGCAGGTAGAGGACCATCCGGATCCCGCCCAGCCGCTGCGGTGCCCGCTGCGCCGACCGGGACGAGCCGGATCGCGGGGACTTGCCGGGGCCGGCGAAGTCGTCGTGGCCGTAGGGCGGTCCGGCCGGCGGCTGTTCGTAGCCGGGCTGGTCGTAGTCCTGCTGCGCGTAACCGGCCCGCCCGTAGGCGTCCTGGCGGTAGCCTTCCTGGCCGTACCCGCCGTAACCGTCCTGCGCGTATGTGCCCTGGGTGCCGTTGTGGCCGTACGGGTCCTGGGCGTACCCCTGGCCGTAGCCGTCCTGCTGGTAACCGGTGCCGCTCGGGCCGACCGGCTGGCCGGGGGCGCTGGGGCCGACCGGCTGGCCGGGGACGCTGCGGCCGTCCGGCTGGCCGGGGACGCTGCGGCCGTCCGGCTGGCCGGCGACGCTGCGGCCATAACCCGCCTGGCCGTAATCCCCATGACCGGAGCCTTGGTCGGCGTAGCCGTTCTGGGAGTAGCCCGGCCGCTCGAATCCCTGTGGCGGGTACGCCTCGGTCTGGTAGCCCTGGGCACCCTGGCCCGGGTTGGCCTGATCGGGCTCGCCGAACGCACGGGAACGGCCGGGCCCGTAGCCCTGCTGGTCGTAGTCGTGCTGCCCGTAACCGGCGGGCCCGTAGCCCTGCTGGTCGTAGCCTCGCTGGTCGTAGCCTCGCTGATCGAGGCCGGGCTGGTCGTAGCCGGGCTGTCCGAGGCCGGGCTGGCCGTAATCCCGGCTGGAGGCCTGCTGGACCGAAACCCGGCTGGTCGTCAACGCCCGGCCAGGGCGCCCGGCTCCCCTCGGCCGGGTCGTACGCCGGGTAAACCCCGCTCGAGCCCTGGTCATAGCCAAGCGAGGCCTGCGGCCCGGAGCCGACCGTGGTGTGCGGCCCGGAGCCGACCGTGTTCTGCGGCCCGGAGCTGATAGCACGGCGGGGCACGGGCAGGCCGGCCTGCGGGGCCGGTACGCTCTGCGACCCGCTACCGAACGGGTCCTGCGGGCCTTGGCCGTAACGCACGACCGGCGCGGGAGTGGTTCCTGCCTCGTAGCCAGGCTGCTGCCCCCAGCCGGACTGCGGCCCGTAACCCTGGTCCTGCCCGTAGCCGGACTGCTGACCGTAACCGGACTGCGGTCGGTAGCCGGATTCCTGGCTGTATGCGGATCCCGGTCCGTAGCTGGGCTCCTGGCCGTAGCCGGGCTCGTGGCCGTAGCCGGGTCCTTGCGCGTGGCTGGGCCGGTCGTAACCCTGCGCCTGGTCATGGCCTTGCGCCTGGTCATAACCTTGCGCCTGGTCATAACCTTGCGCGTGGTCATAACCTTGCGCGTGGTCATAACCTTGCGCCTGGTCGTAACCTTGCGCCTGGTCGTAGCCTTGCGCCTGGTCGTAGCCGGGCAGGCCTCTTCGCCCGGTGCGGAGAATAGCCTCACCGCCCTGGATGGTGCGGTAGCCGCCGGTCGGCTGGCCTTGCTGGTAGCCCTGATCGTCCGATCCAGAGCCCTCGGGTTCGGAACCTGAGTCCCAGCTCCCCGTCGGGGAGTCCCAACCACTCATCTGTGCTCAATTCCCCGTCGCTATGGAAGACGGCTGCTGGTCAGCGCCCGAGATCCTGGCGTGGCGGGAACCGCGCCAGACTAACCAATACGTTGGAGGCTACACAGGAATGGCGCTGATCATGGGCAATACCCCCAAAGTCGACAAGGCGCAGCGAAGGTCGGTTCGGGGTAAATCCGCAGGCCAATAGGCTTCAGTCGAACAGGCATGCTACAGCTGGACAGCGACCGGGCGGCGGCCGTGGGCCGGATGGCTCAGGCGGACTTCTCGCGCGGAGTGCGCCGGCTGACGTCCCGCGGGACGATGGTCGGGTTGACGTTCTCGAGGACGGCCTCGCGCGTGATCACGACCCGCTCCACGTCCTTGCGGCTCGGCACCTCGTACATGACCGAGAGCAGGACCTCTTCCAAGATCGCGCGCAGGCCGCGCGCGCCGGTGCCGCGCAGGTTCGCCTGGTCGGCGATGGCCTCCAGCGAGTCGGGGGTGAACTCCAGGTCCACGCCGTCCAGCTCGAACAGGCGGCGGTACTGCTTGACCAGCGCGTTGCGGGGCTCGGTCAGGATCTGGATGAGCGCGTCCCGGTCGAGGTTGTGCACGCTGGTGATGACCGGCAGGCGGCCGACGAACTCGGGAATCATGCCGAACTTGAGCAGGTCTTCGGGCATCACGTCGGCGAACTGGTCGGTCGTGGCCTTGGCGTTCCTGACCCGGAGCTTGGCGTTGAACCCCATCCCGTTGTGGCCGGAGCGCTGCTCGATGATCTTCTCCAGCCCGGAGAACGCCCCGCCGCAGATGAACAGGACGTTGGTCGTGTCTATCTGGATGAACTCCTGGTGCGGGTGCTTGCGCCCGCCCTGCGGCGGCACCGAGGCGGTGGTGCCCTCCAGGATCTTCAGCAGCGCCTGCTGGACGCCCTCGCCGGACACGTCACGGGTGATGGACGGGTTCTCGCTCTTGCGCGCGATCTTGTCGATCTCGTCAATGTAGATGATGCCGGTCTCGGCCTTCTTGACGTCGTAATCCGCCGCCTGGATCAGCTTGAGCAGGATGTTCTCGACGTCCTCGCCGACGTAGCCGGCCTCGGTCAGGGCGGTCGCGTCGGCGATCGCGAACGGCACGTTGAGCAGCCGGGCCAGGGTCTGGGCGAGCAGCGTCTTACCCGAGCCGGTCGGGCCCAGCAGCAAGATGTTGGATTTGGCCAGCTCGACGCCCTCGTCGCCCGGACGGTCGTCGCCCGACTGGACGCGCTTGTAGTGGTTGTAGACGGCTACCGACAGAGCCTTCTTGGCCTTGTCCTGGCCGATCACGTAGGCGTCGAGGAACTCGTAGATCTCCCGCGGCTTGGGCAGGCTGTCCCACTTGAACTCGGTGGGCTCCGCGAGCTCTTCCTCGATGATCTCGTTGCAGAGATCGATGCACTCGTCGCATATGTACACGCCTGGGCCGGCGATGAGCTTCTTGACCTGCTTTTGACTCTTACCACAGAACGAGCACTTCAGCAGGTCCCCACCGTCACCGATGCGTGCCACCCAGATACTCCTTTACGTGGGGCCGCCGCGACGGCCGGCTTGAGCGCGCCGACCGCCTCCGGCGGGCATGTCCCGCGAGGCCGTCATGTGCTGCATATTGACGGTACCGCCTCCTGGGTTCGATGCACACCATCAAACCCCCTCGGCGGCCCGAGAGGAAGAGCTGATTCCTCCCGGTAAGGACGACACTACCTCGACTGCGCGCTCACTGCCGCGCTTGATCATGGTCAGGACCTCATCGACGATGCCGTACTCCTTGGCGTCCTCGGCCGTGAGGAACTTGTCGCGCTCGATGTCGCGGCGGACCGTCTCCTCGTCCTTGCCAGTATGCCGGGCCAGGATGACCTCCATCGCAGCCCGCATGCGCAGGATCTCGCGCGCCTGGATCTCCATGTCGGTGGACTGGCCGTAGCCGCCCTCGGTGGCCGGCTGGTGAATGAGGATCCGGGCGTTCGGCAGGGCCATCCGCTTGCCCTTGGTCCCGGCCGCCAGCAGCACCGCGGCCGCGGAGGCGGCCTGGCCGATGCAGCACGTGGTGATGTCGGGCTGGATGAACTGCATGGTGTCGTAGATCGCCATCATCGAGGTCATCGACCCGCCGGGCGAGTTGATATACATGGTGATGTCGCGATCGGGGTCGATGGCCTCGAGCGTCAGCAGCTGGGCCATGACGTCGTTGGCGGAGGCGTCGTCGATCTGGACGCCGAGGAAGATGATCCGCTCCTCGAAGAGCTTGTTGTACGGGTTCATCTCCTTGACCCCGTACGACGTGCGCTCCACGAAGGACGGCAGCACGTACCTTGACTGCGGGCTGGCCACGTTCGGCTCCTTTGGCTGGGTCATGACAGAACGCCTGCGCTGGGCACCTCGATGGCGCTGCGGATCACCTGGTCGACGAAGCCGTAGTCCTTGGCCTGCTCGGCGGTGAACCAGCGGTCGCGGTCGGCGTCCTTCTCGATCTGCTCGATGGGCTGACCAGTGTGGTAGGCGGTGCGCTCGAACAGCGTGCGCTTGATGTAGAGCATCTGCTCGGCCTGGATCCTGATATCGGACGCGGTGCCGCCGATCCCTCCGGACGGCTGGTGCATCAGGATCTGCGCGTGCGGCAGCGCATACCTCTTACCCGGCGCGCCCGCGGTCAGCAGGAACTGACCCATCGACGCGGCCATGCCCATGGCGTAGGTCGCGATGTCGTTGGGCACATACTGCATGACGTCGTAGATGGCCATGCCCGCGTAGACCGAGCCGCCCGGCGAGTTGATGTAGATACTGATGTCACGCTTGTCGTCCTCGGAGGCAAGCAGCACGAGCTCGGCGCAGATGCGGTTGGCAATGTCGTCGTCCACCTGCTGACCGAGGAAGATGATGCGGTGCCGCAGCAGCCGCTGGAACAACTGGTCCCCGAACGGCAGAACAGGCGGTTCCGCCGCGGCCACGATCGATGGTGGCGTGGGGGTCCACAGGGGCTGAGTCACACTTACTCACCTGCTCCAAGGATGTCTGGTGTCGTTGTCAGGACCATAACGCCGGCTCGGAACCCGATCGTCCCGCGCAGCGCGCTGTTCGCTACCGGCGCACGGAGCGTGCCGCGCGTGGGCGCGACCATGATCGCGAAGGCTCTATTACTCCATAGAGTAGTAAACCCTTCACGATCATGATGCAGCCGCTCGCGCGGGCCGGGTGGGTGCTACGCGTCCCCGTCTTCGGCCTCGGCGTCTTCGGCCTCGGCGTCTTCGGCCTCGGCCTCGGCGTCTTCGGACTCGCCCTCGGCTTCGGTACTCTCGGCGGCCCGGACGGGGGCGTTGAGGGCGGCCTCGACGTCCACCTCGTGGCCGGCGGCGTCGGTCACCTTGACGCGCTCGGCGATCAGGCTCATGGCCTTGCCGCGCAGGACATCGGCGGCCACGGACGGAAGCCGCCCGTCCTCGGCAAGCTGCTGGGCCAGGCGCTCCGGCGGGACGCCCATCTGCTCCGCCTGCCGGGTGATATAGGCGGACAGCTCGGCCTGGTCCACGCTGAGTTCGGATTCGCGGGCCAGCTGGTCGAGCACCAGGCTGACCTTTACCGCACGGCGGGCCCGCTGCTCGAGGTCGGCCTCGAACTGCTCCGCGGTCTGCTTGGTCATCTCCAGGTAGCCGTCCAGGGTGGCACCGGCCCGCTGGAGCTGCTGCTCGAGCGAGTCCCGGTTCTGCTTGACCTCCTCGGCGACCACGCTTTCGGGCAGCGGGATGTCGACCTTGTCGATCAGCGCGTCCAGCGCGCGGTCCCGGGCCTGGATGACCTGCTGGGTGGCCTTCATCCGCTCCAGCTGGGCGCGGGTGTCGGCGCGCAGTTCGCCAAGCGTGTCGAACTCGCTGGCCAGCTGGGCGAAGTCGTCGTCGAGACCGGGGACTTCCTTGACCTTGACGCTGTGCACGGTCACCGTCACGTCGGCCTCGCGGCCGGCGAACTCGCCGCCGGCCAGCTCGGTGCGGAAGGTCCTGGACTCTCCGGCGGACATGCCGACCAGTGCGTCGTCCAGGCCGTCCAGCAGGGACTGGCTGCCGACCTGATAGGAAAGACCGCTGGCCTGCGCGTCCTCGACCGGCTGGCCGTCCACTGAGGCGGACAGGTCGATCGACACGTAATCCTCGGTCTCCACGGGCCGCTGTACGGCCTTCAGCGAGGCGAACCGCTCCTGCAGCGAGCCGAGGTATTCGGCCACCTCGTCGGGGGTGACCCGGGTGTCGTCGACGGTGACGGCCAGGCTGGCCAGGTCGGGCAGCTCGAACTTGGGGCGGATGTCCACCTCGACGGTAAAGCTCAGTACCTTGCCGTCGTCGAGGCTGGTGATCTCCACCTCGGGCTGGCCCAGCGCGTAGATGTCGCCCTCGGCGACCGCCTTGGCGTACAGGTCGGGCATCGCATCGTTGACGGCCTGGTTGACCACGACGTCCCGGCCGACCCGGCGGTCGATCACCGGCGGCGGAACGCGGCCCGGGCGGAAGCCCGGGATGCGGACCTGACGGCCGACCTCGCGGTAGGCCTTGTCGAGGCTGGGCTTCAGCTCATCGAACGGCACCTCGACGCTGAGCCGGACACGGGTCGGGCTCAGCTCTTCGACGTCAGTCTTCACGTCCGCGTCACTCCGGGATCAGGGATGGTAACTCAGCGCTGGATCGCTGAGAAGTCTAAGCCGCCAGTCTAGGCGCTAGCGGACCCGGACTACGCGTACTGGCGGAGGCTCGTTGTTCCGCCTGCGGTCATCACCGATCAGCAGGTTCAGCAGCCAGCTCACCAGCCCGACGATGATGGCGCCCCAGAAGGCCGGCCAGAACCCGATCACGTGGAACGGCAGGCTCAGGTCGCCCGCGATGACGCTGGTCAGCCACAGCAGCAGGCCGTTGACGACGAGCGCGGCCAAACCGAGCGTGAGCACGTAGAACGCGCAGCCGACGACCTTGATCAGCGGCTTCAGCGTGGCGTTGATGAGGCCGAAGATCAGGGCGACGCCGAGCAGCGTGCCGGCCTTCGACCAGCCGCTCCCGGCGAGCAGCTCGATCCCGGGAACCGCGGCGGTCGCGACCCCCAGGGCCACGGCCGAGACCAGCACCCGAAGCAGGAACCTCATAAACCAGATATTACTCGACTTGGGGCTCGTCGGTGCAGGCGGAGGGGCCGGGGCGGGGGCCTCAGGAGGGGGATACGGGGTCGCCGCGGAAGAGGCGGCGGTAGGCGTTGGGGGTCGTGCCGCGCCAGAGGCGGAAGTGGTGACGCAGGGCGGTCGCGTTGCCGAAGCCCGCGCGGTCCGCGATGGCATCCACGGTCTCGTCGGTCTCCTCGAGCAGCTGCTGGGCCAGCAAGATGCGCTGCCCGATGAGCCACCGCTGCGGCGTGGTCCCGGTGTCGGCCACGAAGCGGCGGGCGAAGGTCCGTTCGGACATGTTCGCGCGGGCGGCCAGCTGGCGGACGGTAAGCGGCTGGTCCAGGTGGGCGCGCAGCCACTCCAGCAGGTCACGTAGGGAGCCGTCGCAGGAGGGGGCGATGGGCTGCACCACGTACTGGGCCTGGCCGCCGTCGCGGTGCGGCGGGACGACCATACGGCGCGCGATGCCGTTGGCGACCCGGGAGCCCTGCTCCTTCCTGACCAGGTAGAGGCAGGCGTCGATGCCGGCTGCGGTTCCGGCGCTGCTGATCACCGGATCGTCGTCGACGTACAGGACGTCGGGATCGACCTTGGCCCGGGGATAGCGGCGGGCCAGCTCGGCGGCGTTCCGCCAGTGCGTGGTGCAGCGGCGGTCGTCGAGCAGGCCGGCGTCCCCCAGGATGAAGGCGCCACTGCAGACGCTAAGCACCCGCGCGCCGCGGTCGACCGCGCGGCGCAACGCCTCGAGCAGGGCACCGGAGAACTGACGGCCCGGGTCCGGGGCACAGGCGTCCAGGCTCAGCCGCTCGTCGCTGACCGCGGGCAGGGCGATCAGGTCGGCTTCCTCCAGCCGTTCCAGACCGTGAGTGGGCTCGATGGTGAAGTCGAGCGCACGCAGCGGCGGCGGCTCGCCGGCCACGACGGCGAAGTCGTAGCGCGGCAGGCCGTCGTCGGAGCGGTCGACCCCGAACACCTCGCAGACGGTGCCGAACTCGAACGGCAGGAAGCCGTTGACGACCACGACGGCGATGTTGCGCAGCATGGCCACCTCGCGTCCGGGGCGGGACAGGAACGCTGGCAGGATATCAGCCAACCGTGACTTTACTGCCACTGGCCAAGGCGCTGCTCGTGAACAATGCTGGTCATATGGATTTTTCGACACTCGCCAGCCTCGCTCGGCGGGGGTTTCGGGGGTTTCAGGCCGTCCTGAGCGAGATGAACTACGCCAGCGCGAGGATGACAGCGCTGCGGCTCTCCGAGGGCCTCGAGCAGTCGGACCGGCCGCCGGACACCTACGCCGAGTTCCTGCTCCGCACGTCGGTCACCTCGCTGCACGAGCCGCCCGCACGCTGCCGCTAGCGGAGGCTACTGGGTCGCGGCGACCAGCATGCGCCGGAGGTAACCGGCCCACGCCGGGTCGCCCGTCAGCCGCACCGTATCGTCCCCGCCCCTCCCCCACAGCCAGCGCAGCATGGGGCCGGGCGCGGCCGCGATCGCCGCGCGCGGATTCTCGCTGGCGCCGTCATCGACCACGACCTCACGCGGCGATGGCCGGACCGTCCACGCGGTCCGGCCCGCCATGACGGTGATCGTGTCCTCGCCGGCGTCGCTGGCCAGGTGGCCGCCTTCGAGCTGATCGAGGCCCGGGACGTCGAAGCCGAGGAACCGCTTCAGCACCTCGTCGACGCCGTCGACGGCCAGGTCATCGGGTACTACGGTCACCGGCAGGCCGGCGGCCTGCTCGGCATCGATCCGGTGGATCACCGTCTCCTGCGCCATCCGGCGGATCCAGAAGGCGACCGTCTGATCCGGGTCGTACCAGGTCGGCGTGGCGTCCATGGGCCGGCGCGCGCTGAACTCCGCGATCAGCTGGCCGTAGGCCCGGGCCAGCAGCGGCAGCGGCGCCTCGGCTTCGGCGCCCGGCGGCGGCCACTGCCCGGGCCACTGCCCGGTGCGCATGACGGTCACCTTGTGCAGGTACACCAGGGCGACGTGGAAGACCAGATCGCGCATGGTCCAGCCGGGGCAGTTCGGCACTGGGACGGTGAGTTCGACCGACGCGGCGGCATCGCGCAGGTCGCCGTGGTCCGCGGCCAGGCACTCGAGATACCGCGACTCGTCCATGCGGCTACTCTGCCACGGCCCGTCGCGGCGGCTGCGGTCGACGTACCGGGCCCTGGGCGACCTGCGGGCGGAATTCCAGCGCACAATGTCCGAGCCGCCCTCGATCAGCCGCAGCGCGGCGGCCTGGCGGCCCGCGGTGGTCGGCCTGGAACAGGTAGCGTGCCCCGGTAGCTTGCCGGGGTCGCTTTCCGGCGTCGCTTGCCGGGGTCGCTTGCCGGCGTTGTCGGGCTGGCCGGATTTGAACCGGCGGCCTCCGCGACCCAAACGCGGCGCGCTAGCCAAGCTGCGCTACAGCCCGTCCTGAGCCGAGTGTAGCGGTTCGTGGGGGCACCAGGCCTGGTTGACGGCGCCTGCCCAGACTCGGCGAGGTGGAGCCGGGCGGATCGAGCGTGCGGGCCGGGCCGATCCGCCATCGGCAGCCTCCTAATCGCCGATCCGGTCTTCAATCATGGTCGCGGCTGCGCCATGCTCACTAGCGTGGATGTCAATGACCTGCGGCACGCGCTGGGCGGCGTCGTGCTCGAGGCGGCCTATCTGGAACGCGTGCTGCGCGCGGCGTTCAGCGCGCTGGTCGGCAGCAAGTACGCGGCCGTGGTCGACGGGCGGCTGATGGCGGCGGCACTCATCGAGGACTGCGAGCAGATCACCAGATACCACACCGGCATCACGGAACCGGCCAAGGACACGCTGCTGGCCGCGCTGCGCGCCTGCCGCCAGGCCAACAAGGAACGCAACCGGGTGATCCACGACACCTGGGCCACGCGCCCGGGCAGCGTGATGGTCACGCTGCGCGACGATGGGCGGTCGCACGACGTCACCATCACGGCCCGGACGCTCACCGAGGTGCGTCAGCTCGCCGACCAGGTCGCGGACGCCGCCGACGAGCTGCGAGCCGCGATGACCACCGCGCTGGGCACCGGCTGGGCGCATGTCGAGGAGCAGCTCCGCCGGGAGCTCGGCCACGACGTCAGGAGCGATCCGGGCGATTAGCCGAACGGGCCGTACTGCGTGCGGTGCGGTGACACCGTGATACTCGCGCGCTCTGGTGCGCGGGTGTGCCGTGGTCTGCCCGGCCGCGGGGAAGGCCGGCAAGCCGTACGCTACGTAGGTGAACAGCAAGCCGCCGGAGGCGGTTTCGTTCGCGGCACGACTCCGGCTGCTGCGCGCCCAGCTCGGACTCAGCCAGGAGCAGCTGGCACGGCGGCTGAGCGTGTCGTTCGCGACCGTGAACCGGTGGGAAACCGGGCGATCGCAGCCGTCAGCACGCGCCAGAGCGGCCATCGCGGAACTGGAGGCCTCGGCCAGCCGAGGGCAGCGGCCAGCCGAGCGGCAGGAGCCAGCCGGAGGGCGGGAGCAAACCGAGGAGCGGGAGCAAACCGAGGAGCGGGAGCAAACCGAGGAGCAAGCGGGCCGGCTGCCGATCGCGCAATCCAGTTTCGTCGGTCGAGAGCGCGAGCTGGCTGAGCTGGCCGGGCTGCTGAACCGGTCGCGGCTGATCAACCTGACCGGGCCCGGCGGGGTCGGCAAGACCCGGTTGGCCATCGAGGTCGCGCGGCGCTGGGCGGCGAGGAACGGCCACAGCGGTGACGTGGTGTTCGTGCCGCTCGAAGGAATCCAGCCGCCCCGCCCGGTGGTATCGGTGCTCGCCACGCGCCTCGGCCTGCGCGAACGGCCAGGCGTGTCCTGGCACGAGTCGGCGCTGGCCGCGCTCAGGGGACGGCCCCGGCTGCTGCTGCTCGACGGTGCCGAACACTACCGCGAGGAGGTGGCCGGGCTGGCCGGGAAGTTCCTGGCCTCGGCGCCGGACCTGTGCATCGTGGTCACCAGCCGGGTCGTGCTCGGGGTGCCGGGCGAGGTGTGCTGGGCCATTCCCCCGCTTGACTGTCCCTCGGTCGCCGCGGGCGCACGCGAAATCGCGGCTTCGGACGCGGTGCCGGCTGTTCATCGCCAGGGCCAGCGACCGGCTGCCGGGCTTCTCCGCGGCCGACGTGCCGCCGCACGCGGTCGGCGAGCTGTGCCGCAGGCTAGGCGGGCTGCCACTGGCCATCGAGCTGATCGCAGGCTGGGTCGGGACACTGTCGGTCCGCGAGATCTTGCAGCAGCGGGTCACGCTGCTGGAGTACGACCCGCCCGGCGCCCCGGGCAGCCGCAAGCTCGCCGATGTGCTGCAAGCCAGTTACGATCTGCTCCGGCTCGGCCAGCAGCGGACCCTGCGCCTGCTCAGCGTGTTCAACACGCCGTTCAGCCTGGCGGACGCCCAGGCGGTGGCCGGCGTCAGCGAGCAGGAGGTAGCTGGTGCCGTCCGCGGGCTGGTGGACGCGTCCTGGCTGGTGGTCACCCGCGGCCTCGAGCAGAATCAGTTCAGCATGGTCGAGGCCATCCGGGAGTTCGCGGCCGCACGACTGCAGGAGGCAGGCGAAGCACCGCAGACTCGCCGTCGGCACGCCATGCATTTCGCCGACATAGCCGTCCAGAGCTCGAGTTACCTCGCCGGGCCGGATGCGGGTCGCTGGGCCGCCCGGCTGGCGTCAGCCGTCGATGACCTGCGCGCGATGCTGCAGTGGGCCCTCGAGAACGGCGAGATCGATCTGGGCCTGGAGGTCGGCGCCGCCCTGTGGCGCTGGTGGCTGACCAGTGGCAGGCTCTCCGCCGGCCGGGCTTGGCTCGAGAAGTTCCTCACCGCGGCCGGCGAACATCCCGTGCGGACAGCGGAGGAAAGCCAGAGGATTGGGCGGGCGCTATGCGCGGCCGCCGTGCTGGCCGTGGAGAACGACGACTACGCAGAGGCGGTTCGCCTGGCCGGGCAGGCGATGCGCATCTTCGAACCACTCGACCCGGGCGAGGACCTGGCCCTCGCGGCCACCGTGCTCGGATCGGCTCAGCGCTACCTGGGCGAACGGGCCGAGGCCCGGCGCAGCTTCCAGACCGCGCTCGATCTGCGCGCCGCGGTCGGCGACCGCGCGAAACTGGCCATGGCGGCGAACAACATGGCCCTGATCGAAATCGACGACGGAAACCTCAGCCGGGCCAGGGAACTGCTCGAACAGAACCTCATCATCAAGCGCCAGCTCGGCGAACCGCGCTCGATCGCGATCGGCCTGCTCAACCTGGCCGACGTGCTGATCAGGGACCGCCGGTGGCAGGCTGCGCACACATCGCTCGCCGAGGCCGCGGAACTGGCCGTAGACCAGCCCCAGATCATGGGCCTCATCCTGTGCAGCCAGGGCCACCTCGAGGCCAGCCAGCGGAACTGGAAGCAGGCGGCCGAGCTCTACGCCGACGCCGTCGGCACCGCTGGAATCGGCGGCCATACCCACGACGTGATCGAGGCCATGATCGGCCTCGGCCGCGCGTGCCACGAGCTGGGCCAAGCAGACGAGGCGGCCCGGCACCTTCGCACGGCGGAGGCGATGGCGCACGAGATCGCGAACCCGCAGCTGGTAGCCCAGGTGACGGCGGCGCTCGCGGAGACCATGGGTGACGCGGCCGCCCCGCTCCCGGGTAACCTGACCGCCCGCCAGGCCGAAGTGCTGCGGCTCCTGGCCGACGGCCTGAGCAACAAGGAGATCGCCGCGCGGCTTTACCTGAGCCCGGGGACCGTGGATCGGCACCTGGGCACCATCTACCGCAAGCTCGGACTCGGCGGCCGGGTCGACGCCGCCCGCTATGCCGTGGAACACGGGCTGGCCCAGCCCCCGAACCGCACGATGTTATAGCGCCGCGGGGGCTCGCCGCCCCGATCGCCCCGCTTCCTCGAACCTCAGTGACACCTGTGATCCATGTTGCTAGAGAGATCGGCAATATGTATGAATTGCGGGATTCGCCCCTTGTGTCCGACCGCGTAGAACAGAGCCATAGATGCTTCCGCCGCGCCTGATTGGGTGTAGGGGGGCGGTAGGGTGCGGCGGAAGCATCCGCCGGGGAGGGCGGGCATGCGGGATCAGCTCATTGGCGTGACTCAGCCGATGTTGTCGATCCTGCTTGACCCGGGCGAAAGCGTTATCGGCGAGGCTGGCCGGTTCGCATGGATGACCGACTCGATCGACATGGCCGTCACGGACGAGACCGGGGTGTGTGTCTACACGGCCGCCGGCGAACCGGGTGTCGTCGCGTTCGCGTCGCAGCGACCCGGCCGCATCCTCAGCGTGGAAGTCGGTTCCCAGGATGAGGGTTACCTGTTCCGCAGGTCCGGCTTCATGGCCCGGACGCCCGGTGTGCAGGTGCGGGCCGAGCCCCCTAGCCCCGCCGAGCACGGCCTGGGGCTGTGGCGGATCGACGGATCCGGCCGGGCCTGGGTCGAGCTGGCTGGCGACGTGGTGCGGCGCGAACTGACCGCGGGCCAGTCGCTGCGCGCCCACCCCGAGCACATCGGCATGTTCGACGGCACGGTCGCCATCCAGGTCACGCAGCTCCAAGGCATCTCCAGCCGGAACAGCGGCTATCCCTGCGCCGTGCTGTCCGGCCCGGGCGGGGTCTGGCTGCAGTCCATGCCGTCGGCCGCGGAGAGTGAGCCGGCCGGCGAGGCCTGAGCTCAGCCGAGGAGGGTGCCGCCATTGACGTCGAGGTCGACCCCGTTGACCGCCGGGTTGCGGAGCAGGAACGCCACCGCGTCCACGATGTCGGCCATCCGGGCCAGCTGGCCGCAGGGCGTGCGCGCGACCACCTGGCCGAGGTCGCGGTCACGCCAGTACGGGCTGTCCCCGACGATGCCGGGGTGGATCGCGTTGACCCTGATCGGCGCGAGCTCGACGACCAGCGCGTGCAGGAGCCCGGTGATGCCGCCGTTCACCGTCGTCACCGTGGTCGAGCCGGGGTACGGCCGGTCCTTGGCCAGGCCGCCGAAGAGCACGATCGCGCCGTCCGGAGCGATGCGGGTCCGCAGCGCGTGCACCACCTCGGTGTACCCGACGAGCTTGAGCGTGACCAGCCGCACCGCGCGGTCGATGTCGTAGTCGGCCACGGAGTTGGCGTCACGGTCGATCGCGGCCAGGACGAGGCCGTCCACGGTGTCGATCCCGGCCAGGGCGGGACCGATGCTGTGCGGCTCGCAGAGGTCGAGCGCGAGGCCGGTGGAATTGCCGCCGACCTCCTTGGCCGCGGCGGCGGCCCGGTCGCCATCGCGGCCGGTCAGCGTGACTCGGTGACCGGTCTCGGCGTAGTACCTCGCGATCTCGAGGCCGATGGCGGCGGTGCCGCCGACGACCAGAACGCTGCTCATGGCTCCTGTGTCTCCTTCGCCGCGATCTCGCGCAGGTAATCCCAGTCCCCTGCGAACCGGTAGGAATGCCGGGCCGGCGGCTGAGGCGCCTGCGTCTCGAGCCAGCGCACCGGCTCGCGGCCCGCGTTACGGAACGAGTGCACGCATCCCGCGCCGGCCCAGGCGATGTCGCCCCGCTCCAGCCGGTACGGCTGGCCGTCGAACGTCGCGTCGGTCGCGCCCGCCAGGATCAGGTACGTCTCCTCGAACGGATGATCATGCGCCCCGGCAACCCCGTCCGCCTCATATTGCACCATGAACATCGTCTGCAGCTGCGCCCCAAGGTCGGTGTCGACCATCATCTTCACCGTGATCCCGCTGTACACCAGCCGCGCGGTCCGCATGCTGACCTCGTCGGGCGACGGACCGCTCATGCTGGCCGCCACGATATGGCCGAACGACCGCGTCCGCGGATCTTTCAGATCGGGCCGAACGGGCCGTGGTCCGTGCGCCAGGTCGACCCGCGTCGTGTCGCCGTGGTACAGCCGGCGCGGCTGCGGCGCCAGCATGTCGGCCCACCGCGCGGTGACGCCGCCGTCGTTGCGCCAGGCGTGCGGCACGCCCACCGGGACGAGCCCGTAGTCGTCCGGGCCGAGCAGGAACGAGCCTTCTGGCGTGGTGAGCACGACCTGGCCTTCGAGGACGAAGAAGGACTGCTCGAACGAGTGCACGTGCCCGGGCAGGCTCCCGCCCGGCTCGAGCTCGCAGATCCCGAACCCGGTGTGCACCGCGCCGACCGCCGCGCCGATCTGGTCGTCTACAGCCGCCCATCGACGAGCGCCGATGGCTGCGGGAGCCCACGCGGGGGGCCCGAGGAAGCGGGCCTGCGCGGCCCGCAGGACCAGATGCCGGGACGTCGGTCCGGGCCCGGGCCCGGGCCCGCGGCCGGGCGAGGCGGCGTCGCGGGAGCCCCGCGGGTCCGGCGGGGAGGCGGTCACGCCTTTGCGTACCCGGGCGTGGCCAGCAGGTCGTCGATCCAGGACTCGACCAGGCTCTCGGCCCGCTGGGCGCGGGTTGTCATGGGCACACCGCCATCCTGTGAGGCTTTGCGGGTTCATCGTGATCAGTGAAACAGTTAAGGAGCGTTATGCAAAACCGGCTGCGAGTGCAGGCCTTCTGGGCCTGCGCGAGCGGTCGGTGCAGGCCGCGGCCTGGCGGCCGGCCGGGCTGCGGCTGGTCGAGGCCTACTCGCTCATGTGGGACTACTACCGGGACGGGACGCGCACGGTGACGTGGTTCGATTGCGAGCCCGAGCCGCTGATGTGACGGTCCGTTCGGTATAAAAAGCTCCTAACGGGCTTCCTCGGAGCGGTCCTGCGCCCACAGCGTGTGGTAGACGCCGTCGCGGTCCGTGCGGCGGTAGGTATGCGCGCCGAAGTAGTCGCGCAGGCCCTGAATGAGCGCGGCGGGCAGGCGCTCGGCGCGGAGCGCGTCGTAGTAGGACAAGGCGGCCGAGAAGCCGGGGACGGGAATGCCGAGGCGCACGGCGGTGGCCACGACGTTGCGCCACGAGTCCTGGGCGGCGGCGATCTCCTTGCCGAACTCCTCGTCGGCCAGCAGCGTAGGAAGCTCGGGATTGGCCTGGTAGGCGGCCCGGATCCGGTCCAGGAACGCGGCCCTGATGATGCAGCCGCCGCGCCAGATGACGGCGATCCGGCCCAGGTCGATATGCCAGCCGTACTCGCGGCTGCCAACGTCGATCATGTTCCAGCCCTGCGCGTAGGAGACCAGCTTGGACGCGTACAGGGCCTGCTCAACCTCGTCGGCGAACTCGGCTTGCTGCGTCGGGGTGCGGCTGGGCCCGGGCAGGTGCCGGGCGGCGGCGCGCAGCTCCGCGTGGCCGGACAGGGAGCGGGCGAAGGTCGCCTCCCCGATACCGCTGACCGGGACGCCCAGGTCGAGCGCGTCCTGCACGGTCCAGCGGCCGGTGCCCTTCTGCTCGGCCTGGTCGAGCACGACGTCGACGAAGGGCTGCCCGGTCTTCTGGTCCGTGTGCGCCAGGACCTTGGCGGT
This sequence comes from uncultured Actinomycetes bacterium, assembly GCA_963801155.1. Lineage (GTDB taxonomy): Bacteria > Actinomycetota > Actinomycetes > Streptosporangiales > Streptosporangiaceae > Palsa-504. The sequence continues at coordinate 77,592 of CAWDEB010000019.1, forward strand.
GATCTCGGTCAGGTAGGAGTCCAGCCGGCCGGTGTTCCAGGTCTTGAACGTCTCGGCGGCCTGGGCGGGCGTCATTCCGATGGCGTGCCGGAGCAGGTCGTAGGCTTCGGCGATGAGCTGCATGTCGGCGTACTCGATGCCGTTGTGCACCATCTTGACGAAGTGGCCGGCGCCGTCCGGGCCGATGTGGGTGCAGCACGGGGTTCCGTCGACGTGCGCGCTGATCGTCTCGAGCATGGGGCCGAGGGCCCGGTAGGACTCGTCCGATCCGCCGGGCATGATGGACGGGCCGTGCAAGGCGCCCTCCTCGCCGCCGGAGACGCCCATGCCGACGAAGTGGAGACCGTGTTCGCGGAGTTTCGCTTCGCGGCGGCGGGTGTCGTGGAAGTGGGCGTTGCCGCCGTCGATGAGCATGTCCCCCGGCTCGAGCAGCGGGCCGAACTCGTCGATCACGGCGTCGGTGGCCGCTCCCGCGTTGACCATGATGAGCAAGCGCCTCGGCCTTTGCATGGCCTGTACGAAGTCTTGGGCGGTTGGTGTGGCGACGAAGGTGCCCTCGTGGCCGAACTGGTCCACGGTGTCGGTGACCCGGGAGGCCGTGCGGTTGTGCAGGGCGACGGCGTAGCCGCGGCGGGCGAAGTTACGGGCCAGGTTGCGGCCCATCACGCCCAGCCCGGTGACGCCTATCTGCGCTTGCGCGGTTCCGGCCATCTGCTCCTGGTCTCCTGGTTTCCTGCGGGGTCGGATTTCCTTGGATCACTATGCCATCCACGGTGCGCAGGCATCACCATACGAACGCTGCCATGGCGTGCCCGAAGATGACCGGACCAGTCATGCATTCACCAAGGAGGCTCCGGCGGGCCGGAGACGGTACGCTACGGGTGACAGCCGCTCCGCATCGGGGCGGCTGATGCGGGCGTAGCTCAATGGCAGAGCTCCAGCCTTCCAAGCTGGTCATGCGGGTTCGATTCCCGTCGCCCGCTCTCGACTACTCTCGTTAGTAAATCCGTGAGCCTATACGGTGCTGGCCTGCGACTTCTGGCCCGGCATGTCCGCACGGTGCGCCGGATCTCTCATCCGCAGGCTCATAGGCCATACGGGTCAGCATTGGAGCCCGAGTGCGGAGCGCCCGCCAGTGCACGAAAGAGCTGGCTGCTGCTCCCGCTCATCACGGGGCTTCCTTCCTCCCGACGATGAGCACATCAAGGCGGCCGTGCTGGACATCGCCGACGAGCTGCCCCCAGGAGAGACTCGTCGTGTGCTACCGGCCGAGGAAACAGACAAGGTCTCACCCTTCTGCCGAAATGAGCAATTCATCCGCTCGAATATCTATGCACGAAGTGGAATACTCACTCACATTATCTCGACCTTGTCGACGATCGCCGTAGAGTATTTTCCATCGTTCTGGTAGGAAATCAGATCGATGCCGAATATTTGCGTCTACTCGTGATCTTGGGTGGCTATCTTCCGGAGTGCAGATCAGCCGATTCTGCTTCCTACGGCATGCTGAAATTCAGCGCTGCTGACGAAGCCAAACGCTCAAGGAGCGGAGCAGGCGACAAGGTTCCTTCTGGACGTACCAGGGCGTTCCGCCAAGGTTCAAGTCCTCTGCGTACGTCCTGGGGCATCGGTGAAATGCGGTAGCTGCGTCAGTCAGCGCGGATAAGCCTCTATATCAGGCCGGTGTACTCGGCCCCGACCAGATACGTGTCGTGGGCGCCGGGGAAGACCCATGACTTCGGCGGGAACGTCCAGGCCCTGTTCTACCCGTCCCGGATCCCGCTGTGGATCTCTGATGTGCTTCCCGGCAATGTTCATGACCTGGCCGCCGCCCGCGAGAATGTCCTGGGGTGTGCTGAGGTTGTTCCCGGATTTCATGCTCCGCCGGTGGTTCACCGGTGGTTGGCCGATACCGACTACGCAGGCGCAGGGTCACGCTGTTCACGTCCCGGTTAAGAAGCCGGCCGGGTCAACGAGCTCGACATTAATACCCGTACCCGCAAAGGCGCTGCTCCGCTTAGCGCGCCACCCGGCCGAACGCGGCTTCGCCCTGTTGAACCCAGCGCTACCGTGCCCGGCAGCATGTCGGCAGCATGTCACGCCGGCCTCGGGAAAATCGGCCTCATCGGCAGGGTCTGCGCTTCTCCTGGGGCTATTTGAGCGCAAGATGCTCGCGTGAAAGTTGCTGGAAAACCTCAGTAGATGAGTATCGTGGGACTCGTTGGTGATTCACACCGCTTTGAGGAGTTGCCGAGTTCCTATCGGCGCGCCATGGGTCTATCGTGAGATAAATGCCACGGAACGTGATGTTTGCACGAAGGCGTAGCTGAGGGGGAACTAGTGGACGCCGAACTTAGCGCGTTGATGTCCGCGGCGGCCGCGACACTTGTGCAGCTCCTGGCTACAGAGGGCGCAGCGGGCGAAGTCGGCGGTCGGGTAGCCGTGGCAACGTGTCCATCCGGATGGTGTCGCGATGCTGGAAGATGAGCTGGCCGATTCCCGGACTGCGCGGCTGGTCGCCCGAGGGGTCGGCGACGACCAGGCGAAGCGAGATCTGGAACGCGAGTGGCGGGGACGGCTAACCCGGTTGGTTGCCGCTGATCCACGGGTCGCTGACGAATTTCCTGGCCTGCTGCAGGAGCTGCGCGCGGCACTAGGCGAGGCCGCTCAGGCGCAGGGGGGGCACATCGATATGCGGGTGCAGGCGTCCAGTCATGCCCGGGTGTACCAGGCGGGACGCGACCCGCATAGCAGCGGGTCATGAGCGACTCCGGCGAAACCGGACCGGCCGGCGAGCAACCGCGTGAAGACGCTAGTGCGGCGCACATTCATCTGGAGGCGCATGCGTCCGGCAGCGGCTCGATCATCCAGTCGGGCCGTGATACGCACTATTACCTCCGTGACGGTGTGCGTCATTACCGGCAGACCGATGGTCCTGTGGTGGAGGAGTGCCCGTATCCGGGTCTCGCGGCGTTCACTGCTGAGCAGGAACGGTGGTTCTTCGGACGCGCTCGGCTCATTGCGGAGGTAACCAGCCGCATCGACAGCAGCCTGGGGGACGGCCTGCTGGTCATGGTTGCGCCCTCGGGAGCGGGGAAGTCCTCGCTGCTCCAGGCCGGGCTGCTGCCCGCGCTTGCGCGCGGCGCGCTTCCCGCCGTGGGTTCACGGGAGTGGCCGCGTCTGGTATTCACCCCGACGGCCCATCCGATGACCGAGACGGCAAAATGTATCGCGTCGCTGACCGGTGCCGAGCCGGCCGACGCCGCGGAGTTGACTGCTCATCCTGACCGGGGCGTTTCCATCTTGCGTACGGCGCTGCAGAGCCGCGAGGGTAGCCCGGGCCGCGAGGCCGCGCGGGCCGTCGTGGTCGTTGACCAGCTAGAAGAGCTGTTCACGCTGTGCACCGATGAGGCGGAACGGCGTGGCTTCATCGACCTGCTGACACGGCTTGCCGAACCGCCGCCAGGCGGGACATCGGCAGGATTGGTCATCTGCGGGCTGCGCGCGGACTTCTATGCTCCGTGCACCGGCTACCCCCAGCTACGCGCGGCGCTGCAAAATGGCCAGATCCTCCTCGGGCCGATGTCAGAGAGCGAACTGCGGGAAACGATCCTGTACCCGGCTGAATCCGTCGGGCTCGATGTCGAGCCGGGCCTGATTGAACTGCTCCTGCGCGACATCGGAGGCACCGGCGACGAGAGTGCGACCGGTTATGAGGCGGGACGGCTTCCGCTGCTGGCGCACGCCTTGCGGGCGACCTGGCAGCAACGGAACGGCAGCACCCTGACTGTGGAAGCGTATCTGGCCACGGGCGGCATCCAGCACGCCGTCGCGACGACCGCGGACCGTGTCTTCGCCAGTCTCGATACCTCCGCGCAGGAAACGGCCAGGTGGATGTTCTTGCGGCTGGTCAAAATCGGGGATAGTGCCATCGAGGACACGCGGCGGCGGATCACCCGCACGGACGTCCTGCGCGAAGCCGCAGACCCTGCCGCTGCCCGCACGGTTCTCGACGCCTTCACACTCGCCCGCCTGCTGACCCAGAAACAGGACACCGTCGAGATCACTCATGAGGCGTTGCTGCGCGCATGGCCGAGTCTGCGCCAATGGATCGACGGCGACCGGGCCGGCAACCTGATACGCCAGCAACTCGAAGATGACGCCGCCACCTGGGACCAGCACGGCCGCGACACCTCCACCTTGTACCGCGGAAGCCGCCTGGCAGCAGCACGCACATGGAACGCATCCAGCCCGTACGGCCGGAGCCTGAGCGCCGCCGCAACCGCATTCCTCGCCGCATCCGACCGGCAAGAACACCGCGTTACCCGCATACGGCGCGCCGCAGTAGCGGTTCTTGCTGCATTGGCGTTGATAGCCTCCGGAACCGCCCTCTTCGCCTTTCATGAGAAAGGCAACGCGCAAGCCGCCACCAACGTAGCTATTGCCCAGCGTAACGAAGCCGTATCCGCGGAAGCCGCCACCGTAGCGGACCAGCTCTACGCCAGCAAGCCGGCGCTAGCGGGGCAGCTCAGCCTGGCCGCCTACAAACTCGACCCCACTCCCGAGGCATACGGCAGCCTCCTGAACGCCACAGGCAAGCCTCTAGCCGGTCAGCTCGCACCAGACGCCCCGCAGTTTGACGCGGTGGCGTTCAACGCCGACGGCTCGATGCTGGCCACCAGCTCCGACGACGCCGTACAGCTGTGGCACGTCAATGCTGCCGATCCGACCGACCCCACCCTGGTGACCACAATCCGCAGTACCCGCGCCATCGACAGCATTCCCCAGCTGTGGTTTGATCCCGGCAGCAGCACGACACTGGCTGTCCTCGACAACGGGGACGCAAATTTGCAAGAAAAACTGGAAGGAAACCTCGATCACCCCGCTCCGTTCTCCGCCGGACCCGTGACGGCCTACAGCGACGCCCTCGCCTTCAGCCCCGACGGCCGCGTGCTGGCCGTCGGCCTGGGCAATGGCAGCGTGAAACTGGTGAATCTTGCGGATCTGAGAAATCCCACCGTCATTGGTCATCCGTTCCGGGCGCCAAGAGCACCGGACAGCACCGAGGTCTCGCTGATAGCGTTTAGCCCTGACGGCTCCATACTGGCCACCGTCTCGGGACCCATCATCAATCAGGGCACAGGCGAGCCAACGTACACCGTCCGGTTGTGGAACATCGCCGATCCAGCGCAACCCAGGCTTTTGCCCGCCACTCTCACCAGCGCCGAGACTATGCTGGCATTCAGCCCGGTTGGGCATACCCTGGCGACCGGTTCAGCCGACGATAGCGTGCAACTGTGGAATGTCACCAACCCCAGCCATCCAACGCCCACCGGATCACCTCTTTTGGGCCACACCGAGACCGTCGACGCGATGGCGTTCAGCGCGGACGGGAAAATCCTGGCCACGGCTTCATGGGACGGCAGCATACGATTGTGGAACGTCACCAACCTCACCCACCCGACGGCCCTGGCCGTCCTGGGCAAGGAACCCTCGACGTTCCTTTTCACCAGCGTGGCGATCAGCCCTGATGGCCAGCTGCTGGCCGCTACCGGTATTGGTATTGTTGGCGCATCATTCGTAAACGAGACATGGTTGTGGAAAATCAACCCCCGTCAGGCGGCCGCGGACGTATGCGCCGCCGACGGATCTCCAAGCCCCCCCATCACCCAGAGTCAATGGCAGCTGTACTTTCCCAGCGAGGCATACAGCCCGCCATGCTAGGGCACGTAGCGGAGCTTGGCTGCCAGGAGCGGGCGGGCAGGCGTTCACCCGGGAGGAATAATGGATCCAGTGACCCTAGCGGCTGCAGCCGCGACCGCGCTAATCGCCGCGCTTACGACGGATGCGTGGGAGCAGGCACGTTCGGCGATTGTTGGGCTGTGGCGGCGTGTGCATCCCGATCGCGCGAAGACGATCGAGGATGAGTTGGTTGAAGTCCGGCAGGATGCGCTGGCGGCACGTCAGCAGGGTGATGCTGACACAGAGAAGGGTTTGGAGGCGGACTGGCAGCGGCGACTACGGCGACTCCTAGACGCGGACCCCGGAGTAGCGGCAGAGCTGCAGCGCGTCCTCGATGACGTGTTGACTCCGGCGCTCGGTCCGGCCGATCAGGAGCGGGTCGGGCAGATTGTGATGGAAGCGCACGCAAGTGGTCGCGGCCGGATCTTTCAGGCAGGCAGGGACATGCACATCACCGGCAATGACAGGCCGAAGGGATGAGGTTTGCCCGTCGAGCAGGCTGCTGGCCTTTCTGCGGAAGTGTGGCTGCGTTCAGATCTTTCACACCGAGCACGAATTGATGGTCGGCTTCGGTGTACTTCGGCAGACGCATCCCAGGGCTCCGGCGTGATCCGTGAATGTCCCATTTCTGGCTAATCAAGGCCGTGGAGGCTGAGGGTCTCGGCGGGGGTGGTGTGGTCACGCCGGCCTTCAGGAACGTGCAGGTAGCCGGCATCCTTGATGGCCGCGATGACGGCGGCGCGGATGGTGGCCAGGTTGGCGGGCCCGCTGCCGGTACGGCTGGTGGAATTGTCTTCGCCGAACGTCGTATCCCGGATGTTCTCCAGGGGTGGAGCCCGGCTAGCTGAGCTTGATCTCCGCGTTTCCGCAGGTCAGGAGCTGGTAGTGATGAAGTTACCTGATGCAACAGGTGTGGTGCAACGATCGTGCGGCGTGTCGCGTCAGCGTGTTGCCGCGGAGTGGTTGAGCCGGGTCATCAGCTCGCGGTTCGCGGCCCGCGCGGCTGCGAGTTCGTCGTCACGTTCTTCCAGTCGCAGTCGCAGGTCGGCGGCTTGCTGCTCGAGATGGGTGATTTTCTGGCCGAGGGCATCGATGTCGGCGGGCGCGCCGAGCCCGGATTCGCGCCACGCCTGTTCGCCGAGCGCATCGGACAGCCGCTGCTCGAGCTGGCGGATGCGGGCGCTGAGGCGGATGGCGCGTTCGTGGGCGGCGAGCAGGTCGGCCTGCAGGGATGCTCGGCTCACGGCGGGTCCTGCGGTGCCCCCGGCGGGTGGCGGGGCTGCTTCGGCAGCGTGGATTTTCTCGAGCAGGTCGCGGTGCCGGTAGAGGAATGTGCGGTCGACGCCGGCGGCGCGGGCGATGTCTGAGGCGCTGATCTCGGTCCCGCTGGCGGTCGCGCGGTCGAGCGCGGTCAGCACGCGCTGCCGTCGCCGGGCGGAGTCGGCCTGGCGGCCTTTGCGCATCGTCTCGGTGCGCGTGCCGGCGACGGTGTCTCCTGCTGAATTGCGGCTGGTCATGAGGCCTGGCCTTCCGTTTCGGAGGTGAGGGACTGCGCGGCCGGGCGGGGGCGGGGCATGCCGATGCTGACCGCGCGGTGCTTGCGGACGACGGCGACGGCCTCGTCGATGCGGGCCCGGTCGTGCGGGCTCAGGCCGGAGATGTCGCCTTTGATCCGGCTGATGAGCTGCCGGATGACGGTGATCTCCTGGTCGGCGGGTGCTGCCTGGTCACGTGCCCAGGTGTCGAGGCCGGTGGCGGCGGCAAGCCGTTCGCGGGTGCGGAGCAGGTCATCGAGGTAGGCGGTCAGGTCGGGTAGGTAGGAGACGTCGGTGCGGAAGTGGTCGCAGCCGGCGCAGCGGAACCGGACCGGGCAGTCGGTGCCGCCGGCGGCGACGTTGGACGGCTCGGTGCAGGTGCCGTAGGGGACGGCGACGGAGCCGACCGCGTAGCGGGCGTGCTCGTCGTCCAGCAGCGCGCGGGCGTCACGCCAGATCCGGTTGCCGTGCCGGTCGAACTGCATGGCCGTGACCTTGTTGACGGCACCGCGACGGCGGTCTTCG
>CAWDEB010000020.1:0-26615 GCA_963801155.1 uncultured Actinomycetes bacterium
TCCTTCAGGAACTGCTTCGCATCACCAAGGTGCTGGAACCCGGCAACGAAGTCATCGGCGAACCTCACGACGATCATGTCGCCTCTGGCGTGCCGATGTCTCCACTGCCTGGCCCACTGGTCGAACACGTAGTGGAGGTAGACGTTAGCGAGCAGCGGTGAAACCGATGCCCCCTGCGGTGACCCCTCTATCGTCTCCTTCCAGTTCCCGTCTTCGATGACCCCTGCGTTCAGCCACTTCCGGATGAGCCGCAGGACTCGTTTGTCCGCGATACGGTGCCCGAGAAACTTCTCCAGCCAAGAATGATCGAGCTTGGAAAAGAAGTCGCTGATGTCAGCATCGAGCACGTAGTTCACCTTCTTCCTTGAGATTCCGACGCTCAGCGCATCCAGCGCATCGTGCGGGCTGCGCCCTGGCCGGAACCCGTAGGAGAAGCCGAGGAAGTCCTCCTCGTAAATGGCATTCAATACCTCGACCACCGCCCGCTGGACGATCTTGTCCTCCAAAGTGGCGATGCCGAGCGGCCGGAACCGCCCGTCTGGTTTCGGTATGTACACCCTCCGAGATGGACTCGCCCGGTAGGCCCCGCTGTGGACCCGGGAGAGCAGGTTCTCCAGGTTTGCCCTCAAGTCCTGCCCGTAGGTCTCCCACGTCACCTTGTCCACCCCTGGGGTGGCCTTCGGGTTGATGGCCGCAAAGGCCGCCCATAGGCGGCCGAGGTCGACGTGGTGCAGCAGGGCCGTGAACCGTATGTCCTTATCCCTTCTTGCCACTACACGCACACGGTCCAGCCCGCTTGCCACGCCTTGCCCGGCACTGAGTCCGGCACGTGTCCGGCCGTCCGTGTTCCCCTCGGCCGGGCTGCTTCCCTCCACCGCCTCCGCAACCGGCACACCGGTCTTGTTCGGCAGCTTCGCAGGTACTACCAGCCCGTCTGACTTCTCGTGCTCGTTCATCTCAGGCGTGCGGCCTCGGCCTTCCCTGAGCGGCCCGCCCGGAGATCAGCCGGACGGGCGAGCACGAGACCTCCCGGTTCTCGCGCAGAGAGACTCCACGCATGCCCTGGTTCTCAGACCCCGCGGGGTCCGCCATCAGCTCGCGATAGCGCTGACGGCGATGTTGCCTTCCGCTTCTACGAAAGCGTCGGCACCCCGGATCGGCATTTCGGGGCTCAATAGCCCGGCCTGCGTGTACCCCTGTCAACGCTTCGCCTGCGCCCTCACGGACGCCGACGCATGACCCGGGGCCGTCGTGGGTCGCTGGCCCTTCGACGTAGAGCGTTCTCATCTCCTTCTCCCTGCCGGTTTATCCCGGCGCACCGTAGATGGCGTTGAGCACCCCGACGACGGCCCGCTGGACGATCTTGTCTTCCAGCGTGGCAATGCCGAGCGGCCGCTGCCGCCCGTCCGCCTTCGGGATATACGCCCGCCGAGACGGGCTCGCCCGGTAGCGCCCCTGCTGCACCCGCGCGTGCAGGTCCCGGAGGTTGGCCACCAGGTCCTGCCCGTAGGCCTCCCACGTCACCCCGTCCACGCCCGGTGCGGCCTTCGGGCTCAGGTCCCAGTAGGCCATCACCAGCCGCTCCAGGCTGACATGGTGCAGCAGCGCGGTGAACCGCGCATTCCTATCCTTCTGCGCGACCTCGCGCACCCGGCCCAGCTCGCTTGACACACCTGGCCCGGCACTGCGTCCGGGGCGTGTTTCACCGGCCGTGTTCCCCTTGGTTCGCTCCCTTTCCTCCCCCGCCTCCGCAGCCGCGGCCTTGTCCGGCGGGTTCGCAGGTACTACGGAGCGATCCGGCTGCCCGGGCCCGTTCATCCCAGGATTACCGCCTCGGCGTTCCCTGAGCGGCCCGCCCGGTGATCAGCCAGGCGGGCGGGCACGGGCTCTCCCGGTTCTCGCGCATGGAGGTTCGGTACATGCCCTGGTTCTCCGACCACGCGGGGCCCGCCGGCGACTCGCGCATAACGCCGCCGGCAGTGTTGCCTTCCGCCATTGAGACAGCGTGGGCACCCCGGATTGCCATTTCGCGGCTCCATAGCCCGGCCTGCACGTGCCCCTGTCAACGCTTCGCCACGCCCTCCCGGGACGTCGACGCATGACTCGGGGCCGCCGTGGGTCGCTAGCCCTTCGGCGCAGAGCTCTTCCATCTCCTCCTCCATGCCGGTTTACCCCGGCGCTTTCCTTAATTCGGCAACGCGGCGCAGGACGATCGGCTAGGGTAGTATGCCGAATCGTTCGGCGAGGTCGCGTAGCTCTGGTCGTGGCCGTAGGCCGGAGAGCTGGAGCAGCTCGCGGGTGACGGCTCGGCCGACGTAGTGGACGCGGGTTTCCTCGGGGGCGATGCGTTCGGCTTCCTGGAGGGCGTGCAGGGCTTCGCCGATCTGGCGTCGCATGGCATGGGCCTGGGCTAGGTCGAGCAGGTACCGGGCCTGTCGTTCTGGTGACAGGCTGGTTGGGTTGGCCTGGTGGCCTAGCTCGATGGCCTGCCCGGCGTCGCCGAGTTCGACGGCGATGCTGACGGCGTGGATGGCGACGTTGGTCGGCCCGAATTCGGTTCCGTAGTCGTCGCGGTCCTGGCCGAGCTGGTCGGCGATCTGGCTGGCGGTCTCCAGGTGCTCGCGTGCTTCTGTGCGTTTGTTGTCCCGCGCGGCGGCGACGGCGAGGACCAGGTGCAGCGCCCCGTACAGAGACAAGACTTCCGGCTCTGCCTTGTCGGTGACCTTCGGTTCCAGGGCGGTGGCGGTGCTGGCTGCGACGTGGTGGGCCTGGTCGATCTGGCCGAGGGAGAGGAAGACGTGGGCCATGCGGAACATACTCGCGGCCACCGCTAGAGGTGACCCGGCCGTCTCGGCGCAGAATCCGGCCCGGTCCGCGGCGATCCAGGCTGCGTCGGTCTCGCCGATCTTGACCATCATTGCAGCGGTGGCCTGGTAGGTGTCACCTAGCAGGTCCCGTGCTTCGTCCCGAAGATCTTCGCTGTCCGCGGTGCGCGTCGCGGTCTCCAGCCCCGGGATCAGCGCGGCCAGGATGGGAGCCAGCTCGGCGTAGCGGCTGCCGTGGACGAGTTCCCAGACATCGGCGTGCTGGCGCCGCAAGACATCCATCTGCCGTGCTGGTGCGGTGAGCTTGGCCGTGCCGAGGACTGATCCGATGGCCGGGTGACCGGTGAGGGCGAGCCGGATGGTGTCGAACGCTTCGGGCCGCTCGTCCAAGTCCGGTGCCTCGTCGTCGCCCCGCAGCTCGGCGACGGACACGCTGAGCACGTCGGCGACTTTCTGGAGGACGGACATTCGGTCGACGGGCCGGACGCCGCGCTCGACCTGCGAGACCCAGCTTTCGGACCGGCTGACGAGCCCTGCGAACTCGACCTGGGACAGGCCGAGGCGCTTGCGGTAGTAGGCGATCCGTTCGCCGATGAGCTGATCGTCAGGCATCGCGGCTGGCGACCTGCCCGGTGACCGGCGTCTTGCCATCGGCGACATCCAGGAAGTCGACCTCAGTGGCGTCCAGGAGCGGGTCGCGCTCGGCGAGGAACCGCCGGGTGTGGGCGGTCTGCTCGTGAGCCTCGAATGCTGCCCGGTCCCGGTACAGCTCGTAGAAGATCCGCTGTCGCGGCTGGTCCTGCACGGTGTGGCAGGCATAGACAAGGGTGCCGGGCTCGTGATCACGGATGCCAGCGGCCGTCTCGGCCACCAGGGCATCAAACTGTGCCTCGGCTCCTGGGCGCACCGTGAAGCGCACAACTAGTGCGAACGGCTTGGCGTCCTGGGGCATCTCAACTCCTGGCGTCGCAGGTCAGGGATATTCCGATCAGCTTACAAGGTCCCGCACTTTCAGTGCCAGGATGCGGTATCCGCATTTTTAGTGCGGATTGCTCTTGACTCCGGGCCACGCTGTGCCACAGACTGAGTTCAGACGCACAAATAGTGCGGCTACTCGCACTAAGTCAGCGGGTAGATCGTCTGTGGAGGCCTGATGGCTCTTCTAGGTCCGTTCCCGGTGGAGTTCGGGACGGTGTTCCCTCCGGCGCGTATGCGGCCGGTGGGGTGGAGAAGGTGCGGGACTTCGACCGGTCCAGCGGTGACCGGGTAGTCCAGCAGACCGACAAGGCCACGCGGTCTGCCGCTGTGGGTGGTCGAGGTGATCGACGCCGACCCGGAGGCGCGGCAGCGGACGGTCAAGGTCAAGGTGGCCGCGCAGTACCAGCCGGTGCTGCCGGACGCCCCGGCCGGGTCGCCGTTCATCGCCGGTCGAGTTCGAGGGCATGACCGCGACCCCGTGGGTGGACAGTGGCCGGTGCCAGGGCAAGGGCAAGTGCGCCGCCCGGCCAGGCGTACTCGCTGAAGGCCACCGGGGTGCGCGCCCCGTCCCGGCCGATGCCCCGCCCCGTGCCCGAGCACAAGGACGCGGCCTGATGCCCGCCCGCCGCGTCCCCGCGCTGGCGCTGCCGGTCGACCCCAAGGCAGGGGTGTCGCTTCCTCGGCTATGAGCACCGGACGCCGCTGCTGACCATCGCCACCGGCCGCCCGGCGCTGATGGTCACCCTCACGCTGCCCGAGCACCTGGAGGCCGGGCACGTCGACTTCGCCCGCCAGCTCGCCGCCAAAGCGTGGGCCTACGCCGTCGCTGTCGAGCGGCGGTACCGGGGCCTGCCCGCCCTGCCCGACCAGCCGGTCCCGGCACCTGCTGGCGGCCAGGGCCGATACCTGGACCAGCGACCCGGCCCGGCTGGACCCGGCCGGGCTGGCCGACTGCCGGGAGGTGACGGCATGACCGCCACGGTATCGGTCCGGTTCGGCCCCGACGGCCAGGCCACGGTCCAGTCCTACGTCCGGCTGACCGCCAGCACGCACATCCAGTGCTGCACCTACGACGACGCCGCGCCCATCCTGTCCATCCACGACGGCGCGGCCGACATCACGATCACCAACCCCGGCAAGGGCGAGGTCACCGAGGACGACGTGAGGTTCGGCCGCCAGCTCGCCGACGCCGTGGCCCGGTACGCGGCCGAGCTGGACACGATCGCCGCCCGGACCCGGCCCGCAGCGGCCGACCCGGACCCTGCCGGGCAGGCGGCGTGATGGCACCGCAAATGGAGGCGGGGCGGCTGGAGCTGGTACCTCCGGCCGCCCCTGGTGTCTCTCCCGCGACAGGCAAGGAAGAGGTGAGCATCTTATGCGCCGCGTGGTGACCGGGGAACAGGTCGCCCAGATCTACAACCCCGACCCCTTCGCCCGGCCCGTCTTCCGCGCCCCGGTCTACCAGACCCCGGCCGGGCTCATCCTGATCGCCTGGCTGGTCCGGTTCGATGATCCGGCTGGCCCGGCTGGTCTTCCGCCACCCGGACCGCCGCGAGCATCGTGGCCGTGCTGGCGTTCATGTGGGTCAGTACCGGCTGGATCGGCCTGGCCGCCCTGGTGGCCTGGGCCCTGGTGGTCCTGGTGGTCTGGCGGTGCTACTGGCCGGTCCTCGTTCACCCGGTGGGTGGCCGCCCCGGCCCGGGGCAAGTGGCGGGCGTGGGGTTACCGGCGCCAGTGGGCCGCGGTGATGACCATCGCCGACCTGGCCCCCTTCTACCGGGGCCGGATCATCCTGCCCGTCCTGGTCAAGGTCACCTCCACCCGGTACGTCGACCGGGTGCACGTCCGGCTGGTCTCCGGGCAGTGCGCCGCCGACTTCGCCGACCGGGCCGACAACCTGGCCCACGGGTTCCGGCGCCCTGCTGTGCCGGGTCCGCACCGCCAAGTCCGGGGCGGTGGTGCTGGAGTTCGTCCGCCGTGACGCCCTGGCCGCCATCATCCCCGCCCTGCCCATCCCCGACCAGCCCGACCTCACAGGCGCTGCCGGTCGGCCGCCGCGAGGACGGCCTGCCCTGGCTGGTCCGGCTGCACGGCACCCACCTGCTGATCGCCGGGGCCACCGGAGCGGGGAAGGCCTCGCTGCTGTGGGGCCTGGTCCGGGCCATGCTGCCGCTGATGCGCGCCGGGCTGGTCCGGGTGCTGGCCGCCGACCCGAAGCTGATGGAGCTGGCCTACGGCCGGATCATCTTCGACACCTACGGCGCCTACGCCGCCGACCCCGCCTCGGTCGTGGCCATGCTGGAAGACGCGGTGGCCGACATGCAGGCCCGGGCGGCGGATGTTCGCCGGACACCAGCGGGACCACACCCCGACCCGGCAGCATCCGTTCACCGTGGTCCTGGTCGATGAGGTCGCGTTCCTGACCGCCTACCAGCCCGACCGCAAGCTCCGCGAGCGGGTCATGATCGCCCTGGCCACCCTCACCACCCAAGGCCGCGCGGTCGGCTACAGCGTCGTCGCCGCGCTGCAAGACCCGCGCAAGGACGTGCTGGCCATCCGGAACCTGTTCCCCGACCGGATCGCCATGCGGCTGGATGAACCCGAACAGGTCGACATGGTGCTCGGCGACGGCGCCCGGGACCGCGGCGCGGCCTGCGAGCTGATCTCCACCGACCCAGCAACCGGGGCCGGGGTGGCGTACGTCCGGCTGGAAGCTGACCCCGACCCGGTACGGGTCCGCGCCGGATGGGTCACCGACGCCGACATCCGCCACATGGCCGCCGAATGCCTGGATGACGCCGAACTGCGGGTGATCGAGGGGGTGATCGTGTGACCATCCTGACGCTCTGGCAGACCGATGACCCCTGCCCGGACTGCGGAACCATGCTCACCCTGGCCGAGGACGGCGGACGAGCGCAGCGGGCCGAGTGCCGGACCTGCGGCTACGCCGACGCGTGGACCACCGGCCAGCCCGATCGGAGGTGACCGGTGACCGAACCGGCCGTCAAGACCAGGCGGGTTGAGCGGCTGACCATGCCGCTGGCCCGCCAGGTCGTCACCGACCTGGCCGTCGAGCACGGCGCGTGCATCCGCCCGGTGCAGCTGCGCCGCACCGACCTGGATACCGGCGAGATGGGCCAGGTCCTCATCCCGTGCGGCCATACCCTGGCCCACGTCTGCCCGGCCTGCGCCGAACGCGCCAAGACCCTGCGCGCGGTGCAGTGCCGGGAAGGCTGGCACCTCGAGGACGAACCCGACCTGACCCCCGACCCCGCCACCGAGGACCAGCAATGGTGGGTGGTGCTGCGCTCGGAGGCCCAGCAGTCCCGCGACCAGGCCGCCGACGACGGCCAGGACACCGCCGACCTCGACGCACTGATCGCCGAACTCGATGAACAGATCACCAAGTCCGGCGTCCGCGGGAAGGTGCTGCCGGACCGTCCCGCCCGCCGCCACCGGTCCACCCGCCGCCGCCAGGACACTCCCGACCTGCCCCGCCGCACGGTCAATCCCCGCACGCTGGGCAAGACCTCACCGCGCCGGACGGCACGACGTTCCGCCCCTCGATGTTCGTCACGCTGACCTGCCCGTCCTACGGCCGGGTCGACCACCGCGGCGTACCCGTGGACCCGGCCTCCTACGACTACGACCAGGCCGCCCGGGACGCGCTGAGCTTCGCCGCGCTGTTCGACCGGTTCATCCAGAACCTGCGCCGCTACCTCGGCCACGACGTGCAATACTTCGCCGCCGTCGAACCCCAGCGCAGGCTGGCCCCGCATATCCACATCGCCATCCGCGGCACCATCGCCCGCGCCGAACTCCGCAAGGTGCTGGCCGCCACCTACCACCAGGTCTGGTGGCCCGACACAGGCGTCAGATACCACGACGGCGACCAGCTGCCCGTCTGGCACGACCAGACTGGCGGGTATGTCGACCCGGCCACCGGGGAAGTGCTCCCGACGTGGGATGAGGCGCTGGATGCCATCGGGCCGCTATGATCTGCCCTGGCACGTGGCCCGGTTCGGCGACCGGTTCGACGCCCAGGGCGTGCTGGCCGGATCCCCCCGGGCCGCCCGCTGCATCGGCTACCTGACCAAATACCTCACCAAGCACGTCGGCGCCTGCCACCAGGCCGCCACCGGCCCGGAGTCCGACCACGCCGCCCGGCTGGCCGAGGCGCTGCGCTACCAGCCGTGCTCCCCGCGGTGCGCGAACTGGCTCCGGTACGGCATCCAGCCGAAGAACGCCCGGCCTGGGCTGGCCCCCGGCGCCTGCAAGGGCAAGGCTCACGACGCTGATCACCTGGGCTATGCCGGGCGGCGGGTGCTGGTGTCCCGGAAGTGGTCCGGCAAGACCCTGGCCGACCACCGCGCCGACCGCAAGGAATGGCTGCTGCGCACCCTCGGCGTTTCGGCAACCGACCCCGCCCGGTACGCCTGGGAGCTGGTCGCCCCTGCTGATCAGGATCACATGGACCACGCCCGGCGGATGCTGCACGTCGTGGCTGACCGGCTCCGATGGCAGACCGCACTGGCCGAGGCCAGGCGCCGGGCCGCTATGCCTCCGGACGGTGATCTTCTGGCAGCAGGGAGGGCAGCATGAGTGAGGGCGGCGTGATCGAGCTGCTGACGATCGAGGAAGTAGCCGAGCGGCTGCGGGTATCGGTGCCAACCGTGCGGTGGCTACGGCAGGAAGGCCGGTTCGTGCCTGCTATCAAGATCGGTCGTCGCCTGATGTGGGATACCCGCGACGTGGCCGCGTGGCTGAAAGCGCAGCGCGAGACGCCGAAGGTCGCCTGATGGGAGTCCAGCGTTACACGCTGCGGTCCGGGGCGGTGCGGTACCGGGCGCGGGTGAAGTCGCATGGCCGTGAGGTCGCGGCGCGTGTCTTCAAGCGCAAGGCCGATGCGGTCGCCTGGGAGCAGGATCAGCGGCGGCGGCTACGCCTGGGCGAGTGGACCGACCCGCGCCGTGGTCAGGTGCCGCTGTCGGTGGTGGCCGCGGATTGGCTCAGGTCGCGCGGCTCGGTCAAGCGCCGGACCCGGGAGAGTGATGAGGCGGCGTGGCGGAACTACATCCAACCGCGTTTCGGCAACTGGCCGGTGGCTTCGATCACCTCGGCGGAGGTGTCGAGTTGGGTCGGCTCGCTGGTGGCTCGCGGCCTGGCGCCGTCAACTGCAACCCGTGCTCTCGCTACGCTGCGATCTATCCTCGGGTTCGCCGTGGCCGACGCTCGCGTGCAGCACAACGTGGCGGCAGCGGCTCAAAAGCCGACCAGGGGCCGTGCTCGCCGTGAAGGCCCGGCGCTCACCTCTGAGGAACTGCGGGCGCTGATGGCGGCGTGCCGTGGTCGTTACCGCGATATCGTGCCGGTCCTGGCGCTGGCGGGTCTGCGCTGGGGCGAGCTGGCCGGTCTCCGGGTCAGCGATCGGGTGTCGGTTCCTGGGCCTGGCCTGCGGCTGCGTCGTACCGTGCTGGCCAGCGGCGGTGGCGGCGCGCTGTACGTGGACACTCTCAAGAACAACCGTGGGCGAACGGTGCCGCTGGTCGTCGACCTGGTGCCGATCGTGGACCGCTGGAGCTCGGGCAAGGCGCCGGATGCCTGGCTGTTCGAGGCGCCGCGTGGTGGGCCGTTGCGGGAATCGAACTGGAAGCGCTCGGTCGGCTGGAGTGCTGCCACGGCGGCAGTCGGACTCCCGGGGTTCCGGGTGCATGATCTGCGCCATACCGCGGCGTCGGTCTGGCTCGGTGCTCGCGCTGATCCCAAGGTGGTGCAGCGGGTTCTGGGGCACGCCACGGCAGCGATGACGATGGACCTCTACGGTCACCTGATGGATGCCAACCTGTGGGAGGCGGCACGGGCTATCGGGGCATCCTGGGGGCATCTGAGCCGCCCGAACAGCAGGACGAGGACGCGGACGATGCGGGGGCGGACGAAAGTGCCTGGTAGTGGCGGGTTTTCTGGTGGAGCCGCCTATCGGAATCGAACCGATGACCTACGCATTACGAGTGCGTCGCTCTAACCGACTGAGCTAAGGCGGCGGGCCGCCCGGGCGGGGCGACCCGACGAGTCTATCGGAAGCGGGGGTCACGGCAGGACCGGCCAGCGGGACGAGGGACCGTAACATCCTCAGCGTGAGGCTCTCCGAGGCCGAAGCGCGGGCCAGGTTCGCCAGCGTGCCCGTGGCGCGCCTGGGGACGGCTGACGCTCTGGGCCAACCGCATGTGGTGGTGGTCACCTTCGCGGTCGAGGGGGACACGGTCTACACGGCCGTCGACCAGAAGCCGAAGTCCGGGGCCAACCTGAAGCGGCTGCGGAACGTCGGGGAGAATCCGCGGGTCACCATGCTCGCCGATGAATACTCCGACGACTGGGACACGCTGTGGTGGGCCCGTGCCGACGGCCGGGCGGTGATCCTGACCGGGCAGCGGCAGATGGCGGAGCCGTTGCGGCTGCTGGCCGACCGCTACTGGCAGTACCGGAAGGCGCCGCCGACCGGGCCGGTGCTCGCGGTGACGGTCGGACGGTGGTCGGGCTGGGCCGCGGCACCGCCGGCATGACCCGGACCGCGCGAGCCAGGGCGCGTTCCGGCGGAAGGTTCCTTACTCCTGCCCGGATCGCCACCGGCGGTACAGCTCGACGAATTCGTCCCGCTGCTCCGGAGTCAGGTCTTCCGGCTCCAGACGGCCAGCGAGCCGGATGGTCTCCCGCATCTGAGCCAGGTACTCGGTGCAGTGCGGGCAGGCCGGCCAGGTGCGCCTCGAAGCGCCGCCGCGCTCGCCGGGACAGCGCGCCTTCCAGGTAGTCCGTCACCAGCTCGACGGCCTGCTGGCAGACCAGGTCACGGCGAAGGAGGAGTCTCATCGCACCCCCCCGAACTCACCCTCGAACAGCTGCCTGAGCCGGCTCCGGCCGCGGTGCAGCAGGACCCGCTGGTTCCCGTCGCTGATGGCCAGCACGGAGCAGACCTCTTCGCTGCTCATCTCCTCGACGTCGCGCAGGATGACGACTTCCCGCTGCCGGGCGGGCAGCTCGTCCATCAGTTCCCGGATGCGATCGGCGAGCTTGCCCGCCTCCACGCGGCCCTCGACGGCCTCGATCCAGTGTTCGGGCGGATCGGCCCAGCTGCCGGAGGTGTCGAACCGGGCCGGGTCGACGGCGGGCTCGGGGTCCGCGACGGGGACGCTGCGGTGCTCCCGTGTCCCGGTAGTCCGCGCCTGATTGACCAGGATGCTGAACAGCCAGGTCTTCAGGGAAGACCGGCCCTCGAAGGCGTCCAGGCCGCGCAGCAGCGCCACCCAGGTATCCTGGACGACCTCTTCGGCCACGGCCCGGCTCGGCACGAACGAGGTCGCAAGCCGCAGCATCTGCTCTTGATAGCGCTCCACTAGGCTGACGAACGCCCGTTCGTCCCCCGAGCGCAGCCGGAGCAGCAGCTCGCCGTCGGCCCCCATCACCGGGAGCCTAGGCCCGTCGCTCGGCGCCTCCGCTGTGCGTGCGGCGCTGGGCGGTGCGGTGCAGCCGTCGCATCGTCTTCACCAGCTCCGCGGGGCTCATGGGCAGCACGTTGTCCGGGATCAGGATGTCGCCTGCGGCCATGGGCCCGTTGATCCGGAGCAGGAGCCGGTGCCAGGCCGACTGGCGGGCGCGGAAGGCCGCCTGGTCGGTGACGGTGACCGTCACGAAGACCCGCCTCCGGACCTGCCGGTGGTCGATCTGCTGAACCTCCTGCCAAGGCACGTAGCCCGCGCTGATCAGCGAGCCGTGGTCGGTGAAGCCGTCGGCGTCCAGGATCAGCACCGGCCTGTTCCGCACGGCCCGCAGCAGCCGCGAGACGGTGATCGGCCCGAAGACCACCAGGCCGACGAGGCCGATGACCAGGCCCAAGTCCCCGCCGGGCCGGAAGATGAGCAGCGCCGCCCAGATGGCGGTCAGGGAGATCCCCGGGCCAGCCAGGCGACGGCGCTGCCTGACTGGTGTTTCGAGGACAATGCGCTCGTCGGGCTGGATGGCCATGCGCCAAGCCTGCACATCGTGCGGCACATGTCAAGTCGGGACACGACGGAACGAGCCGGCCGCGGCCTCCACGAAGGCCGCAGCCGGCTGCCCCGGATACCGCTTCTTTCAGAAGGCCACGATCCCTTCGCCGCCGACCGCGCCGGGCACGGTGACGGCTCCGATCTCGGTGAGGGATGCACCGGCTCCCACGGCGAACTCGTCCACGATCCCGTTCCCGCCCGTCTGGACGTACAGGAACCGGCCGCCGGCGGCCGCGGACGCGTCCACGGTCCCCGGGTCGGTGGTCGCCGCGCCGAGCAGGCTCAGCTGACCGCCGGACGAGGAGACGTAGCCGCTCTCCGAGGCGCTTCCCGCGTTGGAGGCGAACAGGTACGGCCCGGCCGGCGCGACCCAGCAGGTCGCCGAGGCTCCGGTGGGCACCTGGTCGATCAGGCTGACCGTACCGTCAGCGGCCAGCGCGAAAGTGGCCAGTGCGTTGGTCCCGGACTCGGCGATGACCAGGTGACCGTGCAAGTCGAAGCTGACCGCGAACGGGACCGTGCCCGGCTCGGAGTTCACCACCGGCGAGGCGGACAGCCGCCCGTCGAACCGGACGCCGAACACGTCGATGTCGTTGCCGTTGGCCTTGGTGGTGACGATGAGCTGGCTGCCGTCCGGGGTGAAGGCGACCTGCCCCGGCGTGTTGGTGAACTGCGGGCTCGCCGTCGGGTCCAGGCCCAGCGCGCGACCGGAGCCGGGGATCGGGACCAGGAAGCCGCCGAAGACCCGGTAGCCCTGCAGCCGGCCACCGCCCAGGGCGTTGAGGACGTAGACCAGGTCGCCGTGGACGGCCACGCTGACCGGGAACGAACCGCCGGAGCCCAGCACCTGGCGCAGCGCGAGCCGGTCGCCGGTCACGGCGAAGACGGAGACGGTGTCGCTGCCCGCGTTGACCGCGTAGAGCAGGGAGTGCCGCGGGTCGTAGCTAAGCGAGCCCTGCGAGGCCAGGTGGTCGACGGCGGACCCGGCCAGGATTCCGCCTAGCCCGCCAGTGGTGTACGTGCCTGCCTGGGTAAGCACGCCGCCCGGCGCGCGGTGGTAGGCGACGACCTGGTTGCCTGACGGGTTGTCGGTCTGCACGAACACGGCCTGGCTGGCCCCGCCGGGGCCGGAGGCGGGTGCCGCGGTGGCCGCGACGGCCATGGGGGCCGGCCAGGCGAAGGACAGGGCGGCGGCCGCGGCCGCGATGGCCGATCCGAGACGAATCGGGACTCTCACTGAAAACTCCTCGCGCGTAGGGGTTCCGGGGCTTGTCCTCCCTTAGTCCCGCGCGAGGCCGCCGCGTTACACGGTTAGCGCCAGGCCCCCGTCTAACGATCCGGACCGCGGCTTGACGTGCATCTCCTCGTAGGCCTGCCGGGACCCGCACACGCTGGCCTTGGGGCAGGCGCAGGCCCGGCCGTCCGCGGACAGCTTCACCACTACCGTGTCCGAGGGGACGTTGTGGCCCACGACCGTCCCGGGCCCTTCGGAGGTGGTGACCGCGGCGCCGACCGGCGGGGCGTCTTTGCGGAAGTCCTGGTACAACGGGTGTTCGTACTTCAGGCAGCACATCAGCCGGCCGCACGCGCCGGCGATCCGCAGCGGGTTCACCGGCAGGTCCTGGTCCTTGGCCATCCGGACGGAGACCGGCTCGAAGTCCTTGAGGAACGTGGCGCAGCACAGGTCACGCCCGCACGGGCCGATCCCGCCCTGCAGCCGGGCCTCGTCCCGAGGGCCGATCTGCCGTAGCTCGACCCGGGCCCGCAGCCGGCCGCCCAGGTCCCGGACCAGCGCGCGGAAGTCGACCCGGTGCGGCGCGCTGAAGTAGACGACGAACACGTTCTCCAGGCCGATGTAGTCCACCGCGGTGACCTTCATCGGCAGCTGATGCTCGCGGATCAGGCGGCGCGCGGCCAGCCGTCCCTCGGCCCGGCGGCGGCGATTCTCCTCATCACGGGCCAGGTCATCCTCGGTGGCCAGGCCCTCGCAGACCGGCAGCCCGTCGATGTCCTCAGACACCCACTGCGGGGCCCACACGCACTCGGCCACCTCGGGCCCGGAGTCGGTGGGCACGAGCACCTTGTCGCCGATGCCCGGCGAGCACGCCCCCGGATCCAGGTAGTACAGCCGCCCGTAACGCTCGAAGCTCACCGCCATCATCATGCCCACGAGCCCAGACTACGTTGCCTCCCGTTCGCCGGACTTACCAGAGCGGGAGGTCAGCCCTCGACGAGGGAGAGCGCCATGTCCTCGACGGCCAGCAGGGGCGCTACGTTCAGCGACAGGCGCTCGCGGCAGTGCATGATGGCCTGCAGGCGGCGCAGGGTGGCCTCGGGGGTCGACGAAGCGGCCACTCCCATCAGGTCGGGCTGGCGGTCGGCGTTGGCCAGTTCGACGTCGGCGCCGAGCTGCAGCATGAGGACGTCCCGGTAGAAGACGGCCAGGTCGAGCAGGGCCTGGTCGAGGGTGTCCCGCTTGACCCGGGTGGCGCGCGACTTCTGCCGGTCCTCCAGGTCCTTCAGGGCGCCGGCCATGCCGCGCATCGCCTTGGCCACGCCCTTGCCCGTCGACCCCTCGCCGAACGCCCGGCGCAGCGAGGACCGTTCCGGCTCGTCGAGGTCCTCGGTGACCGCCTTCGCCTCGTCCTCGGCCGTCCGCACCAGCGAAGCGGCCGCGGACAACGCGGGACCCAGCGATACCGCCGCGAGCGGCACGCGCAGCACGTCGGCCCGGCGGGCGGCGGCCGAGGCGTCCAGCGCCAGGCGCCGGGCGCGGCCCACGTGTCCCTGCGCCGCGCGGGCCGCGGCCAGCGCGGCGGCGGGCTCGATTCCGTCCCGCGTCATCAGTACCTTAGCCACCGCGGCCGACGCCGGCACGACAAGCGTGACAACCCGGCAGCGTGATCTGATCGTCGGCACCAGGTCCTCGGCCGACGGCGCGCACAGCAGCCAGACGGTCCGCGGGGTGGGTTCCTCGATCGCCTTCAGCAGCGCGTTGGCCGCCTGCTCGGTGCACCGGTCGGCGTTCTCGAAGACCACCACCTGCCAGCGCCCGCCCGCGGGCGCGCCCGCCGCGCGCAGCACCAGGTCCCTGGTCTGCTTCACGCCGTAGGACAGGCCCTCCGGCCGGATCAGCAGCAGGTCAGCGTGGGTTCCGGCCTGCACCTGACGGCAGGACGCGCACTGGCCGCACCCCCCGGCCGGGCACAGCAGCGCGGCGGCGAAGGCCCGCGCCGCGACCGAACGCCCCGACCCGGGCGGCCCGGTGAGCAGCCACGCGTGCGTCATCGCGCCCGGTTCCGGGCGGTCCCCGGAAAGCAGCGCCGAAGCCGCGGCGGCCGCCCGGGAAAGCTGCTCGACCACCGCGTCCTGCCCGGTGAGCTCAGCGAAAACGGGCTGGCTC
Source organism: uncultured Actinomycetes bacterium (assembly GCA_963801155.1). GTDB lineage: Bacteria > Actinomycetota > Actinomycetes > Streptosporangiales > Streptosporangiaceae > Palsa-504. The sequence goes on from CAWDEB010000020.1 coordinate 15,246, forward strand.
ATCCGATTCCCTGATCGCGGGGAAGTCGCCGGTGGCCGCCTCGGCCACCATGGGCACCGGGTCGGGGAGCATGCCGCGGATCCGCACCTGGATGTCCCGGGTGATCTGCTCGGACGGCCGGTTCGCGTCGAGCACGAGGTACCGCGAAGGCTCGGCCTGGGCCAGGGCCTGGAACCCGGCCCGGACCCGCAGGTGGAAGTCGGCGGGCTCGGCCTCCAGCCGGTCCGCCGACCGCGCGCGCCGCTGAAGGCCCTCGATCGGGTCCATGTCCAGCAGGATGGTCAGGTCGGGCACGCGTCCGCCGGTCGCCCACCAGTTGAACCGGGCGATCTCCTCGAGCGGCAGGTTCCGGCCCGCCCCCTGGTAGGCCAGCGAGGAGTCCACGTACCGGTCGGTGATGACGATCGCGCCCCGGTCCAGCGCGGGCTCGATGACCGAGGCGACGTGCTCGGCGCGGTCGGCCGCGTACATCAGCGCCTCGGCGTGCGGTGACATGCCGGTGTGCGTGGTGTCGAGCAGCAGGGCGCGCAGCCGCATCCCGACCTTGGTCGCGCCGGGCTCGTGCGTGGTCTCCACGTCGTAGCCGAGCTCGCGCAGCCAGATCGAGATCAGCCGGGCCTGCGTGGTCTTGCCCGAGCCCTCCCCGCCCTCGAACGCGATCAGCAGCCCGCGCGGCCGGGGCGGCGGGGCGCTCCCGTTGGCGTGCGCCGCGGCTGGCACCGGCGCGGGCGGCTCACCCCTGATCGCGGCCAGCAGGTCCTCCCGCAGCGGCACTCCCTTGCGGTCGTCCATCTGCCGATAGGACTTCACGCCGAGGAAGGCGGCGAGCGCCGCGGCCAGCAGGATGACCACGTTCTGCCCGACCGAGGTGTAGACGACGTGCGCGAACTTCACGTCGCCGGACCCGGTGGCGTCGGCGATCAGCTTGGTGAAGGCGGCCGACAGGAACGCCACCACGGTGATGACGGTGAGCAGGATGACCTGGATGGACGACAGGAAGAAGGCGAAGACCCGGCCGCGGGTGTCGTCGTCGACCTCGAGCCCGACGATGGTGAAGCCGGTCGCGTACGCGATCCCGGCCAGGGCGCCGAGCACGATGACGAACACCGTGACCATGATGAGGTTCGGCACCAGGCCGATGAGCGCGAGCGGCACCGCAGCGGCCGTGATGGTCAGGCCGAACAGCCTGCGCAGGCTGAAGCCGGCCAGCAGGCGCGGGCCGAGGACCATGCCGAGCGCCATGCCCACGAAGATCGCCGCGAAGACCAGCCCGAACCCGGCGTCGCCGCCCTTCAGCGTGAACTTGATGTAAGGAACGGACAGCCCGATCACCACGCCGGCCCCGATGAAGGCCCCCACCATGCCGGTCACCAGGCCGCGCAGCACCGGGGTCTGGCCGATGAACCGCCAGCCCTCCCAGATCGACTTGGCCGTCGACGGCACGGAGATCTTGCTCGCCTGCCGCTTGGGTATCTCGGTCAGGAACCAGACGGTCAGCGCGGAGACCGCGTACGAGGCGGCGTTGATATACAGGGCCAGGTAGACCGGGTTGGTCGTGAAGAACGGCGCCACCCGGCCCAGGGCCTCGCTGATCAGGGCGAGCACACTGAACAGGCCGAAGGCCAGCGGCGCGGTGCCGTACGTGCCGAGCAGGCTGTACTGGTTGGCCCGCTCCAGCTTGTCCGGGGGCACCAGGTTCGGTATCGACGCCGCGGTCGCCGGGTTCCAGAACACCGACACGACGCCGGCCAGGAACTTGGCCACGAGCAGCCAGGTCAGGTTGTGGGAGTGGGTCATGTCGTAGAACAGCGGGATCGACAGGTAGAGCAGCCCGCGCAGGACATCCCCGACGATCATCGTGCGCCGCCGGTCCAGCCGGTCGGCGATCGCCCCGGCCACCGGGCCCAGCAGCAGCGGCGGCAGCAGGGTGGCCACCCAGACCAGGCCGACGGCCGTGGTCTGGGCGGCGGCCGCCGCGGTGGCCGACTGGCCCGCCCCGTGCTTCTGCGTCAGGTACGCCGCCAGCGAGAGCAGCGCGAGGATGCTCAGCCAGTCGCCGAGGCTGGACAGGGACAGCGCGATCCACAGCCGCCGGAACGGCTTGATGGACAGCACCCCCGGCTCGCGGGCGCGCGACCGCCGCACGGCGCCGCGCCCGGGCTGCCCCCGGTCGGCGCCACGCCCGTTCCCCGAGAGGCGGAAGTTCACGGCGTAAAGCGTATCGGCACTGGTAGCCGCATAACTGGTTAGTCCTTGATCGTGATTTTAGGCTCAGCCCCTGGGTTCGACTAGTCCTTGGTTCGTGCCGGTAAAGATCTCTTTGATACCGAACGCGCCGTGGTGCCTGCCTTCTTCCGTGTCGTGCCGGCCCGGGTGGCGCTGGTCCGGCGCGGCGCGGCCGGCGGCGCGGCGCGCCGGTCGGCGAGCAGCTCGGCGGCCCGCGCGACGGTGATCGAGGCCACGTCGTCGCCCTTGCGCAGCGAGGCGTTGGTCTCGCCGTCGGTGACGTACGGGCCGAACCGGCCGTCCTTGATCACCATCGGCTTGCCATTGGCGGGGTCGTCACCGAGCTCGCGCAGCGGCGGAGACGCCGCGCGGGCGCCACGGCCGCGCGTCTTGGGCTGGGCGAACATCTCCTTGGCCTCGGCCAGGGTCAGCGCGAACAGCTGGTCCTCGGACTCCAGCGACCGGCTGTCCGAGCCCTTCTTGACGTACGGGCCGTACCGGCCGTTCTGCACGGTGACGGCCTCGCCGTCGAGCTCGCCAAGCACCCGGGGCAGGCTGAGCAGCTTCAGCGCGTCGTCCAGCGTGACGCTGTCCAGCGACATGGACTTCAGCAGCGACGCCGTCCGGGGCTTGGCCGAGGCGGGGCCAGCATTAGCAGACAGAGCCTCGGGCAGCTGCTCGGTCACGTACGGGCCGAACCGCCCGGCCTTGGCCACCAGCACGTGGCCGGTGGCCGGGTCGGGGCCGAGGACCCGCTCGCCGTTCGGCTGGTCGAAGAGCTCTTCGGCCCGCTCCACGGTCAGCTCATCGGGGGCCATGTCCTCCGGGACGTTGACCCGCTGCCCGTCACGCTCCAGGTAGGGGCCGTACCGGCCGACCCGGACCACGATGTCGGAGCCGGCCAGCGGGAACGAGCTGACCTCCCGGGCGTCGATGTCGCCGATGTCACTGACCAGCGACTTGAGTCCCGTCGTCCCCGTCGGCGCCGAAGTAGAACCGGCGCAGCCAGGGCACCCGCTCGGTCTCGCCGCGGGCGATCGCGTCGAGGACGTCCTCCATCCGCGCGGTGAACTCGTAGTCGACCAGCTGGCCGAAGTGCTGTTCCAGCAGGGTGACCACGGCGAAGGCCAGGAACGAGGGGACCAGCGCGGTGCCCTTCTTGAACACGTAGCCCCGGTCCAGGATCGTGCCGATGATGCTGGCGTACGTCGACGGCCGCCCGATCTCCCGGTCTTCCAGCTCCTTGACCAGCGACGCCTCGGTGTAGCGGGCCGGCGGGCGGGTGGAGTGGTCGGCCGGGGCGAGCCGGAGCACCGCCAGCGGGTCGTGCTCGGCCAGCGACGGCAGCCGGCGCTCCCGGTCGTCGCGGTCGGCGGTGGGGTCGTCGGCGCCCTCGACGTAGGCCTTGAGGAACCCGTAGAAGCTGATGACCTTCCCGGTCGCGCCGAACTCGGCCCGCTCGCCCGCGCTGGATGTGCCCGCCACCCGGACCGACACCGACTCGCCGGTGGCGTCCTTCATCTGGGAGGCGACGGTCCGCTGCCAGATCAGCTCGTACAGCCGGCGTTCGTCGGAGGACAGGTGGTCCTTCGCGACCTGGGCCGGGGTGCGGAAGCTGTCCCCGGCCGGCCGGATGGCCTCGTGCGCCTCCTGCGCGTTCTTCACCTTGCTGGCGTAGATGCGCGGGGCGTCCTGGACGTAGTTCGCGCCGTACAGCTCGGCCGCTTGCTTGCGGGCCGCGCTGATCGCGGTCTGCGACAGCGTCACCGAGTCGGTGCGCATATAGGTGATGTAGCCGTTCTCGTACAGCCGCTGCGCGACCGACATCGTGTGCTTGGCGGAGAAGCCGAGCTTGCGGGAGGCCTCCTGCTGCAGGGTGGTGGTGCGGAACGGCGCGTACGGCGAGCGCCGGTACGGCTTGCGCTCCACGCTGGCCACCGAGAAGCTCGCGTCCTGCAGCCGCCCGGCCAGGGCAGCCGCCGCCGCGGCGTCCAGGTGCAAGACGCCGGTGGCAGTTGAATCCTGGGTGCGGAGTTCCCCCGTGGAGGTGAAGTCGCGGCCCTGGGCCACCCGGCGGCCGTCGACGGTGACCAGGCTGGCGGTGAAGCTCGTCGGCTCGTCGGCGCCTGGCTTCCCATGCTCACGGGTGGCGAACTCGGCTTCGAGGTCGGAGTAGCTGGCCGCGCGGAAGGCGATCCGCTCGCGCTCCCGGTCCACGATCAGCCTGGTCGCGACCGACTGCACCCGCCCGGCGGACAGCTTGGGCATGACCTTCTTCCACAGCACGGGCGAGACCTCGTACCCGTAGAGGCGGTCCAGCACGCGGCGCGCCTGGTAGGCGTCCACCAGGCCCTCGTTGACCTGACGCGGGTTGGCGATGGCGCGGGCGATCGCCTCGGGGGTGATCTCGTGGAACACCATCCGGCTGTGCGGCACCTTGGGCTTGAGCTCCTCGAGCAGGTGCCAGGCGATGGCCTCGCCCTCGCGGTCTTCATCAGTGGCGAGCAGCAGTTCGTCGGCGTCCTTGAGCAGGCTCTTGAGCTTGGCCACCTGCTGCCGCTTGTCGCTGTGCACGACGTAGAGCGGCTCGAAGTCGTGATCCACGTCGACGCCGAGCCTGGCCCACGGCTCGCCGCGGTACTTGGCCGGGATCTCCGCGGCGCGGTCGGGCATGTCCCGGATATGGCCCACGCTGGACTCGACCACGTAGCCCTTACCGAGGTACCCGGCTATCGTCCGGGCCTTCGACGGGGACTCGACGATGACGAGCTTGGTGCCGTGGCCGTTCCCGTTCCCGGGCCCATTCCCGGCCCCACCGCTGGTGGCCCTCGCCTTCGCGCTCGCGCCGCTCTTGCCCTTCGCAGCCTCCGTCGTGGCCTTAACTGTCCTTGCTGGCACGCTCTTCCCGTCCTCGCCTCCGCGCCGTGACCGTCCTGTGCGACCTATGGTCACGCGCCGCCCTGCAGCAGTAACCGTCGGCCGGGTTCGGTGTGTTCCCTCGGGCTCACCGGACCGAAGCGGAGATTCTGCCACCGCAGGTTGAATCACCGGTGAACTCAAGCACAATAGGACCGATGGCCGAATATGCCTACCTCGTCGTGTACCTGCCGCGCGGAACCACGCGAGACGCTCGCGACACCGCCCGGCGGGTCCTGGCCGACTACGCCGAATACGGGGACTGGGAACTGTCCAGGCTCCGGCTCAACGCCGACGGCAGCAGGAAGGCTACACTCCGAAGGCGAATCATACGCCCAGTCCGCACATTCTGATCTCATCGCGGTTCCCGGGACCGGACATGGCTGGGCCCGGCTCCTCCCCCGGAGGCGCCGCCGATGCCACGACGGCGGGCGATGCCCGGTGACGGGCAGCGTGCCGTGGTGCCAGGGAGAGCACTGTTACCTGGCCGGCACCCGAGGGTACCCGCGGCGTGAAGGTCCCGGAATTAAGGGCCAGGCCGCCGATGCCCCGTCTGGCACACAAGCGCTGACCTCTGGCTAGGCGCTAACAGCAGTCCAGAAAACGGTCCAGGACCCGGACGCCGAACCGCAGCCCTTCGACCGGAACCCTTTCGTCGACGCCGTGGAACATTCCGGAAAAGTCCAGATCCGGCGGCAGCCGCAGCGGCGTGAAGCCGAAGCACCGCATGCCGAGCCGGCTGAACGACTTGGCGTCGGTACCCGCGGACAGGCAGTAGGGAATCACCTTGGCCTCGGGGTCTTCGGCGACAAGTGCCCTGGTCATCGCGTCGTACAGGGCACCGTCTGGCGTGGTCTCGAGGGCGATGTCGGTATGGATGAGCTCCCGGGTCACGCCCGGCCCGAGTACGCGGTCGAGTTCGGCGTAGAACTCTTCCTCGTAGCCGGGCAGGAACCGGCCGTCCACTTCCGCGGTGGCGGCCTGCGGGACGACATTGACTTTATACCCGGCTTTCAGGACTGTCGGATTTACCGTATTTTGCAGAGTTGCGCCTATGACACGCGAAACTGCCCCGATCTTCTCAAGCAAGGGCCCCGGATCGTTCGGCATAAACTCGACGCCGAGAGCCTCGGCGGCACCTTCCAGGAAGGCCCGGACCGACGGGAGGAGGCGGGTCGGCCACTCGTGGCGGCCCAGCCTGCCGATCGCCTCGGCCAGCTCGGTTACCGCGTTGTCCCGCTGGATCATCGAGCCGTGCCCGGCCGTGCCGCGCGCGGTCAGCCGCATCCAGGCCATGCCCTTCTCCGCGGTCTGCAGGAGATACAGGCGCTGGCGGCCGAGGGTCAGGCTGAAGCCGCCGACCTCGCCGACCGCCTCCGCGACGCCCTCGAACAGGTCCGGATGGTTGTCCACCAGCCAGCGAGCACCCCAGATGCCGCCCGCCTCCTCATCCGCGGTGAATGCCAGCACCACGTCGCGAGCAGGCCGACGGCCCTCGCGCAGCCGCTGCCGCACGACGGCCACCATCATCGCGTCCATATCCTTCATGTCGATCGCGCCGCGGCCCCAGACGCAGCCGTCGGCGATCTCGCCGGAGAACGGGTCGTGGCGCCAGTCCGGAGCGTGGGCCGGCACCACGTCGAGGTGGCCGTGGACAAGCAGGCCCGGGCGGCTGCTGTCCTGGCCTTCGAGGCGGGCGACCACGCTGGTGCGCTTGGGGTGCGATTCCAGGAGTTCAGGCTCGAGACCAACCTCGGCCAGGAGCGCGGCCACATGCTCTGCGGCCTTGCGCTCACCGGGGCCCGAGTGGTCGCCGGGGTTCGACGTGTCGATCCGGATCAGCTCGCGGCATATGCCGACGACCTCGTCCTGCGCGGTGGCCTGGTTCGCTGTCATCGTTTTATCGTGCCACCCGGGCGCCGGGGGTTCGGCCATGGCCCGGGGCGTCCCAGATTAGGCGGCCCCGGGTACTTCGCTTGATGGCCCCCGGTTTGCTAACCTGAGCCAGCCGACGCGTACCGCGCGTCGTGGGTCCGGGTGGCGGAATAGGCAGACGCGCTAGCTTGAGGTGCTAGTGCCCGTAAAGGGCATGGGGGTTCAAGTCCCCCCTCGGACACCCAAACAGGGGAAATTTCCCGCAAACCAGACACCGCTTGAACACGCAGCCCGGCTCGCCGGTCCGCTCCGGCCCTTCCCTCCCGGGGAGGCGGCCATGACTGCCCCGCTGATCGCGCCTCTCATCCCGCCGCGGGCCCGGCCGGGTGCCCGGGAGCACGGCAGGGCCGCCCCGGCCCGCCGCCTGCCTATGGCCGCGGCGCCGCAGGTCCCGGCCGTCTCCGGTGACGTGGTGTACGGGACTGGCCGGATGGACGAGTCGGGCCGGGTCGCCGACCGGGCCATGACCGGCGCGCTGGGCTGGCGGCCCGGGGACCGGCTGACCTTCACCGCCGCCGCGGGCGTGGTCATTGCCCGCCGCGATCCGGCCGGGATGGTGACCATGCCGGCGAAGCCGTACCTGGTGATCCCGGCCGCGCTGCGGCGCCGCTGCGGGCTGCGGGCCGGTGATCACGTGCTGCTGGCCGCCTCGCCCGGCCAGGACACGCTGGCTGCGTACTCGTTCGCGGTCGTGGACCAGGCGCTGCGAGCACATGCCCCGGTCCCCGGCGGCGAGGGGAGGCAGCCGTGACCGCGGTGAACCCGGAGGCCTCCCGGCAGGCGGTGGTGGAGGCGGCACTGGTGCTGCTGGAGCGGATGGGCCTGACCCCCGCCGACCTGGCCGCCGCCCCGCCACCCTGCAAGCAGGTGCCGACCTTCGCTGAGTACGTGCCGGTCGTGTCGGCGGGCGTCAGTGCCGGGACCCGCCGGGCGTACGGCTCATACTGGGACCGGGTCGTCGACCACTGGGGTGGCCGCCGCCTGGACGAGCCGACCCCGTCGGAGATCCGGCAATTGATGGCCTACGTCAAGACCCACGTGGTGGCCCGCCGTAACGCCCGGGGCGGGCGCAGTGCCGAGGAGCACCTGGTGGCGGCGCTGCGTTGCCTGTACCAGCGGGCGGTGGATGACGGGCTGATCGCCGAGGCGGACAACCCTGCCCGGAAGGTCGCCAAGCCGCGGCGCCTGCCGACCACCCGGCGGGCGCTCCCGGATACCAGACTGGCGGAGATCAATGAGATCGCCGCGGCCTCGGGCGATGACCCGGAGCTGGACACCCTGCTATTGCGGCTGCACACTGAGACCGCCTGCCGGCGTGGCGGCGCTCTCGCCCTGCGTCCGCAGGATCTCGACGCTGACCAGTGCCTGGTCCTGCTGCGGGAGAAGGGCGAAACGGTCCGCTGGCAGCCGGTCTCCCCCACTCTGATGGGCCGCCTGATCGAGCACGCCCGCGAGCGGCACGCTCCGCCCGGCGGGCAGCTGCTGCGGTACGCTGACGGGCACCCGATCACCTCCCGCCGGTATGACCACCTGTGGACCCGCCTGGGCCGGCACCTGCCCTGGGTCCGCACCCAGCAGATCAGCAGCCACTGGATCCGTCACACGACTCTCACATGGGTCGAACGTAATTTCGGGTACGCCGTCGCCCGCGCCTACGCCGGTCACACCGACAGCGGCAGCGAGACCGGCGCCACCGCGACCTACGTGCGCGCCAGCCTCGCCGAGGTCGCTGCCGCGCTGGCCGCGCTGGCCGGCGAGCCCCACCCGCTCGCCACGACCGGCGGATGGTGACATGGCCGCTGTTATCGTCGACGTATCCCGGCCGCGGACCGGGGCCCGCATGTCCGGTCCCGTCACGGACCGCCGGACCAGCGCCCGCGGACCAGCCCCCGGTAACGGTCCGGCCGGGCCAGACCATCTGGCCCTGGCCGCCCATTCCGCAGACGCCTCAGCGCATGGTGTTTACGCTTCCTTGGCACCGTCAGTTACGCCGTGCTGTAGGTCGGCGCGGCTGGCTGAACGGCGGCCTGCCGCCATCGCGGCCCGCTCTCGGCCGACCTGAAGCCACTGCGGGATCAGCGACTCGTCCGCACCAGCCATCCGGCACAGTTCCGCGATCGCCTGCCCCCCGGCCTGATACTCCCGGCCCTTGCCCTCAGCCGTGCCGAGCGCCAGCCCCGCGGTCTCGGCCAGCAGGTCAAAGCGATCGCCGACGACCTCTTGGAGTTCGGCCACCCCGGCCGCTTTCTCGGCTTCGGTCAGCCCGCCCCACCGGGCATGCCGCCGGGCGATACCGTCCAGCCGGGCAACGAGCAGCCGGTCCCGGTCAGGTGCATGACGATCATGAGCCATCTGGCCAGGATCGAACGAGGATACGATAAACACAAGAGTGCTAGGCAGATAGCCCCATTTATCCCGATCTGCGCCTGGCGCAGCGCCAGAATGTCAGTACCCGCGGTTTACCGTCTCCCGCATGGACGTCGGCGTAATCGTGTACACAGCCGGCCTTGAGGCTCCCGGGCTGAGGGAAACCGCGCGGCGCATCCTCCTGGCCGAGGCCGGGAAGCCCGGCGTCCCGCTCGGCCGCTCCGAGGTCCTGCGGCGCCGGGCCCGGGGCGGGTCCCCGATGCACGTCGCGGCCGCGGCCGACGAGCTGGTCCGGCATCTGGGCGCCGAGGCGGATCCACCCGGCGAGCACAGCTCGCTCATGGTCCTCGCGCGCACGGGGGCGCTAGCGCTGATGGACAGGATCGAGCTGAACGGGAGCGGACAGGCTCAGCCCTCTCAGTGAGAGGCGAGCGACAGCTGGATGACCGCGGTCACCAGCCCGGGGCCAATCGCTATGACAGTGGCCTGCGCTTCGGCCGTCCACAAAAGCCGCGCCATTTCCACGAGCTTGGCGAAGGCCGGCAAACTGCGTCATGAGTACACCCCGCGCTGCGACGCCGACCGAAGTGCGCAGCGCCCGTGGAGAAGCTGCTGTTTCCAGGGCCACCCGGCCTGCGGCAAATCCTTGTCGGGTAATGGAGGACCTTGGCGGCCGCCCCACAGAACGGGCTGTCGCTTCCCGTGGCGGGTCGCAGCTGGCTGAACGTGCATGATCCATGACCGGCTTGCCGGCTCGCCAAGCCGGGCGGGAAGCCAGGTCCTGGCATATGACCGCCGTCGAGGGCCTGGTCGCGGTCGGCCGCGTGATCATGGCCTATCGCCGCGGTGACGGTGCCGCGACCAACTGCGTTGACACCTGGGTGACCCTGGCGCTGCAGCACCTGAGGTCGGGGACGATGTCTAGGCCCGGATAGATCCCGTGACCGATGGCTGTGGACCCTATGGTTCGGCGGCCGCGGTTCGGGCACGTGGCGGCGCCCGCGTCCCTGCTCGCCTTGGCGAGGTGTCGTTGGCCTCAGGTGATGGCGCGGGCCGTGATACCTACCATCTGTCCGCGTGCGGGCACTACGGCCACCTGGAAAGACCATCGCAGCGCGGCCGGCTGGGGCAGGCGGCAGCCAAGGCCGGACGGAGCCCGGGCCGGCGCACGGACGGGGCCGGCGAGACGATCAAGCGAGGGTGATGACCACCTTGCCGTGGACGTGCCCGGCGCGCTGCAGCTCGGCGGCGGCGCGGATCTGCTCGATCGGGAACGTGGCGGCGATCGGCACGACGAATTCCCCGGCGGCGATCACCGCAGCGATGCGCTCGAGCGCCCCCGGCGTCGCGTCCCGGCCGCCGGTGGCGCGCACGCCGTCCGGCGGGCTGGCCGCCGCGATCGTCGCGATCCGGCCTGGCGGAACCCCGAGCGCCACGGCCGCCCGCGCGGTGTCCGTGCCGGTCAGGTCCGCCGCCGCGGTCACGCCCTGCGGTGCCAGCGCCCGGACCCGCCCGGCCAGGCCGTCGCCGTACGCGACAGGCTCGGCGCCGAGCCCGCGCAGGAAGCCGAAGGTCGCCTCGGACGCCGTCCCGATGACCCGGGCGCCCGCGCGCCGCGCGAGCTGCACGGTGAACACGCCGACACCGCCGGCGGCGCCGCCGATCAGCACGGTGTCCCCGGCGTGGACGCCGATCGCGTGGATCACGGCGTCGGCGGTGCGCCCGGCGATCACCAGGGTGCTCGCCGTGATGTCATCAACGCCGTCCGGGGTATGCAGCAGCGGGTCTGCGCCGGGCCGCACGACCGCGTAGTCGGCCACGGCGCGGCCGCGCGCGCCGCCGTAAACGCGGTCCCCCGCCGCGAAGCCGGTCACGCCGTCGCCTGCCTCGTCGACCACCCCGGCGAAATCGTTGCCGAAGCCCGCT
>CAWDEB010000021.1:0-51619 GCA_963801155.1 uncultured Actinomycetes bacterium
AAACGGGCTGGACACGTGCTCGACGACCTGGAGTTCGACGACAGCGACTCACCGGCGATCGGCCTGGTGCCGCCCGGCGTCTCCTGGGAGCAGGTGCACGACCACATCAAGATCGCCCACCACTGCCTGCTGGCCCCGCCGTCCGCCGACGGCGGCCAGTTCGCCGGCGCCTACTGGACCGGCACCGACATGGTGGTTATCGATGGCCTCGGCCCCGATCAAGACCAGGCCGTCGACGAGTTCCGCGCCCTCCTGCAAGATCTCGGCGAGACGTAGCGCCGACTGCCCCCGCGGTGGCAGGGCATTCTGTAGAGATGGGTGAAGCCCCGGCGGATGCGCCCCGGGCCGGGTTCGCGCTCCTGTTTTAGCGCGCCGCGCCGCCCGCGGCGCCGCACCCTCACCCGGATCCGCAGCCCGAGCCGCACCATCTGTTTCGCCCTGTTTCGCCATCACGCCGGCGGGATTCCCTAGAACGGCGGCTCGTCGCTGTAGCCGCCGCTGTCGGCCGCCCACGGATCAGCGTCCGCGCCCGAGCCGACCTGGACCCCTTGGGCCCCCTGACCTCCGGTCGGCCGAGCGCCGCCCTGACCGCCCTGGGCCGTACCGTTCCCGTTGGACCGGGCGGCCCGGTTGACCTTGGCCGAGGCGTTCCGCAGCGAGGGGCCGACGTCGTCGACCTCGACCTCGTACACGGTCCGCTTCTCGCCCTCCTTGGTCTCATACGACCGCTGCCGCAGCCGCCCCGAGACGATCACCCGCATCCCCCGGGTCAGCGACTCGGCCACGTTCTCCGCCGCCTGCCGCCACACGTTGCAGGTCAGGAACAAGCTGTCCCCGTCCTTCCACTCCCCGGTCGCGTTGTCCCGGAACCGCGGCGTCGAGGCCACCCGGAACCGCGCCACCGGCTGCCCGGCCGGGGTGAACCGCAACTCCGGGTCATCCACGAGATTCCCCGCGATCGTGATCTGCGTGTCGCCTGCTGCCATCTCTGCAGGTCTCCTTATCTAGCTGCTTCGCTACCTGTCTCAGATATTGTGTGCGAGACCACTGACATTTCCGGGTGCCCGGCCCAGGGCCCCGGGATCCGAGGCTGCCGTCAGAGTTCGCCGATGACCTGAGCCAGCCGGGCGATGCCCTCGGCGATGGCCCGCTCGCTGACCGTCGCGTGCCCGAAGATCAAGCCACCCGAGCCGCAGCCCCGGCGCGAGCGTCATGCTCGCCCGGGCGGTGCTGCACGAGCGGTTCACCCCCGCCCAGCGCGCCGGCCTCGGCCTGGCCACCCTGGCCATCGTCGCCATCGCCCTGAACTGACCCACCTAAGTGGTCAGGCCGGGGACGGTCACCACCACGCCGTCGGTGTAGCTGACCGAGTTCGTCGCCACCGCCGGGATCCGCGGTCCGGGCAGCACGATCCCGGCCAGGTTCAGCGGATCCGCGGCCGACAGCCGGACGGTCTCGCCGTCCCGCGGGCCGCTTCCTGACCTCGCGCAGCACGGCCACCGCATCCGGGTGCGCGAACTGCTCGCCGCTGAACCCGTTGACGAAGCGCCCGCCGCTGATCGTGCCGCGCGCCTCCATCCGCCGGAACGCCCACAGCACCTCCCGCCACGGCACCGCGATGTTCTCCCGGACCAGCAGGTCCCGGAACACCACGCCCCACCGGACGGCCAGCTGCTCCGCGACCGCCTCGGCCAGCTCGTCCGGGTCGCAGTCCGGCATCGGCGCGGGCAGCAGCGACCACCGCCCGGCCGTCCGGGAGGCGAGCTGGCCGCCGCGGCGCAGCCGGTGCCGTCCGAGCGCGGTCTGCGCCAGCGCGCGCTGCGCGAACAGGGACCGCACGGCGCGGAAGCCGTCCGCCGTGAGCAGCCCCCGGGCCACGCCGTCCCACAGCGCGTCCTCGATCTCGCCCGGCAGCCGCCCGGTCATGGCGGCCAGGTCGGTCTGGAACAGCGCGCCGCGCGCGGCGAGCGCGTCGAGCACGTCCCGGGTCCGCCCCGGCCCGGGCGCAAGCCGGACACGCAGCACCCCGGGCCGCCGCCAGCAGCCAGGGCAGGTCGTCGCGGATCATCAGCGTGATCGGGGTGGCCCGGGACGGGGTCAGGCCCCGGCTGGGCAACTCGTCCGAGGGCTCGGAGTCGCGCACGGACAGCCGGCCCCACGCCACGCCGCCGTCCAGGCACACCTCGTCCAGCCATTCCTTGCGGTACCCGGTCACCCGGGCCGGGAGGACGGCCTTCTCCCAGGCGCCGGCGGCCAGCTCGAATCCCTGCAGCTGCTCGACCACCGCCAGCACGCCCCGGCTGCCCTCCCGCCTGGTGTCCGGGGTGACGTGCTGCCAGCGCAGCAGGAACCGCATGAAGTCCTGGGCCGTCACCGGCTCGACCTCGCGCCGCTTCCGCTGCCGGCTGTAGGCGTGGATCCGGGTCAGCACCCGCCGCGCGCACCACTCCTCCGCGCCCATCGGGGTCACTGAACCGGCCCCGCAGCGCGAACCCCTCCGTCTCCAGCCGGACCAGCGCCAGCGAACCGTCCGAAGATACGCCCAGCCCCGTAACGCGGGCCAGGTCAGCAGCGGTACATGGCCCCGAGACATCCAGGTGTCCCCGCAGCATCTCCGCCGCCACGACCTCCGGCTCCATCGGCTTCGACCCGGGAACCGGTGCTGCCGCGGCCGCCCAGTCAGGGAACAGGGGAGCGAGCACCACGCTCCGTTCGGTAGCACACCACAGCACCCCGTCCGGCCCGCAGATCTCCGCCGCCCGCCCGGCCGCCGCCAGCGAATCGAACCACTCCCGCCACTGCGCGGACGGCCGCATGACGTACAGCGTCATCAGCAGGTCATGCAGCTCGTCAGGATCCCGCGGCTGCGGCCGCACCTGCTCCCGGACCAGCGAGATGGCCGTGGGATCCAGCCGGGCCAGGTCGCGGGCGTCCACCGGAAGCCCGCGGGGGATCTGCACCTGCCGGCTGCGCCGGTTCCCGGCCTCCGTCTCGTCGTCCAGGAACGTGTACGGCATCCCGTTCAGGATCTCGTGCGCGAGCACCGAAGGCTCCGTGGTGTCCCGCGTGATCACCGTGATCCGGCCCGCCTCGATCCCGGCCACCAGCTCCCGCAGCCCGTCGATGTCCATCGCCTCGTGCAGGCAGTCCTCCAGCGTCTGCCGGACCAGCGGGTGGTCGGGGATCTCGATCGGGCCCGGCGCCACGTTCTCCTGGCAGGCGGCCAGCGTCGGGAACACCGCCGCCATCAGGTCGTCGGCCTCCATCCGCTGGATCGCCGGCGGGTTCTTCCGGCCGCCCCGCATCCGCAGCACGGTCAGCGAGGTGTTGAGGTTCCACCGCCAGCGCGCGGCGAACAGCGGCGAGGTGAGCACCGCCTGCCGCACCACCTGCTCCACGGTCGGCGAGGCCAGGAACCGCGGCACGCGATCCAGCGGGAAGCTGTGCTGGGGTCCCAGCGACAGCAGGATCGCGTTGTCGCTGGCCGCCGCCTGCAGCTCGAAGTCGAACGTCACGCAGAACCGTTTCCGCAGCGCCAGCCCGAACGCCCGGTTCACCCGCGCCCCGAACGGCGCGTGCCCGACCAGCTGCATGCCGCCTGCCTCGTCGAAGAAGCGCTCCAGGATGATGGCGTTCATGGTGGGCAGCGCCCCGAGCGCGGCCAGCCCGGCCCGCAGGTAGCTGACGATCATGTCGGCGGCCGCCTCGCCAATCCCGCACTCGTCCGAGAGCCAGCGCACGCGCATCAGCAGGCGAGCGGTCCGCGACCGCCTGGCGCAGCTCCGAGACCTCCTCGGACAGCTCCCTGGTCCGCCCGGGGGCCTCGCCCTGCCAGAACGGCACCGACGGCGGCGCCCCGTGCGCGTCCACCACCCGGACCGTCCCGGGCTCGACCCGGCGGATCCGCCAGGAGTGCGTGCCGAGCAGGAACACGTCGCCCGGCCTGCTCTCCACCGCCCACTCCTCGTGCACCGAGCCGACCTGGACCTCGTCGGGTTCGGCGATAACCCGGAAGTCGCCCAGCTCGGGGATGGCCCCGCCGGAGGTCAGCGCGGCCAGCCGGGCCCCGCGCCGGCCCTTGACCGTCCCGTTGACCTGGTCCCGGTGCAGGTAGTACGCCCGGCGGCCGCGGCCGGTCCGGATCCCCTCGGCCAGCAGCTCGGTGACGTCGTCGAACTCCTCGCGCGACAGGTCCCGGAACGGCGCCGCCCGCCGGGCCAACTGCAGCAGCTCATCCGATGCCCACTGCTCGGCCGCCGACTCGGCCACCATCTGCTGAGCCAGGATGTCCAGCGGCCGGTCCGGCATGACGATGGCGTCCAGCCGCCCGCGCCGGACACCGCGCATGAGCGCGGCGCACTCCACCAGCTCGTCCCGGGTAGTCGGATACAAGAGCCCGCGCGGCGTCCCGGAGCGCGTGTGGTTGGACCGGCCCACCCGCTGCAGGAAGGTGGCGATGCTGCGCGGTGAGCCGATCTGGCACACCAGCTCGACCGGGCCGATGTCGATGCCGAGCTCGAGCGAGGCCGTCGCCACCAGGGCCCGCAGGTCCCCGGCCCGCAGCCGGGCCTCGACCCGCTGCCTGCGCGCCTTGGACAGCGACCCGTGATGCGCGGCGACAAACGTGCCCAGCTCGGATCCGAGCCGCTCGCCCAGCTGGTGGGCGACCCGTTCGGCCATGCTTCGGGTGTTGACGAACACCAGCGTGGTCCGGTGCCCGCTGACGTGCTCCGCGATCCGGTCCAGGATCTGCGCCATCTGCTCGCCGGTGGGCACCGCGCCCAGCTCGTCGTCGGGAATCTCCAGCGCCAGGTCCAGCTGCCTGCGGTGCCCGGAATCCACGATCGCGCACCGCGGCGTCCCGTCGGGGTTGTCGCGGTCCTCGCCCGCGCCCACCAGCAGACGCGCGATCGCCGAAATCGGCCGCACGGTGGCCGACAGCCCCACCCGCTGCACCGGCCCCTCCGCGACGTGCGCGAGCCGCTCCAGGGTCAGGGCCAGGTGCGAGCCGCGCTTGTTCGCGGCGACGGAATGGATTTCATCCACGATCACGGTCCGGGTGGCGCGCAGCATGGCCCGGCTCCGCTCCGCGGTCACCAGCAGGAACAGCGACTCGGGGGTGGTGATCAGGATGTCGGGCGGGTTCTTGAGCATGGCCGCCCGCTCGGCCGCCGCCGTGTCGCCGGTCCGGACCGCCACCCGTATCGAAGGCGCGGCCAGCCCGAGTTCCCCGGCCACCGCCGCGATCTCCCGCAGCGGCGCCTCGAGGTTCTGCTGGATGTCCGTGGCCAGCGCCTTCAGCGGCGACACGTACACCACCTGCGGGCCCGCCCCCGCCTCAGCGCCAGCCCGATAGAGCCGGTCGATGACACACCAGGAATGCGGCCAGCGTCTTACCCAACCCGGTCGGCGCCGCGATCAGCGTGTGCCTGCCCGCCGCGATTTCCTGCCACCCGGCCGCCTGCGGCTCGGTCGGCCCGGCCGGGAACCGCCGCCCGAACCAGGCGCGCACCGCGGGATGGAACGACTCGAGCACCCGCTCACCGTACCTCCGGGCCCCGACATTCCGCCCCGGCCCGAATGAGCCGGGCTCGCGCCTAAATATTTAACTTGTCCGCTAACTAACCAATGACTAAATTAACCAATAAGTAAACAACGTCTCACGGAACGGAGAGAGGTCATGGCAGCAGTCCGCTCGGCCGACGGAACGGCCATCGTCTACGACCAGTCCGGCCACGGCCCGGCGCTCATTCTCGTCGACGGCGCCACGAGCACCCGCTCCAGCGGGTCCAAGCCTCAGCTGCACAAACTCCTCGCCGAACACTTCACGGTACTCAGTTACGACCGTCGCGGCCGCGGGGACAGCGGAGACACCCAGCCCTACACGGTCGGCCGGGAGATCGAGGACATCGAGGCCCTGATCGACCAGGCCGGCGCGTCCGCCTACCTCTACGGTCACTCCTCCGGTGGCTGCCTGGCCTTGGACGCCGCCGCCCAGCTCGGCGCGAAGGTCAGCAAACTGGCCATGTACGAGGCCCCGTACAACGACGACCCCGCTTTCCGCCAGGTCTGGGCCCACTACCTCGAGCAGCTCACCGCCGCCCTGACCGAGAATCGCCACGGCGACGCCATCGCGTTGTTCATGGAGCTTGTCGGGATACCGGCCGAACAGATCGAGGGCATGCGTCGCGCTCCCTTCTGGCCCGGCATGGAGGCCGTAGCCCCGACGCTGGCCTACGACCATGCAGGCGTCATCGGCCAGGACCCGTCGGTGCCCGTCAAGCGGGCGGCGCAGGTCGACGTCCCGGCGCTGGTCCTGTACGGAACCGCCGGCGCGCCCTTCATGACCCGGACCGCCCTGACCCTGAGCCGCACCCTCCCGCACGCCGAGCTCCAGGCCCTGGACGGCCAGAACCACAACGTCGACCCGGGTGTGCTCGCCCCCGTCCTCACCGCGTTCCTGTCATGACCATCCTCGACGAGCGGCTGGACGCCACGTTCGCGGCCCTGGCCGATCCGACCCGCCGCGCCATCCTGGCCCGCCTGGCCACGGGCGACGCCACGGTCAACGAACTGGCCGAGCCGTTCGACATGACCCTGCCCGGCATCTCCAAGCACCTTAAGGTCCTCGAGCAGTGCGGGCTCATCTCACGTACCCGGCGCGCCCAGTTCCGCCCCTGCCACCTGGAACGAGAGCGGCTCGACGCCGCGGCCGACTGGATCGAGACCAACCGCCGGATCTGGGCCCAGCGCTTCGACAAGCTCGAGGCGCACCTACGCGACATCCAGGATGCCGGCCATGGCTGAACTCACCTATACCCGCGTCTTCGACGCCCCGCGGGAGCTCGTGTTCCGCTGCATGCTCGAGCCTGAGCACCTCACTCACTTCTGGGGCCCGGCCGGGACCAGTACGCCCCTGGACGGGATCACGGCCGACCCCCGTCCCGGCGGCGGCTTCGAGACGGTCATGCACCCGCACCGAGGTCCGCATCCACCAGGCGAACGTCCCCGACTCCTTCCGCAGTCCCGAGGACCAGGCCCGGTTCCTGACCTCCCTCGACCGCTTCGCCGCCTACCTCGAGACCCTCGTGTTAGGCGTGTTGCTCCCCAAAAATGTCGGTAGGGCCTGTTAGGCTCAAACACAAGATCGAAAGATCATTGTGACCTAACGAGCCGACCTGCCAGCTCCCCGGGGAGGTGAAGACCAGGTGAGCGTGCCCGCTCCCGCCAGTGCCGTCGAGGCGGCGGAGATGGCCCTGGCCGGGCTGAGCTACCTGGCCACCATGGATCCCACCGCCCTGGCCGCCGCGGCCCAGGCCCAGTGCCTGCAGGCCCTGGAGCAAGGCGACGCTGTCAGTACCGCCGCCCGGGCCCGGATCCTGGCCGCGTTCACCGCCGGGCAGGGCTACGCCGCCGACGCGGACTACAGCCCGACCTCCTGGCTGATCCATCGCACCCGCATCACCAAAGGCGCCGCCCGCGGCCACGTGGGCTGGGCCTGCCGCGCCGCCGCGCACCCGCAGGTGCTGGCGGCGCTGGCCGAGGGAACCGTGCTGACCGAGTCGATGGCCCGCACCATCTGCGGCTGGACCGACAAGCTGCCGGAGTCCTGCCGGGACGCCGCCGACGGCATCCTGGTCGCCGCAGCGAAGGCCGGGGCTGGCAAAGAAGACCTAGCCGGCGCTAGCCGCTGAAATCTACGCCCGCTCGCTGCCCGAGGACGAGGACGACGACCCGGAACCGCAATTCGAGGACCGGCAGCTACGGGTGGAGACCACGTTCGCCGGCGCCGGGGTGATCTCAGGAGACTTGACGCCGGAGTGCGCCGCGGTGGTGACCGCGGTGCTGGAGGCGCTGTCGGCCCCGGCCGGGGCGGAGGACACCCGGACCCGGGACCAGCGCTATCACGATGCCCTGGAAGACGCCATGCGCCGCCTGGTCGCCTCCGGTCTGCTGCCGGAGCGGGCCGGGCAGCCGGTGAAAGTCTGGGCGCACGTCTCGCTGGCCGAGCTGCGCGCCCTGGACGACGGGTCGGTCCTGGCGCAGGAGTGGATCGGGGAGATGGCCGTGCGGTGGGCCGCCCGCCGGGCGGCGGCCTCGCAGACTGGCGGCGACGGTGCGGCCTGGCTGGACGGCAGGCCGGCCCGCGCCCTGGCGTGTGACGCGTCGGTTATCCCGGTGGTCACCGGCGGAATCGACCCCGGTGCCCTGGATGACCTGGTGGCCCTGTGCCTGCAATACGCCGGGCACGGCCCGCACTGCGGATCCGCGGCCGGGCGGCCCGGCGGCCCGGGCCCGGCTGACGCCGAAGGCCGGCTTGAGGACCCGCAGCCCGGCGACCCGAGGCCCGCGGACTCACCTGACGGCGCCCGCCGGCCGGGCCCGCGGCCGCCCACCGCGCAGGCCGAGGAGATGCTCCGGCACGCGATCATCGGCAAAGCCGTCGACCTGGTCTCCGGCCCCGGCGGGCTGGCGTCCTTCCTGCGGACCCGGCTGCTCGGCGCCCGGCTGGCCGGGCCATCGCTTCCCTTGGACGTCGGGCACAGCGCGGAGATCCCCGCCGCGATCCGCCGCGCGGTGATCCTGCGCGACCAGCACTGCCGCTGGGCCGGCGGCTGCGACCAGCCCGCCTCCGCCTGCGAAGTCCACCACGTCACCCACCTGGCCGACGGCGGCACCACCAGCGTCGACGGCTGCGCCCTATATTGCTTCTTCCACCATCACGTGGCCATCCACCAGTGGGGCTGGACCGTCGCCCTGCACCCCGACGGCACCACCACCGCCCGCAGCCCCGACGGCACCAAAATCCTCCACAGTCACAGTCCGCCTGCCCGCGCCGGGTAAACACCTAGCCGGGGCTGCGCCGCCGAAGCGCCGCGCTCACCTGGGTCAGCGCGGCGATGTAGCACAGCAGCGCCAGCCCGGTGAGCAGGGCCATGGCCAGCGAGGCACCCGACTGGCCGTTGCGGACGAATATCTCGCCCGAGGCGAACGCGCCGCCGATGGCGGTCAGGCCGGCCGCCGCCAGCACGGCGGTCACCCGGTCCTCCAGCCGCACCGCCCTGACCAGCAGTACGAGCGCGGCCCCGATCAGCGCCAGGCCGAGCACTGCGTGCAGGGTCAGCATCAGCGGGCCGTTCGCGATCTCCTGCGTGAGCCCGGCGTGGGCATCGGAGGCCGGGACCGCGATGTACAGGTTCAAGATGATGCCCAGGCCGTACTGGACGACCAGCATGACCAGGGCGGCCAGCGATACCCGGCGCAGCCCCTCTAGTTCCGCCCGGCGGATGTGCTTGCCGGAAGCGACTCTGACCACCCCACCTGCCATCAGCCCACGCACCTTCCCAGTCCGCCGCTCCCAACCCTTGGATACGGCTGGCGGGGCCGTGGCGTTCAGTCCCGCACCGCTCCTAATCGGGACGGGTCGATGTGGATCTTGGTCCCCGGCGCGGCGCTGATCTGCCCGGCCAGCGCTTCGGCCGCCTGATCGAGCCCGACGGTCACCGGCACCAGGCCGGACGGATCCACCCGGCCGTCCGCGTAGTGCTCGATCGCGGGCGCCAGCCCCGCCGAAGCGCCCAGGATGCCGACCGCCGTCATATCAGACAGCACCAGGTCGCGGCTGTCGATCAGGCTCGGCGCGCCGGACACCCCGATGAAGACGACCCGGCCGGCCTGGCTCGGCCAGTGCCAGCGCCGCAGCGGGGACCCGGTGGTCATCGGTGCAGTCCACCACCGTGTGGTACGTCACCGGCGGCGGATCATCGGCCGTCCAGTACCCGGTCGCGCCGAAGGACGACGCGAGCGGGCGCCGGCTCCCGTCCACGGCCAGGATGTGCACCTCGGCACCGGCGGCCGCGGCAAAAGCCGTGGTCAGCAGCCCGATGGTGCCCGGCCCGCAGACCAGCACCCGCTGGCCCGGTGCGGCGCCCGCGGCCGACGCGGCGCGCCAGGCGTTGCCTCCCGGCTCGACCAGGGCCCCGGCCAGGTCGTCGATCGCATCCGGCAGCCGGTGCAGGCTCGACGCCGGAACCAGTACCTTCTCCGCCAGCGCGCCCGGCCATCCGCCCATGATCCCGACCTCGTAGCGGTCCGCGCAGACGTGGCCATGCCCGGCCCGGCAGCGCCCGCACCGCCCGCAGCCGAGCATCGTGTCCCCGGTGACCCGGACGCCGAGCCAGCCGGCCGGGACCCCGGCCCCCGCCGCGGACACCACGCCGCACCACTCGTGTCCTGGGCGGACCGGGAACCGCGTCTTGCCCTGGCCGAAATAGGCCAGCTGCCCGGTGAACAGCTCGGCGTCCGTCCCGCAGATCCCGGCCCGCCGGACGTCCACCACTACCTGCCCGGCTCCGGGAACCGGGTCCTCGACCTCCTGCACCCGGGCCGATCCGGGACCGGCGATCACCAGTGCGCGCATGAGCACCCTAGCTGGCGACCAGCGGCTCCTCGGCGGGTGCCGGGACGACACCGCGCGCCCCGGCCAGCACGCGCAGCGCGTCCGGGGGCAGGTAGGCGTGCACCGGGGTGCCCTGGGCCAGGTCCGGGTGCTCGCCGTCGTTCTGGACCAGGGCCTGTAGCGGGACGCCGGGCGCGAGGCGCAGCATGACCTGGGTGGCGGCGCCGAGGAAGACCACCCGCTCGACCATGGCGGGCACCCGGTTGTCGCCCGCCGACCCGTGCGCCTCGATCCGGACCCGTTCCGGCCTGATCACCGCGTGCGCAGCCCCGGACAAACCAGCCTCACACCGCTCTGCGGACAGCGCGAAGTCGCCGATCCGGAGCGCGCCCGCGGAGACCACATCGACTTCCATCAGGTTGGCCGCGCCCAGGAAGTCGGCCACGTAGGTGTCCGCGGGCTCCTCGTAGACCTGGCGGGGGGTGCCGATCTGCACGATGCGGCCCGCGTTCATCACCGCCAGCCGGTCCGACATGGTCAGCGCCTCCTCCTGGTCGTGGGTGACGTAGAGGAAGGTGATACCCACCCGTTCCTGCAGCGCCTTCAGCTCGACCTTGAGCGAGCGGCGGAGCTTGGCGTCCAGCGCGCCGAGGGGCTCATCCAGCAGCAGCACGGCCGGGTTGAGCACGAGCGCGCGGGCCAGGGCGACGCGCTGCTGCTGGCCGCCGGACAGCTGGCCCGGCCGCCGATTGGCGAACGAGCTCATGTGGACCAGCTCGAGGGCACTGTTCACCCGGCGCCGGAGCTCCGCCTTGCTCACCGAGCGGTGCCGCAGCCCGAACGCCACGTTGTCGAACACGTCGAGGAACGGGAACAGCGCATAGCTCTGGAACACGGTGTTGACGTTGCGCCGGTGCGGCGGCACCTCCGACACGTCGATCCCGTCGAGCAGGATCTTGCCCGAGGTCGGCTGCTCGAAGCCCGCTATCAGGCGCAGGGTGGTGGTCTTGCCGCAGCCCGACGGGCCGAGCAGGGAGAAGAACTCGCCGCTGGCCACGGTCAGGTCGATGTTGTCGACCGCGATCTCACCGAACCTCTTGGTCAGCCCGGACAGCTCGATGCTTCCTCCGGCCACGGCCCCACCTCCAGTTAAGGTTCAAACTCCAGTTGCCCGGCCGCGAACCGCATCGCCAGTTCGTACGTGCGCTGCGGCGGCACCTCCGGATCCTCAAGTGCGATCTGCACCGCCAGCCCGTCCAGCAGGGCCGACAGCGTGATCGTGAAGTCGTCCGCGTCCACGGGCGCGAACTCGCCGGCCTCCTGGCCGGCCTGCACGATGGAGCGGATGGCCGCCCGCCATCGCTCGTCGGACTTCTGCCGCACCGCGGCCACCCCCGGGTTCCGCGGCGACAGCGCCCACAGGTCCAGCCACAGCAGCCAGTAGCTGCCCGGCTCGGGATCGGTGCCGGGCAGGCAGTTCATGGCGATGAGCTCGGCCAGCTGCCCGGCCGCGGTCGGGATCTCCCGCATCCGCCGCAGGTACTCGGCGTACCAGGTGTCCTCCGAGTACCTGATCGCCTCGGTGAGCAGCTGATCGCGGGTCTTGAAGTAATAGATGACCAGTGCCGGGCTCGTCCCGGTCCGCTCGGCGACGTCGGCGATCCTCGTGTCGGCGTACCCCCGCTCGACGATGACCTCCAGCGCGGCGCGCAGCATCTGCTCCCGCCGCTGTTCCGCGGATTCCCGCGAACTCCGCCGTCCCCCTGTTCCTTCATCTGCCGCTCCGTGCCCTTCGCTTAGGTCCGCGCCCCGACTGGGTCGCGGTCTTGAGAATTTATCGTAGCAGCTTCTAGACTGAATGTTCAGTCAATCTTTTGGGAGGGCCAGGTTTCATGGCTACGAAGGCAACCAAGGCGGCGGCGAGCACCACCGGAGCGGCGGCGAGCACCACAGCAGGAGCCGCGGACTACGACGCGATCGTCGTCGGCGGCGGGCACAACGGGCTGGTCGCCGCGGCGTACCTGGCGCGTTCCGGCGCCCGCACCCTGGTGCTCGAGGCGAGGAGCAAGACCGGCGGCGCCGCGACCACCGAAGCCCCCTGGCCGGACGCCCCCGACTTCAAGGTCACCCGCCTGTCCTACGTGATGTCGCTGCTGCCCCCGACCATCATCAACGACCTGCAGCTAGCTGAACACGGCTACAAGATCTTCCCCATGGGCCCGTACTACCAGGCCTTCCCCGAGGGCGGGTCGATCAAGCTGTACGCCGACGACGCCAAGCGCAACCACGACGAGGTCTCCCGCTGGTCGAAGAAGGACGCCGACGCGATGCCGCGCTGGGACGCCTGGCTGGCCGGACTGGCCGAGGTCCTGGGCCCGCTGCTGCTCACCGTCCCGCCGAACCTCGGCTCCCGCAAGCCGAAGGACCTCAGGGAGACCCTCCGGCTCGCCTGGCGCCACAAGAACCTCGACGTGCGCACGATCGCCGACGTGACCCGGCTGATGACGATGTCGATCGCCGACCTGCTCGATGACTGGTTCGAGTCGCCGCAGGTCAAGGGGGCGCTCGCGGTCAACGGGGTGATCGGCACCTGGGCTGGCCCGTACGAGCCGGGCACCGCGTACGTGATGGCGCACCACTCCATCGGCGACGTGGGCGACGGGCACCTGGGCAACTGGGGCTTCCAGGAGGGCGGCATGGGCGCGGTCGCCGACGCGATCGCCCGGCCGCCCGCGAGAACGGCGCGGAGATCCGCACCGGCGCGAAGGTCCAGCAGATCCTGCTCGAGAGACGGCCGGGCCGCAGGTGTCATGCTCGAGAAAGGCCAGCAGCTCACGGCCAAGGTCGTGGTCAGCTCGCTGCACCCGCGCACCGCGTTCCTGGACCACGTGGGCCGGGAGAACCTCCCCGACGATTTCGTCAAAGACATCGAGCACTGGAAGACCCGCAGCGGCGTGGTCAAGATCAACCTGGCCCTGGCCGAACTCCCCGACTTCACCGCCGACCCCGGCACGAGCCTGGCCGAGCACCACACCGGCTCGGTGGAGATGGCCCCGACCATGCCGTACATCGAGCGCGCCTTCCAAGATGCGCGGGAAGGCCGGCCCGCCACGAAACCGTTCGCCGACGGCGTGATCCCGACCGCCTTCGACAAGACCCTGTGCCCGGACGGCTACCACATCATGTCGCTGTTCACCCAGTGGGTGCCCTCCGACTGGAACCAGCAGCCGCACACCGAGGAACTCCAGGCCTACGCCGACCGCATGATCGACTGCTACAACGAGGTGGCGCCGAACTTCAAGAGCTCGATCCTGCACCGCGACATCGTCGGCCCGTATGAGATGGAGCACGACTACGGCCTGATCGGCGGCAACATCTTCCACGGGGAGCTGTCCCTGGAGCAGCTGTTCCACATGCGCCCCGCGCCCGGGTTCGCGGACTACCGCACGCCGGTGCCCGGCCTGTACTACGCCAGCTCGGCCACCCACGCCGGCGGCGGCGTGTGCGGCATCCCCGGCATGCAGGCGGCCCGGGCCGCGATCGCCGACCGCAAGGCGGCCCGCCGAAACCCAGGCCGCCGGCACCGCCGTTCGTGACCGTATCCGGCGCAGCCGACCACGCAGGCGGGCCCGGCCGCCCCAGCCAGTAGGGCGGTGACCGCCATGCTGGAGGCACGCAGCGTCGCGCTGGTCGGCGCCAGCGCGCGCCCGGGCAGCCTCGGCGCGCGGATGGTCGACCAGGTGGCCCGCAGCCCGTCCCGGCCGCGCACCTACCTGGTCAACCCCCGCTACCCCGACATCGGCGGCGTGCCGTGCCTGCCCTCCCTGGCCGAGGTGCCCGAACCAGCCGACCTGGTCCTGCTGGCCGTACCCGACACGGCGCTGGAGGATCAGCTGACCCTGGCCGCACGCACCAGGGCCCGTTCGGCCGTAATCTTCGGAAACGCCTTCGGCGCAAACGGCGCGACCGGGCTGCGGGACCGGCTGGCCGGGATCGCCACGGACGCAGGCATGGCGCTGTGCGGGGCGGGGTGCATGGGGTTCGTGAACGTGGCCCGCGGGCTGCGGGCCGTCGGGTACGTCGAGCCGGATCCGGTGCCGGCCGGGCCGGTCGCGCTGATCACCCACTCCGGGTCGGTGTTCTCCACGCTGCTGCGGGCCCGCCGCGGGTTCGGCTTCAGCCTGGCCGTCTCCTCCGGCCAGGAGCTCGTCACCACCGCCGCGGCCTACGCGCGGTACGCGCTGCAGCTCAAAGAAACCCGGGTGCTGGCCCTGGTCCTCGAGGCGATCAGGGACGCCGCCGGACTGCGCGCCGTTCTCGAAACCGCGCTGACCACCGACGTGCCGGTCGTGCTGCTCAGCGTCGGCCTGTCGCACGCCGGGAAGAACCTGGTGTCGGCGCACTCGGGCGCGCTGGCCGCGGCCGACGGCGCGTGGGAGGCGCTGGCCGGCGCGTACGGCGTGCACCGGGTCCGTGACCTGGCCGAGCTGTCCGACACCCTGGAGCTGTTCGCTGTTGGCCAGGACGGGGCGGGGCGCCGGGCGGCCCACGGCACCGGCATCGCCACCGTGCACGACTCCGGCCTGGAACGCGCGCACGTCGCGGACCTCGCGGCCGAGCTCGGCGTGCCGTTCGCCCCGGTCGGCCGCGCCACCACCGGCCGGCTGGCGAAGGCGATCGACCCCGGCCTGGAACCCGGCAACCCGCTCGACGTGTGGGGCACCGGCCGGGACACCGAGCCGGTGTTCGCCGAGTGCCTGGCCGCGCTGGCCGCCGATCCGCAGGTCGCCGCGGTCGCCCTCGCCGTCGACCTGGTGCCGGAGCTCGACGGCGACGAGGCCTACCCAAATGCCGTGCTCACCGCCGCGAACGGCACGGTCAAGCCGGTCGCCGTGCTGGCCGGCCTGCCCGCCAGCGTCGATCCGGCCGCCGCCGCCCGGCTGCGCACCGCGGGCGTGCCGGTCCTGGAGGGCACCCGCAGCGGCCTGCTCGCGCTGCGCCACCTGCTGGAGCACGCCGCCGGGCGGCACGGCCCCGAGCCGTCGGCCGTGGACCCCGCCCGGCGGCAGCGCTGGGCGCCGATCCTCTCCGCCGGCCCCCCGGGCAGCGCGGTCCTGTTCGACCTGCTGCGCGACTACGGCATCCCGGCCGTGCGTGCCCGGGCCGCCCGTACCCGCGCCGGAACCCTCGCGGCCGCCGCCGAGATCGGCTACCCGGTCGTGCTCAAGACCGACGAGCCGGGCATCGCGCACAAGTCCGACGTCGGGGGAGTGCGGCTCGGCCTGGCCGGCCCGGACGCGGCCGGCGCCGCCTACGACGACCTGTCGGCCCGCCTCGGCCCGCGCGTGCTGGTCTGCGAGACGGCCCCGCCCGGCACCGAGCTGGCCCTGGGCCTGGTCCGCGACGCCGCCCTCGGTCCCCTGCTGGTCATCGGCGCCGGGGGCGTCTTGATCGAGATTTTTTCCGAACGGAGCGTGGTGCTCCCACCCGTCACCCGCTCGAGCGCGCGCGTGGTGCTCGCCGGGCTCCGGCTGGCCGCCGTACTGGCCGGAGCCCGCGGCCAGCCCCGCGCCGACCTCGACGCGATCGCCGTCGCCATCGCCGGCCTGTCCCAGCTCGCCTGCGACCTGGGCGACCTGCTGGACGCGCTGGACATCAACCCGCTGATCTGCGGCCCGTCCGGCGCCGTGGCCGCCGACGTCCTGGCAGTAACGCCCCCCTAGGCGCGTCGTTCAAGCAGCTGCCGCGCGTTGCGCATGGCCAGCGCGATGACCGTCTCCATCGGGTTGATGCCGATGGGTCCGGGGAACAGGCTGGCGTCGGCGACGTACAGCCCGCGCACGCCGTGGACCGCCCCGAAGCTGTCGGTGACGCCGCGCCGCGGGTCCTCGCTCATCCGCGCGGTGCCCATCAGGTGGATCGAGTACACCTGCATCGAGGCCTTGGGCACCGGGCGGGCCAGCAGCTTCCGCAGCTCGCCGGCGCTGCGGACCTCGGGCGCGCCGTCGAAGGGGAGCAGCATCCGGCGCGCTCCCGCCGCGAACAGCGCCTGTCCGGTCAGCTCCACGCCGCGGGCCAGGCGGGCCGCGTCGGCGTCGGTGAGCCGGTAGAAGACCTGGGTCCCGAGGCCGGGGATGTTGCGCACCCGCCCGGTCCCGGTATCGGTGGCCAGTGGCCCCGCGGTCACGATGCGGTTGTAGTCCGCCATCAGCTCCCCGAGCTCACGGCCGTAGGCCGGCACGATCCCGGCCAGCATGGGCGGCGGGAGGTTCTGCGCGGTGAGCACGAGTCCCTCCGTCATGAACTCGCGGACCTGGAAGGCCTGGTGCACGCCGTGCCACCCGGTGACATCGGAGTCGAAGAACGCGACCACCGTGGTGTTCGGGTGCAGAGTCAGGTTGCGGCCCAGCTGCCCCGAACGCAGGCCCGACCGGGCCAGCAGCGCGGGAGTCTGGATCGCCCCGGCCGCCACGACCACCGCCGGGGCCAGGACCGTCAGAGCGGGGCCCCGGGCGAAGTGAGCGGTCACGCCGGTGACCGCGCGTCCCGCCCGGGTGATCCGGTCCACCCGGCAGTCGGCGTACAGCCGGGCGCCCAGCGCCAGCGCGCGCGGCACGCTGGTCACCAGCATGGAGCGTTTCGCGCCGGTCGGGCAGCCGCTGGAGCAGCTGTTCGTGCCCGCGCAGTGCAGCTGGCCGCGCCGGTTCGCGGCGACGGCCCAGCCCCGGGCGGCGGCGCCGGCCCGCATCAGCTCCGAATCCCGCCCGATCGTCTCCGGGTCCTGCAGCCCGACCGAGTGCCGTGACTCGGCCCGGGCGAAGTACGGCTCCATTTCCCGTTCGCCGATGGCCAGCACGCCCTCCGCCGACCAGCGCTCCAGCACCTGGGCCGGGGTGCGCCACGACATCCCCCCGTTGACCACGGTGGAACCGCCCACGCACCGCCCCTCGGCGAACAGCACCGACGGGCGCCCCACCGCCATCCCGCCGCCCCCGTCGCGGTACAGGGTCCGCAGCGCCCGCATGCTGTCCGCGGTGAACGACTCGGTCGGGTGGTATCCGCCCTCCTCGATCACCACCACGTCCACGCCCGCCTCGGCCAGCTCCGCCGCCATCGTCGCCCCCCCGGCCCCCGACCCCACGATCACCACATCGCAGTCCACGCTCAGGTCCCCGGTGACATCAGCCCCCCTAACCAAGCCCCGCGGGGCCGCGCCAGGAGCGGTTTCATGATCATGGGTCGTTTTGGCCAAATAGCGCTCATTTTGGCCCATGATCATGGCTCCGGCCCTAGCGGTGACCGCCGCCTCGCCCGCGGCGATGTCCGGGCCGTAGGAGTCCAGGCGGCGGCGGGAGACGGCCGCGATGTAGGGGGCCGGGTCGTAGCCGATCTCGCGCTGCACCGTGGACAGCTCGTAGTAGCACATCACGACCAGGCCGCGCAGGCGCTGGACCAGCTGCGCCGCGAGGCCTCCGCGGGCCAGCAGCGCCCGGATGTACGCCTCGGCCGCCTGGTCGTCGAGCCGGGCGAACCGCCGTCCCCGGGACGGCGGGTACAGCCGCGCGCCCTGGTCGAGGGCGACCATCGCGGCGATCAGGGCCTTCCTGGCTGCGGGGGCCAGCGCGCCGAGCATGAGCTCGAACTCGGCCAGGACCCGGTCGGTCCGGTGGTGCGCCCGCATGCCGGGCGGGCAGACCACCTCGGCGAAGCGCCGGGTGACCCGGCGCACCCGGGCGCTCAGCAGCGGGTCAGGCCGGGGCGTCGGCGCGGAAGATGGGCCAGCCAATCTCGGTCCTCCATTCCGCTTCGTCCGGCGTGTCCTGCGCACCGCGCAGGTAGTACTCGCGGAGCGGCCCGTCGATGCTGATCTCGTGCGTGGTGGCGTACGAGCCGAGCTTGGCGTAGCTGAGGTCCGCGTCGGCGAGCGAGCCGTGGTGGCTGATGATAGCGAGTTCGGCCGCCGGGACGGTCAGCGGCGTGACCCGCCCGATGGGGCGCACGCGGCCCTGCACGGGGATGAACACGGTGGCCTCGCCCCGGTCGTGCTGGAACAGCTCGCTGGCGAACACCCCGCCGCTGGGCCCGGTGGCGTGCAGGCCCTGGGCGCGGACCGTGGCGCGCAGTTCGCCGAGGGCGCCCTGCCACCAGGCCAGGATGTCCGCGCGGCCGACCACCGCGCCGATGGCGGCCGCCGCGGTGGCGGGTACGCTGCGGTGCTCGATCGCCGTCGCGCCGTCGGGCGGCTGCAGCAGGTTGCGCAGCGACTCGACCGCGGCCCGGGTCTGGGCCAGCTCGGTTTCCAGCCGGTCCAGGTGCGAGGCGATGAGGGCGTTGCGGGCGGGTGCGTCCGGCGCGGCGAGCACCGCCTTGACCTCCGCGACCGGCATCCCCAGGTCGCGCAGGCGCCGGATGACCTGCGCGGCCGGGATCTGTGCGTCCGAGTAGTACCGGTAGCCCGTGTCCGGGTTCACCGTGGCCGGAGCGAGCAGCCCCACCTCGTGGTAATGACGCAGCGTCTTGACGCTGAGGTGAGTGGCGCGAGAGAAGTCGCCCACGGTGAGCCCTGCTGCCATCAGGCCATTGTCAACCCTCCCGTTACCGGACAGTCAATCGCGCAACGCGCTCTTGACCCTCCGGCGAAGGGAGCACCGAGGGTGGAGTCATCACCTCAGGAAGGAACCGACATGACCGACACCCCCTCCCTCGACAACCACGCCCTCGGCAACACCGCCCGACCACATCGACAACACCGCCCTCGGCCCCGTGCTGGCCGAGCACATCGCCGCCGTCAACGCCTTCGACGAGGACGCCATCGTTGCCACCTTCGCCGACGACGCGCTGGTCAACGACGCGCATCGGGAGTTCTGGGGCTCCGGGGCCATCCGCCGCTGGGTGGCCAGGGAACTGGTCGGCGACCGGGTGACGATCGCGGTGACCGAGATCCTCGATCACCGCGGCGACACCATCGTCCGCGGCCGCTACGACGGCGACTTCGACAAGACGAACCTCCCGGACGACCTCATCCTGACCAACTACTTCACCGTCCGCGACGGCAAGATCGTCACCCTTATCGTCATCCGGAACACCCCCGCCAGCTACTGATGACCCGGGGAAAGCGGCTCGGGACGCACAAGAAGGCTCGCGAATGCGCGATCAACACCGCCGAGCGGCTGCCGCTCCGCTACCCGCTCACGGTGTCGTTGAATTCGTGGTGATGTAACCCGAAATGTTGACCTTTGTCGGGATCAGCCCGGCCGCGAAGAACTGGTCGACCAGGTTCTGCTCGGACGCGACGGTGGCGCTGGTGACGGGCGGGGGTGGTGGCGTCGACTTCGCGGCCACGTCCATGATGCTGGTGGGCAGCCCGGCCGCCTTGCCCCAGGCCGCGGCCCAGGCGGACGGGTGCGTCGCCGCCCAGGCGTAGGCCTTGTCCAGGGTCGCGAGGTAGACCTTGATCGCGGCGGCCTTGGCCGGGTCGGCCACGGCGGCCTTCGAGGCCACCTCGAACGAGTACGGGCTGCCGTAGGCGGACCCGGTGGCCAGCACGCGGGCGCCGTCCTGCGCGACGACCTGCTGGACGTAGGGCGGCCAGATGTCCCAGGCGTCCACGGAGCCGGAGGTGAACGCGGCGAGGGCCTCGGCGGGCTGCAGGTTCACCAGGGTGACGTCCTTGGTGGTCAGCCCCGCCTTGGTGAGCACGGTCAGCAGGTTGTAGTTGGCCGAGCTGCCCGAACCGTAGGCGATCTTCTTGCCCTTCAGCTGCTGGATGGAGGTGATCGGCGAGTTCTTCGGCACCACAACCGCGTCTTGGTCCCCGTTGGTCTGGCGGGCGCCGACGATCTCGACCTGCTCGCCGCCGGACGCGGCGAAGACGGGCGGCGCGTCGCCGACGCCGCCGATGTCGACGGAACCCGAGGCCATCGCCTCCAGCATCGGCGGGCCTGAGGTGAAGTCGGACCAGGTGACGTGGAACGGCAGCGTGTTGAGCAGGCCGGCCGCCGTCAGCACCGCCTCGGCCCCCGTCCCCTTCTGGTCGCCGATGTTCAGCGTCACCGAGGACAGGTTCGCCGAACTGGACGCCGCCGGGCTGCTCGTGCTCGCGCCGGAACTTCCCGTGCTTGATGACGACGACGATGAGCAGCCCGCCGCGGTGAGCCCGGCCAGCGCGAGCACCGTGACGGCATAGAACCTTGGTCTCTTTATCATGTGATTCCCTAGATGATCAGTCGGTATCGATCAGTCGGTTTCCCCGGCCGGGACGCCGAGTTCGGTGAGCAGCTTCAGCCGCAGCGCAACAAGGTCGGGGTGGTCACGGTCCCGAGGCCGGGGCAGGGTGATGGGTGAGGAGTGGGTGATCCGGCCCTGGCCGAGGACGAGAACACGGTCGGCGAGCGCAAGTGCCTCGTCCACGTCGTGCGTGACCAGCAGGACCGCCGGCCGGTGGCGGTCCCACAGGCTGCAGCACGAGGCGGTGCATGGTGATCCTGGTCAGCGCGTCGAGTGCGCTGAACGGCTCGTCGAGCAGCAGCAGGCGCGGCTCGCGGACCAGCGCCCGGGCCAGCGACGCCCGCTGCGCCTCGCCGCCGGACAGCGTGCCGGGCCAGGCCGAGGCGCGCTCGGCCAGCCCAACCTCGTCCAGCGCGGTGCGGGCGGCGGCCTGCGGATCGGCGACCCGCAGCCCGAGCGCGACGTTGGCCAGCACCCTCTTCCACGGCACGAGCCGCGGTTCCTGGAAGGCGACCGACACCGGGCCCGCCACCGAGAACTGGCCGGTCACCTCACGGTCCAGCCCCGCCAGCGCGCGCAGCAGCGTGGACTTGCCCGAGCCGCTGCGCCCGATCAGCGCGATGAACTCGCCGTGAGCGATGTCCAGGTCGAGCCCGGCCAGGACGGTCCGGTCGCCGAACTCGCGGCTCAGCCCCCGCACGGATGCCGCCTGGCCGGCAGACGCAAGCGGACCGGGGGGAGACACCACGGCCCGTTCGGCGGGATGCTCTTTTACTGCCCGAAGTCGCGGCGCCACGCCAGTGCCTTCCTCTCCAGCAGGCGCACCGCGCCGTTGGCGAGCAGGCCGAGGATCGCGTAGACGATGAGCGCCACCATGATCACGCTGTTGTCCAGGAACTGCTCGGCCTGGGTGATGATGAAGCCGAGGCCGCTGGTCGCGTTGATCTGCTCGCCGACGACGAGCGCGAGCAGCGAGAAGACCACGCTCAGCTGCAGCCCGGTCAGCGCCGCGGAAGCGCGCCGGGCAGCACGATGTGCCGGATCATCTCGCTCCGGCGCAGGCCGAGGACGTGGCCGAGCTCGCCGAGCTGCTGTCGACGCCGCGGATGCCGCGAACGTGTTGAGGTACATCGGGAACAGGGCGGACAGCAGGACGAACAGCACCTTCGGCAGCTGACCGATGCCGAACCAGACGATGAACAGCGGGATCAGCCCGAGCAGCGGGACGCTGCGCAGCGCCTGCAGGATCGGGTCGAGTATCGTCTCGCAGACCCGGCTGAGCCCGGTGACGATCGCGAGCAGCACGGCGATGGCGATGCCGAGCGTGAAGCCGATCGCCCAGCGCTCCAAGGAGACCAGCAGGGAACCCTGCAGCGTCCCGTAGGCCGGCGAGTTGTGGTGACCAGGCAAGCTGCGTACGCCGTGTGCCGGGCGGATGGCCGGGCCAGGCCGGCGAGGGCCAGCTTGCTAGCGCCAGCAGGAGGCACCGGCTGCTGCTGGTCCGCCGTGCCGGACCCGGCCGACTGGCCACGACCAGGCTAATCGCGCGCTGCCAGCCCCTGGGCGCCCTGGCGACAGGGCGCCAGCGGCGGGACGCGGGCGGCAGCCGGGCGGCGTCGTGCAGGCACGACACCCGGGGCAGCCTAGCTGGAGCGGGCGCGCCGGAAGGGTGCGGATTGCGCGCGCGTGTAGAAGTCGGCGTACCGGAGCGCGACGAGCGGGTAGGTGATCCATGCCGCTACGTAGGAACTATTGTCGATAAAGTCAATAGCATTAGTAGGGAAATTGGCCCGTGGAGCCCGACTGTATACTAAGTCAGTCGGAAATAACGACTTAAGCGGCGAGCTGGAGACGAAACGGGATGTCACTGCACTTCCACTGGTTCCTGCCCACCAACGGCGACGGGCGCAACATCGTCGGCGGCGGTCACGGCGTCGCCACCGGCTCGGCCGGCGCCATCCGCCCGGCCTCCCTCGGCTACCCGGGGCAGATCGCGCGCAGTGCCGAGCAGCTCGGCTTCGAGGCGGCCCTCACCCCGACCGGCATGTGGTGCGAGGACGCCTGGCTGGCCACCGGCATGCTCACCGAGGTCACGCGGCGGCTGAAGTTCCTCGTCGCCTTCCGCCCCGGCCTCACCTCACCCCTGCTGGCCGCGCAGATGGCGGCCACGTTCCAGCGGTACTCCCAAGGCCGCCTGCTGCTCAACGTGGTGACCGGCGGCGAGTCCGCCGAGCAGCGGGCCTACGGCGACTTCCTGCCCAAGGCCGAACGCTACCGGCGCTGCGCCGAGTTCCTGGACATCGTCAAACGGCTCTGGGACGGCGAGACCGTCACGCGCGACGGCGGGTACCTGCCCGTGGAGGGCGCCCGCCTGGCCCGCAGGCCGACCGGTGCCGCCGCTGTACTTCGGCGGCTCGTCGGCCGAGGCGGGCCCGGTGGCGGCCGGCCACAGCGACGTGTACCTGACCTGGGGCGAGCCGCCCGCCGCGGTGGACGCCGAGCTGCGCTGGATGGACGGCCTGGCCGCCGCGGCCGGGCGCACGCTCCGGTACGGCATCGGCTGCACGTGATCACCAGGGACACCTCGCACGAGGCCTGGCTGCAGGCCAACCGGCTGATAGAGGGCCTCGACGAGGCGATGATCCCGGGTGCAGGAGGGCTGGCGCGCAGCGAATCCGAAGGGCAGCGCCGGATGCGCGAGCTGCACGCCGGCTCCCGCGGCGACCTGGAGATCGCGCCCAACCTGTGGGCCGGCGTCGGCCTCCTGCGCGGCGGCGCGGGCACGGCGCTGGTCGGCAGCCACACCGAGGTCGCCGACCGGATCGAGGAGTACGCCGCGCTCGGCATCTCCGAGTTCATCCTGTCCGGGTACCCCCACCTGGAGGAGGCCTACTGGTTCGGCGAGGGCGTGCTGCCCATCCTGCGCCGGCGGGGCCGCTGGCAGCATCCAGCGCCGGGCAGCGCGGACGAGGGGGCCGTCATGACGCCGTTCGCGCCCCCGCCGGGCCCGGCTCCGCCGGCCGCCGTATCGTGAATTCTTTTTTCGGCCGAACGGGCCGTGGTTCCAGCCCCGCGCCAGCTCAACCGGACCGGAGGGGGACGTCATGCGGATAGCCGTGGTCACCGGGAACCCGAAGCCCGCGTCCCGGACCCACGGCGTCGCGCTCGCGGTGGCCGGCGTCCTGTCCGCCGCTCTGGCCGGGGCCCCGCGGGTCCACCTGGTGGTGGACCTCAGCGAGCACGCGCCGAGCCTGTTCGACCCGTCGGCGGCCGAACTGTCCCGGCTGACCGCCGAGGTCGCGGCCGCTGACATCGTCGTCTTCGCCTCGCCCACCTACAAGGCCGCCTACACCGGCCTGCTGAAGGCGTTCCTCGACCGTTACGGGAGCAACGGCCTGGCCGGGACGATCGCCGTGCCGGTCATGACCGGCGGCTGGGCCGGTCATGCCCTCGCGGTCGAGGTTCACCTGCGGCCGGTTCTGGTCGAGCTGGGCGCGACGGTGCCCGCCCGCGGCCTGTACGTCACCGAGCCCGAGCTCCCCGAGCTGGAGGCCGCGGTCGCCCGGTGGGCCGCCGCCGCGATCCCCCTGATCCGCGGCGCGCTGGCCGTTCACGAAGCCAACGACGTGTAGCCGCCGCGGAAATAGACCAGCGGCGCCGCCGGGCCGGCGCTGGTCTCGGCGTGACGCACCCGGCCGACCACGATCTCGTGGTCGCCGCCGGGCAGGAAGTGCTCCACCGTGCATTCCATGACCGCGAGCACGTCCTCCAGCTGCGGGCTCCCGGTCGGCCCGTGCCGGTGCCGCACCCCGTCCCAGGCCGCGGCGAGCCCGCGGCGGGCGAAGTTCGCCGATAGCTGGCCCTGCGCCGCGCCGAGCACGTTCACCGCGAACGAGCCGTGCCCGCGGATCGCCCGCAGCGTCAGGCTGCCGAGGTCGAAGCAGACCAGCACCAGCGGCGGGTCGAGCGACAGCGACGTGACCGCGCTGGCCGTCGTCCCCACCGGGCTGCCGTCGGCGCCGAGCGAGGTCACGATCGTGACGCCGGTCGCGAAATGGCCCATGGCGTGGCGGAACTCGGCCGCCGAAACCTGCGCGCCGGAGCCGATCACCGAACTGCCGTCGCAGCTGTATCGACCGGCACGGCAGACCTCCCATCGGCGTGCGGCGCACCCGCCGTGACCACCCGCCCACACGTGCTATCTGCTCTGGGCTATCTCTCTGGGCTATCTCTCTGGGATCTCTTGGCTGCTGCCATCTCTCTGGCTCCTGCTACCCCCCGGCTGGCATAGTCGAGTATTACGATCGACTTAGTTCAGTTTACCGTACCGGAGCCGGCCGATGGCCTCACAATTTCCCGCGCGCTGGCCGAGCGAGCCTATAGAAGGCGCTGGTCGGCGATCCTCGGTGAGCGCCCTGGCGGAACATAACCGGCGCACGAGCAGCGTCGCCACAGTTTGGGTGAGCCCCGCCGGACTGTGCACGACCTTGGCGCGCGGTGCGATGCGGCGGTATGCGCGCATCGGACGCACATTCGTGCCGTCGGCAGCGCCATGCTGTACCACTGCCAGAGCATGTCGGCCCCGGCCGACAGCCAGAAGACAAAGTAGACGAAGGCGATCACGAACCCGACAGCCGCGTACCGGCCGTCACCAGGCGTGGCGGCGAGCCCGAGGGCGGCGGCCACGATGGCCGGCGTAATGAGCCCGGACAGGCCCCACCTGCCCGCGTTGCTCACCCGCCGCCGGGGCGCCGCCCGCGGCGGCTGCGCTTCCGGCCGGCCGGGGGGATGCCGGCGGTGACCGTGGCCAGTTCCGCGTACGTGCGCGAAGTGAGCGTCTGGCCGATCCTCGCGTCGAACCCGTCCTTGGTCAGCCGACCCTGCGCGTACGCGGCCTTGAGCGTGTCGACCACCCGCTCGCGGTCAGCGTGCGACGCCCGCATGTAACCGCGGCCCGCTGCGTCTCCCGGCCATACCATCCCGGCGCCTCCTTGTGGAGGAGGATCAAAGGCCAGGGTACCTCTCGCGCTTGCGTGATCGGCGGACCTGCATCATCCTGTGGACAGGTGACATCACGGTCAACCCTGACCACCCCGGAGCGGACCCATGCCTGGTGATCAATATGAGCCAAACCGGGTCCTGGGCATCCCGTGGACCGGAGACCCGAACGCCAGGCAGGGCGAAGAACCGCAGCGTGTGATGGGTTTTCCTGTCGACTGGTTCGGCCGGGTCGACACCGACTGGCTTCAGTCGCTGACGCATCCGGTCCGGGGGTACCGGCGATGGCTGCGGCGTCGGCGCCTGGGTCCGTACGCGGTGGACGAAGACGATCCGGGCCCCCGGGGGGCGGCCCGGCCTACAACTGGCCGACGTCGGTGATGCGCAGCACGGCCGATCCTGCCTCGTCGGAGGCGGCCAGGTCGACCACGGCGCTGACGCCCCAGTCGTGATCGCCCGCCGGGTCGTCGAAGATCTGCCGGACGGCCCAGCTGCCGGGGCGCTGGTCGATGATCAGCAACCCCGGGCTGCGCGCGTCCGCCCCGGTGCCGATCTCGTCGTGCACCTCGAAGTAGCCGTCGAGCGCTTCCCCCCAAGCGGTAGCGTCCCAGCCGCTGGTCGCGTCCAGCGCCCCAGCTCGTCGTAATGGCCGAGCGCGGCCAGCTTGACCCGGTAGAACAGCGCGTTGCGGACCAGGACGCGGAACGCCCGCAGGTTCGAGGTGACCAGGGAAGGCCGCGCGTCAGCCGAGGCAGAGCCCGAGTCCGAGTCCGAGGCGGACGGGTCGCGCAGCCGCTCCCACTCATCCAGCAGGCTGGAGTCGACCTGGCGCACGATCTCGCCCAGCCATTCGATGAGATCGGTCAGCTCCTCGGTCTTCGCCTCGTCCGGCACCGTCTGGCGCAGCGCCTTGTAGGCGTCGGCCAGGTAGCGCAGCACCAGTCCCTCCGAGCGGGACAGCCCGTAGAAGGCGACGTACTCGGCGAACGTCAGCGCCCGCTCGTACATGTCGCGGACCACCGACTTGGGCGAAACCGAATAATCCAGCACCCAGGGATGGCCGCGGCGGTAGATGTCGTAGGCCCCGTCCAGCAGGTCCGAAATCGGCTTGGGATAGGTCACGCCGTCCAGCAGTTCCATCCGCTCCTCGTAGGCCACGCCGTCCGCCTTCATCTGGGCCACCGCCTCCCCGCGGGCCCGGAACTGCTGGGCTGACAGCACCTGCCGCGGGTCGTCCAGCGTCGACTCGATCACCGAGACCACGTCCAGGGCATAGGACGGCGATTCGGAATCCAGCAGCCCGATCGCGGCCAGCGCGAACGGCGACAGCGGCTGGTTCAGCGCGAAGTCGTACTGCAGGTCGACCGTGAGCCGGACCAACCGCCCGAGGCGTCGGGCGCGGACAGCCGCTCCACCACGCCGCCCGCCAGCAGCGCGCGGTAGATCTCGATGGCCCGGTGGATGTGCCGCCGCTGGGCCGCGCGGTCCTCGTGGTTGTCGGTCAGCAGGTGGCGCATGGCGGCGAACGCGTCGCCCGGGCGGGCGATGACGTTCAGCACCATCGCGTGGGTGACCTTGAAGCTCGACGTCAGCGGCTCGGGATCGGCCGCCACGAGCCGCTCGAACGTCGGCTGGCCCCAGGACACGAAACCCGGGCGGCGGCTTCTTGCGCACCACCTTGCGCCGCGCCTTCGGGTCATCGCCCGCTTTAGCCAGGGCCCGTTCGTTCTCCACCGCGTGCTCCGGGGCCTGCACGACCACGCGGCCCGACACGTCGAACCCCGCCCGCCCCGCCCGCCCGGCGATCTGGTGGAACTCACGGGCCTGCAGCAGCCGGGTCTTGCTCCCGTCGTACTTGGACAGCGCGGTGAACAGCACGGTGCGGATCGGCACGTTGATGCCCACGCCCAGGGTGTCCGTGCCGCAGATGACCTTCAGCAGCCCGGCCTGGGTGAGGGTTTCCACCAGCCGCCGGTACCGGGGCAGCATCCCGGCGTGGTGCACGCCGATGCCGTGCCGCACCAGCCGGGACAGGGTCTTGCCGAAACCCGCCGAGAACCGGAAGCTGCCGATCAGGTCGGCGATGGCGTCCTTCTCGGCCCGGGTGCAGACGTTGACGCTCATCAGCGCCTGCGCCTGCTCCAGCGCCGCGGCCTGGGTGAAATGCACGACGTAAACCGGAGCCTGCCCGGTCGACAGCAGTTCGGCGAGGGCCTCGTGCAGCGGCTCGCTGGAATAGGAGAACACCAGCGGCACCGGGCGCTCGGTCGAGGAGATCACCGCGGTCGGCCGCCCCGTGCGCCGGGTCAGGTCCGCCTCGAACCGCGAGACGTCGCCCAGCGTGGCCGACATGAGCAGGAACTGCGCGTGCGGCAACTCGATCAGCGGGACCTGCCACGCCCAGCCGCGGTCGGGATCGGCGTAGAAGTGGAACTCATCCATCACCACCTGGCCCACGTCGGCCGCGGCGCCGTCGCGCAGCGCGATATTGGCCAGCACCTCG
This sequence comes from uncultured Actinomycetes bacterium, assembly GCA_963801155.1. Classification (GTDB taxonomy): domain Bacteria; phylum Actinomycetota; class Actinomycetes; order Streptosporangiales; family Streptosporangiaceae; genus Palsa-504. The sequence goes on from CAWDEB010000021.1 coordinate 28,128, forward strand.
GCGGTGCAGCAGATGATCGGGGCCTCCGGGTTGACGCTGGCGTCCCCGGTCATCATGCCGACCTCGGCCGGGCCGAACGCCGCGCACAGGTCGAAGAACTTCTCCGATACCAGCGCCTTGATGGGCGCGGAATAGAACGTCCGCCGGCCGTCCGCGAGCGCGGCAAAGTGGGCTCCGGCCGCCACCAGCGATTTCCCCGACCCGGTGGGGGTGGACAAGATGACGTTCGCGCCCGAGACGATCTCGATGAGCGCGTCCTCCTGATGCGGGTACAGGGCCAGCCCGCGCCGCTTCGACCACCCGGCGAAGGCGTCGAAACCGCGTCCGGATCGCCCGTCTCCGGCAGCAGGTCAGTAAGGGTCACCTGTTCACCAACAAAGAAATCAAACCCTTTGATCCCGAACGGCCCGTCGTCCGAGCTCGGAGCCCCGTTGCCACAGTTTTAGCAGAGGGTGCGCCTGTGCGGGGTGCACGTCGGCCGGACGTTACCGCACGCCTCCCCGCCGTGCCTACCATGCTGTGCCTCGCCATTCCCATCAAGCCCACCCGACCCAATCATCACCCATCAGTTCGTAATACCCGCTGATTATCGGGCACGGGCCTGGTATGAGAAGAGGTCTGTGGGGCGAGAGTTGCCGGGGTGGTGCCTCAAGCGGATCACCGGGCCGGAAACCGCCAGGAACGACCTTGGTCAGCACGTCGACCATCTCGGCGTCGACGGGATTACGCAGGTACCACGCCAGAGAGGTCATGATGATGCGCATGCTGAGGCCAGTGCGGCCGGCCTTCCACGTGTGAAACGCGATGATCTGCAGCTGCATTATGAGATCAGGCAGGAGCGTATCCGGCGCGGTGTCGAGTGCCTCCCGAGCACACGCTGGAGGTTGGCGCTGTCGAAGGCCCCCATCTCTAGGCCGGTCACCAGCAGTGGTACAAGATCGCGCGGTGCGGGCTGAGCTTCAGATGACAATGCGTCCCCCTCCGGTCACCTTAATTGTGGACCATGCGCGCGGGTCGCGGGAGCGTGGCCGGACGCCGTACCATGACCCGCTCACGCGCCGCAGTACCCACAAGCATCAGCGCACCGCCGACGTCAGCGGCGTCCGGCCGATTCGCTAGGGTCGTCTGAGTGCGGACTGTATTCATCACCGGCGCGAGTTCCGGCTTCGGCGCCGCGGCCGCCCGGCGGTTCGTGGCCGGCGGCGACCGGGTCGTCGCCACCGCCCGGCGGACCGACCGGCTCCACGACCTGGCCAAGGAACTCGGTCCCGACGTCCTGCTCCCGCTCACCCTCGACGTCCGGGACCGCGCCAGCGTCGAGCAAATAGTCGCCACGCTCCCGCCCGACTTCGCCGAGGTCGACATCCTGGTCAACAACGCGGGCCTGGCCCTCGGGCTGGAGCGGGCCCAGGAGGCCGACGTCGACCAGTGGGAGCAGATGATCGAGACCAACTGCACCGGCCTGGTCTACATGACCCGCGCGCTGCTGCCGCAGATGGTGGCGCGCGGTCGCGGGCACGTGGTCAACCTCGGCTCGATCGCCGGCACCTACCCCTATCCCGGCGGCAACGTCTACGGCGCGACCAAGGCCTTCGTCCACCAGTTCAGCCTCAACCTGCGCTCGGACCTGCACGGCACCGGGGTGAGGGTCACCTGCGTCGAACCCGGGCTGGTGGGCGGCACCGAGTTCTCTGCGGTGCGCTTCGGCGGCGACCGCGAGCGGGCCGGCGCCGTGTACGCGGGAACCGAGCCGTTGACCGCGCAGGACATCGTCGACGCGATCGAGTGGGCGACGAGCCTGCCGGCTCACGTGAACATCAACACCATCGAGCTGATGCCGGTCAGCCAGAGCTTCGCCCCGTTCCAGGTCTACCGCGGGCCGCAGCACAGCTAACTTCGTGAAGTATCGTTTAACGCATCCCCCGGTACGCCGGTGGCGTGCCGGGGGGCCAGGACCTGCGCCAGTAGAATTACACCCGTGGCCCCACGGATGTTCGCGGCAGAAAACGCAGCTCCCGAGTCGCTGGATCGCGGCGCGCTCATCGGGGCGAGGCTGCGCCACCGCAGGCTCGAGCTCGGCATGACCGCCCGTGAGCTGGCCCGCCGGGTGGATTGTTCGCCCAGCCTCATCTCCCAGGTCGAGCGGGGCCGGGCCGTTCCGTCGGTGAGCACGCTGTGGGCGCTGGTCACCGCGCTGCGGATCTCGATGGACCGGCTCTTCGACCCGGCTCAGGACGAGGGGGCCACCCCGGGGGAGGGCCCGGCGGCCGCGACGGACACCACCCGCGACGGCCCCGTGGGTCCGGTGCTGCGGCGATACTCCCGGCCGCGGATCACCCTGGAGCGCGGCGTGGTGTGGGAGCGGCTCACCGCCGCGGCCGAGAAGGACATGGAGTTCCTCGAGGTGTGCTACCCGGTCGGGCAGAGCGTGCCCGAGGCCGAGCACGCCATCCAGCACACCGGGCAGGAGTACGCGGTCATCATCGAGGGCGCCCTGTCCACCCAGATCGGCTTCGAGCAGTACGTCCTGGAAGAGGGCGACTCGCTCACGTTCGACTCCGCGATCCCGCACCGGTTCTGGAACGCGGGCACGGTCCCGGCCCGGGCCATCTGGGTCATCCTGAACCGGTCCCGCTAAGCCTCCGTCGCCGTCCGGCGACCGACGGCAGCCGCCTCCGGCGAATTAGCGTTACTTACCCGTGTCCCAACAGTTGTATAGTGATCTTGACCACATTGTTTAGTATTACTAAACTCATGCCTCACCTGGACTTACACAGGGAGGTGCGGCATGCACCACGTCGGGCACGTCGACTGGGACTTCTCGCAGCCGCCCGCCGGATATGCCGGATCCGCGGAAGGCTACTCGAGCTCCTGCATCGTCGGCCGCCACACCGGCGCGGTGCACACCGATCTGTCCATCAGCAAGCTCGAGCCAGGCGGCTGGACGGGCCTGCACCTGCACTCCTTCGAGTCCGCCGTCTATGTCCTGGCCGGCACCCCGGTCCTCAACATCGACGGCCATCAGAATCAGCTGCGCGCCGGCGACTACGCGCTGCTGCCCATCGGGATGCCGCACGGCTGGGCGAACCCCGCCGACGGCGACGGGCAGGCCCGGATGCTCGTCCACAGCACGCCCCAGCGCCGGCCGCCCGGCCTGCGCCCCGCCGACACGTTCTTCCTGCCTGTGGAGGCCGCCGTCTCCACCGGCGCCGCGGCCCGGCCCGACGTGGTCAGCCGCCCGGTCAGCCGCTATCTCGGTCATTACGCGGGCACGCCGCCGCAGGCCGAGGCGCTGCGCGTGGACGACCGGGTCCGTGACCGGGAACCGGCCGGCATGGACACCGCCCTGCTGGCCTACAGCGGGATCTCGGTCAAGATGATGGTCGACCGCGGCCTGGGGGCCGAACTGCTCGTGATGTTCATGGTCGACTACGAGCCGGGCGGTGCCGCCCAGGCCCACGACCACCCCTTCGAGGAGGCCTACTTCTTCCTGGACGGGGAGATCGAGGCCGAACTCGACGGCATCGCCTACAAGCTGCGGGCCGGAGACGTGCTGTTCGCCGGCGTCGGCTCGACCCACGGCTTCTACAACACGGGCCGCGGGCGGGTGCGCTGGATCGAAACCCAGGCGCCGCAGCCGCCCGGCCGTCATTCCTATCGCTGGACCGGGCCGTGGCAGCGTCTGGAGTCGCAGACGTCCGGCAACACGGGCCGGCCCTGGCTCCACCTCTGAACCCACCCAGCATCCCTCCGCAGGGATAAGGAGTCTGGCCGTGCCATCTATCACCCTCCGCCCGCGGTACTGGCGCCGCGGCGCAGCCCTGGCCGCCGCGGCGCTCATGCTCGCGGCCTGCAGCTCGGCAGCTCAAGCTCCTCGACGTCCAGCTCAACGCAATCCGCGAGCACGTCCAACAGCAAGCACCTGAACATCGCGTATCTCTCGTTCGCCGTGGAGAACAGCTACGACGCGCCGATGCTCGCCGCGGCGCAGGCCGTGGCCAGCGACAACAACGCCACGCTCAAGGTCTTCGACGCGAACAACAACCCCCAGACGCAGTACTCCCAGCTCCAGGACGTCATCACCTCGGGTCAGTACAGCGGCATCATCCTGCAGCCGATCTTCGGCACCGGTCTGATCTCCCTGGTCCAGCAGGCGATCGCCAAGGGCATCAAGGTCGTGAACATGGACCAGGTCCTCGGCCCGAACTACTCGACCGACGCGCCCCAGGTCAAGGGCCTGGCGGCCAACGTGATGTTCGTGCCGACCGAGATCGGCACCAAGCTCGGCAACATGGTGGTCCAGGCCTGCCAGTCGAAGAACCTCAACCCGTGCAACGTCGGCTACCTGTACGACATCAAGGCCTCTGCGCTGGACGTGGCGATTTCCGGGGCGTTCAACAAGGCGATCGCGGCCGACCCGGGGGTGAAGGTCGTCGCGCAGGGCCAGAGCTTCTTCAGCCCCACCGACGGGCTCACCGCGGTGCAGGACATGCTGGCGGCCAACGCCAACCTGAACCTGATCGTCGGGTCTGACCAGGGCATCGAGGGCGGCGTGCAGGCGGTGGCGGCCAAGCACCTGACCGGCAAGGTGATCCTGGTCGGCTACGGCGCGAGCGCCGCGGCCCTGGCCGGCGTGGCCTCCGGCGCGTGGTACGGCGACGTGGCCCAGGCCCCGGCCAGCGAGGGCCGCCTGGCCGTGCAGGCGATGATCAAGGCGCTGCGCACCGGCCATAACAGCGGCGGCATCGACCCGGTGGCCGAACTCCCCGACAACGGCATCGTGACCAAGGCCAACGTGACCCAGTTCACCGCCGAGTGGCCGGGCTGAGGTGACCCAGCAGCCCGAGGGCGAAGGCGAAGGGCACGCACGTCGAGCTGGTGGACATCAGCAAGTCCTTCGGCGGCGTGCGTGCCCTGGACGAGATCAGCCTGACCGTCGCCAAGGGGTCGATCCACGCGCTGGTCGGCGAGAACGGCGCGGGGAAGTCGACGCTCGGCAAGATCCTGGCCGGCGTCATCGCCCCGGACCGCGGGCAGCTGCTGATCGACGGCGAGCCGGTCACGTTCCATTCCCCGCGGGAGGCGATCACCCGCGGGATCGTCCTGATCGCCCAGGAGCTGTCGATCGCGCCCGCGCTGTCGGTCGCGGAGAACGTCTTCCTCGGCACCGAACCGCGCCGGGCGGGCTTCGTCGCCCGGCGCGCGCTGCGCCGCCGCTATGACGAACTCGCCGCCGCCGCGGGCTTCGAGCTCAGCGGTGACCTGCCGGGGCGCGCGCTGCGGACCGCCGACCAGCAAAAGGTGGAGATCCTGCGCGCGCTGTGCCGGGACGCCCGGCTGATCGTGATGGACGAGCCGACGGCCGCCCTCGGCCGGCCCGACGTCGAGCGGCTGCACAAGGTCATCCGCCGGCTCACGGCCGGCGGCACGACGGTGGTGCTGGTCTCGCACTTCCTGCGCGAGGTGGCCGAACTCGCCGACCAGGTGACGATCCTGCGCGACGGCCGCCTGGTGCGCACCGCGCCCGCCGCGGACGAGACCGAGGAGACCATGCTGAGCTCGATGCTCGGCCGGTCCCTCGGCACGACGTTCCCGCCCCGGCGGCCGGTCCCGCCGGACGCGCCCGTCGTGCTGGAGGCGCGCGGCCTGAGCGCGCCGGGGGTGAACGGCGTATCCCTCGACGTCCGGGCGGGCGAGATCGTGGGCCTGGCGGGCCTGGTCGGCTCGGGCCGCACCGAGCTCGCCCGCGCGCTGTGCCGGGCGCAGCGCCTCACCGCGGGAACGGTGCGCCTCACCGCGGGAACGGTGAGGGCGCGGCGGCCGCGGTCGCCCGCCAGGCCGGCTCGCCCGAGCGATGCCCGGCCCCGGCCCGTGGTCGGCGCTGCGCGCACGGGCTGGCCATGATCCCCGAGTCGCGCAAGGAACAGGGCCTGCTGCTCGGCCGCCCGATCGTGGAGAACGTGAGCCTGGCCAGCCTCGGCCAGCTCAGCCGCCTCGGCCTGGTCAAGCGCCGGGCCGAGCGGCAGGCCGTGACGACCGCGCTCGACCAGGTCGGCGTGCGCATTCCCACGCAGGCGGCGCCGGTCAGCACGCTGTCCGGTGGCAACCAGCAGAAGGCCCTGTTCGCCAGGATCTTGCTCCGCGGACCGCGGGTGCTGGTCGCCGACGAACCAACCCGGGGTGTCGACGTCGGCGCCAAGCGCGCCATCTACGAGCTGCTGGCCTCGCTCGCGGCCGAAGGGCTCGGCGTGCTGCTCATCTCCTCGGACGCCGAGGAGATCCTGGGGCTCGCGCACCGGGTGCTGGTGATGCGGGCCGGCCGGATCGCCGCCGAGTTCAGCGGCGAGGCCATGACCGAAGCGGCGATTCTCGGGGCGGCCTTCGGCGCCCCGGAAATAGGCAGGGACGCAGGCACGGAAAGAGGTACGTGATGGACCAGCAGGACATCAAGGTCCGGCCCCTGCCATCGCCGCGGCCGCCGGCCGCGCTCGCCACCGGGCTGCGCCGGGCGGGGATCCTCTACCCGTTCCTCATCTTGTTCATCGTGCTGTCCGTGTGGAGCGCGCCGTTCTTCACCAAGGTCAACCTGCTCGACATCCTCGACCAGCAGGCCTCGACGCTCATCATCGCCGCGGCCGGCACGCTGGTGCTGGTGGCCGGGGGTATCGACCTGTCGGTCGGCGCCGTCTACGCGCTGGCCGGGGTGACCGCGGCGCACCTCGCCCTGTTCGCCTCGCCGGCCGTCGCCATCGTGGCCGGCGTCGCGGTGGGCCTGGGCGTCGGGCTGGTCAACGGCGTGATCGTCACCGCCTTCAGGATCAACGCGCTTATCGCCACGCTGGCCACGTCGTTCGTGGTCAGCGGCCTGGCCAGCCTGGTGACGGGCGGGAACCTGGTCATCGACTACAGCCATCCCGGCTTCGCCGACCTGGCCCGCACCTCGTTCCTGACCGTCAACACCTCGACCTGGACGATGCTCGCCGTCGTCGTGGCCCTCGCCGTCGTGCTGTCCCGGACCACGGCGGGCCGTTACATGTACGCCAGCGGCAGCAACGCGGAGGCGGCCCGCCTGTCCGGCGTCCGGGTCCAGCTCATCAAGCTGATCACGTTCGTGATCAGCGGCGGCGCGGCGGCCCTCGGCGGCGTGATCGACGCCTCGCGTGTGCTGAGCGCCCAGGCCTCCAACGGCGAGACCACGCTCACCTTCACGGTGCTGGCGGGCATCGTGGTGGGCGGCACCAGCATCCTCGGCGGCGAGGGCGCGATGTGGCGGACGGTGGTCGGCGTCCTGTTCATCGCCCTGATCGGCAACGGTTTCGACCTGCTCGGCCTCAACCCGCTCTACGAGCAGATCGCGCTCGGCGGCATCCTGCTGATCGCGGTCGGGCTACGACGCCTGGTCCCGCCTGCGCCAGACCTGACGCGCCGACCCGCCCAGCAGGATTTTTTACCGAACGGAACGTGGCACCAGCGCCCCCGGCCGGCTGATCCACCGACGCCGGGACGATAACCATCCCGCCTGTCTGGTGGCTGGCCGCCGTCGTGCTCGCCATCGTGGTCGCGGTGGCCGCGGTGGCCGCGATGGCCGCGATGGCCAGCATCCCGGCCCTGGTAGGCGCCCGCATCCCGACGGCGCAGATCCTCCAGTCCGAAACGGCGTGATCCGCCCTACCCGCCTTCCTTCCAGGCGGCCGCCTTACTCTTCGTCTTCCTTCCAGGCGGCCGCGCCGGTGTAGGTGTACGGGTTGGCCAGGGTCTCGTGCTCGGGGACCTCCGGGTGCATGCCCTCTTCCCAGGCCTGCTCGCCGAGTTCGCTCCGCAGGTACCCGGTGGTCTCGTCGATCGCCCGCCGGGCCTTGGCCAGGTCCGCGCCGACCAGCTTGTGGTCGAACTTGACCACCCGCCCGTTCACCACCACGGTGTGCACGTCGCCGCGCTGGGCCTGGTAGACGACGTGGCCGTAGGGGTGCAGGATCGGGAAGCTGACCGGTGAGTCGTCGTTCTTGATCAGCACCAGGTCGGCCTTCTTGCCCTCCTCCACGCTGCCGATGACCGAGTCCAGGCCGATGGCCTTGGCCCCGCCGCGGGTGGCCCAGTCGACGACCTGCTCGGCCCGCAGGTGGTGGTTGGTGACGGCCTTGCCCTCGTTGTGGTTCTCGAAGTGGTCCATGACCCGGTCGGCGGACAGCGTGGCCCGCATGGCCGAGAAGATGTCGCCGCTCCACCAGACGCTGGTGTCCTGGGACAGCGAGACCGGGATCCCGTACTTGCGCAGCTTCCAGGTGGGCGGGTACCCCTGGCCGGCGCTGCACTCGCTCTCCGTCGAGACCGACACCGAACCGCCGGTGGCGGCGATCATGTGGTACGAGTCGGGGGACAGGGACGCGGAGTGCACGTAGACCGTCTGCGGGGTGCAGAAGCCGTTCTCGTACATCTTCCGGACGCCCGCGTCGACGGTGATGCCGAACACGCCGGCGTGGGTGGTCACCGGTACGCCCATCTCCCTGGCCACCTCGAAGGTGGCCTTCTCCGGGAACGCCGGGTCGTCGCCGGGGATGTCGAAGGCGATCGCGAACCCGAGCATGTCGCCCTTGCCGTCGAACCGCCGGACGTAGAAGTCCCGGAACTCCGGCGTCGTGCTCCACTCCCACGAGCCCTGCTGGATGTTCCCGTAGGCCAGGACGAACCGCCCGGGCACCTCCTCCAGCGCATCGGTGGCGGCTTCGGCGTGGTCGGTCGTCTGCAGCCCATGCGACCAGTCCACCGTGGTCGTCACCCCGGCGTCGATCGACTCGATGGCCGACAGCAGGTTCCCGGCATAGACGTCCTGCGGCCGGAACTTCTTGCCCCAGTTCAGGTAGTACCAGACGAAATACTGGGTGAGGGTCCAGTCGGCCCCGTAGGCCCGCATGGCCGTCTGCCACATGTGCCGGTGGGTGTCGATCATGCCGGGCATGACGATTCCGCCGGTCGCGTCGATCTCCACGGTGCCGTCGGGCACCTGCAGGTTCGGGCCGACCGCCGCGATCCGCTCTCCGGTGATCAGCACATCGGCTCCGGCCAGAACCCGGTGCCCGTCGTCCATCGTAAGCACCGTCGCGTTGCGGAAAACCAGCGGCCGTCCCGCTTCCAGGTCCGCTGCGGTCGTCATAGAACCTCCAAGGGCGCTGAACTCTGTCTTGCTAGGGACCCGCGCTGGGGGACGAGTGTCCGTGAACCGGTCACCAGCGGCCTGATCGGAAGCCTTGCGCCTGCTCCTGGCGGCTGTCAATAGTGGGTCACCCCAAGATCGACCAGCCCGGAAGCGCCGCGGACACAGGCCCCACGTTCCCGTTGTGTCCGCGATGCGGACGCGCGTACATGCGGGGAAGCATAGGGCGGAAGGACGGCGGTGGCACGTCGCGAGAGCGGCGCTGCGCGAGGTCCGCGCGCGGGGAGCCTCCGCTAGAAGAGCACGTACAGCTTCCGGATAGTCTGGTGGATCTGCCAGGTCCCGGTCCAGCCGCGGGGAAACACCGCGGTGTCGCCCGGACCGATCTCGGCCGGTTCGCCGCCGTCGGGCGTCACGGTCATCCGGCCCGACAGGATGTGCACGAACTCGTTGTTTTCCAGGGTCCACCGGGACGGCCCCGCGGTGCACTCCCATACCCCGGCTTCCTGGTCGCCCGCTCCGGTCCACAGCGTGGTCCCGGAGGTGCGCATCGGCTCGCCGCCGGAAATGGGCCCGGAAATAGGAAGGGCCTCGTCCAGCGGTCCCCAGTCCTCGAGCTTGGCGTCGGCCGCGGCGGCCAGGAACGGGGTGACAGTGATCATGACGAGGAGATCCTTTCCGGGAAGGGCAGGGCGATGGGGTCGGTGGCCAGGCGGCTGCGCCCGGCCTCGTCGAACCGGTCCAGGCCGAGCGACGACACGTCGAGCACGTCGGTGGCCCCGGTGAGCGCGACGTCGGCGGCCGCCTTCGCCACGCCGGGCCCCCACATCATGCCCGCGCCTGCGGCGCAGGCCACGGTGACGTGATCCAGCCCGGGCGCGCGGCCGATGATGGGCAGGTGGTCCGGGGTGTAGTCGATGGTCGCGGCCCAGATCCGGCGCAGCCCGAGCCCGGCGGTGACCGGGACCAGGCGGGCCAGCCGCGCCCGCATCCGGGCCAGGTAGTCCTCGTCGACCTCGCGGTTCTCGCCCGGCGGCTCGTCCGGGTTGCTCATCCCGAACAGCAGCCCGCCCTCCTCCGGCCGCCAGTACAGCCCCGCGGCCAGGTCGAACACCATCGGCACCCGGACCGGGTCCAGGCCGGGGTGCCGCTCGGTCACCGCGACCTGGTGCCGCACGCCGCCCGCCGGGATACGCAGGCCAGCCAGGCGGCCGACCGCGGCCAGCTTCGGGCCGCCGGTGAGCACCACCAGGCCCGCGTCGATCCGTCCCTGGCTGGTATCCACCGTCGTCGTCGAGGCAGGGCCGGCCGCCAGCCCGCAGAACGCGACGTGCTCGGCGACCTCCACTCCGCTGCGCAGTAGCGCCACGGTGTAGGCGGCCACGTTGCGGGGCGGCGTGATGTACCCGTCCTCGGCACAGAAGGTGCCGCCGAGCGTCTGTCCCGGCGCCAGCGTCGGATTGGCCTCGTCCACCTCAGCCGGGCTGAGCCAGCGCACCGGCACGCCGAGGGCGGTCTGCATGGCCATCCGCTCCCGGGCCGCGGCGACGTCCGCGCCGGTGAAGCAGGGGAGCAGGTAGCCCTGCTCGGTGAACCCCGAGTCTGTGCCGATCTCCCCCCGCTGGCGCAGGTAGAACCGGCGGGACCACAGGCCCAGCCGTACGGCCTCGGGCGTCCCGCCCTGCATCCGCACGATGCCGGCCGCCCGGCTGCTCGATCCCTGCCCGAGATGGCCCTTCTCGACCAGCACGACCCGGTCCAGCCCGGCCTGGCGGAGGAAATACGCGCACCACGCGCCTACCGTCCCGCCGCCCACCACCAGGGCGTCAGCGGTCCTCATCGGCACCTCCGCCACCCGCCCCCGCCTCAGCGGTTCTCATTGGCACACGACCGATGCTGGCATAGACTGAACATTCAGTCAATACGGCTGCGCGCCCGAGGAGGGATCCGCCGGATGTACGGCTTGTCAGAAGAAGACCTGGCGATCCAGGCCCGGGCCCGCGGTTTCGCGGACGAGCTCATCCCGTTCGAGGAGCAGGCCGAGGCCTCCGGCGGGGACCTGCCCGCCGACGTGACCGCCGGGCACGCAGAGCGTGCCCGCGAGCTGGGGCTGCATTCGACCAACATGCCAGGCCGAACTCGGGGGCGGCGGCTGCGCGGCCCTGCAACAGGTGCTGGTCCAGGAGCAGATGGGCCGGGTCACCAACGCGCTGGGCTGGGTGGCGGCCACCCCGCCGTCCTGGCTGCCCGCGGTGGCCACGGCGGATCAGGTCGAGCGCTACGTCCGGCCCGCGATCAGCGGCGAGCGGGAGGAGTGCTACGCGATCACCGAGGAAGGGGCGGGTTCCGACGTCGACGCCATCGGGGCCACCGCGTACCGGGACGGCGACACGTACGTGCTCAACGGGGTCAAGTGGCACGTCACGTCGTACAACACCGCCGACTTCGCCTTCTTCCAGGCCCGGCTGCGCGGCGGCCCGCACGACGGCGAGCACGCGATGTTCCTGGTCGACCTGCCGAGCCCCGGCGTCCGGGTGGTCCGGACGCCGGCCTACACGCACACGATCAGCCATCATCACCCGATCGTGGCGTTCGAGAACGTGCGCGTCCCGGCGGCGAACCTGGTCGGGGCCGAAGGCGACGGGATGGCCTTCGCGTACGAGTGGTTCCGCTTCGAGCGGCTGATGGTCGCCGCCCGCTGCCTAGGGGCCGCGGAAAGGCTAACGGCCGAGATGACCGCGTTCGCCGCCGCCCGCCGGGCGGGCGGCGGCGCGATCAGCGGCCACGGACTGGTGGCCGGGATGCTCGCTGACAGCCTGACCGAGCTGTTCGCGGCCCGGGCGATGGCCTACGAGACCGCGCGCGGCATCGACCGCGGCACCGACACCAAGGTCTCGCACGCCCAGTGCTCGATGGCCAAGCTCTACTGCTCCGAGATGGCCGGACGGGTTGCCGATCGCGCCGTCCAGGTGTTCGGCGGCCGCGGCTACATGCGCGAGAACGTGGCCGAGCGCTTCTACCGCGAGCTGCGCGTGGAGCGGATCTGGGAGGGCACCAGCGAGATCCAGCGGATGATCATCGCCCGCCAGATGGTCAAGCGCACCCCTGCGGTCCTCGCCTGAATGTCTCCCGCAGGGCCCCGTTGACCATGGCGGGGCGCCGGGCAGTGGCTGGCGAAAACTCCGGCCAGCCTGTCGCCTTATCATCGAGGCCACGATGCAACTCTAGGCAGCGGGCCCGCACGACCGGCAGTCGCCGCTTCGCTACGATCACTGGGTATGCGGATGCGCCGGCTGGGTCGGCTCGGCCGGCTGACGGGGCTGCTGGCCGTGGCCGTGGCGATGGGGGGACCCGCGTACGCGGCGGCCGGGTCGTCGTCCCCGGCGCCCGGTTCCAGCTCGTGGACGGTGTATCACGGCGATCCGGCGGGCACGGGCGTGGCGGCGCCGGTGGGCGTGGTGGACACCGCCAGCCGGGTGTGGACGTCGCCGGCGCTGGACGGCGAGCTTTATGGCGAGCCGCTGGTGTACGCGGGCCGGGTGTATGTGGCCACGGAGAACGATACGGTGTATGCGCTGGCGGCGCGGACCGGCGCGATAGCGTGGTCGGCACATCTGGGCAGCCCGGTGCCGTCGGGGTCGCTGCCGTGCGGGGACATCACGCCGACGGTGGGGATCACCGGGTCGCCGGTGATCGACCCGTCCCGGGGCGAGATCTTCGCGGTGGCCGACGAGCTGGTGAGCGGGAGCCCGGAGAAGAAGCTGGTCGGCCTGAGCGCGGCCTCGGGCCGGGTGGAGATGATCCGGGACGTGGACCCGCCGGGGGCCGATAACGCGGCGCTGCTGCAGCGCACCGGGCTGACCCTGGATGCCGGGCAGGTGGTGTTCGGCATGGCTGGGAACGACGGGGACTGCGCCAGCTACCGGGGCCGGGTAGTAGCGGTCCCCGAGACCGGCGGGACGCCGAGGTTCTTCACCGTGGACGCCGCGCCCGGTGAGAACCAGGGCGGGATCTGGATGGGCGGCGCGGCACCGGTGGTGGACAGTGCCGGGCACATCTGGGTCGCCACCGGGAACGGGTCGGTGTACTCCTACGCTCACGCTTACGACGACAGCGACGCGGTGCTGGAGCTGTCCTCGTCGCTGAAGCTGGTGCAGTTCTTCGCGCCCAGCACCTGGGCCACCAACAACTCCCAGGACCTGGACATGTCGGTCGCGCCGGCGCTGCTGCCCGACGGGCAGGTGATCCTGGCCGGGAAGTCCCGGATCGTCTACCTGCTCAACGGCGCCCACCTGGGCGGCATCGGCGGCCAGCAGGCCGCCTTGGGCGGCGGGAACCATACCGTCGGATCGGCGTGCGGCGAGGACATCGACGGTGGCATCGCCGTGGTCGGCATGACCGTCTACCTGCCCTGCCAGTCCGGCATCATCGCGGTCGAAGCCAGCGGGTCCCCGCCCGCGCTGCGCATGCTGTGGAGCTCGGGGACCGGCGGCGGGCCCCCGATCGTGGCCGCGGGCCTGGTCTGGACGATGGGCCCGAACGGCATGTTGTACGGCCTGGACCGGGCCACCGGCAAGATCCGCCAGCAGATCACCGTCGGCGGGCTGGCCAACCATTTTCCGACCCCGACGGTGGCCGACGGCCTGCTGCTGGCCCCCGCTGCCAGCAGCGTCGTCGCCTTCGCCGCGCCCGCCCCCGGCGCCGCGCCCGCGACCCCGGCCGCCAGCCCGACGCCGCAGTCAACCAGCCAGCCCGCTTCGGCCACACGCGCGGGCCCCTCCAGACGCGGCCTGGCGGCCGTTGCCTTCGGTGCCCTGGTGATAATCGTCGGGGCCGTCTGGGTCCTTTCCCGCCGACGGGCAGGCGGCACCGGCTGAGCGGCGCATCCGCCGCCTCAGGCACTGCACATAGGCCCGTCCGCCGCTACCCCGGGAAGGACCCCGCCGGGAGGCTGGCCTCGATAGCCTCGAGCACCTCGGGGGAGTCAGGGGTGGTCCGCGGGCGGAACCGCGCGGCCACCGTGCCGTCCGGCCGGACCAGGAACTTCTCGAAATTCCACTGGATGTCGCCGGCCTGGCCGCTGGCGTCCGGCGCCTCCGTGAGCGAGGCATAGATGGGATGCCCGCCGGGGCCGTTCACCTCGATCTTCTCGAACATCGGGAATGTGACCCCGTAGGTCGCCGAGCAGAACTCGGCGATCTCGCCGGCGGTCCCGGGCTCCTGCCCGCCGAACTGATTGCACGGGAAGCCGACCACCGCGAACCCGCGGGAAGCGAACTGCTCGTGCAGCTTCTCCAGCGCCGTGTACTGGGGCGTGAGCCCGCACTTGGAGGCCACGTTCACCACCAGCAGCGCCCTATTGGGCAAACCGGGGCCGGGCGACGCGACGGCACCGAGCGAGGAGTCCCGCCCGGCCAGGGTCTTCACCGGGATGTCAAGTATGGTCACCCTGTAAAACTACCCGGGCCCCACGCGGCCTGGCCGAGGTAGCCCCGGGCGATGGTGGTGACGAACGAGTACACCGCGTCCTCGTCGGGCGCCAGCGGTCCCGGCGAGGCGTGCGGCGAGGACAGCCCCCGCTGCACCGACTCGCACGCGGCCCAGTCCTGCCGGTTGGTGATATCCCAGAAGTCCACCGCGTAGCCCGGGTCGAAGTCGGGGCGGGCCACGGCCTCGGGCGCGAACGCCCAGGTGCACTCGATCCGGGTCTTGTCCGCGGCCACCGGGACCAGCCGGTGCGTCATCACGTAGTCGGGATGCAGGCTGAGCAGGACGTTCGGCAGGATGTTGATGTAGATGACGGTCCGCAGCCCCTGCTGGTCCAGGCCGCGGAGCGGGACCCCGCCGCTCGATCCGGAAAGCGACATGGTGGCCATGCCGTCCCGCAGGTCCATCCAGCCGCCCATCCAGGCGCCGTCGGCCAAATAGTTCTCGCCGCTCTTGGGCGGGCTGACCCGGCACAGCTCGGGGTGGATGGACGGGCAGTGGTAACACTCGTGATAGTTCTCGGTGAGGATCTTCCAGTTGGCCTCGGCGTCGTAGCTGTGCCGTCCGGCCGTCACCAGCCGCTCCGGCTCGTACGGCGCGACGATCTCGTCGAGTTTCGCCAGCGCCTCAGCCAAAGACGGCGCAGCGCCACCCGAGGCGTCGACGAAGACCAGGCCGTGCCACTCGGTCACCGGCAGCGCCGGCAGTTCCCACGTGCCGAAGTCGAAGCCGCGTACCTTCTTGAAGCTGCCCGCGGCGTGCAGGTCGCCGGCCAGCGTGTACGTCCAGGCGTGGTACGGGCAGATGATCATCTTGTGCTGAGCGCCCTCGCCGCACGGCAGCAGTTCGTGCCCGCGGTGCCGGCAGGTGTTCGCGAAGGCCCGCACCGCGCCGTCCTCGCCCCGGACCAGCAGGACACTGCCCGTCCCGGTGGCCTCGGCCCGCTGGTCGCCCGGCTCCGGCAACTGCTCGCTGCGTGCCACGCTCATCCAGCCACCGCCGAAGAAATGCCGCTGCTCCCACTCGAACACCGCCGGGTCCACGTACGCGGCCCGCGGCAGCATCCGGCTCTCCCCGAACGGCCGCAGCGCTTCCTCCAGCCCCGCCCGGTCGACCGGAGCCGGGTCCCGCCGGTAACCCAAATCTTGACTGACCATACAGTCAAGACTAAGCCGCCCGCGCGCGCCCTGTCCAGCCGCCGGGCAGCCCCAGCCGCCGGGCAGCCGCCAGCCGCGGGCCTACGGCGCCGTATCGGGCGTGACACCCACGTCCACCGTGACCCAGCCTTGGCTGCCCCCGGGCCCGCCTGCCGCGATCCGCCAGTAACCGGCCGACGGGAACGACACCGAGATGTCCGCCTGGCCCCCGGCCAGGTGCGCCGAGGTCGGGAACGACGGCGGCACGGCGACTCCCGGCGGCGGCGTCAGCGTCAGCGCGACCGGGCCGTTCACCGCCGAATCGAGCACCAGCCCGCCGGTCTCGGCCTCCAGGTTGATCGTCAGCGAGCGCCCCGGATTAACAGAACCGACGTCGGTCAGGATGCCGCCCGGGCCGTGGAACCCGATGGTGTCGGCCGGGGCGACCGGCACCGAGGGCGGGGCCAGCGGCGCCTGGCCGAAGTTGAACGCGGAGAACAGGTTGTTCTGGCTGGCGTTGAGCGGCGTCAGCGCGGGCAGGCCCCACAGCTTCTGCATGAACGACAGGACGGAGACGTTAGTGCTCTGCTGGTGGTACACGCCGCGGCGGGCGTACGGGCTGATGATGATCATCGGCGTCCTGGCCCCGTAGCCGGTGCTCGCGGCGGGCGCCACGTGATCCCAGAACCCGCCGCTCTCGTCGTAGGTGACGAAGATGGCCGTCGAAGCCCAGTACTTGCTGTGCGCGACCGCGTTGACCAGCTGGCCGATCCACGCGTCGCCCTGCCCGATGTCCTCCGGCGGCTCGGTGCTGTAGTCCACTCCGGGCCGCACGAAGGAGAAGTCAGGCAGGCCGCCGGACGCGAGATCGGCGAAGAACGCCGATCCGGTGGTCAGGTCCGCGGCGTGCCCGGGCGGGATGAGCTGCGGCCAGATCGTCCCGGCCAGGGCGGACGGCGGCAGCGCGTAGTAGATCTTCCAGCTGCGGCTGTGCGCGGTCAGCTCGTCGAAAATCGAGTTCCACGGCTGGGCCGGGCCGGGTTCGAGGTTGTTGTAGACCCACCCGTGATCGGTGCCATTCAGCGCGGTCATGACGTTCGGCTGGGTCGGGGCGATAACCGGCTGGAAATTGTGGTCGGCGAGTTCATAGGCCGACGCCAGGTATTGCTCGTCCGGGTCGAATTGCGGGCCGAATTCGGTGATTGCGGCCATTCCGTCCTGCGGGAACACGGTGTAGTGGTCCATCAGGTAGCCCTGGCCGGGCTGGTAGTCCATGGCCATCTGCTCCGCGACCGTGCTGTTGTTGAGCTCGCCGTTGACGTCGCCTTCGTTGCCCGCGGCCCAGACGGGCTGCACATTCGGCGCGGAGTCGAAGTAGGCGTCCGGGTTGAGCAGCGAGGTGTTCGCCGGGATGCCGTCCGCACCGGGGAACTTGCCGAAGAGGTTGTCGAAGGAGTGGTTCTCGATCATGATCTCGATGACGTGCGTGACCGGCACGGCCGGGGCCTTCGCCGTGGCCGCCCCGGAGGGCGCGACGACGCAGGACACCGCCGTCGCGGCCAGGAGCGATGCTCCGCCCGCCGCGAGAAGTCTGGAGTGCTTCACCCGACCAATTGTGCCGGCGCCCGGCCGCCGCGTCTTGTTCCGCGGGCCGCGTTTCCTGCTTATTTCGCGGTTACTGCGCAACCGAACGGCCGTATCGTGGATCTTGCGGTCTGTATGCCGCCATGCCGATACTGCAAACATGAGCGACCGCAATGTGCTCGGCGGCGAACTCGAGCCATGTGGAACCGATCCTCTGACCGGGTTTTACCGGGACGGATGCTGCACCACCGGACCCGAGGACCTCGGCAGCCACACGATCTGCGCGGTGGTGACCGCGGAATTCCTCGCGCATCAGCGCGGTATCGGCAACGACCTGTCCACGCCGATGCCCCAGTTCAGCTTCCCTGGCCTGGTGCCGGGGGACCGGTGGTGCGTGACCGCGGCGAACTGGCTGCGGGCCCATCGTGACGGCGCCGCCGCCCCGGTGGTGCTGGCCTCGACCCACGAGCGTGCGCTGGAGATCGTCCCGCTGGACGTGCTCAGGCAGTACTCCGTCGACGTCCCCGCCGACGCCGCGACCCTGGACGAATAACCGCCCGGCCCCAAGGCGCAACCGACCACCCTGGGTACCGCCGGTCCCTGCCCGCCGGGGGCGATGTGCCGTAACCCTGCTGACCGAGGCCGCCGCGTGCCACGATACGGGCATGCCAGTGCATGAGACGACGTCCAGGACCACCGCCGTACTGGCCCGGCCCGGTGCTCGTCTGGTCTACGAGGTGACCGGCGACGGCCCAGCCGTGGTGCTCGTCCACGGCTTCGGCCTGGATATGCGGATGTGGGATCCGCAGGTCGGGCCGCTGGCGGCCCGATTCCGCGTGGTGCGCTACGACTGCCGCGGATTCGGCGCTTCCGGGCCGTTCGATCCCGCAGTTCCCTATACCCACGCCGACGACCTCATCGCGCTGCTGGATCACCTGGCTATCGAAGAGGCGGCGCTGGTCGGCCTGTCGTTCGGTGGCCGTGTGGTCCTGCAAGCCGCGCTGGCCGCCCCGGCCCGGGTCCGTGGCCTGGCACTGCTCGGCGCGGTGCTGGACGGTGTGCCGTGGGATGCCGCGTCAGCGCAGGCCCTGAAGGAGGTCACCCGGCAGGTCCAGGCGGGCGGGGTACTGGCAGGCCGAGCGGCGTGGCTCGCCCATCCGCTGTTCGCCGCCGCAGGCGAGCGGCCCGGCCTGGCGAGCAGGCTGGCGGCCATGGTGGCCGGCTACCCCGGCCAGCACTGGCTCGGCCAGGACCCCCACCGGCCGCCTGACCCGCAGCCCATCGACGCGCTCGAGGACGTGACGGTGCCGACCCTGATCGCCGTGGGTCAGTTCGACGTGCCAGGCTTTCGCGAGATGTCCGCCGTCCTCGCCCGGCGCATTCCAGGCGCTCAGTACCACGTCGTCGCGGGCGCGGGTCACATGATCAACATGGAACAGCCAGCGGCCGTCCGTAAGCTGCTGATCCGGTTCCTGACCGACCTGGGAGGATGAGCCGAGGAGCCGGTGCAGCGGCCCGCGGTCACTTACCGCGGGGAAGCGGGAAATGCTTTGCTAGCGGCAGAGAGGGGACGCCGATGAGCACCACCGGCAAGGTCAGCGTCGGGACGCCGACGCGGCTGCGGTCATTCGATCCCGTTCGTCTCGCCGACCTGGAGTACCGGGTCTGGGTCGGGTACTACCTGCGGAAGTGGCCCAGGGTGCTGATCGCCTCGGTCGGCCTGGTCCGGGCCGGCTTCGGCATGGACTGGTACCGGACCCTGCACGGCGCCTGGCTGGTGCTGCGGGCCAACCAGCTGTGGGCGCCCTACCCCGACAACCACCCCAAGCGGGCCCGGGCCTGCATGCGGCGGTTCTACGCCCTGGTCAGGCTCGTCTACGGCGAGCCCGCGAACCCGGCCAAGGCCGCCGAGCTCGAGGTCGACTGGTGGCGCGTGCACCGGGAGGGCCAGCACCGCGATGGTTCGCACGCGATCGATGACGCCGAACCCGCCGAGGAACTGGTGGAGTCTCTGGTCCGCCTGTACTGCTACCTGTACGGCGATCCCGAGGCCGCGCTCCGTCCGGCCGCGGTGCACCGGGCCCGGGCCATGGACCTGTCCGATCAGTGGGTTCGCGAGGGCTGCCAGCGTGACAGCCGGCTGCTCCCGCTGGAGCACGCGGCGCTGGTCAGGTCCTACGCCGCCCTGCTCGCCGCGGTCCATCACTAGAGCGCACCATCCCTGACCTGGCGGGCATGTCCTACAGTCGGCCTATGACCGATGCGGATCGGCCGGGACCGGGGCCGGGCGACCTCGCGGCGATGCGAGCGGCCGACGCGGACCGGGACGCCGTCGCGGAGCGGCTGCGGATCGCGGCCCGCGAGGGCCGGATCGAGACCTGGGAACTGGATGACCGGCTCGGCCGGGCCTACCGCGCGAAGACGTACGGCGACCTCGAGACCCTGGTGGCGGACCTGCCCGCGCAGCCGCCCTTCGTCTCGTACCCGGGGATCGGAGTCGAGCCGGGGACGCTGGTCCTGCGGACCACGACGCCGAACATCAGGCAGGCCGGGCGCTGGATCGTCCCGCGGCGGATCACCGCCGAGTCCACCACCGGGTGGATCACGATCGACTTCACCCAGGCCTCCTGCGCCTACCGTGAGGTCACCGTGGAGGTGATCACCCGGACCGGGTGGATCCAGCTGATCCTGCCCGAAGGCTGGGCGGCTCGCGTCGGCCCGCTGAGCACCTATACCGGGCACATCAGCAACCGGGCCGCGCAGACGGCGGCCCCGGGTGCCCCGACGGTGATCGTGACCGGTCACCCGCTGTTCGGCTACATCAAGATCAGGCAGCGCCACCGGCGGCGCTAGACCTGGCCGAGATCCTGCACAGCTTCGAGCAGTTCACCGCCTCCATAGCTGAGACATAGCCATGGCATGAGCAGGCCGTGCGGATCAACCCGGACATCGTCTCGACCGCGCGGGCCCGCGGCGGACCGTGCACCGCGGCTTACGGAAGAACGTGACTGTCCGCGCTGTTCGGACAAGTCGTGGAAGACATGGACCCCACTTTCTCCGCGGCCTCCTTGGCGTTCGGCCCGGAACAGGTACCGCTGTCCGTCCTCGACCTGGCCCCGGTGCCGGATGGCGGGAACGCCGGCGATGCGCTGCGCGCCACCACCGGCCTGGCCCGGCACGCCGAGGAGCTCGGGTTCCGGCGGTTCTGGGTCGCCGAGCATCACAACATGCCCGGCATCGCGAGCTCGGCCCCGCCCGTGCTGATTGGTCACATCGCCGACGCGACCGCGACCATCCGGGTGGGCTCCGGTGGCGTCATGCTGCCCAACCATGTCTCGCTGGTGGTCGCCGAACAGTTCGGCATGCTGGAGGCGCTCCATCCCGGCCGCATCGACCTGGGCATCGGCCGCGCCCCGGGCACCGACCAGGTGACGGCCGCCGCGTTGCGCCGCTCGCCCGAGGCGCTGTCGGCGGACGACTTCCCCGACCAGCTCATTGAGCTGCTCGGCTTCTTCACCGGCCGCTGGCCCGAGGGTCACCCGTTCGCGCGGATCACCGCGGTGCCCGGCCGGGGTCATCAGCCCGCCATGTGGCTGCTCGGATCGAGCGGCTACAGCGCGCAGGTGGCCGGCGTGCTCGGCCTCCCGTTCGCCTTCGCGCACCACTTCAGCCCGGCCAACACCCTCCCGGCGCTGGCCCTGTACCGCTCGCAGTTCCGTCCGTCCGAGGTGCTCGACCGGCCCTACGCCATGGTCGCCGCCGCGGTGGTCTGCGCCGAGACCGACGAGCGGGCGCACTGGCTGGCCAGCTCGGGGGCGCTGTCGTTCCTGAAGCTGCGCAGCGGCCGCCCTGGCCCGCTGCCCTCTCCGGAGGAGGCGGCCGCCTACCCGTACAACGAGCTCGAGCGCGCGTTCGTCGTCGACCGGCAGGCCACCCAGATCATCGGCGCGCCCGCGACCGTCCGCCGCGGGATGGCCGACCTGCTGACGGCGACCGCCGCCGACGAGCTGATGCTTACCACCATGGTCTTCGACCCCGCCGACCGGCTGCGCTCCTTCGATCTGGTCGCCGACCTGGCCCGCACCTCCCAGCCGCTCGACGCCCGTAACGCCGAGCCGCTCGACGCCCGTAACGCTAATTCGTTAAAAGTTGCACGAGATCCGCCTTTTCCGTAACGCCCTCATATCGCCGGCTTCCTAGGCTGCTGGTCAGTCGAACAACGACACCGAGCGCCAGCAGGGCGCCGCGAACCGAGGAGGACGTCATGGCCGAGCTGACCGGACCCGAGGCCACTACCCCCGCAGCCAGCACCGGGCCCGGCGCCCCCCGCGACGCCAGCCACTGGGCGGCCAAGGTCGACCGGCTGCAGGTCGAGGCGCGCGAGGGCGTGCGCGGGACCAACGTGGCCGGCAGGCGGCTCACCGGACCGGTCCAGGGGTTCGGCAAGCTGTGGCAGAAGACCTACTCCGTCGACGTCGGCCCCGGTACCTCACCGCAGGACGCGATCGCGGTCTGGAAGGCGCACTTCCCGGAGTTCTGGCCCAAGGGCAACCGCTTCGCGGGTGCCCTGACCGGCATCAGCCCCGGCGACGTGGCCCTGCTCGACATCGCGGTCGGCGGCGGGGTGAAGATGTCCACCGGCGTGTTCGTGCTGTACGCCGACGCCGAGTCGTTCACGTTCGCGACGCCCCAGGGGCACCAGTTCGCCGGCTGGATCACGTTCTCGGCCGAGCGTTCGGGCGAGACGACCGTGGTGCAGACGCAGGTCCTGCTCCGCGCCGGTGACCCGCTCTACGAGCTGGGCATGCCGGTCATGCACCGCATGGAGGACCGTTTCTGGGTCCAGACGATGACCGCGCTGGCCATGCGCCTGGGCGTAGCCGACCCGGCCGTCCAGACCCGGTCGCTGGTCCTGGACTCCAAGCGCCAGTGGCGGCGCGCGGGCAACGTGTGGCAGAACGCCATGGCCCGCAGCGTCCTGCAGACCGTCGTCCCGGTCCGCCGCCGCCGCGCCCCGGAACGCTAGACCCGGGGGGACGCTTTCGCCACCCGGCTCGGCCGTGAGACTCGACGGCGCCAGCGTTCGGCGCGGCGGTCGGCCAGGATCTGGCGGACCACGTTGCGGCCGGGGATGCCGGTCACCCCGCCGCCGCCGTGGGTGGCCGACCCGGCCTGGTACAGGCCGCGGACCGGGGTGCGCAGGTCGGCGTACCCGGCTGCGGGCCGGGCGTGGAACATCTGCCCCAGCGACAGCTCCCCGTGGAAGATGTTCCCGCCGATCAGGCCGTACTCCTCCTGCATCTGGTGCGGACCGATCACCTGCCGGTGCAGCACCGAGTCGGTGAACCCGGGCGCGACCGCCTCCACCCGGGCCAGCACGCGGTCGGCGTACGCGTCGAGCGAAGCGGCAAACGGCGCCGAGGCGTAGCCGCACGGCACCCACTGCGTGAACAGCGACATGACGTGCTTCCCGGCCGGGGCCAGCGAGTCGTCGAACACGCTGGGGATGCAGATGTCGGCGAACGGCAGCTCGGCCGGCGGCCCGAAACGGCCTGCTGGAACGCGTTCTCAACGTCGTCCAGCGACTCGGCCAGCACGATCGTGCCGCCGTAGACCGACGGGTCAGGATCCGGATGCGAAGGAAACACCGGCAGCCGGTCCAGCGCCAGGTTGATCTTCACCGTGCCGCTGCGGCTGCGCCAGCCGCGGATGTCGGCCACGAACCCGTCCGGCAGGTCGGCCGGGTCCAGCAGCCGCAGGAACGAGATCTGCGGGTGCGCCGTGGTGACCACCACGGGCGCGTCGATCGACTCCCCGCTGTCCAGCGTGACCCCGGTGACCCGGCCGTCGCGGGTGCGGATGCGCGCCACCTCGGCGCCGGTCCTGACCTGGGCCCCGAACATCCGGGCGGCCCGCGCCAGGGCCCCCGACAGCGCACCCATCCCGCCCCGCGGAAACCCCCAGGCCGACTCGCCGATGTGGTGGTGCAGCATCACGTACGCAGTCCCGGCCGACCGCGGCCCGGCCCACGTCCCCATCACACCGGAGACCGACAGCGGGCCCGTATCGCATCGCTCTCGAAGTACCCCTCGGCCAGGTCCGCGATGCTCTCGGTGAGCAGCCGGGTCACGTCG